>JAWLEB010000041.1:0-23787 GCA_041686375.1 Bacteroidales bacterium
CGTATGACGGGAGACTGTCACAGCCTGTCCCGATTATTCCATCGGGATACGGTTTTGTGAGAGGCTCGGGGTGAAATTCCCCTTGCCTACTCGACAGCTATACGTTGGGCGCCCATAGTTACAGAAAGCCACATTAGTTTAAATAAAAAAATAGTATATTCGACATACAAATTAACTTGAAAGTAAATTGCTTGTTTTTGACAAAAACATTTTATATGGTTACAGAAGATAAAGAAGATTGGGATTTACCAACTGAAAGTGATGAAAACCCTGAGGAGAAACAAGTTTGTCCAAATTGTGGGAATGATACATTTCGGGTATATATAACAAGAATTATAGATGATGCAAGATTGTATTGTGTAAAATGTGGTAAATTTGATTTATAATGAAGTAGCATAGAAACAAAAAACCCGGCTTCATTACCAGCAAAAAACTGGGAGAGGAATAACCGGGACGTTGTTTATATAATATACAAAAATATGGATAGAAAAGCAATCGAACGTATTATTTCTTCTGAAAGAGTAGAGCCTTACCTTAGACACCATAACAATGATTTTGATAAAGCAGTTGAACATTATAAGGCTAATATAGAGATTTCAAAGACATTGTATCCGATGCTGTCAATTTTAGAGGTTGGATTGAGAAATAACATGGATTATCAATTAATGCGAAAATTCAATGATGAGAATTGGTTCGAGAATAATGATTTTATCCAGATAGCATCATCTTACCAGATTGGCAGCATATCGGATGCCTGAAAAATATTCATAAAGAAAAACCATGAGTTCCAAATTTAACGGGATTAGAAAACTGAGAAACCGGATTTTTCATCATGAGGCGATTACATGGAATATTGGACTTATTGATAATTACAAAAAGAAAATGATTGAAGGGATTGATTGATTAAATGAAGGATCGGTGAAACAACCATAAATGGCGCTGTAAAAATATTATCTTTTCCTCCGGTATTTTAAATAGGGCACAATGTCTTCATTCCTTATCCCTGCTGTTCCGTCATATTCAATAGTTACAACCGGTACACCTGTTATCTCTTCGATCTTTGAGGTCATCGCTTCTGTTACCAATGAAGGACAGCAATAGGAAGGATTTGTTTGTATGAATAGATCCAGATCGGGATGTTGTTTGATCAGTTTATGGATTTTCAGAATATTCTCCAGCGATTCTCCCCGGTGAAAAATGCTTAGCCCGAATTTATTCAACCATTCATCTGTTTCTTCTGAAGATATCTCGTTGGCTTCACCATTAAACGGGAGAAAATACTTATGATATTTTTCTTCAACCAGTGGAATCAGTGATTTCAAAAACTTAATCTTTGCAAATTCCCAGTATCGCCCTTCTTTAAAATGCCTTTTCGTGTAAGGATCTACAATAGCTTTAATGTATTCACTATAAGGAGTGGTAATTACTTCTCCGCCATGTTCTTCGACTGTTTTAATCAGATTTTGGTTCATGACTTCGTTGTCTCTGACAAATAAATCGCCAAAAATGGCTACCTTGGAGCGTTTGTGCTTTTCTGTCTCAATGGACTGAAATTCAGTTATGATTTTTTCCAATGCGTGCTCTTTTGATTTCCCATACCGGAATGTATCATATAACAGGGACAATGCTTTTTCTATCACTTTGTCAGTGGCTCCCTTATTTTTTTCATATGGACGGATACTACATCCGATTTTTCGGACAAAGCCGCCGAACATAAAAGCAAGATAAGAATTGACTGCCGTGGGGAGTGAAATATCATAGAAAATGACTTCACCCAAATATACCTGTGCCTGTTCCATTCCTCTTCCATGGTTGTCTAATAACGTTCTTGCGTAGTAAGGGAACATGCTGAGGTTACATGAAAGCGGTGATTTAACCAACCAAAGAGCTGTTTCGGCAGGATTCAATTGGTTTGCGTTAATGTAGTCGATGGCATTCTGGACAATAATATTCAGTGGCAGACATTGGCCTGTATTAAAGCTCAAACTTCGCTGTATAGAATTATTTGTGCTATTGACAGCTCGGGTCTGAATACCGTTGTTCAGCATAACAGCTTCCAGTAACGGTCCCACGGTTTCATCCCATGAAGGCAATAACAATGTTTTGTCTTTTAATTTTTTTGCTCCGGAGAAAATGGAATGAAACAGATTGTTTTCCGGAGTTGTATTCTGTTGGCTATTATCGCTTAAATACCTGAAGTTTGCAGCATGAGATTTGATATTGCCTGAAGCTTCCTGCACGAGCGATTCGATTTGTTCTTGCCAGTATGGTTTTGAATTCTTGTCTTTGCTATTATCGTAATTTTTCTTATGTACTTTGGATATCTGTTTTTCATGGTGATTTCGGAATGCTCTGATGGCTGATTCAACTCGCGTTTCGTAGCCAACCATTGAATCGTGTTCATCGAGCTGCAAAATAAGATAGGGTTTTTCGTAAGCGTCGAGTATCTCTTTGAAATATTCGATTACAAAGGAATCCGGCGTACATTTGAAGGAGGTGATCAGCACAGGATAACAATTTTCGGTTTTTGCAGCTACTTCTGCTGCATGGAGTATTTTGGAGGCAAATTTCCACTTGACGGTTTTAATCAACTCATCGGTTATTGAGTTCTTAGCGCCGTCATCCGGGATCATATCCATAAAGAAAGTCTTTACACCCATCTTCTCAATGACTTCAGGGATATTATTGTTCATTACCGGCGATAAAACCGTGTAAGGGCGGCCTAATAACATCACATGTATATCGCTCATCTCTTTTGTTTCCTTCTGATAGAGTCCATGCCATTTTTCTTTAACCGTTCTGACATGTTCTTTGGCTTTGTTATATGCCCGGCTCACGTTAATAAAATCCAGATTCCTCAATCCGAGTGCCTTTAACTCCTTGAATAATTCGATGCGTATAAAAAGCTCTCCATAAGTATTTTTCAATAAAGGTTTTAGGAGTTTGTCTTCAAATTCAAATTGTTTTTGGACAGAGATAATTGATGAAATAAATTGCGTATAATAACAATATTGATCCTTTATTTTAATTTCCCCCGGTTCTTTGAGATATACCGGAAGGAGAATATAATCTGCTTTGTCTTTTAAATAATCCACATGGCCATGCATAGCAGCTATTGGAGCACAAAATTCTGCATCGCATATTTTTTTCCCGTCCTTTACAGGGGTTTTATAATTTTCGCTGGTAATCGTTTTAATGGAAAGAAAATCGAAAAATTTCCGCCAGAAAAGCATTTCATCATAAAGGTGCAATCCGGCAGGAATTCCAATGGTTAGATTGTTGTTTTCAGATTCAGGTTTAAATTGGAATAATGCTTTTGTTTCAGGGATTAATTGGAACTCACCGGATTTATTGTTTACATATTTGTTTGAATGGTAATCCCTTCCGCATAAGAAGCCATAGGCTTCAATTTGCCTGTCAATTTCGGCTACTTTAAGTTTACAATGGTTCGTGCATAATTCACATACTTCAGTCCTGACAGGAATGGATTTTTGATATAGATCGATTCCCCTGAATTTTGTAGCCTCAATGGAATTATCGTTGATTTCAAGCGCCACCCCAAGTGCTCCGGTCAGGTGACAGTATCTGGAAACCATGATAGGCTTTTGCAGTTTCTGCTCAAACGCTGCTACCAGAGCTTTGTTTTTGGCTGTGGCACCCTGGAAAAAGATTTTTTTCCCAATGTACCCTTGCACCGCAACTTTGGTTAGGTAATTCTCACGGGTTGAGTGTAAAACCGCTGCCAGAATTTCAACAGCCGAGTAGCCTGTCATGAGGTAATAATTCAGGTCGCGTTCCATAAACACGGTACAACGGTCGCTGGTCAGAGGAGACCATGCATATCTAACCCGTTCGGCGTATTCGTCTAAAGGACATTCAAGTTTTTTGGCTTGTTCTTCAATAAAACTCCCTGTTCCGGCAGCACAGATATTATTCATCACCGAAAAAGTAACCCTGCCGTTTTTCATCATTGTAAATTTGGAATCCTGCCCGCCGATCTCAATAATGGTATCTGTCTCCGGATCCAGATCCTTTGCAGCTCTTGCATGAGCAGTTATTTCATCAGGCATGATGTCCGCTCCGATAATTTTGCCTGTAAACTTTCTTCCTGAGCCCGTAGTGCCACAACCCGAAATAGTAAAATCGATTTTCTGCTTTTGTGCAAAATCACTTATGGCTTCAAAAATAACCTGCACAGCGCGTAATGGCTGGCCAGAGGTGCGGGTGTAAAATCCGGCAATCACATCATTCTTCTTATCCAGCAGAACAGCTTTGGTGCTGGTAGAGCCAATATCAATACCCAGGGATACTTCTCCGATACTCACATTTTTGGAAGGTAGATAGATGTCAACTTCAACAGGGAGTATATCCGGAATCCAAACTGACTGAAACTGGTATCTTTCATGCAACCCAAAGTCGGGATAATTAGATAACTTTAATTGCAATGGGGGATGGTCATATTTTTTTTCGTGCTTTTCAGGAAGGAGTGTGTCTTCAGCACTTTCAAGTTGTTTTTTAATATTTTCACCATCTTCCCTGCTATTCATGGCTGCTCCTATAGCACCATAGATATGAGCATAACCGTCCACCGTAACATCAAGTTGTGTGAGTTGTTCAATATGATCAATCACGGCCCTGTTTAAAGCCACTCCACCGGCTGCTATTACATTTGTTGATATATTATTCTGAAAAACAGCATCCACAATATTTTTTGCCAGTCCGTAAGACAAGCCGTCGCATATTTCACCAATTGAATATCCTTCCTGTTGTGCATGGATGAGATCTGTTTTTGCAAATACAGCACAGCGGGAGGCAATCTTAGGGAAACCACCCTGATTTTCATAAGCCAGCTTGCTAAATTCTTCTATGCTCTGAAGGTTTAGTCTTTCAGATTGCTGATCAAGAAAATTGCCCGTGCCCGCAGCACAGGACGAATTGGATTTATAGTTGCGGTATTCTCCATGTTCATCAAAGGTAGCAAGTCCGAATTTCTCCGCACCAATGATTAATAAAGATTGAATTTTCGGGTGAAAATGTTTAGCGGCAGTGATATAAGAAACTCTTGTGTCAATGGACTTTCCTCCGTTGATTATGGGAGGTGTTGAAGAAGTGTAGCCGATTGTTTTGATATTACTTAATTCAACCCCGTTGAGTAACCTCAGTATGGTTCCTCTTATTTGCCCTTTATGAATATTATAATCGGTATAAAGAATGTGGTTATGCTCATCAATTAAGGCAATCCCTGTTGCCACGGAGCCAATATCAATTCCCAGAAAATATGTTTTCATAAAAAGCCTCCTTAACTGTAGATTTGCAGCAAATCTAATTTTTCCCCATTTGCGATACCTAACACTCAGCTTATCGGTTTAATATACGCATTAATTTGTCCATTCCATAATTTTAAAAGTTAAAAACAAAGAAAAATAATTATTTGTACTCAGAATATTTTAATGATACATTTACCTTTGTCTTTAATCCAGTGCAAGAAATTTTGCTAATTTAGATGCTGTCATTGACATACAGTGGAAGGCCTACTAATAAAACGGCAAGATGCCGCGAAAATGGGGCATAACATGATGCTATCCCGACAGGGGGTAATATCTGTCTTGACCCATTGCGATGTAAGTTAACAAGGTTTGAAGAAACTTGAATAAGGTTTCTGCAAGATACTTTATTCGGTCTTTTCCAATATAAATAGTTATGATACTTTTTTAATGCATCAGTAGTATGAAGATAATTTAACTTATGAAAATTTCCTTGAATATTTAAGAGCAAAATAATTCACAGAAAGTTTTATGCATAAAATTGATTTTCTGATTGTTACATATATTTGTTTATTTTTTATGAATAATACAGGCAAGAAAATGAAACTAATAATCTAAATTTGTTGAGGTAAAAATAACTATACCATGGATCGTCTGACAAAAATTAATAAGATTCTGTTTTTCACATTATTGACTCTTGCTATTTTATATGTTGGAGCACCCTTTTTAAAGCCTTTTATTTTTGGTATACTTTTGGCTTCCTTAATGACTCCCTTTTGTGATTTTCTGGAATCAAAAAGGATAAACCGTGTATTTTCTTCAATTATTAGTACTCTGGTGGTTTTTATTATTGCCGGAGCTATATTATTTCTTTTTGTTTATCAATTAAATAATTTCGTCTCAGAGATATCTTCTTTCAGGGAAGAGTTAAAGTCGTTTATTAATAATATTCAGGAACAAATTGCTTCCGTAGCAAATATTTCGCTTGAAGAACAGAGCAATATCTGGAAGGACAGATCAGATCAATTTTTTAATGAAGTTGAATCTCAGATTACACAGTTTATAGGTGGTTTTGTCAATTCTGTATTCAATTTCCTAATAGTATTGATTTATGTAATTTTACTGTTGTTATACAGGGGAAAGCTTTATGACTTTATAATGATGTATATCCGTGAAGAAAAAAAGGAAGATTCCAAAGAGGTATTTGCTAAAATCAACACGGTTGTATTTCATTATTTATGGGGCAGGGCACAAGTGATGATTATATTGGCAATTCTGTATTACATCACTTTTCTGATATTTGATCTTCCTTATGCAGTGTTGTTAACAATTTTCGGTTCTTTGATTACGATAATTCCCTATTTTGGACCCTTCGTAAGCGGTTTGCTTCCCATCGTGTTTTCTTTTGTTTTTTTCGATAGTATGCAAAATGTTCTGCTGTTTACAATTATCATTATTACTATACAATTAACAGAAAGTTACGTGCTCGAACCACTTATTATAGGAAAGGAAGTGAAGCTAAACCCATTAATCGTAATTCTCGCAGTAGTAGTAGGGGGTTTGATTTGGGGTATAGCCGGAATGGTTTTATTTGTACCTCTATTTGCAATGATAAAAATTATTTCAACTCATAGTGCTGGTTTTGAGCCTATTGGATTTTTATTCGGAAATGCTTCAGAAAGCAATAACAAAACGAAGACACCATAGATTTAAATCCTTAATTATGAATGTTTTAGTTTTTGATAATTGTACCAATGGGTTTGATATACAATTTACAGTAGGACGAGGATTGAAATAAAGTCAACAATCTACAAATATAATATATTCATTATGACACATAAAAAATTATTTACCTTGTGTTTACTGGTGAGCTTCTTCTTTGGTATTCAGTTATATGCCAAAGTAGACAGCATCAGAGTTACTGCCCGTGAAATTGTTATGGATGGTGAGTCTTACGGCGAGTACGGTCCGTGGGAACTGATTAAAGGGAAAGTTTATTTCTCCTGGGATCCGTCTAATCAAATGAATCAAAGGATTGTAGATATTGGTCTTGCCGAAAGGAATCAGGAGGGACTCGTTACAGCCGTATCCGATCTTGTTGTGCTTAAGCCTGCAGGAGAAAGCAAAACATCTGAATTGGCGCTTGTGGAAGTGAGCAACAGGGGCGGAAAATTTACGCCTTCTTATTTTAACCGGGCTACCAGTGGCAGGATGAGTCCGGATAACCCAGAATGGTTCGGAAATGGCCTTACCCTGAGAAAAGGTATGACAGTAATCTGGGTAGGATGGCAGTTTGATGTACCTGAAAAAGAGGACAACCTGGCATTCGATGCACCTAAAGCTTACCATCCTGATGGATCATCCATCACAGGACTTGTGCGTAGTGACTGGGTAGTGGACGAAACGGTCAAAACGCTGAAACTGGGACATCGCGACCAGATTGGATACCCGGTTTATGATTTTCAGAGCGATGACAATCTGTTAACGGTCAGAGATGGGAGGGAAGCTCCGCGGGATACTGTTCCACGTTCTGAATGGCGTTTTGCAAGACAGGAGGACGGTGAGGTGGTGAAAGATTCTTTGTACATCTATATGGAAAAAGGTTTTCAGGAAGGGAAAATATATGAACTGGTTTATCAATCCCATGATCCACCAGTTGTTGGTACAGGAATGGCAGCAATAAGAGATATTATTTCTTATGCCAAGTACGATGAAAATGCTTTATTCCCTGTTGATAAAGGCATTGCTGCCGGAGTATCGCAAACCGGGAGATTTTTACGGCATCTTCTTTACCAGGACTTTAATACAGATGAAAACTTCAGACAGGCTTATGATGGGCTCATGATTATGACGGCCGGAGCAGGAAGAGGAAGTTTTAATCACCGTTTTGCCCAGCCGTCAAGAGATGCTCATCGCTATTCCGCTTTCTTTTACCCAACAGATCTCTATCCTTTTACAAGCAGAATGCAGTTTGATTCCCTGCAATGGAGAACAGATGGATTAATGGCTCATTTTATGACGGACAAACACATTCCGAAGGTTTTTTATATCAATACAGGCTATGAATATTGGGGCAGGGCTGCATCGCTCATTCACACCAGTGTGGATGGAGAAGAAGATATTAACCCCTTGCCCAATGAAAGAATATACCACATTGGAAGCGGCCAGCATTTTGTTGATGGGTTTCCACCTCAGGAGGAACGAAAGCTGGCAGAAACACCCGTTTACCGGGGAAACCCACTGGCTTTTAAGGTGAACTACAGGGCATTATTGGTAAGACTTTCAGAATGGGTAACAGATAAGGCCTCTCCACCGGAAAGCGAATATCCAAAGAAGGAGAGCGGGAATCTTGTCAGAATCGACAAATACAGGTTGCCCGAAATACCGGGATTGGCCAAACCAAGCAATATACACAAGGCCTACCGTGCGGATTATGGTCCCCGTTGGTCTGAGGGAATTGTAGACATTCAGCCTCCTTTGCTGGGGGAAACATATATTTCCCAGGTATCCCAGGTAGACGAATTCGGAAATGAAGTAGCCGGTATACAGAATGTGGAAGGGCAGGTACCTGTTGCAACTTATACACCCTGGAGCAGCAGAAAGGATTTTAAAGGTAGCCCGGAAGAACTGGTAGATTTCAGAGGCAATTTTATACCCTTGCCAAAAACGGCAAAAGGACGAAATCAGGACAATGATCCAAGGCCTGCCATTGAGGAGCTATATGATTCTAAAGGAGATTATCTTAAAAAAGTGCAAAAAGCTGCAGATCAATTGGTTGAACAAGGTTTCCTTCTTAAAGAAGACAAGGATTATGTTATAAACCGGGCTGAGGAATACTGGAACTGGATTTATAATGAACTTTAGAAAGTCTAGCCGGGGAACAATGTCTTATGATTCCCGGCTTTTCCATTTTGCATCTTAAAAGAGAAGAAAATGCTACTAAATTTTATATCAGTTGATTTAAAGTAGATCGTGCTAAAAGAAAAATAAAGCACTGAATCCGAAATAATAAATTAAGTATTGTCGACTACCTGGGTTATATTTTCCTTAACTTATCGATTTTAAATAAAAACCACCTGGCAGGTTAGATATCTTGATAGTATTTTCAATCTGTATACGGGAGTCCCTCTAAAAGCGGGCTTTTTTCTATTACTTGAATACATTGCATAACCCAGGCGCGTGGGGGATGGTGATGTGGCTTATTTAACTGACACCATGCTGAATCATGGTGTTGTACTCATGGAGTGTAGCAACTGCCGTTAGTTTGGCAGCATAAGAATAACACCACGATTTATCGTGGTGATCCGAAATATCTGCCCCCCCCGGCCCGTTTACGGGCTTCAGATCAATAACGGAGGCCAGGAATTTCTCTAAACACAAAAAAATACTGACTTTTGCCGCGATAAGTCTCAGAGTAGGAAATTAATAATCTAACTTTATTTAAATGAAATAACCCATAAATTAGCTAAATTGCAACAGCAATTATTCATTAATGAGTGTCTAAATTCTTCATTAAACAATCAAGCTATGCATACAATAAAAAAAATATTCCGCACTTTCCTGATTATTATTCTGGCTTTAGCACTTGCTATTGCACTTTATTTACTTTTTTTAAGACCCGAAAAAGCACCTTTGTTTGAGTATGTACCTGAAAGTGCCTTCCTCATGTTTTATACGGATGACTTTAAAGAGACATGGGAAGACTTCCGTGAAACTGACACATGGACCATCACCAGTAAGCAAACGTTTTTGGATTCTTCGTTAAAAAGAATTAGTTCATTGGATTCTACCATCAGGAAAAATAAATTTATCAACAAGATTTTATCAGACCATTCCTTGCTTATTTCGCTTCATCCTATTGAAAAGGAAGGTCTCAGGCCGGTTTTTTATCTTGATTTGATGGAGCTGTCTAAGCTTCGCTTTTCTTATGATTTGTTTGAACGAAAATATCTTAAAGAGTCCGGATTTGAAACCCGAAATAAGTTTTCTGTTGATGGAGAGGATGTCTATGAGATAACAAAGAACGATTCAAGATTTTTTATTTGTATCCTGGATAATGTTTTATTCATGAGCACCAGGAGGGAATTGGTAACTGAAGTGATAGAAGGTGAAGAAAATCAGTGGGTGAAAGAGGAGTCTTTTATTAAATTGGATAATGAATACAGAAAACACAGGGATATTCAGTTGTATATAAATTTTTCCCAAATAAATTCTGTTTTAGAAACCAGTGAGTTGGATCCGGAGAACTACAAACTTTGGGTTAACCCTCTTCAATATGGAGTTTATAACATTGAGATTGAAGATGATTTTATTCAATTTACAGGAGGAATAAGTGCTGTCCCCCATTCTCATGGGTATTTGAATGCTTTCTGCGGTGTAGACATTGGCAGGTCGGATGCATTTGAAATTATTTCTAAAGATATCGCCACTTATAATGCTTATAATTTTAACAGGTTCAACAATTTTAATGAGAACTTCAAAGCAGAACTTGCTGCCATAGATGATGAGGCGTATTCTCAATATATTGAGACTTTTGATCAGATTGAGAAAAAATTTGATATTGATATTCAGGAGCATGTATTTAACTGGATTGGCAAGGAAATTGTTTTGGGAAAACTGAAGCCAACAATCGGGGTCTCAGGAATGAATGATTTTTTTCTTGCAATACGTGCAAGCAATATTAACACAGCCAGGACAATGCTGGACATAATTATCCAGAAAGTTTCAGATAAGAGCCCGTTAAAAATTCGTGAAAAGTCTTATCGTGGGCATAAAATAAAATATCTGGATATAAAGAATTTTTTTAAACTCTTTGCCGGTAACTTGTTTGAGGAAATGGATCGGCCTTATTTTGCAATCATAGACGATTATGTAGTCTTTAGTAACTCAGTAGAGAATTTGACCACTTTGCTGGATCATGCCTCAGAAAAGAAAACGCTTGAGTATGACAAATCTTTCCGCGAAGTTTATAAAAATTTTAAGAACAAAGGGAATGTTCAGTTTTTCCTTAGTAATCCTGAATTATATGAAACAGTTTTTTACCATACTGATGCTTATACACAAAAATTTTTGCGCCAATACAGAGATTTGCTGATGAATATGGAAGCAATTGGTATAACTATTAAGCCTTTGAACAAAGTCTATGAGAGCGAGATACGTATAAAGCTTAATACGGATAAGCAGGCACTTTCAGATGTGATCGCGTTTGAATCTAATACATCGAAACCTTATAATGAGATGGTTGAAAATCTGGAGTTTAAAGTAGATCCTCAATCAATGGAGATTGCAGAGGATTCTACAGGAGATGTGGAAATCTTTTACCCGGACAGTACACTATGGTACGAAGGTTCAGTAAAAGAAGGGGAACCGGATAATCTCTGGAGATGTTATTATGAATCCGGAAGGCTGAAAAATTCTGTTCTGTATGAGAAGGGGGAAGTGAATAACTATGCCATCTTTTATTATGATAATGAGAGGAAAACAATACATATCAACACACAATTTAAAGATGATAAACTGGTTGAGGATTATAGGGAATTTTTTGAAAATGGCCAGTTAAAAGTGAAAATACCTTATAAAGATGGAAAACCAGAGGGCAAGGCGAAATATTATTATCCAAATGGGAATGTTAAAATATCGGGAAAGTATAAAGAGGGAGAGCGAAATGGCAAATGGGAGTATTATGATCAATATGGAGAATTAATCCGTGAGATAAAGTACTAGGCCGGATAGAGTGGCCTCACAAAAGCAATTTTTTCTATGACTTACATACATTGGCTTAATCAATCAGGCATTATGAAATCTATATGTTTCTATCTACCAGATTTTTCAGTAGCAGCATTTACTTCTAATGTCTTCATTTTTTCTTTTTGACATTGCCCCAAAAAAAAGAAAATTGCGATCTCTGCGTGAATAAAAGGATTTCACGCGAAGTGCGCTAAGAAGACGCAAAAAACGCCAAGCAATCAGACCTCTGCGAGCTTTACCCATCCGAACGGACACAGGATTTTGCCTGGCCTTCGCTCAGATTAGCTGAATATACTAGTCGATAGCTTTAGCTTCTTACCTTGCCGCCTAATAAAATTTTGCTATAAATCAAGGAAGCAGGGAGGGTTTTGGGATAAAATACAGTTTGAGTTCTGATTTTTATTTTATCCGTGGTAGGGATTTTCGTAGATTTTCTTAGTCGTGGATATCAAAATTTTATTCCAGCGGTGACCTTTTTTTGCTCTTTTTTTGTGTGGGAGACAACTAAGCGCAGCGTTCTCATAGCCTGTCCCGCAAAGCGGGAACCGAATGGAATAAAAAAAGGAGACTTTAGCTATAAACGAAAACTGTTGAATTTTTAAAACACTAAAAGTCTATTAATCAGCAAAATAAACAATTTATGTATATAGGAAATTAAACGAAGAAAAATTATAGCATTAAACTTTTCTTATCTAAATATACTTTTTGATAATTTTGCCTTTTGTATTGCATTAGCATATTTATGTAACAACAAAAAATAAGAACATGAAATTTTGGCCGGTTCCGAATAGCTATTCTAAGGAAGTACCAATAAGTGGAGCAGGATCTTTTGCTGAAAGCAGAGGCAGTAGACATCATTATGCTGTTGATATTTATGCACCTGTAAGCAGCAAAGTGCTGGCAACAGAAAACGGTAAGGTAATAGCCGAGGGAGTTTTTACAACCCCGGCTGTTAAGTCGTATTGGAATATGACTTATTTTGTGGCAATCAAGCATGACTCGGGGTATATTGCAAAATATTGCGAACTTGGAGATTTGCTTGTAAACAAAGGTGATCAGGTTAAAGGAGGGGAGGTTATTGGTCATATTGGCAAGGTTTTGAATTTTAAAGAGATAAATAGTCAGTCCCCTTTGTATATACAGAAAATTAAAGAGGCTGAGGTTGAAGGAATGTTACACTTTGAATTATACAAAGAAGAACCTGTCATTTTCAGGGATTATAACGGGGGTAACTGGCATAATCATCAGAAGCCTGACAACATTTTAGATCCTACAACATATTTATCATCATTGTAATAAATGTGAATAAAACCCAATGATCATTTCAAGGAAATTCCTTCATGTGAGGTTTTAGCCGTATTTTTATTTGATCATTTCCCTATCAATGAAACTTTTTGCTTTTTCTTTCTTTCAGGTTAATCCATGCTACTTTATTGTTTGCCAGAAAGCCCGGGTTAAGCAGTAAACTTTTATCTATCCCTCTTGTAAAGTGTTCTGTACCTCCACTTGTTACCAATTGTGGATTATGGGTTTTAATAAGTGTTGCTAACCCTTCATTATCAGCACCTTCAATCCTTGGTATTGCTGGCAATATGTTGAATAAGAAAACTGTTGGGTAATCTTTTATTTAATAGAGTATTTTGCGGTTCAAGTTCGGGTAAAAGTGACTTCATAAAACAACAGGATACTTTGCTTGGAAAAACATTGCCAAAAAGCAATATAACCCTGGTTTATGGAGGTACAGCGATAGGACTTATGGGAGCTGTGGCCGATGGTGTTTTGAGTGAAGGAGGGGCGGCAATTGGTGTATTACCTGCTTTTTTAAAATCGGATGAAATTGCACACAGCAGGCTTACTGATTTAATTTTTGTGGATGATATGCACGAGAGGAAAGCCAAGATGAATGCCATGTCTGACGGTGTGATTGCATTGCCAGGAGGCTTTGGAACTATGGAAGAATATGTTGCATCTGAGATTGGCAAGTGGGTTAATGAATAATGTTATGGCATAAGTTCCTTTTGGAAACATTTTTTTCGTATAGATTTATGTTACCTTTGTGAACATATAATGTATTGCCAAATGAACGATAATTAATGCCGTGGACTAAGAAACAAAATTCAATTGTTGCTATTGTTGCAGTAACCTCTTTTATGGGGACTTTCCTTATTTCTTCGATTAATATTGCTTTACCTGCTATTGAAAAAAGTTTTGGCCTTGATGCTGTAATGCTTTCCTGGGTTGTTACTGCCTTTCTCTTGGGAACAGCCATGTTTTTGTTACCGGTCGGGCGTTGGGGCGATTTTACCGGTATCAGGCGGTTTTTCAAAATTGGTGTTGTCATTTTTACGGTTTCATCATTGGTTTGCGGTTTAGTTGATTCAGGCTGGTGGCTCATTCTTTCCAGATATGTACAAGGTGTGGGAGCAGCGTTTACGAATACCACAGGACCGGCTATTCTTGTTTCTGCATTTTTGCCAAAATACAGGGGAAGAGTTCTGGGTATTTCGGTATCCGCAGTTTATCTCGGACTTGCTCTGGGACCTTTTGCTGGCGGGTTGCTAACACAATATCTCGGATGGAGATCAATCTTTTTTGCGGCCTTTATTTTGGGCATCATTACTTCCGTTATTGCTTTTTCTTTTCTGGGTAAAGACAATCCTCCTTCACTTTCCGGGAAAAAAATTGATATGAAGGGAACTGTATTCTATATGACCGGTCTTATCGCCTTGGTATATGGTTCTTCAAACATTCCGTCTACTTACGGTTGGTTGATGATAGGCTGTGGTGCACTAGCCTTGTTAATATTCTGGACACTGGAAAGCAAATCTAAAATGCCGGTAATTGATACAAAGTTGTTTACACGCAATAGATTATTTGCATATTCTAATCTGGCAGCGCTTATAAATTATAGTGCTACCTTTGCCATTGTGTTTTTGTTAAGTTTATTTCTGCAAAAAATAGCAAATTTTTCACCACGGGATGCAGGAATAGTTCTGGTTGCGCAACCAGCAATGATGGCAATTTTGTCTCCTGTTGCCGGAAGATTATCAGATAGAATACAGCCACGTTATCTTACTACGTTTGGAATGGCAATGTGTACCCTGGGGCTGACGGCATTTGCTTTTCTCACAGAAATAACTCCAATCTGGATTGTTGTGGTTTTATTGCTATGGGTCGGGTTAGGGTTTGCATTTTTTTCTTCTCCCAACATGAATACAATTATGAGTTCTGTAAGTAAAACCCAGTATGGTTTCGCAGCAGGTTCTGCCGCAACAATGAGGGTACTGGGACAAATTACCAGTATGACAGTTGCTACACTTTTTTTTGCCGGATTGTTTGGAGGCAAGGCAGTTGAGTCAGTTTCAGATGACTTATTCTTAGAGGCTATGAAATGGGGTTTTATTACTTTCTCTTTGATCAGTATTGCAGGAATATATTTTTCATACAACCGTGGACGTATAGAAAGAGAATCATAAAAAGGGTTATTGAACTTCCGGTAAATAATCTTTACGGTTTTTTGACTTCTATCACATAATTTCCTATCTTGCTACCTATAATTTTCTAAGTTTCTTGCTATGAAAAAGTTATATTTAATTCTGTTAGTATTTGGATTTACATTGTTGTATTCTTGTAGTCCCGAATATATTCCCAATATGGCCAATACTCCCATGTTTGATGAAAAAGGGGAGGTGCAGGCTAATTTAGCTGCTTCTGTTAGTGGTACAGAAATTCAGGGTGCTTATGCTTTGACTGATAATATAGGTATTATGGCTAATTCCAGTTTTCTTAATGAAACAAGTGATACCACAGATGATTTTCATAAGCATAGTATTTTTGAATTTGGTGTTGGATATTTTGACACTTTTAATAATTATGGTCGGTTTGAAGTGTATGGAGGGTATGGGACTGGAAAGATTAAAGCATACAATGAAGATTTGTTATTTGATGATAATATTTCTGATGCTACCTTTTCAAAAATGTTTATTCAACCTTCAGTGGGGATGAAAACCAACTATTTTGATGGAAATGTTGGAGCAAGAATGGCTTTAGTTAAAGTGGATTATAAACAGGAAGTTGAAGAATCAGACGAAAGCTTTCATGCCTTCTTTGAACCTGTGGTAACAGGGAGAGTTGGTATCAAAAATATTAAGCTTGTAAGCCAACTTGGTTATTCGTTTCCAGTGGGTGGTAAATATGCTTTTGATACTCAGCCGTTTATTTTTTCAATAGGTCTTCATTTTAGAATAAATACAATAAATAGTGCCTCTGGAGAATAATCTCTCTTTTTGTTTAATGTTATTCAAAGATTACTTTTTTATAATTATTACATTATTTGAATGTATTGCAGTTATATTGTTTATTTTGACTGTTTACAAAATAAATCCGCATTTAACGTGTCTGGCAACCGACGAATCCGCGTTCTATTCATCTTCTTTTGTTTACGTGTTATAGATGAGAGCTTTGATTTAACAATTCTTCAATAACACGGGGGTAATATGTATATTCAAGTTCATGGACCTTTCTGGCAATGTCTTCTGGGGTATCTTCAGGATCTATTTTACATTTATATTGCTTGATAATCTGTCCGTCATCATACTTTTCATTAACATAGTGAATTGTTATTCCCGTCTTTTTTTCATTATGTTTTTTTACGGTTTCATGAACTTTCATTCCATACATACCTTTGCCACCATATTTTGGGAGCAAGGCAGGATGGATATTTATTATTTTGTTAGGGAATGCTTTTATTAAATGCTCAGGAATAAGAAGCAGAAAACCGGCCAAAACGACCAGGTCAATCTGGTGTTCCATGAGAATTTTGGTTATTTTATCTGTGTGATAAAGATCATTTTTTGAAAAAATTATACACGGAATTTTGAGGTTTTCTGAACGCTTGATAACATAAGCATCTTTTTTATTTGTTAAAATTAATTCAACTTTTATATATTTGTGTTCGCTAAAATAACGGGTAATGTTTTCAGCATTATTGCCTGAGCCGGAAGCAAAAACAGCGATCTTTCTCATATTCATATATAGATTTTAAGAGTGGACAAAATTATAGAAATCAATTTATTTGACTAAGAGAAATTGAATTAATAATAAAAAAATTATATTTGCCTCAAAAAATAGTACTTTTTTTTTGTTATATGAAAGGGAATTATATTTCTTTGCACTGTTTAAAAAAATTAAATTATTAACTAAAACTTTAAAGCTATGGCAGATATCGCATCAAGAGTAAAAGCAATTATCGTTGATAAGTTAGGCGTAGAAGAAAATGAAGTAACCAATGACGCAAGCTTTACTAATGATTTAGGTGCAGATTCACTTGACACAGTGGAATTGATTATGGAATTCGAAAAAGAATTTAACATTTCTATTCCTGATGATCAAGCTGAAAACATTGGTACTGTTGGAGAAGCAGTTAAGTACATTGAAGAAAATGCTCAATAAAATTATAAACTTGTTTTAAATTTTGATTTGTTATGGCATTCAAACGTGTTGTTGTTACAGGCCTGGGTACCCTTACACCAATTGGAAACAATCTTGAAGAGTATTGTAAAAATTTGATGGAAGGTGTTAGTGGATCGGATTGGATCACACATTTCGATACATCAAAATTTAAAACAAGATTTGCTTGTGAGGTAAAAAACTTCGATCCCAAAGAATACTTTGACAGGAAAGAGATTCGTAAATTGGATTTATATGCCCAGTATGCAATGGTGGCTGTTAAAGAAGCAATTGAAAACTCCGGAATTAATCTTGACAGTATCGATCGCAACAGGGCTGGTGTCATTTGGGGATCGGGAATTGGTGGAATTAATACTTTCCTGAATGAAGTTAGGGACTATGTTTTGGGCGATGGTACTCCAAAATTTAATCCTTTTTTTATCCCGAAAATGATAGCTGATATTGCAGCCGGTCATATTTCAATGAAATATGGATTAACGGGGCCAAACTTCAGCACAGTGTCTGCTTGCGCCTCATCATCACATGCAATAATTGATGCTCTTAACTATATTCGTCTGGGTAAAGCGGATATTTTTGTTACAGGTGGTTCTGAGGCTTCTATCAATGAAGCGGGAATGGGCGGTTTCAATGCTATGCAGGCCATTTCCCGGAACAATGATGAGTATAAAACTGCTTCCCGTCCGTTTGATAAAACCCGTGATGGTTTTGTTATGGGCGAAGGTGGTGGTGCTCTCATCTTAGAAGAGTATGAACATGCTAAGAAACGTGGCGCTAAAATTTATGCCGAGGTTGTGGGAGGAGGAATGTCGGCGGATGCATATCATTTGACAGCACCTCATCCTGAAGGAAAAGGGGCTAAACGTGTAATGATTAATGCACTTGATGATGCCGGAATGAACCCTGAGGATATTGATTACATCAATGTTCATGGTACGGCAACCCCTGTTGGAGATGTGGCTGAAGTTAAAGGTATTAAAGAGGTTTTTGGTGATCATGCCTATAAACTTAATATTAGTTCAACAAAGTCTATTATGGGGCACTTACTTGGTGCGGCCGGAGCAGTCGAACTTATTGCTGCAATTTGCGCAATCAATAAGAGTGTCATTCCGCCAACCATCAACCACAAAGAGGATGACCCTGACATAGACCATGAAATAAATTTTACTTTTAATGAGGCCCAGGAAAGAAATGTGGATGTTGCTATTAGCAATACGTTTGGATTTGGAGGGCATAATGCCTCAGTTATTATCAAAAAATTTAATAAGTAATTTGAAGATAATACCTTTTATCAGAAATTACTTTTCAAGAGAAAGAGAATTCTATCTTATATTAAAGCAGGTTTTACAATACAGACCTAAGGAATTAGGTCTTTTTAAACTTGCTTTAACGCACAAATCTGCTGCTAAAAAAGTATACAATAATTATCTTTCTAATAATGAAAGACTTGAATATCTGGGTGATTCAGTTCTTAACACAGTGATTGCTGACCTTCTGTATGAACACTACCCCAATAAAGGAGAAGGGTTTCTGAGTAAGATGCGATCAAAAATTGTAAGCAGAGAAAATTTAAACACAATAGCCCAGAAAATAGGACTCCAGAAGATTTTATTCGAATCCATAAATGACTCATCAGCTATTAATATCCAGGGGAATGCTTTTGAAGCTATAATAGGTGCAATCTATTTAGACAGTGGCTATTGTAAAACGAAATCATATATCATAAAAAAAATCGTTAATCCTTATGTGGATTTTAATGTTTATGAAAATTTGATTTTTGATTATAAAAGTCATATTATTGAATGGGGTCAAAAGAACGGCATGGAAGTGGTATTTGAAGATATTGAAAAGGATATGAAAAAAATTAATCAACCTATATTTGTATCTAAGGTGCGTCTTTTTGATAAGATTTTGGGCAGCGGAATTGGATATTCAAAAAAGGAAGCGCAACAGGAAGCTGCAAAACAGGTTTTCGATGTGTATGTGGAGTAGCAGTGTTTATTTCTTCTTTTGGTTATAATTATGGCAAAAAAAATTCATCGTTTAAAGCATGTCGAAGCGGAAAGTTACAAATTAATTTGTATAGCGTCTCATCAGAATGACTATCGAGTATCATGGGCAATAAATGAAAAATTTCAGATTAATTTGAAGCGAACAGTAGATCATCGGATACAAATTCCAAAAACAGATAATTATCAGCATTTTTTACATTATGTTTACGTAGATAATTTATCCATGGTAAGTTATCATTTAATTGCCAACAAAAGCGAATATGGATTTCTCCTTAAAAATATGCCCAACATTGATTATTTACTAAAAATTTTAGGACATTTGGAAAATATTTCCACCTTAGAAATAGTTCGTTTTTTAAAGGATATTCCTATTATAATGACTGCTTTTGAAGTGGATAAAATTACTCCAGTTCAACATAGAAGATTATCCTTTTAAACGTTAAATTATGGCATTTCAATTTGAATTATTAAAAAGTATAAGTGAAACACCCGGTGCACCCGGGTTTGAGCAACATATTCGCAATCTCGTTATTCAGCAGATTACACCATTAGTTTATAATGTGAATGTTGATAACATGGGCAATGTTGTTGGTTTTAAAAAGGGCAGTGGCGATAAAAAAGTTATGATTGCCGCCCATATGGATGAAATCGGGTTTATAGTTAATCATATTGATGAGAATGGTTTTGTTCGTTTTATTCCTTTGGGTGGTTTTGATCCTAAGACATTGACAGCACAAAGAGTTCTCATACATGGGAGAAAAGTTTTGACTGGAGTGATGGGATCTAAGCCCGTTCACGTTATGACGGATGAGGAGAAAAAGAAAGCGCCAAAAATTGAAGAGTATTTTATTGATTTGGGAATGAAAAAGGAGGAGGTAGAGAAATATGTTAGCATTGGAGACTCTATAACCCGTGAAAGAGAGCTTATTGAGATGGGTGATTGCGTAAATGGGAAATCCCTCGACAATCGTATCTCAGTGTATATTATGATAAAGGCTTTACAAGAACTTAAAAACACAGATTTGCCTTATGATTTGTATGCTGTGTTCACGGTGCAGGAGGAAGTTGGGATACGTGGGGCACAAGTTGCCACCCAGGAAATACAACCTGATTTTGGGTTTGCCCTGGATACTACAATTGCTTTTGATGTGCCCGGATCACAGCCGCACGAGAGTGTTACAAAATTGGGAGAGGGGGTTGCTGTTAAAATTCTGGACTCAACAGCAATTGCTGATTATCGGATGATAAAATATATTAAGGAACAAGCAGACAATAATAATATAAAATGGCAGCCCGAACTTTTGGCTAAAGGAGGAACAGACACTGCCATGGTACAACGTATGACAAAATCCGGCTCAATAGCTGGAGCAATCTCTATACCCACAAGGCATATCCATCAGGTTATTGAAACGATTCACAAATATGATATTGAAGGTGCTACAAAATTGCTCATTCATTGTGTGAAGAATCTGGAAAAAAATGATTGGAAACATTAAAAAAGGAACAATTTTGATTGTTCCTTTTTTAAAACCCTTAATTCTAATCTATGAAAAAACTAACCCTTTATTAATTAACAAAAATACCTTAATATTCAGTTAACTCGGGTCAAGAAATGTTAAATCATGTTAAAGTATTTAGAGTGAATTGATTTCATATATAACTTTGTATTGTTATGAGTAAGAAAACTATCTGGCTGGTCACATCGGTTTTATCTGTAACACTCCTTGGATTGTTTGTTGTTCAGGGATTATGGATACGAAATGCTTTGCGTATTAATGAGCAGCAATTCAACCAGTTAATTAATAAAACCCTGGATAATACGGTAAAACAGCTGGAGAAGAAAGAAATGGTTTACCAGATAGTTAATGAAGTTGATCCTTACGCGGATAAACAGAAAGGTAATAATACTGTAATCAATTATCACTATAATAAGGTTCAACAGACAAAATATTCATTCTCCCAATATAATCAGGATAAAGAAGTGCTTAAGATTAATGATCCAGATTCACTTAAGAATACCTTAAATATAAATTATTTGGGAAATCCTACTCAGGGTCAGGAACTTCAGTCAAACCAAGTATTTGAAATTTCAGATAAATTAAAAGAGGACTTCCTGCGAGACCAATTGGAACCAAAACTTAATGCGGATTTATCTGAAAAGAGAGTCTTTGTAGAAAATATTGTCAATAAACTGGTACAGGTAGATGTGGGCTTGGAAAACAGAATCAACAAAGATGTCATAGATGAAATTTTACAGGAAGAATTTGCAGAAAATGACATTAAATTGGACTATGAGTTTGCAGTTTTGAAAGACAGGGATAGTCTCTTATTTGCTTCAGATGGATATAAAGAACATGCTTCGGAAGTTACCTATCATAGTAGACTTTTTCCGAATGATGTTATACAGAAAGATAACTATCTGAAAGTGTATTTAGAGGATAGGAATAAATATATTTTTAAATCTATGGGTAAGATGATTGTTAGTTCAATTTTTCTCTCATTTATTGTTATTATAGGCTTCGCCCTTACTACTCATATTATGTTTAAGCAAAAACGGTTGTCCAAAGTTAAAAATGATTTTGTGAACAATATGACTCATGAGCTAAAAACACCAATCTCAACAATATCTCTTGCTTCCCAGATGTTAAAAGATAACTCCATCCCCGATTCTGTAAAAAATCTATCTAATATTGCAGGTATTGTTGAAGATGAAACCAATCGTCTGAGTGTTCAGGTGGAAAAGGTTTTAAAAACTGCTCTTTTTGATCAGGGAAAAATTAAAATAAAACCCAAAGAATTAAATCTGCATAATATTATCGAAAATGTAGTAAAAAGTTTTTATCTTCAGGTAGAAAATCAGGGGGGTAAAATTGAAAAGGAACTTAATGCCGAGGATCCAGAGGTAGTAGTAGACGAGGTGCATTTCACAAATGTAATTTTTAACCTGCTTGACAATGCAGTTAAGTATAGCCAGGAAAAACCTGAGATAAGGGTGGAAACCGAAAATAAAAATGGAGAGCTACTTTTTGCAGTTGAGGATAATGGGATTGGTATTAAAAAGAAAGACCAAAAAAAGATTTTTGATCAGTTTTACAGAGTTCCTACAGGTAACAGACATGATGTGAAAGGTTTCGGATTGGGACTGAATTATGTTAAAAAAATGGTTGAAGAACATAATGGAACAATTAGTCTTAAAAGTGAATATAAAAAAGGAACAAGGTTTGAAATTTTAATTCCACCAAATAATCAGAAAAACAATGGAAACAGAACCAGTTAATATTTTACTCGCTGAAGATGACGAAAATCTTGGATCGCTCCTTAAGGAATATCTGAATGCTAAAGGGTATCATACCTATTTATATCCACATGGTGTTGCGGCATTTGATGGGTTTAAATCAAATAGCTTTGAGCTATGTATAATTGATATTATGATGCCAAAGATGGATGGGTTTACCCTGGCCAGGAAAATAAGAGAAATTAATGGCGAGATCCCGTTCATTTTTCTAACAGCTAAGACCATGAAGGAGGACGTAATTAAAGGTTTTAGTATTGGGGCAGATGATTATATTACTAAACCTTTTAGTATGGAAGAACTCCTGTATCGAATACAGGCTATTCTCAGACGGACGCTTAATAATGGTAGTGGTGAGTCAACGGAAGCAATATACCAGGTTGGTAGATATAGCTTTGATGCCAACAAACAGCTACTGGAAATTGATAGTTATTCAAAGAAATTGACAACCAAAGAGTCTGAGTTACTTAGATTATTGTGTGAACATAAAAATCGTATGCTTGACCGGAATTATGCTTTACGGAGTATATGGGAGGATGATAGCTATTTTAATGCAAGGAGTATGGATGTTTATATTACAAAATTGAGGAAATATCTTAAGAAAGATCCTTCTGTACAAATATTAAATATCCATGGCAAAGGTTACAAGCTGATTACGGAATAATTAGAAACTGTTTTGATTTTGTCCTACTTTAACAGATTAGTTTTATTTATAGCCCCTTCCTTTAGGGCGGGGTCTGTGGTAGACCCTGATTATCTGTTCGATTTGACCCGTCCTAAAAATTTTGTAAATTTAAAATACAAAATTTTTAGAAATCATAGACCAGGAGGCGCATTTGAATCCCCGCCCTAAAGGACGGGGCTCTGCAAAATATCATCTTCAAAATTTGGTAAAGCAAAATTTCTAAAAGAAATCAAAACAGTTTCTTAATATTCATTCCAGCTTTTTATTTCAAGATTGCTTGAATTATATTTACAGAAAGAATAAATAAACGCGCTCGCAAGC
>JAWLEB010000042.1:0-23624 GCA_041686375.1 Bacteroidales bacterium
AAGGATATCAAGAAATAGTCCTTTAACGGATGATGTTTTTATGATAAAATCAGACGGAGCAAATATTTTTGCCACAGCAGGGAAGTTGGATAATCAGCAGGAAGAACTTGATAATGCGGGAATGTTTTATAGCTTTACAGAAGGGGAATGGAATAATTACAAGTTTGAAGAATACAATAATTTTGTGGATATTGCATTCGATAAGTCTGGTTCATCTGATTTTTATATTAGTTCTTCTGGGAGTGGACTTTTGAAATTTGAAGATTTTCAATTATCAGAGGTTTATAATTCTGAAAATTCCCCCTTAACAGAGAGCGATGGGGAAACACAAGTGTCATCTTTAGTTATGGATGAGGATGGCAATTTGCTGATGGTTAATCATGGAGCAACACACCCACTTGTCATGAAAACAGTTGATAATGAATGGCATGTGTTGGAATATGATGAGCTTGCAGGAAAAACCGTACCCCGTATATTATGGGCAAAAAATGGGTTTGTATGGGGATATTTTGAGGATCAGCCTCATTTATTTGTGGTTGATTTTAATGAGACTTTCGGGGATACTGACGATGATAGAGTACAGGTGGTTACTCCACGAGATCACAATGAAAATTTGTACGCAGAAATCATTACTGCCATCGAGGAAGATAATGAGGGAAATATCTGGTTTGCAACTGATGAGGGAGTTGCAGTTGTAAATGACATTTACGGCATTTTTGATACGGAGGTTTTTCAGCCAAACAGGATTCGTATAACGGAAGATAACATTACTCAGTATTTACTTCGTGATAATACAGTTAATGATATTTTTACCGATCCGGGGAACCGGAAGTGGATCGCCACTGCGCGATCTGGAATTAAACTATTTTCTTCTGACGGCAAAAAAATGTTATCTCATTACACTAAAGATAACAGTCCATTGCTGTCGGATGATATCAGAACACTCGCCATGAATGAAAAAGACGGCGCACTTTTTATTGGAACTTCAAAAGGTATTCTCTCATATCGGACTGATGCTTCTGAAGGAAAACAGGATTTCAGCGAGGCTTATGTCTTTCCGAATCCTGTCAGGCCTGGATATGAGGGAACTATAAACATTACAGGTTTGGTTGAAGGAGTTAATGTGAAAATTACTGATATCAACGGTAACCTTGTTTATGAAACCGTTGCAGAAGGAGGCCAGGCAACCTGGACCGGTAAAACTTTAAATGGAACAAAGGTGAATACTGGAGTTTATCTGGTATTTATGACAAATGAAGATGGCAGCAAAACACATATTGAAAAAATACTTTTTATTCGTTAACAAAAAGTAAGTAAGGATAATTTTGCTAAAATTTTGCTTATGGAAACTTTGCTTTATAAAGGAAAGAAGATAAGATATCAGGTTCAGGGCGAAGGAGAGACTTTTTTTTTATTGCATGGTTATCTTGAATCTCAGGAAATCTGGGATTCTTTCGCTACAGAATTGTCAAAATATTCACGTATCATCAGGATCGATCTCCCTGGACATGGTATGTCGGATGTTTTTGGAGAAATTCATTCTATGGAATTTATGGCTGATGTTGTAAAACATGTGCTGGATTTTGAAAAACAAGAAACATGTATATTGATAGGTCATTCGCTGGGTGGTTACGTAACGCTTGCATTTCTTGAAAAATACCCTCAGTATCTAAAGGGGTTTTCCCTGTTTCATTCTCATCCTTTTGCTGATACGGAACAAGTGAAAGCTAAACGGAAGAAGGAAATTGAATTGGTTAAACAAGGACAAAAAAAGACTGTTGTAGATGCCAATACTCCGAAATTGTTTGCTGATTTTAATCTTTCCCGATTTCCGGATGATCTGAAAAAGATAAAACAAAATACTTTACAGTTCCCTGATGATGGGATCATTGCTAATTTGAACGGGATGATGCAGAGACCGGCTCGAAATATCATCCTGAAAGAAACCGATAAACCTTTTCTGTTGATTGCTGGAAAGTATGACAACTATATTGACTATGATAAAGTGATCTCTCAAATAGATTTGCCCGAAAAAGGTAAATTAGTTACCCTAGAACATTCGGGACATTTAGGTTTTATTGAAGAGAGAGAAAAGTCTCTTGAAGAAATTTATGAATTTTTTAGCACGTGATATGAATTTAACCCACCCAAAAATAACTATGATTTTATGGATAAAGAAGTTGCAATAGGTTTAGATATAGGGGGAACAAACAGTGTTTTTGGCATAGTCGATAAGTCAGGAAATATTTTGTATTCCGGGAAGGTACCAACCTCTGAGTTTGAAACTGCGCAAGGTTATGTTGATTATTTAAGTGAGCAGTTTCACTCTGCACTAAATAAACTTAACCTTTCTGAAACTTTGAAAGGGATCGGTATTGGAGCACCAAATGGGAATTTTTTCAAGGGAACCATTGAGAATGCCGCCAACCTTCAATGGAAAGGTATAGTACCTCTGGTCGAACTTTTGCATAAGCATTTTGGTGTCCCTGTTTCGTTAACCAATGATGCGAATGCTGCAGCCCTTGGGGAATTATTGTTTGGTGGAGCTCAGGGGTTGCAGAATTTTATTGTATTGACTTTGGGTACTGGTCTGGGAAGTGGTATAGTTGTGAACGGAGATTTGGTTTACGGACATGATGCGTATGCCGGAGAACTCGGGCATACATTTGTTTATTTGAATTCCGGCAGAATTTGTGGGTGTGGAAGACGAGGTTGCCTTGAAACCTATGTCTCTGCTCAGGGCTTAAGGAGGACCGCGTTGGAGTTGCTTTCTGAATATAATATACAAAGCGAACTGCGGGATGTTGCTGTTAAGGATATTACTTCCGAACGAGTATACAATGCAGCGGTGAATAAAGATGAAATTGCTCTTAAAGCTTTTGACATTACCGGGAAATATTTAGGGATGAAATTATCCGATTTTGTAGCAACAATCAGTCCAAGTCATGTTTTTCTTTACGGCGGCCTAGCAAAATCAGGTGATTTAATACTGAAGCCGGCAAAAAAATATATGGAGGAAAATATATTCGGGCAATATAAAAATAAGGTCAAACTTCTGCTCTCTGAGCTGAATGAAACAAACGGTGCATTGCTGGGTTCTGCTGCTTTGGTATGGAAAAAAAGAAAAAAGGGTAAAACCAGCTTATTGGATTAACTGGTTTTACCTTGCATGAATAATTCAATAGACTTTTGAATGGTATTGTCTATATTTCGAAGGATTGGATAATATCCTTCATCATCCATTATGTTCCTGGCTATATTGGCTTTGATTCTTGTGAGTATTACCTTTTTAGATTTTTCTTTGCCTGTTGTATCCGTATTAACATTATTGTTTTTTGCGAACTCAATAAACTGGCTATATAAATTCTGCGAATCTAAATATTTTTCCAGCTCATCAACATTATCAAAACCTTTTAAAGTACTTCTGTTATTATCAGCATAATTAAAAGCAAACTGATACATTAATCCTTTGCTTGTTATTTCACTGAAAAAATCAGAATGATATGTTGTGTCTACCGGTACGAAAAAGTCTGGCATGATTCCTCCTCCTCCAAATACCACATCCCCTTTTGGTGTGGTGTATTTTAGAGAATCTGCCAGTTCAATGCTATCTGCGCTGAAAAATTCACCTTCCTCGAATCGTTTGTTGAGATCATTATAGTAGTTCTCCTGACCATTATTATATGGTTTTTGTATTGAACGGCCTGTTGGAGTATGATACCTTGCAACGGTCAGTCTTAAAGCCGAACCATCGGGTAGCATAGTTTGCTCCTGAACTAGCCCTTTACCAAAGGAACGCCGACCCACAATAATCCCTCTGTCGTTATCCTGTATCGCTCCGGCAAGGATTTCGCTCGCTGATGCAGACCATTCATCGATTAAAATTGACACATCAAGGTCATGAGCTATCCCTTTAGAAGTAGCATATGTTTCTTCTTTAGGCATTGTCCTTCCTTCTGTATAGACAATAAGCTCTCCGTCTTTCAGGAACTGATCGGCAATGTTGGTGGCAGCGGCCATATAGCCACCATTATTGTTTCTAAGGTCAATAATTACCTTCCTGGCAGAATGCTTTTTCAGTTTTTTCAGCCCTTCAACAAATTCCTCATGTGTAGTTTTCGCAAATCTGTTGATTTTTATATATCCTGTGCTGTCGTTAATCATGTAGGCGATATCTACACTATAAATCGGAATTTCGTCTCTTTTTATTTTAAAATCCAATAAATCGGGGTGTTCGTTCCTTTTTACCGATACATTGACTTCGGTTCCGCGTTCACCTTTTAGCATATTGACAACTTTGGAGCTTGGCATATCAACACCCGCAACCACCGTATCATTTACCTTGATGATTCTGTCTCCCGGTTGTATTCCGACCATTTCCGAAGGTCCTCCACTAATGGTACTTATAACAATGATGGTATCTTTCTGCATATTAAACTGAATCCCAATTCCCTCAAAATTACCTTCCAGAGGTTCACTAACACTTTGTAAATCTTCTGCCGGTATATACACAGAATGCGGATCCAGCTCTTCCAGGATTGTCGGAATTGCAGCTTCAATAAGTTTATTTTCATTAACAGAGTCAACATAATGGGCTTTAATATAGTTTATAATTCTTGTTATTTTATTATGCTGGGAATAATTACTTTGTCCGGATTCATTATTCTGCCTGTCTAGCAGGGTCCCTGTATATATCCCTGCTATTAAAACAATTGCCAGAATTATAGGACCATAAATGTTTATTTTTTCCTTTGATAATTTCATCTGCTATTATTTAATTTTTTATCTATTCTTCTATAATTGTTTTTCTGCTGAATTATCCTTCAAACGCCGGAGATAATAGCCTTTGCAGAAACTGGAGGACTTATTATTCAGGTTACCCTTTTGTTGTAAGTATTATAATTCTATTTGAACTACTTCTATTCCTGCTCTGTCTAAAAGGGGTACGCCATCGTTTGTGTTCTTTTTCTCAGTAAATACAACACGTTTAATTCCCGATTGTATTATTAACTTTGCACATTCTAAGCAAGGAGAAGTTGTTACATATAACGTTGCATTTTCACTGCTATTGTTTGACTTAGCTACTTTTGTAATAGCATTTGCTTCTGCGTGCAGTACGTATGGTTTGGTCTGATTGTTTTCATCTTCACATACATTTTCAAACCCAGAAGGGGTTCCATTGTATCCATCGGAAATTATCATCTTGTCTTTTACTATCAATGCGCCCACTTTCCTTTTTTCGCAATAAGAATTTTTAGCCCATATCTGAGCCATTTCGATGTATCTTCGGTCAAAGATATCCTGTTTTTCTTTATAGGGATGTAATGAGACCGATTTGTCCATAGTTGTTATGCTTGATGTATATAAAAAAACCCTCCAACGAGGGTTCAATTGTGCCTGAAGCCGGAGTCGAACCGGCACGGAAAAAATCCACTGGTTTTTGAGACCAGCGCGTCTACCAATTCCGCCATTCAGGCCTTATTTAAATGAACCGCTTTAACAGCTCAAAATTATAGCATTTTTTTTGATGTACAAAATTTTATTTTAATATCTCCTTCTAACATTTTGCACTTTTTGAGACTCATAAATGGGAAGTATTCAGATTTTTTTTCTCTTTGAATTTTTATTAATTTGCGGGGTACATCTAATTTAATTAACTCTAAAATTATTGACTTATGGCGGACAAAACTTATGATATTAAGGGAATCCTTAATAGGCTTGGCGTTAAAGATATTAATCCCGGCGTTTCAACAGGCCAGAATTGGCTTGAGCCAGGCGGTGGTACAACTACTTCATATACTCCCATTGATGGCAGTGAGTTAGCAAAAGTAAAAAATGCTACAAAGGAAGATTACGGAAAGGTTATCAAGAAAGCACAGGAAGCATTTATTACATGGAGAGATATACCTGCCCCGGATCGCGGGGAAATAGTTCGTCAGATTGCTCTGGAACTAAGAGTTTCCAAAGAAGATTTGGGAATGCTCGTAAGTACAGAGATGGGAAAAAGCTATCAGGAGGGCCTTGGCGAAGTTCAGGAAATGATTGATATTGCAGATTTTGCCGTAGGACAGTCACGTATGCTTTATGGGTACACCATGCAGTCTGAAAGACCACACCATCGTCTTTATGACCATTATCACCCTCTTGGCGTTGTGGGTGTTATTACTGCATTTAATTTTCCGGTTGCTGTTTATGCATGGAATACAATGATCGCTGCGGTTGCGGGGGATGTGGTGATTTGGAAACCAAGCTCCAAAACTCCGTTAACAGCTGTTGCGGTTCAGAATATAGTTGCTAAAGTGTTAAAAAATAACGATATACCTGAGGGTGTATTTAATGTTTGCATTGGTAAATCTGCTGATATTGGGGATAATATGGTGGATGATAAGCGAGTGCCTTTGATTTCGGTAACGGGTTCCACTGCTGTTGGTAAAAGGGTCGCAGAAAGAGTTGGTAAAAGATTGGGAAAAAGTATTCTTGAGCTGGGGGGTAACAATGCTATGATTCTTTCTCAGCATGGTGATATTGATATGGCTATTCCTACTATAGTTTTTGGTGCAGTGGGAACAGCAGGCCAAAGATGTACAACAACGCGCAGGATTATCATTCATGAAAGCATTTATGAAGATGTAAAAAAACGGCTATTGAATGCATATGAGCAGGTAGCTCAAAAAATAGGCAACCCATTGAATCCGGATAATATTATGGGGCCTTTGATTGATACCAGCGCTGTGGAAGTTTACAAGGAAGCCCTGAAACAGGCAAAAGAAGAAGGAGGAAAAATCATTTTTGGCGGTGAAGTGCTTAGCGGTGGAGAATATGATGCCGGAACGTACGTTACTCCTGCACTAGTTGAGGCTGAGAATCATTATCAGATTGTACAGGAAGAGACTTTTGCTCCCATTCTTTATTTGATTAAGTACAAAGATTTTGATGAGGCATTGAAATTGCATAACGATGTTCCGCAAGGCCTTTCCTCATGCATCTTTACTTTAAATGTCAGAGAAGCAGAGAGATTTCTTTCTCATGCGGGCTCTGATTGCGGTATTGCAAATGTTAATGTTGGTACTTCCGGTGCTGAAATTGGTGGAGCATTCGGTGGTGAGAAAGATACCGGCGGAGGCCGTGAGTCAGGCTCAGATGCATGGAAAGCTTACATGAGAAGACAAACAACCACCATTAACTATGGTACTGATTTGCCTTTAGCACAAGGCATAAAGTTTGAAATTTAAGCCACAATTTTTAGTATATTCTTAAAGATAAAACATCCTTTTGGCCGGTAATAGCCGAAAGGATGTTTTTTGTTTTGTACGCTGGCTGTTTAATGTTATAAGTAAAAAATACAGGAGCGTATTTTAGCTTATGCCGGGCATGTTATATCCCTGCTTTACTTCTTTTTGACCAGTATTTGATAATTTTTTCCAGTTTCTTCCTGTTTACAGGTTTAGGTAAGAAATCATTCATTCCTGATTGTTTGGATTTTATTCTCTCTTCCTTCCATGTATTTGATGTAACAGCTATGACTGGTACATTGATGCCTTTTTCCCGGAGCTCCCTGGTTGTTTCATATCCATTTTTTTGTGGCATTTCAATGTCCATAAGTATAATATCATATGCATGATTTCTGGCTTCAGTAATACAATTGTTCCCATTCTCTACAATGGTAATATGCAGACCAAAGGACTCAATAATTTTTTTAATTATCTGCTGATAAATATCTTCGTCCTCAGCTAGAAGAATTCTAAGTGTTTCCCTGCGGCTTTTATAGTTTTTTTTCTCTATCACCTGACTTACGTTATAAAACTTTTTCAGTTTTTTATACAAAGTACGGACTTTCAACAATATAATTGTATAAATCAGGTGATTATTTGATTAACATATTACTTTAGATGACGGGAGCAAAAATTTTTTAAATCAACGGTATTTTTCTTCATTGTCCAACAAAACGCGTAAGTAATTGTTATATCTCTCCCTGCTTATTTTCCCTTCTTCTACTTCTTTTCGGACGTAGCATCCGGGTTCTGACTTGTGCAGGCAATTATGGAATTTACATTCTTGCGATGCAGCAAAGATTTCCGGGAAGAAATGGTAGATTTCTTCTTTGTAAAAATCGACAAGTCCAAATCCACGTATGCCAGGGGTATCAATTATTTCACCTCCAAAAGGAAGATCTATCATTTCAGCGAATGTTGTTGCATGTTTGCCTGTTTTATGATATGTGGATACATCTTTTATTTTTAATTTTAGGCCGGGAACGAGTGTGTTTATCATTGTAGATTTACCTACTCCTGAATTGCCCGCAATGACACTTCTTTTGTTCTTAAGCAGATTTTCCATTTGTTCCAGATTGGTTCCTTTGCTGGCTGAAATCTTGAAACATTCATAACCTATGTCATTATATCTGTTGATAAGCTCCTCCATCCTTTCTTTTGTCTTTTCATCGTACAGATCTATCTTATTGAAGATAATTTTTGCCGGAATACGGTAAGCTTCTGCAGTGACCAGAAAACGGTCTATAAACAGCGTATATGTTTTGGGATATGAAAGAGAGGCCATTAAAATTGCCTGGTCAATATTGGAAGCAATGATATGACTTTCTTTGGAAAGTTTTGTGGCTTTGCGGATTATATAATTTTCCCTTTCGTGGAGCTTAAAAATAAGACCTTCTTTATTTCCCTCCTGTACGGTCTTGAACTCAACTTCATCGCCCACAGCAACAGGGTTTGTCGTTCGTACTCCTTGTATGCGAAAAGACCCTTTTATCTTACAAGCCCAGGATTCCCCATCCTTGTCCTTTACATAATACCAGCTTCCAGTGGATTTATATACAGTTCCTTCCAAATTTTTTAAGCAAATTTAACAGATTCATAAAATATTTCAAGTAGAATTTTATTCTTATCTTCGTAAAATATTTAATAATCTCTATGGCAACTAAAGAAGCTAAAATTACCAAAAGACGCCTTAGAAGTTCATTTTTAACTTCTGTAGTAACCGTCTCCCTTGTTTTATTTCTTTTAGGTGTATTAGGTTTATTGGTTTTTAATGCTAAAATACTATCAGATTATGTAAAAGAAAATATTGGATTTTCTATTATTCTGAAAGAAGGGGTTAAAGAAGTGGAAATTAAACGGCTTCAAAAAGTTCTTGATGCATCAGAATATGTTAAATCTACAGAATATATCACTAAAGAAGAAGCTGCAGAAGAGTTAAAGCAGGAACTGGGTGAAGATTTTATTGATTTTCTGGGCTACAATCCTTTACTGGCTTCTATTGATGTTCATTTGAATGCTCAATACGCAAATCCTGACAGCCTGGAAATTATCAAAAATGACTTGAAAAAATATGATCATATTAAGGAGGTGTTCTATCAAAAATCATTGGTGCAGCTTGTAAATCAGAATATACAAAAGATAGGACTTTTTATCATTGCCTTTAGCGGATTTTTATTTCTGGTTGCTATAGCTCTGATTAATAACACGATTCGACTTTCTATATATTCTAAACGTTTTATTATTAACACAATGCAGCTTGTTGGTGCCACGCGAAGATTTATAAGGCGTCCGTTTATTTTCAGGGGAATCATGCAAGGGGTATATGCTTCCATTGTTGCTATGCTTATGCTTAGTGGTGTGATATATTTTTTCCAGCATGAATTTGATAATATTATAACTTTGCAGGATGTTGAAGTGATAGCGCCATTATATGGAGCTGTTTTACTTGTCGGTATGCTTATTAGTTGGTTGTCAACGTTTTTTGCTGTGAACAAGTATCTGTATATTAAGATAGATAAATTGTATTATTAAAATCTAAATATTATAGCGTAGAATATGACTAAAAAGAAAAAAGAACAGAAAGAAGAGTTATTCGCTTTTTCAAAGGAGAATTATCGACTGTTAATTATTGGAGTATTGATCATAGTTGTAGGTTTTATCCTTATGGCAGGCGGAAAGGCCGCAAGTCCCGATCAATTTAACCCTGAAATTTTCAGCTTTAGAAGAATTACGCTCGCACCAGTCATTGTAATCGGTGGCTTTGCCTTTGTAATTTATGCCATAATGAAAAAGCCTAAGGATACAAAAGAATAAAGCTGTTAACGAATTTTGCCCATGACATGGTTAGAAGCTTTAATTCTTGGAATACTTCAGGGACTTACAGAATTTTTACCTATTAGCAGCAGTGGTCACCTTGAGATTGGCAAAGTATTGCTGGGTACAGAGATGGATCAGAGCATGCTTTTTACGGTAATTGTACATGGTGCAACGGTTTTAAGTATTATTGTTGTTTTCTGGACAGATATTTTCAAGCTAGTAAAGGGGAGTTTGCAATTCAGATTGAATGACTCTGCAATCTATGTTCTGAAGATATTTATCTCTATGATTCCGGTGTTAATTGTTGGAATATTTTTCAAAGAACAGGTTGAATGGTTTTTTTCTGGTAATTTGCAGTTTGTGGGTATTATGTTACTTGTAACAGCCGTTTTATTGACTTTTTCCTATTATTATAATCCCGCAAATAAAAAGTTAACTTTTCTCTCTGTTTTTGTTATTGGTATCTCTCAGGCTCTGGCAGTTTTACCCGGAATATCCCGGTCCGGGGCAACTATTTCTACCGGACTGATGTTAGGTGGCAAAAGGGATGAAGTTACACGGTTTTCATTTCTTATGGTTTTGATACCAATTATCGGGGCAAATATCCTTGATTTGGCTGACTATGATGCAAGAGTTGTACAAATAAATATATTACCTCTTGTAGTTGGTTTTATAGCTGCTTTCTTATCCGGCTTTTTTGCCTGTAAATGGATGATCAAAATTATTAACCAGGGCAAGTGGATTTATTTTGCTTTTTATTGTTTTGCAATCGGTTTGGTTGCTATTATTTTTGGATAGGAAGGATATTATGGGTGAAGATTTCTCAAGGATAGATAGTTTGGACGAGTTAATTGGGGGTAAAATTTTGCTGATAGACAAACCCCTTTTCTGGACCTCTTTTGATGTCGTAAAAAAAGTTAGAAATCAAATTGCTTTCCGCTACCGGCAAAAAACCGGCGATAAACGAAATATAAAAGTAGGACATGCAGGAACGCTCGACCCGTTAGCTGAAGGCTTAATGTTATTGGGAACAGGGGAAAAGACAAAAGTTCTTAACACTCTTCATGCTGAGGATAAAGAGTATATGGCCTCAATTGAACTTGGGAAAACTACTCCTTCATATGATTTGGAGACAATGTTTGATCATGTTTTTTCGTTAAAGGAAAGGATTGATGAAAATCATATGAAAGATATTTTACAATCTTTCGAAGGAGAAACACAGCAGGTTCCTCCGGTTTATTCTGCCAAAAATGTTAAGGGAAAAAGAGCCTATGAATCAGCCCGGCAAGGCGAGAGTTTAATTATGCAACCTGTGTCTGTGAGAATTTATGAGATTGAGCTTTTAGAATATAAACATCCGGTAATTTTTATCCGGGTGGCTTGTAGCAAAGGAACCTATATTCGCTCGCTTGCGAGAGATATTGGGAAAGAATTGCGAACAGGCGCACATCTCATCGGGCTTAAACGCATTCGTATTGGCGAATATCATATAAACAATGCTATTAAGATTTCAAAATTTGAAAAAATTATAAGTTGTTTGTAACAAATGCAACATTGTTACGTATAAGGCAGCACAAAATGTTAAACCTGATAAATGAGCTGAATTAATGAAATTATCGCAATTTAAGTATAAATTACCCGAAGAACTGATCGCTTTATATCCTGCAAAAAATCGTGATGAATCAAAATTAATGGTCTTGCATACTAATTCCGGAAAGGTTGAACATAGAACCTTTAAGGACATTGTTGAGTATTTTAATGAACATGATGTTTTGGTTTTTAATAATACAAAGGTTTTTCCTGCACGATTATATGGAAATAAGGAGAAGACAGGTGCAAAGATTGAGGTTTTTCTTTTGCGGGAGTTGAATAAAGAACAAAGATTATGGGATGTGTTGGTCGACCCTGCACGAAAAATCAGGATAGGTAATAAGTTATATTTTGGTGATGAGGAAAAAGGAGAGACTTTGGTAGCTGAGGTAATTGACAACACAACATCAAGGGGAAGAACCCTGAGGTTTTTGTTTGATGGTGAATATGAAGATTTTAAGAAAACGCTCTATAATCTGGGAGAAACGCCTTTGCCAAAGTTTATAAGGAGACCTGTTGAACCTGAGGATGATGAACGCTATCAGACCCTTTATGCCAAACACGAAGGAGCTGTTGCGGCTCCGACGGCCGGAATGCATTTTAGCAGAGAATTGTTGAAAAGACTGGAAATTGTTGGGGTGAATTTTGCGGAGGTTACATTACACGTGGGGCTGGGTAGTTTCAATAATGTAGATGTAGAAGATCTCACGAAGCATAAAATGGATTCCGAAAAGATTTATATTTCTGAGGAGGCTGCAGAGACAGTAAATAAAGCCAAGGATAAAAAACGTAATGTTTGTGCTGTCGGAACAACAGTGCTTCGAACACTGGAGTCTTCCGTTTCTACTTCATATCGGCTTAAAACTTATGACGGGTGGACCAATAAATTTCTCTTTCCACCGTATGAAGTAAAGATACCCAATATGATGATATCTAATTTCCATTTACCGTTGTCCATACCACTCATGATGGTGACGGCTTTCGGAGGGTATAATAAGGTCTTTAACGCCTATAATGTAGCTATAAAAGAGAAGTATCGTTTCGGTACTTACGGAGATGCATTGTTAATAATACAGGATTGATGTAGGCTGGATTGTGTTTCCGGGTTTATAATTTAAGTTTCTCTGTAACTAAACCTCAATTAGTAATTAGGAATGAATGAGACTGAGGATTTAGCCTCATTAAAGCTTACTTACTTTTTTAATATCTTGTTCTAGTAAACTTCTGAGATTTGGATTCCTGAGTATGGCAGCGGGATGGTAAGAAGCCATAATATTCCTTGTCTTTCTTGTTATTATATTTCCCCTGATATTTTTCATTTGGTCATCTGTGTCCAGATATGATTTCACAGCAGTTAGACCGAGGAGTATTATAAGTTTAGGATTGATGAGTCTTATTTGCTCTTCTAAGTAGGGCAGACATTGTTCTATTTCTGGTTTTTTGGGTTGGCGATTTTTCGGAGGTCTGCATTTTATTATATTGGAAATAAATACGCCATCTTCTCTGCTTAGCCCATATTTATGAAGAATTTCATCAAGCAGCTTGCCTGCCCTCCCCACAAATGGTCTTCCTGTTTTATCCTCATTAGCGCCGGGTCCTTCTCCAACAATCATGATTTTAGCATTGTAATCCATTTCCCCGAAAACCGCATTTTTTCTGGTCTCATGTAAAGGACATTTCGTGCAAATTGATACTTGATCTTTTATTTGGTTTAGTAATTTGGTATTATTCTTGTCCATGCTCTGTAATATCTGATGAGAATTTTCTTTTATCCTGTGATTAGCAGACTTGAGGAGGCTGGCCTGAATTTTTTTAAATTGCTTTGTTGAAAATGCTTTTAATAAATCTTTTTGGACAGTCCCTTCAAAGTTTGATAAAAAAAGAGAAGGAAACAAAAAGCTGCCTTCTCTCTTCAGTTATTGTAATATGTCGGAACTTTCTATTGTTTTAAAGAATATCTCTTGAATTCGGTTACCGTTAAATCTTTGTCATGTTCCTGCAGATACTGCTTAACTGTTTTTTTGCTTTCTTTTATAAATTCCTGGTTAAGCAAAGTGTTTTCTTTCATGTATTTGCCTAACTTACCCTGTGCAATTTTTTCCAGTAAATTATCTGGTTTCCCTTCAGCCTTAGCTTGTTTCTTTCCAATTTCAAGTTCTCTTTCAACAATATCCTGAGGAACACCATCTTTGTCGACAGCTACCGGATCCATTGCTGCAATCTGCATAGCTATATCCCTGCCCACTTGTTCATCAATATCATTTTTATTAAAACCCACTAAAGTTGCAAGTTTGTTATCCATATGAATATAGGTAACAACTTTAGGAGCAACTATTTTATCAAAATATGAAAGCTCCAGTTTTTCTCCAATAATACCGGTTTGCTCAAGAATATTCTCTTCAACAGTCTTATTGTTTAAATTGAGCTTTTTTAAAGCCTCGAGGTCTTCAGGTTCATTTTTGATCGCCAAGTCAAGGATTTTTGTTGCCAATCCAACGAAATCGTCATTTTTTGCTACGAAATCGGTTTCACAATTAAGAGAAATGATAAATCCTTTTTTATTGTCTTCGGTTGTTTTGCTAAATACAACACCTTCTGTTGCTGCTCTGTCTGAACGTTTGTTCGCCACAGCTATCCCTTTTTCCCTGATAATTTCCGTTGCTTTGTCAAAGTCACCATTAGCTTCTGTAAGGGCCTTTTTGCAATCCATCATTCCGGCACCTGTTTGTTTACGAAGTTTATTTACTTCCGCGGCGGTTATTTTTGTCATTTTACACTTGATATTTGAAATTTCACTTATGAATTATTTTCGTTGTTTTTATCATCAGCTTTCTTTTCCTCTGCCTTTTCTTCCTTCTTTTCTCCGGCTTCTGGCTTTTCTTCTTTCTTTTCAGAAGCCTGAGGTTTCTCCTCTACTGTTTGTTCAGTTTTTTCAGCTTCTTCTTTTGGTGTTTTAGCGCTGCTCTTTCTTGCTCTTGTCTTTTTTGCTTCGCCTTTTTCTTTTGTTTCAGTTTTTGAATCTTTGGCAGATTTTTGCTGATCCTTTTTCTTTTCTTTTTGTGCTTTCTCTTTTTCTTTTTCCATCTTTCTTTCCTCCAGCCCTTCATTTATTGCTTCTACTGCTTTATCAACGATAAAAGAAATAGACTTTGAAGCATCATCGTTTGCTGGAATTGGGAAATCAATATTTTCCGGATTTGAATTGGTATCTACCATGCCGAAGATCGGGATATTTAATTTTTGGGCTTCCTTGACCGCAATATTTTCTTTTCCAACATCGATAATAAATATTGCTGCGGGGGGACGGCTCATATTTGATATACTGCCGAAGGTTCGTTCCATTTTGGCTCTTTGCCTTTGGATTTGTAGTCGCTCCCTTTTTGCAAGCTTGTCATAAGTACCATCCGCAAAGCGCTTATCAATAGTGGCCATCCTTTTGATTGTTCTTTTAATAGTTGGGAAGTTAGTTAACATACCTCCTGGCCATCTTTCTGTTACATAAGGCATTCCGGTGGGTTTAACTTTTTCGGTGACAATTTCTTTTGCTTGCTTTTTGGTAGCAACAAAAAGGATTTTCCTTCCTGATTTTGTTATTTGCTTAAGGGCATTACAAGCATTGTTTAATTTTATTGCTGTTTTTTGGAGATCAATTACATGGATACCATTTCTTTCCATAAATATATATGGAGCCATTTTGGGATTCCACTTACGTTTGAGGTGTCCAAAATGTACTCCGGCTTCTAATAATTCGTCAAAAGTAGCTTGATTCATTGATTTAATTTTTTACGTTTACATTCTCTTTAATTCAACCATTGGGCAGTTTCTTTGTATACATCAACAAGAAAGTCCCAACAATTTGGATACTAAACGGATTATTATATTACTAATAACCTTATCGTTTGCTGAATTGATTCTTCTTACGGGCTTTCGGTTGTCCCGGCTTCTTTCTTTCCACCACTCTTGCATCTCTGGTGAGGTATCTTTCTGCTTTGAGCTTTTCTTTGTATTCGCTGCTTACTTCAACTAAAGCTCTTGCTATACCAAGCCGTGTAGCTTCTGCCTGCCCTTTTAATCCTCCTCCCGTGATGTTGACCGTAATGTCATATTTGCCTTCTACTTCAAGCGTTTTTAAAGGTTGCTGAACAATGAATTGCTCACTTGGGACAAGAAAATATTCTTTTAACGTTCTGTTGTTAACAGTAATATTCCCTTTACCTTCGCTTAAATAAACACGGGCAATGGCCTTTTTTCTTCTTCCTATCGTGTTAATTTTTTCCATGTTAATTACTTAATGTCTTTTAATTTGAGTTTCTTTGGCTTTTGAGCTTTATGGGGGTGCTCTTCTCCAACATACACAAATAAGTTGTTTTTTAATTTTCTTCCCAAACGATTTTTTGGGAGCATACCATGAATGGCTTTTTCAATAATCATTCTCGGATCTTTTTTCATGAGATCCTTTGGCGTCCTTTTTCGTTGTCCTCCCGGATAGCCTGTGTAGTGAACATACTCTTTGTCAGTCCACTTATTGCCGGTCAGCCTGACTTGTTCGGCATTGATAATAACCACGTTATCACCACAGTCAATATGAGGTGTATAATTTGGCTTATGCTTGCCTCTGATAATCTTGGCTGCCTGAGAAGCTATACGTCCCAGAACTTCATCTTTAGCATCGATAAGGACCCATTCCTTTTTAACATCTTCTTTCTTTGCTGAAAGTGTCTTGTAGCTGTTTGAATCCACTTCTGTTATTAACTTTTTAATTTTTAATTAATTATAAAACCTTCCCGGTTTTACGGTTTGCAAAAATATACTAATTTTGGAAAATTAACAATTTTATTAACAAATAATTTTATGTCTATGAGACTTTGGCGAATAGGATTACTAACCTTTCATATGCACAGACATTGAACAGATGGAGTTTACTAAACTTTCCCAGATTTTATGATAGTGAAAGGACAGGGGATACCTAATTATAGATACCGGATTTCTGCCACCGGATTGAATATGCGCCTGCCTGATAGAGGTTGACATCAAAAGTCAATTACTATGAGAGCAAATATTGAGAAAAACCATAAAATAGGGTAACTTAAAGAAAAATTATTGAGTTTATGCAAATTTATAATACACTTTTTTTATTGAATAATGAGGTTATTTGTATTTGTTGGTAATGGGTTAATTTTTTTGGGTTATGATCAATAATATTTAATTTTATACGAGAATTTTTATTGGGAAATCAATATGAACAAAGCGGATGAACAATTTTTAAGGAGAGCGATACAACTGTCAATTGAGAATCAGGACAAAGATGGTGGCCCCTTTGGGGCTTTAATTGTTAAAGATGGAGAAATAATAGCCAGTGCAGGGAATACGGTTACAAAAGTTAATGATCCTACCGCCCATGCTGAAATTAATGCGATTCGTGAAGCTTGCCGGGAATTACAGGATTTTGAATTAAATGGGTGTGTGCTGTATTCCTCCTGCGAACCTTGTCCTATGTGTTTGGGTGCCATCTATTGGGCCCGGCTGGACAGGGTGTGTTTTGCCGCAACACGCTATGATGCAAAAGATGCAGGCTTTGACGACTCTTCTATATATCGGGAAATTCAATTGCCTTACGATAAACGAACCATACCCACTGAACAGTCCCTCAGGAGTGAGGCTGTTGTGGCTTTTGAGCACTGGAGGAATAAAGAAGATAAGATAGAATATTGATTATTCAGCGGTAAGTTTTGTCAGGAAAACTTCCGGTGACAGCTTTAAATATAATCCAAAACTGTGATCTGTTTCATTTTGTATGGGATCAAAATAGGTTTGAATCCCAAAAATCAGGGTCGCCTTTTTGTAATGATAAGTATACCTTAGCTCACCTGTGATAAGTTCTCTTGACTCAGGGGTAAGGTTATCCTGGGATGATAATGTCGAATATATTGGATTTCCGGAGATCGGGATGAATTTGTTTGCATACCAATATGCAATACCCAAAAACCAATTATCCCTGGAGGCTGATATGCGGTTGTAAGCTGCTTCTCCCTGATGGGATGCAAGCTGCGGTTCTGGAGAAATATCTTTGTATTTAGCGAAATAGCTTTCAAGTTCAATTTTGTTTAAAAATGGTGACTGAATTTTAAATGCCAGTTTAGGACCAGCAGCAACATTTATAATAGATTGTAAAGGCTTTCCTGTTGTATCAATTTGCCCGCCTTTATGCCTGGCAAGAAATTGTACAGGCACATGCGCGGAAAACTTACTATTCTCTGCTACCCTTGGAGACAGATAAGCTCCTGCTTCAAATTTTTCCTGTGAAGGAGCGTTGTAGAGGATGAAATTTTTCCAGTTCAGCCAGATGTCTGCATTTAAAAACGGGCGCTTAAATAAAAACTGAATACCTGTTTCAAGAGGCTCATTTAAAGATTTTTCGCTATGATATAGAGGGTCAATAAAATGGTGGTTATGGTTTTGAAAAATATTTCCCATTATAAGTTTCAAACTATCTGTAAGATTTTGCTCTATGCGAAACAGGGGTTTTATTTCCTGAAATCTGGATACGCCTGAATATTTCAATAAGTGCACACCTCCTGTTAACTTTGTCTTTGGAGTAATTTTCCACCTTAGTTGCGGATTTATGTAGAAACCCAACAGGGTGTAACCTTTTACATAGTCATTGAAAAATTCATTATTTTTCAGGAAGTTGACATTTTCCATTACAAAATTTAAACCGGAACTATCCTGAGCGTTGAATTCCATTTGCATACTGCTTTGGGGATTGTGTTCCTGAGTAAACAGGATGAATGGGGAAAACAGTAATGTCAGAAGTAAGCAATAGCGCATAATCAGATAATAATAACAGAATAATTTTTAAAGATAAAAATTTATTGTTTATTTAGAACATTCTTTTTGTGATATTTACTTTGTCTATCATGTAGTGTTGTCTATATTTTAATTTTATTTTGAGTATTTCTATATCTAATAACAGTATCCATATGAAGTTGAATTTTAAATTTTGGAACATTGCTATAGGTTGGGCTACCTTTTTAATAGCAGCCATTGTTTATCTTCTGACGATCGAACCTACAGCTAGTTTTTGGGATTGTGGTGAATTCATTGCTTCATCATATAAGCTTGAAGTGGGTCACCCTCCCGGTGCTCCATTATTTATGCTTCTGGGAAGGCTTTTTACAATATTTGCCGGAGAGGCCGAAAATGCAGCAAAGATGATTAACTCCATGTCTGCTTTAGCCAGCGCTTTCACTATCCTGTTTTTATTCTGGAGCATAACCCATCTGGCGCGTAAATTTATTAATAAAAACGATGGTGATTTTTCTTTACCTGAAATTATTGCCATTCTTGGCAGCGGACTTATTGGGGCTCTTGCATATACTTTTTCAGACACCTTCTGGTTCTCTGCTGTTGAAGCAGAGGTATATGCAACTTCTTCTCTTTTTACTGCTATTGTTTTTTGGGCAATTTTAAAATGGGAAAATGAGGCAGATAAACAAAAATCGCAAAGATGGATCGTGCTTATTGCATATCTTATTGGGCTTTCAATAGGGGTTCATTTGTTAAATCTTCTGGCCATACCTGCAATTGTCTTTGTTTATTATTTTAAGAAATTTAAACCTACTTTTCAAGGTCTGGTTCAGGCAACTTTTCTATCGCTTATTATACTTGCGGCTGTTATGTATGCCATAATCCCCGGAGTGGTTTATTTAGCTTCCCGTTTTGAGTTGTTGTTTGTGAATTCTATAGGCTTACCTTTCAACAGCGGGATTTTCTTTTTCATCATTTTCATTGTTTTTTTAATAGTTGCCGGGGTACGCTATACACATCGCAAAAAAAAGTATGTTCTGAATACCATCATTTTATCGGTAGCGGTGATTTTGATAGGATATTCTTCTTACGCTACAATTATGATAAGGTCTTCTGCAGATCCTCCCATGGATCAAAACAATCCGGAAAATATATTTAATCTGATCAGCTACCTAAACAGAGAGCAATATGGTGATCGTCCGCTTTTCTATGGACACTATTATAATGCCCCGGTAACGGAAAGGGAACAGGGACAACCTATTTATGCCAAAGAAGATGGTAAATACGTTGTTGTTGATCATAAGAGTAAATTGAAATATGATTCAAGGTTCACAGGATTTTTCCCCAGGATGTACAGCACGGAAGCTCAACATATTGAAGATTATGAGACCTGGGTGGATATTAAAGGAGAACAGGTGAATGTTCGTAATAACAGGGGTGAGAAGGAGAAAAAGACTATTCCTGCTGTAGCGAGTAATCTGTCTTTCTTTTTTAAATATCAGGTAGGGCATATGTATTGGCGTTATTTCATGTGGAATTTCAGCGGCAGGCAGAATGATATTCAGGGACATGGCAACGTGCGTGATGGGAACTGGATAGCAGGTTTTTCTTTCCTTGACAATAATCGGCTTGGCGACCAGGATAACCTGCCGGATTATCTTAAAAACAATCCGGCGCGCAACACCTATTATATGCTTCCTTTTATTTTGGGGCTGCTGGGTTTCTTTTACCAGGCTAAAAAAGACAATAAGAATTTTGTAGTTATCTTGATGTTGTTTATACTTACTGGTATAGCTATTGTATATTATCTAAACCAGACACCCCATCAGCCTAGAGAGCGGGATTATGCTTATGCCGGTTCTTTTTATGCTTTTTCCATATGGATAGGCTTTAGTGTGATGGCTGTATTTCAGTATCTTCGTAAAAGAATAAAGTCTATGCCTGCGGTATTGCTGACGGTTATTGGTTTGTTATTTGTGCCTTCTCTTATGGCAGTTGAAAACTGGGATGATCATGACCGTTCCGGCAGATACACGACGAGAGATTTTGCTGCCAATTACCTGAATTCAACGCGTCCGAATGGAATATTATTTACCTATGGTGATAACGATACTTTCCCATTGTGGTATGCACAAGAGGTTGAGGGCATAAGAACGGATGTCAGGGTTTCAAATCTAAGTTACCTTGGAGCGGGATGGTATGTCCACCAGATGATGAGAAAGGCTTATGAGTCAGATCCTTTTCCAATGACCCATGAAATTGATCAGATGAGAAGAGGAAGCAGGGATGTGATTCCAATTACTAACCAGTTAGACGATTGGGTAACTCTGAAATCGGTAATTGATTTTGTTGCGAATGAAGATGAAAGAACTAAGATTTCTGCTCCTTTTGAACAAGGAAAAAAAGTGAATTACATACCAACACGGAATTTTAAGTTGAAAATTGATTCGGCTGCTGTTGTTGAACAGGAAGTTATTGAGCCCAATTATCATGCCTCTGTTGTGGATGAGATGCAATGGAAGCTAAACAGGAATTATCTGACGAAAGATGGCCTGGTGGTGTATGATCTGCTGGCTTCAAATAACTGGGAACGACCCATCCATTTTGCAGTTACGGTTGGTAGTAACAAACAATTTAAATTGGGTGATTATATGCTTATGGAAGGATTAGGATATTATCTTGTTCCGGTTGAAACAAATAATAAAAGGAGGGATAAAGAAATTAACACCGGCAGAATGTATGATATTTTAATGAATGATTTTAGGTGGGGTGGTGTGGATGAATCAGACATTTATCTTAATGAGGATAACAGAGACATGCTGTCAAATTTCAGGAGTATATATGGCCAGTTGGCTGGGGCTTTGCTTCAGGAGGGCAAGGCTGACTCTGCGAAAAGGGTTATGGATTACGCACTTGAAATAATGGATAATGAAACCATTGCTTATGAATTTACTGTAGTACCATATATTCAGAGCTATTTTGAAATTGGCGAAAATAAAAAGGCAAAGCAGGTGCTTAATACCTTGCTGGAAAATGTGGAGCAGGAATTGTATTATTATATAAGTCTTGGAGGATTTGCGCCTCAATTTACAGACGAGATACGCCGGAACATGTATATCATAAGGAATTTAAGTGATTTGTGCAAGGAGCATGATGAAAGGGAATTGCATGAAGATCTTGAGGCAAAGTTCTCTCAGTATGTTGATATGCTTGAGGACACCATTTAATTGCTGAGATAGGAGTACGATGAATATTTATCGCCTGTATGGCCAAATATGGAAGCAATATATCTGGTACCTGCCGCAGGACGAAAAAAGGATTTTCCTGACCTTTGATGATGGCCCTTCGGAGTTGATCACGCCAGAAATATTGGAGGTTCTGGACAGATACAATGCGAAAGCAACCTTTTTTTGCCTTGGCAGAAATGTGGAAAGATTTCCCCGGATTTATGATGACATTTTAAATCAAGGACATTCAACAGGAAATCATACACACAATCACCTGAACGGATGGTTTACAAGTAGGGATAGATATATTGAAGATATTTATCAAGCCGGAAAATTCATACAGTCTCCTCTTTTACGTCCTCCTTACGGAAAAATCAGGTCATCACAGGCCCGATTACTGAACAAAAATTTTCAGATTGTAATGTGGGATGTGATGAGTCATGATTATAACCGGAAATATTCTCCTGAAAATATATTTCATCATGTTGTCCGTTTTTCCCGCCCTGGCTCTGTTGTTGTATTTCATGATTCAGAAAGAGCTGGAAAGGATGTTTTATCTGCATTACCAAAGGTGCTGGGTTACATCCGGGAGGAGGGATATGAATTTTCAGCGATTCCCATGTCTACTACCAGTCAACAGACAGAAGATTAGTAATCTTTCCGGAGGTTAACCCTTGATTTTGCTGTTTAAGGCTTTCAGCCTTTGGGGTGGTAATTTCAACAGGCGTTATGAAATTAATATTTTCCATATTCACCTTCTTTCCTGTTAGTTTTATTGCACCATTCTCAACAGTTGTTCTTTTTTTGCATTGCCCCAACTAAGCGAAGCTTCTCCTTCGTAGGGTGACCCATTAGTATCAAACAGCCATCACCAGATTGTTTGAGTTGTTTTGCCCTCTCCTTTTCAGAGTTTCAGGTACCTCCAATACACAGAACTTACGAAATTGTAACATTATAAAATTTATCTGTTTATTTAATATATTATACTGATAACAATAAACTTATCAGCCCAACGAGATGTAGAATCCAGAAATGCTAACATTTATTTTCTTCCCCCACAAAGATTACGATAAAAAAATAAAAAAGGCCGCAGTACATAATAAAGGAAAAATAAATTGTCCGGGAGCCTTACCGTTTCCCAATCCGTAAAGTGGGTGCGAAGACGAAACAGAAGCGAAAGCCTGTATGTTTTATTATTACGTATATGCCACTTGTAGAACAGCGCCGGTATTTTTTCCAGGTTTGATCTATTACTGGCTTTGAGCATGCTTTTCAGGGGCGTTGTATAAAAGCTGGAGTTACTGAAACGATCCTTTTTTATCAAGGATTCATCTACAGCAACATCAAAAATAGCAGAGGCTAGTAAAAATGCCTGGTTCACCGGTTTGGTAAGTTGAAAATTTTTGGCCAGCCTGAACACTTCCTGTTGTTGCTGATAATTTGATTGCTTCAGCAGCGTCCCGAAGTCTTTGAGCCAGGTTAGCCTGGCCCATTTATGAACTGAACCATGAACTGCAAGGTACAGAAGATAGTATTTGTTGCTTAGGGTGTTGATCTTGTGTCCATTCAGATCAACCTCCATGCTGGAATGGTATGCTTCATCAAAAGATAAAGGGAGCAAAGAATAAGGATTCGTAATATTCCAGTGCAATTCAATTACCACTTTTTCATCTTTCCGGACATAGGTATAATGATGGCTTATCGAGTAATTCTTCTTTTTTTGTTTTGGTGTGAGTGAGATTCCGGGCTTGACCCTTACAAACCCTGCCTCAGATAAAGTTTCATGGCACTTTTCAATGTGTTCTAACGGCACCCAAAAGTCCAAATCAACAGAATGTTTCACAAGGGGATCTTTGTAGAGCATTTGCGACAATACCGGACCTTTGAATGCAATATACGGGAGATTCCATTC
>JAWLEB010000043.1:0-22668 GCA_041686375.1 Bacteroidales bacterium
AAAAAAAACACTCATGTAATTAAAATATTATTTCTCAGTAAAATAGAAAAATTTTCTTTTAAAAAGATTATTTTCCGGGTAGGAGAAGTTTAAGCTTCAAGTATTGGAGATCTTCTTTCATTCTCAACCCAAGTGTATCTGTTTTGCTCGCTGTTGTAAAAATTAAATTCAGATCATCCGCTTCATCCTTTTCAAAATATAGTTTATTCCCTGAAAAATAATAACCTGTATGCTTTTCCAATTGCTGGTTTACAGCGATTCTATTAAAAAATCAAAAAGCAAGTTCGTCATCCTCGCTTCTATTATTAATTAACAGTTCCGTTTCCTAATTGTTTACATAAAGATTCTGAATTTGAGAACCCTCTCCCGATTTACCAGTCACAAAACGATCATTAAAAAACAATTCAGATATGCATATATCAGTATATTATATACTTTCTTTTATTTCCGCAATGCTCATTTTAAACCATCAGACTCTAAGGTAATTATTTGATTTGATAAATAGATCCATAGTCTCTTACTCTGAGACTTATTGCTACAAAAGTCAACGTAAGTTAGTTTTGCATCCCATGGAACCCTCATACATTGGTCTTCCAGCAGGGGCAACTTTATGCATAGCTTTTATGTAATTTAATGCAGGAGGGTTTCAAAAAAATTAATTATTTGCTATACTTTTGTAACTGATTAAACGATTGTATAGTTTTTTTGTCAGAAAGGCTTTAATCAGGGAGTTTATGGAAATTAATTTGATTATTCAGCAAATATTTATTCTTTTAGTTCTTGCCCTAATTGGCGTGATAGCTGTCAAACGGGGAATAATCAAAGATGAAATAAAGACGGGCCTTTCGAAGATAATTTTTAATATCACCTTACCTTTTCTTATTATTACCCAGGTCTCCTCCCTTGAAATTACCCGTGAAATTCTGTTAAACTGGTTGGTTGTTATTCTCCTCGTTTTTCTATCAATTTTGTTTTTTCTGGTTATCGGAAAAATAACAGACAAAATACTCAAACTCCCTCCTAAAAAATCAATTATTCACATTTTACATACAGCTTTCACCAATGCAGTATTTCTTGGATTTCCGATACTTGACGCTTTGTTTCCGGGAGGCGAAGGCATTTTATATGGAATCATATATTTTCTTGTTCAAAACACAACCATGTGGACATTAGGTGTTTACTTACTTTCAAATGAAAAGAACAAGAAAACCAAAAAAATAGATGCAGTAAAAAAATTGTTGAATCCAAATACAATAGCTTTTTTTATTGGCCTGTTAATGCTCTTCTTAAATATACAAATTCCGGGTTTTATGTACGAGTCCCTTCATGGATTCGGAAAAACCACACTATACTTGGCAATGCTGTACGTAGGAGCTATACTTGCTGATTTTCATTTTAAAACTATCGTAAAAGATAGATCCACCTTTATTCTGAGTTTAAATAAGTTACTCATTGGTCCGATTTTATACATTTTTCTGCTTAAGGCGATTATGACTTTCACCCCGTTAAATTTAAATCATACCGCATTGACAGTCATCGTTTTGGAAGCAGCAATGCCCTGTCAGACCCTTATGGTAATACTGGCAAAAACTTTCAATAAAGATGATGTTTATGCAACACAGAACCTCTCTGTATCAACGCTGTTTAGCATCATTACCCTGCCTGTTGTGTACCTTATAAGCCAGATGGTATTATAGTTTCTGTTACCTGTTTGCTTGATTGATTTACCCATGCTTTTACTAAACGAACTTTTGCTCTTTTGTCAAATCTGGTACTTCAATTTTAATGATTGGCATAATTATTTTTTTTAATGTCAAAGAATTAATAAATTGATTCAAACAAATCCATACAAAATTGTTAATTATTATAAAAAGATGCAATACAAATATCTATATTAAAGTACTACAATAAAAAGATATTTTTTCAATATTTTATATAGGGTAAAATGAATTTCAAGGGTCATATAGATGAAGTTAAAAATTAGTATTTACAGGAAATTACAAAGAGTAATAATTAATAAAAAAATAACATTATGAAGACACTACACGACAAACGAGACAAGGGGAGATTAACCAGAATGCTCCTGCTGGCCATAGGAATTATGGCAGGAACAAGCTTTATCGTTAACCAGGCTTCCGCCCAGGATTTTCAGAAAAAAGTAGAAGAAAAGGAAAATATTCTTGAAGATTTTAAAGCAGAGAAGATAGACACCAATTACACTTTCAGATGGAATGAAGATTATGAAAAATGGGAAGTATATAAGCGTGAATTAGAATATTTGAATAATGGAGACGCCTTTGCAAACATAAAACAGAGATTTTCTGATGAAGACAGTGTCTGGGTTCATCATGAAAGAACCATCAATGAATATGATGAAGAAGGCAAGCTCGTTGAATCCCTCCATCAAAAATGGAATGAGGACATGGAAGACTGGATAAACTTAAAAATCAAAACCATTACATACAATAAACGTGATGAAAAAAGTGAAATACTTCATCATGAATGGCGTCAGGCACTTGATCAATGGGTTAGTACAGTCAGGTATTTAATAACATATAATCGTAAGGGCAATGAAAGCAATATACTAATTCAAACTTATTCTGCCGATGATGACAAATGGCAGCCACATATTCGTTATTCATTCTCGTATAAAGATGGATTTGGTTATCCCGATGAAACTTTTGTGCATCAATGGGACCCTTACTCACAAACATGGGACCCAAGAGGAAAATATGTAATACAATATGATTCACGGGGCAACAGAAAACTTGAAACGCATGTTAACTACAATCCGAGCATGGATAAATGGCTGAACAGTAGTCAATACAAACGCGATTTCAAAAAGGATTTACTGAAGGAGGAAATAATCCGAAGATGGAACTTTGAAACTGAAGAATGGATTAATGCTGTAAGAAACCAGCATGAATATGATGAAGAAGGCGAAATAAAAGAAACCATTGAAGAACAATGGGACAGAGATTCATCCAGATGGGTCATAAACAATAGATATATATTCGGAGATCTGGAAGAATTATTAACTCAACAAGAAGAGTCTGAAGAAGAATAAAAAAAACAGTATCTTTGAAAGGTTTCCGGGTAAAAGCCCGGGAACCTTAATTAATATAATGCATGAGCTTTTCGGAAAAAAATATTATCAAAAAGATTGCTAATGATGATTTAGCAGCTTTTGAAAAACTTTTTAAAACGTATTATGAAGAATTATGCCGCTTTGCTGCCGGATATTTAAAAGACATGGACTATGCTGAGGAAATAGTGCAGGATGTATTTTACATTTTATGGAAAAACAGGAAAAAAATGCACATAAAGAAAACCATTAGGACATATTTGTATACTGCAACAAAAAATAAATGCCTAAAGATAATACGATCAAAAGAGTACGAAGAAAAATACAGGGCACATAAAGCACATAATAAAGCTGACCCGGTTTCGACTCCGGTGGATGAATTAAATGCCAAAGAACTCAAAAAACTCATTGAGAAAACAATGGAATCGTTGCCTCAGAAAACAAGAACCATTTTCAGGTTAAGCCGTGATGAAGGCTTAAAATATCAGGAAATTGCAGCACAATTATCTGTATCAGTAAAGACTGTAGAAGCCAATATGGGAAAGGCACTTAAAGTATTTCGGAAAAACCTTACAGAATATAAAGAACCATCATAAAACAGGAAAAAAATGAACTGGTCAGCCATAGCAAAATATATTTTTGGTGAAGCATCCCACAAGGAAGTGCGCAAGATAGAAAACTGGATGAACAAAAGCCATTCAAATAGACAAATAATCAAGGATATCAATTATTATCTGAACAAAGAGATGAAGACAAATAAACAAGAAAACATCAATGTAGATGAAGCCTGGGGAAAACTCAAAGCCAGGATAGTAGAATCAGACAATTCTTCTGTTAATCCTTCGTTATCAAAAACTATAACGTTTTCCCGCTCAATTCTTAAATATGCAGCTATCTTAGCAATATTTCTGGGAATAAGCGCATTGGCTTATTTTTCCTATCAATCCTATTGGAAACAAAATTATGTGACCATTGAAACTTCCCAATTCGAAAAAAGAGACAACCTTCATTTACCAGATGGCACGGTAGCCTTCCTGAATGGAAACTCAAAAATCAATTATGCTAAAAAATACGGAGAGAATGAGCGTGCGATAAATGTTGAAGGAGAAGCTTATTTTGATGTAAAAACAGATATTTCAAAACCATTCATTGTAAAAGCAAAACAAACAGAAGTGAAAGTATTGGGGACCTCCTTTAACGTTCGCACTGATTTACCAGATAATGCAGTGGAGGTAATCGTAGAGACCGGTAAAGTTAAATTTTACAAATCAGGCAATGAAAATGAAGCAATATTACTTGAGCCTGGGTTTATAGGATTGTTAAAAAATAATCAGCTTAAGAAAAAAAGAAATGACGATTTAAACTACCTTGCCTGGAAAAACGGGAAATTACTTTTTAATGAGACCAACCTGGACACTGTAATCAATAAGCTAAACCGTGCCTATAATGTAAAAATTGAGGTGAAAGATTCAGAAATTTACAATTATGAACTTTCTGCTACCTTCGAGGACGAACCCGTAGAAAATATACTTAAAGTAATTACAAGAACCTTCGATCTGAATCTCGAAGAAAAAGAGAACAGAAGATACATTCTTACATCTGCTAATAACTAAAATGAATACTCTATGTCCAGGCACCTGGTAAAAAAGACCCATAATGTTCTTTTTATCCTGCTCCTGAGTCTCTTATTTTTAAGAGTCAATGGACAGGATACTACCAGTATTTTTGATGAAAAAATAGATATTGAGCGTGAAAATATTCCGGTTTACCAGGCTTTATTTGAAATCAGCAACAAAATAGATCGTAACTTCAGCTACAATTCTGATATAGTCGATGGTGAAAAAATTATCTCATTAGATTATAAAAATAAACCTCTGCGTGAAATTTTGGATTCTGTAATCAATGATTCGACAGTAAAATACGAGATGCTGAAACAACATATCATTTTATACAGTGAACAACGTCCGTTTGATAGCTCTATGCTTGAGGAAAAAACTAAGGAAGAAGACATAAAAATTGAGATCGAAGGGCAGATTTTTGATAAAAAAAACAAAAAACCTTTACCTTACTGTAACATTGGTTTGAAAGGCAAATCCATGGGGACTGTTACGAATGCAAGCGGAGATTTTATTTTAAAACTTCCCGCTGAAAATTACAACGATACAATTGTAGTGAGTTATTTAGGTTATAAGAATAAATCCATTCCTGTAGAGCAATTATCAGAGACACAAGAGCCTATTTACCTGGAAAAAATGTCCTACTCTATTCAGGAAGTTATCGTTCGGTGGACTAATCCTTATGCAATTGTCACAGAAGCCATTTCCAGATTCAACCAAAATTACTATCTCAAGCCAGTTCATATAACATCTTTTTATCGTGAAACTATTAAGCGGGAAAACGAATACACCACCTTTTCTGAAGCGATAATGAAAGTTTACAAGGCATACAATCAACTTTTTGAGAGGGATCAATTTAAGGTTTTGAAAAGCAGGAAAAACATAAGAATCAATGAAGGAGAAAATGTGTTTATGAAACTTAAATCAGGTTTAGAAGCTATTTTAATGTTGGACATTGTTTACAAGAACATTAATTTTCTAAGTCCGGCACACCTTAAAAATTATATATACGAATACAAAGGTATTACACATTTCGATGATCATGAGGTTTACGAAATAAATTTTTCTCCACAAAAGGAATCAACTGAACCATTATATTCCGGCACATTATACATAAATGTTCGTTCGCTTGCCATCGTTGCAGCAGATTTTTACCTAAACGATGATAATTTGAAAAAAATTTCAAATTCGCTTATAATCAAAAAAAAATGGAACATGAAAGTAAAGCCTAAACAGGCTAAATATACTGTAAATTACAGACAGTTTGGCAATAAATATTTTCTTAACCAGATTCAGGGGAATTTAACTTTCCGTGTTCGTAAGAAAAATGAATTTCTTGGAAAAAATTATAAGGTCTCATTCGAGATGATAAGCAGTGATATTGATACAAGTAATATAAGAAGGTTTGATAACAGTGAAATTACAAAGCCCCAGAAAGTCTTTATTGAAGAAATCAATGATTATGACCCAGAATTCTGGGGTCAGTATAATTACATATTACCCGATGAGCCTCTAAAGGAAACGATGAAAAAAATGAATTCCCAGATTAAAATGTTGGATGAATTATAAAAAAATCAATTGATAAACTATTACTTTTCCTGATATACCTCTACCCAATCGATCAGCATTCTTGATGGCAAATCACTGTCTTCTGCATCTGTCTGAAGGCCTGAGTTTAAAATCATGTACATTGGAATATCCGGAATACCCTTTTTCTGGCTTCTAACCGTCATGTCATTAATCTTCCAAATCAATTCATCTTTATACCATTCCAGTGAAAAAATATAATATCCTGAGGAAAAATCAGGTCCCTTAATATCCGTTTTATCGTAATATGCTGTATTTTTTCCGGATAGTTCACCCCAGTAACTAATCAGACTAACAGTTTTTGTGCTCTTCTTCATAAAACTAAAAACATCAACTTCTGGGGATATTCTTTCTGAATTTAGCCAAAATGCATGTTTGAAAGGATAGACTTTCTCAATTCTTACTTTTGCTCTAAATAGACCATATTTTTGTCGGAAGCTCTCACCCGTATTAATAATCCCGGAAGAGTACTGAAATTGCCGGAGGTAAAAACCGAACTTCGGATGCCAGACTTTTCCCTTGATATCTTCCCTTTTGGTGATAACATTCAGAATGTTCCCATTAATTTCCAGGTTATTGCCATTAGTGAAGAAATGGTTATCATCAGTTTGAACATAACTATCCTTTAGCAATACTTTTCCCCAATAAGGCATAGTAAGCCATTTTGATTTATCTATTTTATTGTCCTGAAAATCATCATAAAAAGTTCGTTCCCATTTCCGAAAAAAATCAAAATCTTCTGAGTCTTTTCTTTTGTAGTACCATTTTATGTTCTCAGATTTTTTCAAACGTTTATATTCCTGCAAATCCTGATATTCTTGGCTATATTTAAATTTATTCTTGGAAGTCAGTTGCTTTTTGAATTTTTTAAATTCATCACTGTTGATATAATCGTAGAGCTCGTAATATTCCTTCAACGCTTCTGAGTTTTTTGTTTCTGTGTAAAGCTCATACTCTTTGCTGTCATGTAATTTTCTGGCTTTCTTGATTTCAGGTGATTTTTTTAAACGCTTATATTCCTGAAGGTCTTTATATTCTTGAGTTTCTCCAAACTTTGTACCCTTCTTTTCTTTTTTTAAGTTCTTTTTGAATTCCTTAAAATCCGGAGATTTGAAAAAATCCTCCAATTTGATAAATTGTTGTAACTTGCCAGATTCCAGTAGTTCATTAAGCTGGGCAAGTTTCTCTGAATCCTTTAGTTTTAAGTAGTTTTTAATGGCTTTACTGGCCGATAATTTTTTAAATCGCTGCTCCTTTTGGTATTCTTTGGTATCACTATATTTTTGAAAGTTAATCTCTTTCTTTCGTATTTTAAATTCAGGTGACTCAATGAAAGTTTTTAAATCTTCAAACCGCTTGATTTCATTTGAATTTCCCAACTCAATAATTTTCTCATATTCTTCTCGCAGTTCGTTTTCACGTTTTTCAATTTTTAATGCATCCGGGATAAGCCCTAACCTTGAAAAAGTTTGAAACCGAATTTTTAGTTGTTTATTGTTCATTTGGATAAAGTTTGATTATCATACGTATTTGTTCATACAATCGTTTCGTCAGAAACCTTTTATATTGAATGAAAAATCTCTTACTACAACAAAAATATAAAAATATTGAAAAAAGCTTGCTGTTATCACCTTCTATTTAAAAGGAATAATCCATGGTATTTCTCTGTATACTACAGTTACCATGATTCAAGAAATTTTGACATTCAAAAATTAGTTCATCATGGTCAGGGATCTCTGCATATTATCAATAAGCTTTGATTTAACATACTCTGTATAATTTTCAGAAATAAAAGAGACTTCTGAATTCTTGCCTGAGTCATCTACTGAACAGTGAACAAAGAATGCAGGAATCAGAATCCCACAAAGTATTTTTTGATCATGATTGAGCAATTTTGTAAATTAACACTCAAAAATATTTAGCGCTATAGAACTATAAAATTAATACATTTTTTCATGAACAAAATAAAAGAAGACGGAAAAGCATTATCAACCGATCAATTTGCACACAATGTAAGAAGAGGTTTATCATCCAGCCCAAAATATCTTTTATCCAAATATTTTTATGACGAAAAAGGAGACCAATTGTTCCAGGAAATTATGAATCTGAAGGAGTACTATCTAACTGAATGTGAACACGAAATCATCAATAACAACAAAAGACAATTACTGGATATTTTTAAAGACTCTGGAACTCCTTTTCAGCTCATTGAACTAGGGGCAGGCGATGCAGTAAAAACCCAAATTCTTTTAAAGCACTTTCAGCAAAAAAAAACAGAATTCACATATGTTCCTATTGATATTTCACAACACGTCTTAACCCTTCTTGAATCCGATCTGTTTAAAAACCTTCCATCGATTGATGTAAGACCCTTTCAGGGAGAATATTTTACAGTATTAGACAAATTAAACAATTCTCAAAGAGCAAGAAAAGTGCTGCTTTTCCTTGGATCGACTATAGGGAATTTTTCTTATGCGGATGCTTTAAATTTCTTGAAAAAACTGAACAGGCGGATGCATAATAATGAACAAGTACTTATTGGGTTTGATTTAAAAAAGGATCCACAGCTTATACTCCGGGCATATAATGATATTCACGGGATTACGGCAAGATTTAATCTTAACTTGCTAAAACGTATTAATAAAGAACTAGGTGGAAATTTCAAGGAAGACAATTTTTATCACTACCCGGTATATGATCCAATATCCGGAGAAGCTAAAAGTTATTTGATAAGCAAATTTTCCCATTCAGTTAAAATTACGCAACTCAACAGAAAGTTTCATTTTGAAAAAGGGGAAGCAATATACATGGAGATTTCCAAAAAATATGATTTACAAGAATTGGATAAATTAGCGCAATCCGCTGGTTTTAAAATAAAAAAAAGATTTTTAGACAAAAATCAATATTTTGCTGATGTATTATTTGAAAAACGTTAAAAAATTTATCAACGTTTAACAATCGTCACAAAAATCCTTATTACACCAATAATAAATATAGCAATTGCCGCGTAATAAAGGGCCATGGAAATATCTTCCGGAATACCCAACTCCTCACGAAAAAAATAAAGGACAAGGAAAACAAGGGCAATGAAATAGGAAATTGAAAATAATGTTCTGAGCTTCATATGTTTATTTTTGTTATTAACCACTCTGCCTAATTATCTTAATCTGGCAATAGCCAGGTATTTACATGGATACAGCAGCTACATCCGCTGAGGTAAATCAATTCCGAGAAGCCACATTCCCTCTCTAATCATTTTTTCAACCTGCACTGAAAGTAACAACCGTAACTCGGTCTGCTGATAAGTATCTGCATTGATAACAGAATATTCATGATAAAATTGATTATACTCTTTGGCAATTTCATATACATGATTTGCAACTATAGAAGGGTCCATTTCATGCGCCGCCTCCTCAATTATTGTCGGAAACTTATGTATTAGTTTAATAAGTTGAATTTCTTTGTTATTCAGATTAATGCTGTGATCCACGCTATCTGATACAACAAGATCAGCATCTTGGGCTTTATCCTTCAATGAATTGATTCTTGCATAAGTATATTGGATAAATGGTCCGGTATTCCCATTAAAATCAATGGATTCTTTTGGGTCAAATGTCATATTTTTTTTAGGATTCACCTTAAGAATAAAATATTTTAAAGCGGCCAACCCAACCTGCCGATATATTTTTTCTCTTTCTTCGTCAGGAAATTCGTTTATTTTCCCAACTTTCCCTGACATTTCCTTTGCAGTATCGATCATTTCTTTAATTAAATAATCAGCATCAACAACGGTTCCTTCTCTAGATTTCATCTTGCCTTCAGGTAGCTCAACCATGCCATATGCTAAATGATAAAGATGTTCAGCCCAATGGTACCCTAACTTTTCCAATAAAAGTTTGAGGATTTGAAAATGATAATTTTGCTCATTACCAACTACATAGATGTGCTGATCAAAAGTAAAATCCTGGTATCTTTGTATTGCCGTTCCAATATCCTGGGTAATGTAAACAGAAGTTCCATCTGCTCTTAATAATAACTTCTGATCTAAATCTTCATCTTCAAAATCTGCCCATACGGATCCATCACTTTTCCGAAAAATAACTCCCTGTTCCATACCACGGAAAACTTCTTCTTTTCCTTTTTTATAGACTTCGGATTCAAAATATTCTTTATCAAAACTGACACCCAGTTGTTCATATGTATGATCAAATCCTTGTAAAACCCATGAATTCATCTTTTTCCACAACGAAACAACCTCCTCATCTCCCTTTTCCCATCTGTTAAGCATATCTCTGGCCTCTTTCAGTAACGGAGCTTCTTGTTCCGCTTCTTCCTTAGCCATACCTTTTCCGATAAGTTCTTTCACCTGTTTTTTATAAACCTGATCGAACTTAACATAATATTCACCCACCAAATGGTCTCCTTTAACACCTTTTTGTTCCGGAGTTTCACCATTGCCCCATTTTTCCCACGCAAGCATCGACTTGCAAATATGAATACCCCTGTCGTTGACAAGATTCACTTTTGCAACATCTTTGCCTGCTGCTTCAAAAATTCTTGAAATGGAAAAACCCAGTAAATTATTGCGTATATGACCAAGGTGAAGCGGTTTATTCGTATTAGGTGATGAAAATTCAACTACAATTTTTTCATATGTATTGGAAAAATAGAATGAATATATCTTTTCTTGTGAATGTATGCTATTCAGAAAACTAATCCAGAATTTAGTAGAGATCGTAAGATTAAGAAAACCCTTGATTACATTAAAGTCAACAATTTCATCAATAAATTCCTTCAAAAAATTCCCGATTTCCTCAGCGGTTTGTTCCGGGGGTTTCTTTGAATATCGCAGCAAAGGAAAAACAACAACCGTAAAATCTCCATCAAAATCTTTTCGGGTACGCTGTATCTGAATTTCTGAAAGATCTATTTCATGTTTATAAATTTGTCTTACTGAATCTGCTACTTTTTCTGAGATCTTCAATTCTAAGTTCATTTGGATAAAGTTTGAATTAGTTTCATACGCTAAGATTTATTACCACAAAAGTCAATATTTCTTGATTCTATCTCTCATAGAACCCTCATACTTTATACACAGGTTTTTGTTTAGTCTGGTGGGAAAGTATAACATATACATCATAATTTAAATTCCCAAAATAAAGCACAAAGATATATAAGTGTTTTAAATCTAAATATCTTTAGCTTTATTTTTTCAAACGTTTTCAATTCTGAATGGTTCAAATGTCAGATAATTTTGAAGTAAAATAAAAATAAAATACATTGTAATAAATTTAAGAAGTTGGTGTCTTATATAAAAATATTAAGGATAGCTATCGGATGACAGACCAACAGCTAGTCAAAAGAATACAAGAAAAAGACGAAAGTGCATTTAAAGAGTTTGTTGATAAATACCAGGAAATGGTTATCAATGTATGCAATAACTTCCTCCACAATCAGGATGATGCCATGGATGTTGCACAAGAGGTGTTTATCAAGGTTTATGATTCTATTGATAATTTTAAGTCCCAATCGAAAGTTTCTACGTGGTTATACAGAATTACTGTAAATAAATCTCTTAACTTTCTCAGAGATAAAAAAAGAAAAAATATTTTCAGCAGTCTTGACCTGCTTTTTGAAGACACCGAACGCAATCCTGCTGAAACCGTTTCTGATGGCAGTGAGGATTCTCAGGTGCAAATTGAAAAAAAAGAAAATAAACAAGCCTTAATGAAAGCTATAGACGAACTCCCCAAAAAACAAAAAACAGCTATAACACTAAACAAATTAGAAGAATTACCTTATAAAGATATTGCAGAGATAATGGATATTAGCATAACAGAAACAGGGGTACTCATAAACAGGGCGAAAAAAAAGATTCAGAAAATGCTAATTGAATATTTCAGGAAAAATTAATGTAATAAAATCAATGCAAGCAGTGTCAAAATTAAAAATAAACATATGAACTGTAAAACAATAAATAATAGATTACTGGATTTCATCGACAACAATTTGCCGGAGAATGAAATGCAGGCAATTAGGGCACATTTAGACGAATGTGACAAATGCAGAAGTTTATATGTCAAAATGCAGGATGCCTGGCAAAATGTAAATGAGGACAAAATTCCATACCAGCCGTTTTTCTATACACGCCTGAAGGCTAAAATGGAAGACAGGTATAACAAGTCTACTCGTTTTCAACAATTACAAAAATTGATTCTTCAACCTGCTTTGTACTTTGTTATTCTCGGTTTCGGTATTTTTATTGGAATACAAATAGGTCAGGGTGTTGACAATACAGAAACAGAAACTACAGCTTATATGAATGAAATGGAATATTGGGAAATCTCCGATAATAATCAGCAAGAACTTATTCAGGTTGATTCACTTGAACAGGCGATTTTAGAAATTGAAAATCAAAATAAAAATGAATAAATACACAAAAAAACAATTGTTAATTGGTGGGGTAATACTTCTGGTTGTCATCAATCTTGCAGCGTTGGGAACATTTCTCTACCAGAATTATCAAGAAAAACAAAGCTCGACAGAATACTTATCTAAAAAACAGGAATATAGACGCCATGCTCCTGATTCTATGAAGTATCCCCGGGCAGGTGATCATTTTGGCCGCTTCCTAAAAAATAAACTAAACTTTGATGAAGAACAGTTTAATGAATTTAACAAACTAAGAGCCAAGACAAAAGAAAAACAATTTAATCTCCATAAAAAAATTAAAGAGCATCGAAGTGAAATGATGGAAGAACTGGCCAGCGATTCTCCGGATGAAGAAAAACTTCATGAAATCAACGATAGTATTACAACAATGCAATCTGATTTAAACAAAATACTGTTTAACTACTTTCAAAAAGTACGAGAGATAAGCAATCCTGATCAGCGTGAAACATTTAACCAAATGATCAAAGAAATGCATAAACATAAATATAAACAGCCAATGCACCGGCGAAATAGTGGCAGAAATCGAAAATAAAAAAATCAATAAACTTAAAAACTATTAAACTATGAAATCTTTAAACAAATTAACAGCAATTTTAATAACAGGAACACTCCTGTTGGTAAGTAGCATAACTTACGCTCAGGTAAAGAAAAGCCCGGGATATTTTCAAAAACAAGGTAATTTTTCCGGTATGCATTACAATTGCGGAACTATGATCCCAAATCTTAGCGATGAACAAAAAGAAGAAATTAAAGAGCTAAGATTGGACCACATGAAAGTAATGCAGGAATATAAAAACGAGATCAATGAAAAAAGAGCACAGTTAAGAACTTTACAAACGAAGGATAATCCCGATATGGATGAATTAAATAAACAAATTGAGGAAATGGGTGACATCCGAACAGAGATGCACAAGGAAAGCGCTGAACATCGTCAAAAAGTTAGAAGTCTTCTTGATGACGAACAGAAAATTTATTTCGATAAGCATTTAAGAAGAAATCATAGAGGAAAAATGCATAATAAGGGCTCGATGGGAAGAGGTTATGAATATTTTGACCATCCAAACAATCGAAGAAATAGAAGATAATATAAAACACTTGTGTCTTTTGAGGATGATTATGGGTAAAAATCAATCCTTTTATGAAAACTCCGCAGGAATAATTTTCTGCGGAGTTTTATATTTATATCTACTTATGATTGTATGCCACTTTTAACACATCTTCAAAATAATCTACAAAGTGCGGAGTTATGCCTTTCCTGAGGTAATCCGGCAGTTCTTCAAAATCCTTTTTGTTATCTTTCGGGAAAATAAGATTATATACTCCTACCCTTCTTGCAGCTATAGTTTTTTCGCGAATTCCGCCTATATGAAGAACTTTTCCGGTAAGCGTAAGTTCTCCTGTCATAGCTAAGTCATTCCTTATAGGTGTATTGGTTGCTAATGAATGAATAGCCAGCGCCATGGTAATTCCGGCTGAAGGTCCATCCTTTGGTGTAGCACCTGCCGGCACATGCAGGTGAATAAAGTTGTTTTTAAAGAATTCACTGTGATTTTCTTGCGAGCATAACAAAGAGCGAATATATGAATATGCTATTTCTGAAGATTCTTCCATGACTTTTCCCAATTGGCCTGTCTGCTTAAAACCACTTTGTTTACTCTTCAGTCCGGCAGCTTCTACATACATTGTCGTTCCTCCCATTGAGGTCCATGCCAATCCAAGAGAAACACCGGGTTTATCTTTCGAATAGAGTTCTTCTGTTGAAAATAAAGGATTGCCAAGGAATTTTTCAAGGTTGTTCTTACTTATGGTAAATGATTTTTGCCCAGTATCAGCTTGTTCGAGCGTTACTTTCCTCATAATCTTGCTTATGTTTTTCTCCAGACTTCTCACACCAGCTTCTCTTGCATATTCATCGGCAATTCTTCGCAAGGCATCATCTTTTATGATAACTTCACTCTTCTTTAGCCCATGTTCTTTAATTTGCCTTGGAATTAGATACCTCTTAGCTATTTGTAATTTTTCCTGAAGAATATATCCGGGCAATTTGATAACTTCCATCCTGTCTCGCAGCGCCTGTGGAATAGTATCCAGTTGATTGGCCGTGGTGATAAACATGATATTGGACAAATCATATCTTAAATCAAGATAATGATCCAGAAAATCCTTATTCTGTTCAGGGTCTAACACCTCAAGCAAAGCAGAAGCCGGGTCACCCTGAAAGCTGATTCCCATCTTGTCTATTTCATCGAGCATAATTACCGGATTAGAGGTACCTGTTCGCTTCAGGCTTTGAATAATCTTTCCCGGCATAGCTCCGATATACGTTCTGCGGTGTCCTTTGATTTCTGCCTCATCTCTCATGCCTCCAACAGAAAATCTAAAAAACTCCCTGTTCATAGCCTCCGCAATCGATCGTCCTACCGAAGTTTTACCTACACCTGGTGGTCCAACCAGACATAATATCGAGCCAGTATGTTTCCCTTTCTTAATGACGGTACTAATAAATTCGAGAATTCGGTTCTTTACATCTTGTAAGCCATAATGGTCTCTGTCTAATATCTGTCTGGCTTCTTTGACATCTACTCTATTCTTGCTGTAGATTCCCCATGGAAGCTCAGTGAGCGTATTCAAATACGCCCTGGTCACCTGAAATTCAGAAGAACTGGGCTCAAGTACCTGCATTTTCTCAATTTCTTCATTAATAACATCTGAAGCTTCTTTTGTAAGCTTTAAATTTTTTAATCTGTCCTTAAACTTCTGAATTTCACTTTCTTTATCATCTTTCTCCAGTCCAAGCTCTTTCTTGATTACTTTGAGCTGTTCTCTGAGGAAAAACTCTCTTTGTTGCTTAGATACTTTTTCATTGATTTGTTTTTGTATCTCTTCTTGTAAATGAGACCTCTCAATTTCTTCTTTCAGTAATAAAAGTAATGTTTCTCCACGTTTATATAAATCATAGGTTGCAAGGACTTTCTGCAACTTTTCTCCATCTGCTGTTAGCATTGAGCCTATCAAGTCCATCAATAAGCCCGGTTTATCAATGCTTATTTGGTTCAGCACCATTTTTATCTGCTCCTGAAAAACCGGGTTAAGCTTTAGCAATTCTTTAACCGAGTTTACAATCGAAAGTGTATAGGCTTTAAGCTCCTCAGATGGTTTTTCATCGGGATCTTTATAATACTCTACCTCCCATTCTACAACGGGGTCACGTTTGATTTCTTTTACTTTGGAGAAACGCTCCAGGCCTTGTACCAGTATCTGAATACTCTCCTCGGATACAGGAATGATTTTATGAATCTTAACAATTGTACCTACGTTAAACAACTCGGAATCAAGGTAATTCTCCTTATTTGTTTTCTTTACCAAAGCAAGCCCGAGATATGGCTGATTGCTACTGCCTATCCTCTTGATCGTTTCTATAAATTTGGGTCCCGTAAAAGTCAGGGGAACAGTTATACCCGGAAAAAACGGACGGGAATCCACCGGAAGAATCGTAAGCCTGTCCGGTAGAATTTCAGATACTACTGCTATATCAGATGTGATAGCCTGCTGATTACTCTGTTTATCTTGTGTTTGTTCGTTGTTATTGTTATTATTATTTTGATTACTCATAACGATCTGTATTTTATTAGATGATAAATTTCAGATTTGTATATTAATTTACAACATATATGCCATTAAAAAAAACATGACAAGTTTACATATGCTAATTTTTTATCTGTTTCTCAGTCAAAACTTGTCCTAAGCAAAAGAAATCAGCATTATAATACAAACATCCTCTTAAGAATATTTAAACATAGAGGAGACATGTATTGAAAATAGCATTCCAGTAAATACTTTAAGAAAAGGGCGAAGGATATTTAAGGTTTTCTGCAGACTTGAATATGGCTTTAACTGAACCGACCAAAATCTTTGCTTCCACGATTACGGGGATTCTGTTTTTATCATCCGTAACCCAAACTGTCAAATGTTCACCTCCCTTAAAAATAGTCCCTTCTACAAGTTTTGCAGTAAACTTAATGCAGTCTAACTCGCCAATGTCTTTTACCTCTATAGTTTCTTTCCCTTGATACCGTAGATACAGATCATAAATTTCATTATCAACAATCATCGGCAGAGGTATTTTCTCCTCCATTTTCAAAGTATCAAAAGGAATGTTTCGGGAATAATAAATTGCGGACAGTACATCAAATAAAGGTTGTGAAAATTCAATAAAGTCTTCTTCATACGGTTTTTTACTATTTTCTGTCCGGGAGAAAATAGCCTTTTCATCATGATCAAATTCATAACGATTGTGAACACTATATTTTCCTTCGTTTGTATTTCGCTCGAAATAAATAGGTTGAAAAGTTTCCTTATCAACATAAGATTGAAAATAGTCATCAACTTTATAAAGCCATTCATAGGATTTAATGGTATTCCCCTGGGCTTCAAAATGATAAGTTGAAGCATCCTCATATTGCGCATCATTTACAGTGAAAGCTACATCACCTGCATACAACCAAATAAAATTCCAGTTGTAATAAGCTTTATACTCAACTTTTTCGCCAGATTGAAATGCAATATATGAATATTCCTGTGATAACAATGAAAACGGAGAAAAACTAAAAAAGATATATAACAAAAATAATTTTTGTTGCAGCATGATTCGTTTACGATTTTAAAGCAATCTCCTTACCAGAAAAAGGGATTAGTGGAATGGATTGGATTTCTTTGGTAAAGTCCGTTTTGATATGAACTATAAAACGGATTGTAGCCATCAGAAACATTAAACCGAATTCCTATTTTGGAATTTTCCCCAATCTTGTAATCCATACCAAGGGACATAGATTTAAAATTGTTCTTGCCATTTTGATTTTGTGGGTATAAGTTGAATGGCTCCATGGAATTTTCCAAATATGTTCCCCTGGCCCTAATGGTTAAATTCTCATTTGCCTGATATGTCGTAGAGCCGGAAAAAGCATAAGAATTTAAGCCGCTATTTTGTGCTTTAGGAGCTAAATTATTGCTAAACAGTTCATTGTTAGAATTTGCAAATACACCTGTAAAAGAAACTTGTAAATCCTCAGTAAGTCTATAGCTGAAACGGGGTGCAACATAAGATTGCATAAAAGAATTGCCTGACATAGAAGAGAAACCAGTGCCAACTGTTACTCCGAAATCCGTTTTGTTATCGGCTTGTTTATTCTTAGCAATAGTAGCAGAATCAATCGGCTGGTAAAAATCTGGCAAGTGTTGATAGATTTGAGCCAAACCAATCAAAGGTGCCACAAGTAATGCAAGTATGATTAACAACCTTTTCATAATTTTTATTTATTATTTAACAAAATTAATAAATATTTGTTTTGTTCATCACTAATAACGTCATATAATTATTCTTTCATATCCATTCTGGTCACTTTTATTATAGCTTTTTCTTTTTTAAGTTTTCTTATCAAGGCTTCAAGGTGCTTAGTATCTTCTACATAAAGATTTATAAAGCCTTCAAAAATACCATCATTCGAATCAAAAGAAATAGAGCGCATACGAACTTTCATGTTATTGGAAATAATATCTGATATCTTGTTTACAATTCCAATTTCATCAATTCCCGATACTTTAATTCGCGTCTGAAATGACTGTTTCTTTATGCTTTTACCCCATTCTGCTTTGATAATCCGGTAGTTATATTTTGAAATCAGACGTTGGGCATTATGACAATTCACGCGATGAATTTTTATACCTTCATTCACTGAAATAAATCCAATAATTTCATCTCCATAGATAGGATTGCAGCATTTTGCCAGTTTGTAATCCACATTTTTCACCCCCCCGTCAACAATGATATAGTCTGAAGTTTCTTTACCGGAACTTGTCTGCTGGGGTATTTCTTTATGGAAGGATTTTTCTGTCTGTTGTTCCTCATCCTCTGCATGTGTTAAAATATCCTTTATCTCTGTTATATCAATTTTCTCAACAGCCAAGGCGGAGAAAAAATCTGTAGCTTCTTTCATATTGTAATGTTTGAGGAGTTTATTTAGAATATCCTGGCTAAAATGAATTTTCCAGTTTTTCAGTCTGCGTTTTAATAACTCCTTACCTGTTTCGGCTTCTTTACTCTGCTCCTCTTTCAAAGTCTGTTTGATTTTGGCTTTTGCTTTAGAGGTCACAACAACATTTAGCCAATCAACCTTGGGTTTTTGTTTTTTTGATGTGATGATTTCAACTCTGTCACCGTTTTTTAATTTCTCCTTGATGGATACATTCATATTATTGACAATACCCCCGACACATTTTGCACCTACTTCTGAATGAATCTCGAAAGCAAAATCCAAAACAGTTGAGCCTTCGGGTAATTTCTTCAGCTCACCTTTGGGAGTAAAAACGAAAATTTCCTTAACATTAAAATCAATCTTAAAATTATCAATAATTTCAGAAGCTCCTGCATCACTAATTTCCAGCAAATCACGAATTTTTGACATCCAATCGTCAAAAGCCTTATCGCCTCTAATACCCTTATACTTCCAATGTGCAGCGTAACCTTTTTCTGCTATTTCGTTCATTCTCCTGGAACGTATCTGGACTTCCACCCATTTTCCTTCCGGACCAATAACGGTTGTATGCAATGACTCATATCCATTCGATTTAGGAATAGATATCCAATCTCTAAGTCGCTCAGGATTGGGTTTGTAAAAATCTGTAACGATCGAATATACCCTCCAACAATCCGCTTTTTCATGTTTTCTTTCAGAGTCAACAATAATGCGTATGGCAAATATATCATAAACCTGTTCAAAAGGCACATTTTGCTTTTTCATCTTTCGCCATATAGAATGAACAGACTTTGTTCTACCTTTGATTTCAAAATCAAAACCTTGTGCTGTTAGTTCTTTTTTTATAGGATCGATGAACTTTTTGATAAACCGGTTTCGCTTTGCTGTGGTGTCCTTTAATTTTTTAATAATATACCGGTATGTTTCATGCTCAGTATATTTCATGCTCAAATCTTCTAGTTCGGATTTTAAACTGTACAGCCCCAGTCTGTGAGCCAATGGAGCAAACAGGTTTTGTGTCTGAAGCGAAGTTTTAATTTGATAATCTTTAGGCATGTAATTCATTCTGCGCATCTCATCAACCAGAATAGCAAGACGGATTAATATTACCCTGACATCATCAGAAAGCGACAACAGCAGTTTCCTGAAATTTTCAGGTTCATAGTAATTTTGGCTGGTCTTGATCTCCAGAATTTTAATCAATCCAGCAATTATCTGAGAAACTTTTTTTCCGAACTTTTTTTCAACTTCCTTTAATGTAATCTTTTGTTTTTTCACCAAATCATACAGCATACTTGCAAGCATAGACTTTGCCGACAAACCAATTTCCTGTGCCACAATCCTTGCTACTTCCAGTAAATGAAAAACATAGGGTTCCCCATTCGGCAGGCGCTCACTTTCATAATTTTGAAGTGTAATATCGAGGGCTGAACGCAACAATTCTTTGTCTTGCTCTTTAAGAATTCCTTTAGCGGAATTTATTAATTCAAGATAGCGTCTATATATTCTCCTGCGTTCTCTAAAAGACAGGTCTGTATCAGTTTTAAGCATTTTAGTAGATTTTTAATTCAAAATCATCAGCATCATTTGCTACAGGAAATTTTTTCCTGAACGCATTCAGTGATTCTAATGACAATTCTTTGGTATCAATAAACTGCTTATAAGGAACAGTTTCCGACAACAGATTTCCTTTTGGATCGATAATCATTGAGTCTCCGGAATAAGATAGCTGTTGCCCGTCTGTTCCAATACGATTCACTCCAACAACATAAACCTGGTTCTCCAGAGCGCGGGCAATCAAAAGGTTTTTCCAGACATGGTTTCGACTTTCAGGCCAGTTAGCTACATATACCAGCATATCATAATCATTTCTGTTTCTGCTCCATACAGGAAACCGTAAATCATAACATATCAGAGGCCGAATTCTCCATCCTTTATATTTGAATATCACTTTTTCTTTACCGGCTGTGTAATGATCATTTTCTTCTCCCATTCTGAATAAATGCCGCTTATCATAAGTATAATACTTGCTGTCAGGTAATTGACAAATCAGCCGGTTATAATAATTGCCCTTTTCCTTAATAATCAAACTTCCTAATACTGCCGTATGAAGTTCTTTTGAAATATTTTTCATCCATTGCTGAGTTATACCATTTGGGTTTTCCGCAAGCTTTTCCGGATTCATAGAAAAACCAGTTGTAAACATTTCTGGTAAAACGATTAAATCAGTTTCTTGTTTTAAAAATTTCAACTTTTCTGATAGTTCTTCTAAATTTTTGTCGGAATTCTCCCATGCTATATCTGTTTGTACAATACTAACCTTCATAATAGATCCGTCTTTAAATTCTGAATAAACTAATTTTCAAACGACCAGATTCAGTATTCCTGTTCGTATAAAACATACCTTTATACTCAAATTTAGGATAATTATTGTTGATTGACAAATCAACCTGTTTTTCTATCAAACTGGAAATACACAATTTATGCTAGCGAGTTTCTCGTAAGATATTCTTCATGAGCGGATAATAAAATTTCCAGAAAAATTTCCGCCTGTCTGCAACCCTATCTGAATAAAATAAAGGGCTAATATACTTAATACCTTTAAAGTATGAAAGATTTGTACTGATTTTATTATCTGCAAAATCACCAGCAAAATAATAAAAGTTATAATCTCCCTGTTGTCTTAAAATAGCAGGAAATGAAGCAGATAGTCTATTGGACTGTAAAATACTATCTCCCTTAGCATTGGTGTGCATCACAAATTTGGAAAAGATTTCGTTGTCAGAAGTATTTGAAACAATATCAAACCAATATGAATAATCCACGGTATCAGGAATACTGTATTTATTGGCAGTATCATCGCCAGTGATAATCTGTGGAATTGGATAACTCAGATGTGTCTCCTCTTCCATTACCACTACTTTACCGTATTTGTGCAGCAATACAGTTCCGGAATTCTCAAATTGCCATTGCTTATTGTTTTGATTTTCATACATTCTAATTATCCAATTTGGCATATTTCCCAATGAAAGATCATGAAAATACCGGCCTATCCACCCTTCCCATTTTAGTCCAAACAATTCTTCCGTTTTTGTTCGAATCAGGTCAGATGTAGGACTCTCAAAGAGAACGAATTCGGTAATTATGGTTTTGTTTTTATTCTTCATCTCTTTGAGAAGTAAATAATCATTGTGATTTAATCCTCCATAGACTTTTTGCTCAGGGTCTATTTTAATTTGTTCAACAAACCAATCGTCGTAATATACGCCATAAGTATCAGCATAATACACCATGTCAGAAGAATCTGATATGGCTTCTATATCATCAATTCTCAAACTTTTAAAGTCAAACCTTTTATTGGCTGGATCAATCGGAAAAAAACCATAATAATCCTCGTCCAGTTGATAAAGTTTATTGTCTGACTTACTGTATTTTTCCTTATTAAGCACCCAATGAAGAGCATTGTGATTATATCTGTGTTGTGTTGGAACTGTTTTGTTAAGGATAAGTACCTCAAGATTTGTTTTGGGTTTAACAAACCACATCAAGAAACTTAAAATCATCAGCCCCGCCAAACTTGCGAAAATTTTAATTAACACTCTATAGGTAAATCTCTTCCTCATGATCCTCAGGTTATGGTTTCCGGCAAAATAAATATATTTTAAAAGAATAAAAAATTTTGTTTACAAATGGTAAAAAAACAATGATTAAAATTTTGTTAAGAAACATTGTTGTCGGCTATCTATTTGACTATATGAATAAAGTTTCTGGTAGCAATAATGACATCCTATCCTTTTAAGACGTCTCCAATACTAAGAAATTGTTTTGATTTCTTTTAGAAATTTTGCTTTACCAAATTTTGAAGATGATATTTTGCAGAGCCCGTCCTTTAGAG
>JAWLEB010000044.1:0-21916 GCA_041686375.1 Bacteroidales bacterium
TACACCGGATGCTGATAACCAGGTAAAAAACTGGGTCTTTGACGGGTCCTCTATAGGCTCAACGGATGAGACTTATACAATTTCCGATCTGCAATCAGCGACAGATGTGAAAGTCGAGTTTGAGGAAATTCCAACCTACACCCTTACTCTGAATACTGAACCTGCAGAGAGTGGAATAGCATCAGGCGGGGGCGATTACGAGGCTGACGAAGAGATAACACTTTCTGCTACTGCTAATGATGGTTATGAATTTGTTAACTGGTCAGGTGATACTGAATATATTGATGATACTACCTCCGCTATTACCAGCTTGACAATGCCAAATGTTGATATTAGTCTAGTTGCCAATTTTGAAACAGCGACTGCTATAGATTATTTAGATACGGAAAAAGTAAAAGTTTTCCCAAATCCTGTTAATAATGGATGGTTAAAAATTAAATCAGAAAAAGAACTAAAAACAGTTTCCGTTATCAGTCTTTCAGGTACAACTATTCTATTGGAAAGCATTTGTGAGAGACACAGTGTTCAACTTGATGTTTCCAGACTTGTGAAGGGTATTTACCTGCTGAAAATAACAACCAGAGATGGAATACGAATACAAAAAAAATTCGTGATAGAATAAAATATATCTGAATATTCTTTTAGAAGGCTGTCTAAAAATAAAATATTTAGACAGCCTCTTTTTATTTATATTCTTTAAAAAAAATAAGGTAGCAAACAAAAAACAATATGTCCATATAAAAATACACCCATGGAAAAAACAGAATGAAGCCCGATCAATTTTTGAAAATTCTCCACCTGTGAAAAAATTCAAACATTTTGTTAAAAATGAATGTCCTATACTCTTATCTTCTTTCAAAAAATTTTAAGAAATTTGAAAAAAAGCTTGCATTATGGATTTCATTGCAGACCTGCATATACATTCCCATCATTCGATGGCTACGAGCAAACAATTACGACCGGAATATCTTGATTACTGGGCGAAAATCAAAGGTATAAAGGTTGTTGGCACCGGCGATTTTACGCATCCCAAGTGGTTAGAAGAACTGAAAGAAAAACTGGAACCTGCGGAGGAAGGGTTGTTTAAATTAAGGAAGAAGTACAAGATTCCCTCTTTCATTCCTGAAACACGTGAAAATGAGGTGCGTTTTATTCTTACAGCAGAAATAAGCAATATCTACAAAAAGAATGGAACCGTCAGAAAAATACACAGCGTTATTTTATCTCCTGATTTTGAAACTGTTGAACAAATTCAGAATAAATTATCGGCCGGCAAATTTAACATTACCTCGGACGGAAGGCCTATCCTGGGGATGGATGTAAAAGACTTACTGGAGTTAACACTTGAAATAAACGAGCGCAACTTTTTTATTCCTGCCCATATCTGGACGCCGTGGTTTTCGGTTTTCGGCTCAAAATCGGGATTCAATTCGATGGAAGAATGCTTTGAGGAACTCAGCGACCACATTTATGCTTTAGAAACCGGCTTATCAACCGACCCACCAATGAACTGGATGTGTAGTTTTCTCGATAAATTCACGCTGGTTTCCAACTCGGATGCGCATTCTCCTGAAAAGCTGGGAAGAAATGCCAATCTCTTTAAATGTGATCTCAGTTATGAAGGAATAACAGATGCCCTGAAAAGCAAGAACCCTGGAAAATTCGGAGGCACATTTGATATGTTCCCGCAGGAAGGAAAATACCACTACGATGGGCACAGAAAATGTGGAATACAATGGAGCCCTGTTGAAACCTTAAAACACCGTGGAATATGCCCGGTATGCGGGAAAAAAGTAACGGTAGGCGTAACCAATCGTGTTGTAGAGCTTTCCGACCGTGAAGATATCACTCAAAAGGAAAACCGGCTCCCGTTTTACTCTATCATTCCGCTCAAAGAAATGCTTTCAGAAATAGAAAGCGTTGGAGAAAATTCTAAAAAAATCAATAAAATCTATGAAAACCTCATTAAAAAGGTGGGTTCGGAGTTTAATATTTTACATTTTCTTCCGCTTGATGAAATCCGTTCAAGAGCAGGCGAAGTAATAGCGGAAGGGGTTCGAAGGATGAGAAATCACGAAGTCATCATAAAAGAAGGTTTTGATGGGGAGTACGGCAAAATCAAAGTTTTCCAGCCCGATGAGGTAAGATATGCAGGCTCGCAGGAATCTCTCTTTAAGGAAACAGCAACTTTCAAAAAAAATGAGAAAAGAAAGCTGATTAATTTTGACCTGGCGGAATACAGAAAGCTGGAACAGTTTTACAGCAACAAAACTATAGCTGCGGAACCACAACCTGAATATGCTTCAGAAAAAACAGGTGTCATAAAAGGTCTGAACTCCGAACAAATCCAGGCGGTTCAACATGGTGAAGGCACTGCAATAGTGATCGCGGGTCCGGGAACCGGGAAAACACGAGTATTAACCAGACGAATAGCCTATTTAGTAGATAAACAGCAGGTAAATCCCGGCAATATCCTGGCGATTACGTTTACCCATAAAGCGGCTGAAGAGATGCGTCACCGTTGCATCGAACTGTTTGGCAAATCTGAATCAGCAAAAAAGCTGACTGTTTCAACATTCCATGCATTTGGTTATGAGCTGCTTAATCACTATATAGACAACACGCCATTCAATCCAGGTTTTTCAGTTCTGGATGAAGACAATAAAACCGATTTCATATCAGCAATTTTGCAGGTTCCCAGGACAGAAGCCCGAAAATATGCTTCAGCCTTTACTTCTGTAAAACAAAACTTGCAGGAACCGGGAAATATCAAAAACGATAAATTAGCAGAGGCTTATAAAATTTACTGCAAAAAACTGACAGAATTTAATCTGGTGGGTTTGGAGGACCTCATTTACCTGCCGGTAAAGCTCCTGTCAGCAAACTCCTCTGTAGCAAAGGAATTAAATCAGCGTTACAAATGGATTATGGTCGACGAGTTTCAGGATATCAACAAAATGCAGTATGAGCTGCTCCGTCTTGTTACCAATAACCAACAAAATCCAAGCTTGTTTGTCATAGGCGACCCCAATCAGTCAATCTATGGATTCCGCGGCTCAAGCGCCAGATTCATTTCAAAACTTATTGAAGATTACAAGGAAACAAAAGTTTATAAGCTGAACACAAGCTACCGGTGCTCAAATAATATTTTAAAAGCTTCCGGGGACATTATTCAGCAGGAGGGACTGAGCGGATTAAGTGACGGGGTGAAAATAACTATAGCGCCACAAGCAACGGATAAAAGCGAAGCAGAATATATCGCCCGGAAGATAGAACAACTCAGCGGTGGGCTTAGGTTCTTTTCAATGGACAGCCAAATAACCTTGGGCGAAAGCGATGAAAATATTGAAAGCCTCTCCGATTTTGCCATTCTTTGCAGGACAAAAGCACAGATGAAAAATATAGAAAAAGCCTTGCTCGACCATACCATTCCTTATCAGCTCATTGCAGAGGATAATTTTTTTAAACATCCAACTGTCAGGAAAATTAAAAATGTGCTGGAATTAGCGCACAATCCTGAGAATAAATATCTTCAGAATACGCTGCAACAAAAAATCTCGACATCTGGATCAACAAACGGACTTATCAGTGAGATAAGAGAACTCTCCGGTTTACAGGATAAACTTGAAAAAATCATTACGAAACTGGAAATTGATTTAAACGGAGATGAAGAAATATTGAAAAAGCTTAGGCAACTGGGCAAAAAATACGAGGCTGCTGAAAAGAAATTTTTGGAATATCTCTCCCTGGGCAAAGGACAGGATATTTTCGAATCCCGGGCTGAAAAAGTAACAGTAATGACACTTCATGCATCCAAAGGACTGGAATTCAAATGTGTATTTATCGCAGGATGTGAAAACGGGCTTATTCCCTACTCTCTTTTCAAAAACCAGGAAACGGACAAAGAAGAAGAACAGAGGCTGTTGTATGTAGGAATGACACGGGCACAGGAATATCTTTACATAACATATGCCAGGAAAAGATTTTTGATGGGACAGGAAAAAGAAATGCAACGGAGCCCTTTTTTAAACAGGATAGAACAAGAATTAACAGAAACAGAAAAGAATACTTATAAGAAGAAAAATAAAGATGACGGGCAGTTGAAATTGTTTTAAGCCAGAAAGTTTTAGATGTCTGTAAAAACATATCTCCTGTTGATGAGGTTTAACAAAACAAAAGACCGACAGGATAAATCCCCTGCCGGTCTTTTATGTTATGGTATTTAACCATCAATTATTCAATAAGAATTTGTTTTATGGTTATTCTGCCATTATCATCCTTGATATGCAGCATATAATAGCCAGCTGCATATTCCTGCATATCAATTGAAACCCGCGTAGAAGAAGGTTCTATAGTTTTCAGAACCATTCCTTCCAAATTAACCAATTTAAGCAATTCAATTACCGAATTACTCTCCAAAACAACGGATTCAGAAGCCGGAACCGGGTAAACAATTACATTTACACCTTCCGGGTTTTCTATATTGGTAGCAACAGTGGTTAAGCTCAACTCTTCAATCACATCAGCGCCATCCACTTCCACATTTCCTTCAGCATCATCGTAACCTTCTGCTGAAACCGTATACTCATAGTCGCCATTGACCAACTCAACAGATGCCTCACCATCAGATCCGGTTGTCAGTGACTCCCCATCTATATCAATGGTAGCAGATTCTACCGGGCTATCTTCTTTATCTGTAACGCTAAAGGTTACTGTATAAAACGTTTCGGCCAATACAATCTCTTCAGTGAGATCAGAATCATCTACAGTAAAGGTTGCTGTATAATCATTATAGCCAGTTTTCATTATGGTATAGTCATAATCCCCATTAACAGTATCAAGCGTAGCTTGGCCATTGGCATCTGTTGTTAAAGCTTCCCCCTCTACATCAATAATTGCAGATTCTACCGGGCTATCTCCTTCATCTGTAACACTAAAGGTGACTTTATAAAGGGTTTGTAAGATAGTAGATTCATACACATCTGCTCCTTCTACTGCAAACGTCCCGGCAGTATTTGCATAACCCTCCTTAGAGACCGTGTAATCATAATTTCCACTGACTGTATCAAGGGCAGCTTCGCCATTGGCGTCTGTCGTTAAAGACCTTCCGTCTAGGCCAATGGTAGCGGACGCTACCGAACTACCTTCTTCATCTGTAACCCTAAAAGTAACTGTATAACGCGTTTCGGTCAATACAACCTCTTCAGTGACATCGGAACCATCTACAGTGAGAGTCCCATCTGCCGCATCATATCTGCTCTTTGTAACTGTGTAATTGTATGTTTCATTGGGAAGATCAATTGTGGCCTCCCCCTGGGCATCGGTTACCAGATTATAAGCATTAATGTTTATTTCAGCATCTTCAACAGGTTCACTTCCGTCTGTAACATGGAAAGTAACTCTGTAGTTATCTATACCCATGACAAACTTTTGTGTTTCCAAAGTAAGGTCAGGATAATTATCATTTTTAATCTTACAACCATAGCCAGCAGGACTACCCAATGTAATTGTTATACTGTTATTGGCTGTTGTATCAAAAGGAACCCCGTCTTTCAGCCAAATGTATTCATTGTTGTTAGTTTCATCATCTACGATTAGCGTAACATCATCTCCTGCACTTGATGTATCAGGCTTAGGCTGCATTCTTTGAGGTGCATAATCATAGTTCGTCAACCCGTTCCAATCAATCCCGGAGTATTCTAGGTCCTCGAAAGTAAGAAAATTATCTTGCACATAACATGATGACAAATCAGTTAATCCTGAAAAATCTGGCAATGTTTCCAAGTAATTATTAAACAGGGTCAGACGTTCGAGGTTCACCAGGTTTTCTAACTCTGATGGAATTTCACCGGATAAGGAATTACTGGAAAGTTCTAACATACTCAAATTCGTCAGCTGTCCAAATTGAGCCGGGATTTCACCTGTAAAAGAATTGCCGGAAGCGCTCAAAATACTTAAATTAGTCAGATTGCCTAATTCTTTAGGTATTTCACCGGATATAGAATTTCCCCCTATAAACAGGCGGCTTAAACTAGTCATGTTTCCCATTTCAGGTGGAATTTCTTTCGTTAGTGAATTTACATGAAGATATAAAAAAACTACGCTGGTCAAGTTCCCAATCTCAGGGGGAATATCGCCTGTAAAAGCATTATGGTTAAGATACAAATAATTCATTTTGGTCAAATTACCAAGTTCTGAAGGAAGTTGCCCACCCAAGGAATTGTTTGAAACATTCAAGGATAATAAATTGGTGAGATTGCCTATCTCGGAAGGGATTTCACCGGAAAATGAATTTTCATGAAGATACAATCGGGACAAACTAGTTATATCACCTATATCAGGAGGGATTTCGCCTGTAAGTGAATTCTTTGATAAATTCAAACGAATTAAATTGGTCAAATTACCAATTCCAGGTGGAATCTCACCTTCAATATTATTGTTTCCCATACTTAAAACTTCCAGTGATGACAAATCCCAGAGCTCTTCAGCTAAAGGTCCCCCAAGATTTTGAGATTCAATATTGCTGATATAAAAATCGATTTCGGTAACACGATGGTTATCCACGGTTATTCCCCACCATTCTTTCACAGGAGTATCGGTCAGCCAGTTATCCTGGTTACTCCAGTTTTCACCGTTCATATTGTTGTATATAGCCACAAGCGCTAATGAATCCTCAACAGAGCAGGAATCTGTTTCTACAACTTTTTCATGTTTCTCTAAATGGATCCTTTGAATATCAGTGCTTTGTCTATTTTTTTGCTGTTCAGCAAATATTGCAGGTTTTGCAATATATCTGTCTTTTTCATTCTGAAAAGAAACGGGGAGTGCATTGGACATACTGTGCTCTAAATCTATTAGATTATGAGTCTTCTCATAAGTATTCATGGCCAAAATACCAGATACAGAAAGCACAAAAGTTAAAAAAAATGTAACGGTTTTGCTCATAAAGTAGTGAATTTGAAAGTTTCATATTAAATCAAAAGTATTACTTTTTTATATGAAAGTCAATTAAAAACTCCTGAAAAACAGATAATTGTTTAAAAGCTATTTATAATATACCCCCGGAGTAAAACATAAAAATTGTCATCAGTTTTTTTATTTACGCAAAATCGTTATGTTCGTAATCTATTCTTATCGAATATATTATAACACAAAATCATGGTATTATGCGGAAAATGTATTTATTCTTTACACGGGTATCCTTTATGATACTTATTATTGCCGGATGTGGCAAAAAACAAAACGGTTTTGTCATTAAAGGCGAAGTAACAGGCTTTGAAGATAGCACAAAAGTTTATCTTTCAGATTCTGACTCCCAAAAAAAATTGACTCCACCTTTGTGGTTAACGGGCACCTTGAATTTAAAGGAGAACTTGAGTCTCCAGGAAGATTGTCGCTCATGTCATAATACGAGCAAGGAGAACGCCCGGCTTTCAATTCGTTCTGGGGAGATAACGTTATAATAACAGTGAAAGGTGATTATGAAAATTTTACTTATGCAGAAGTATCGGGTTCTGAACCCCAGAAAACGGCGAACACACTTGCACAAAGAACACAACAAATCAGAAAGAAAAGAGACAGTTTAATGAGCCATTACAGAGAATTACGCAGGAAAGAAAACAACCAGGAAGAGATGAGTACAATTATACCTGAAATAAAAAACCGGGTTGAATTGCTTGAATTTACTGTTGACAAGGATAAAGCAGCCATTGAAAAAGCGGTGGAAAAAGATGGTATAGAATGGACGACCATGGCAACTTCAGAAGGTATGGATGGAGAGATACCTGTCCATTATCAAATCAGGGGAGTACCCACATTTTTTATAATAAACCCTGACGGCGAAATAGTAGACAAATTTATGGGGTATAGAGAAAATAAAATTGAAGAAATCAAAAAAATTGCAGCCAAAGAATAACTAAAGAATACAAAAACAAACCCCAAATTCAATCCATACCCGGATTAATTTGGGGTTTCTATATGATTATTAGAAAAACGTTCAGTCCATAAAAAATTCCGGGTGTTTATCCTCATGTTCTGTAGCTTCCTGGTAAGCATTGGCTAATTCTAAAAGGGGTTCTTCCCTGTATAGATTTCCAATAAAGCTAATACTTGTAGGATGATTTTCTTCATCGAACCCATTAGGTATCACCACGCAAGGGTGTCCGGTCAGATTAGTCATAAGCAATTGATTCCCTCCAAAACTCGGTGTTACAATTACATCATAATCAACAAATAATTTGTTCACCTCATCCATTACCATAGTTCGCATGCGATTAGCCTGAATATATTCTACAGCAGGAACAAACCGGGCAGACCGGAAAACATTGGGCCATGCATTCTTCCCCTGCCTTGTGAGCTCATCATCTCTGTCAGTACGGGTAAGCTCATCAAAAGCAGCAGCAGCTTCAACATTCAGTATAAAATTCATAGCTTCAACGGGCAGTTCTTCCGGCAATGCAACTTCTTCAAGCTGAATGCCCATTTCTCTGAGTCGCTGAAGTGTGAGGCTATCATTGCTCTTTCCCCTATATTCTTCTTCAAAAAGATTTTTTACATATCCAACTTTCAGGGAGCTCACATCGCTATCAGCATCGAAATTAAAAGCATAATCTTTAACGGTAAGGTCAATGTTATCCGGGCCTTTTATGACATCAAAAACCATAGCGCTGCCCTTTGCTGTCCTGCAGATAGGACCAATCTTATCCATTGTCCAGCTTAGTGCCATTGCTCCGGATCTACTTACTCTACCGAATGTAGGACGTAATCCAGAAGCCCCACATCTTGTTGAAGGAGAAACAATTGATCCATAGGTTTCTGTTCCTAAGGAAAATCCTACTAATCCAGCAACAGTTGCTGAAGCTGAGCCGGCCGAAGAACCACTGGAGCCTTGCTCCAAATCCCATGGATTTTTGGTGACGCCTCCAAACCAGACATCACCCCATGCCAACGCACCCATTGACAATTTGGCCACGAGAACCGCTCCGGCTTCTTCCAGTTTCTCATAAACCGTTGCATTTCCATCTAACTCCTGATCCTTAAAAGGTGCAGCGCCCCAGGTAGTTTTATAACCTTCCACCGTAATCAAGTCTTTTAGTCCATAGGGAATACCATGTAACGGGCCTCTGTATTTACCCTCCTGAATTTCCTTATCTGCCTGTTTAGCCTGCTGAAGCGCCAAATCTTCAGTAAGCGTTATAACACAGCGGAGCGTATCGCCGTATTTCTTCAGGCGTTTCAGGTAAATCCTGGTAAGTTCCTCTGAAGTAATTTGTTGCGACTGCAGAAGGAAGGAAAGTTCAGGTACCGAATAAAAGGCCAGACGGCTCCTGTCTTCTGGTAATTCTACATTCTCCGGTAAGTTCCACTTAATATCCCCCTGTACTTTCTGAATATCCATCCAACCGGGAACCGGATTAAACGATAAAGACAAAGCTGTTGAGTTCTCAATGTCCACATTCCTGATTTTTTCATAAGCAGAACGTTGCTCGCTGACATTTTCTATTAACGAATCCCGTTCCGCTTCATCAAATTGAAGCCCTGTAAGTTTTTCAGCAAATGCAACATCTTCTTTGCGGATCTCTTCAGAATCTTTACCTTGCTGACATGCAAAAATACCAAAAATTAACAGAACAATCAAAGGAGATACAAAATGTTTATTCATAGCTAAATATTTAAATTGTGGTTAATATGTAGTTATTCTATTTATTACCATACCGAAAAAAATATTCTGAGTTCCAAAATAAAAATAATAATGGAAAATATCAATTCGCAAAATTGTTTTAAGTTTGTTATCTGAAACATAAAATCATTCAAAACTCTATATAATGAAAAAAGCCGTTTTCCCGGGGTCTTTTGATCCCTTAACCATAGGTCACGAATCCATAATAAAAAGGGCGGTGCCTTTGTTTGACGAAATTATAATAGCCATAGGTCATAATGTAACCAAAGAAGGCTTTTTCTCTCTTGAAGACAGAAAAAGGTGGATTAGCAATGTTTTCAAAGATGAGCCGAAAATAAAAATTGACCATTTTGAAGGCTTAACTATCAACTATTGCAAAAAAATTAGGGCAAATTACCTGCTTCGTGGATTAAGAACCTCAGCAGATTTCGAATACGAAAGAGCAATTGCACAAGTAAACAAGGCAATGTATGAAGGAATAGAAACCGTATTTTTTCTGACAATGCCTGAGCATACGCCGGTTAATTCCACAATCGTCAGGGATATCATAAGGCATGGCGGAGATGCAAGTAAATTTATACCCAAAGGAATGGATATTAATGACCGAAAAAAATAAAAGATACTACATAGTAACGATTTTTCTGTTTGTTCTTCACTTTTCTGTATCGGCACAAACAAGTGATGTAATATTACAGGGAGAAGCGGAAGATTATAAAAATACTGAATTAACTTTTTATACTTTTAGTGATTTGATCACCAAACAAGAAGAACCCCTAGCCAAAACAAAAGTGGATAAAGAAGGCAAGTTTACATGCCGTTTACCCATAGAAGACACTATGCAAGTATTTCTTAACATGGGAATATACAAAGCATATCTGTTTGTTACACCGGGAAATGAATACAATATTAAATTACCTCCAAGGAAAGACAAATCAAAGGAACAAAAAATGAACCCTTATTTTCAGAATAGATCTTATCACATCAGAATTGAAAACGGAGAAAAAAATATACTCAATACCCAAATATACAGGTTTTTAAGAACTTACAACCGTATAATCAACCAAAATATTGAATTAATTTATAATTCCCCACACGTTTTGGATTCGCTGGCTAATCTTATAGATACAACGCATAACTACAACAGCCCCTATTTTAATCAGTTCAAAAAATATAAATTAGGAGACTTAAGAATTACGTCAACAAATAATGAACCCTCCAATATATTAGAAGCTCTTTTTGCAGAACAAGATATACCTTATCGCAATACGGCCTATATGGATTTGTTTAACCAAACCTTTGAAAATTATTTTGAAGAATTCTATTCAAAATATGATCGCAGTATTGACAGGATTGTTAATCAAGCCGGAAAATTAGCCAATTTAGATTCTGTTCTACAAAAAGCTGACCTTCTGAAAGATCACCCCCAATTACGTAAATTGGTTATGCTGAAAGGATTACATGATGCATACTATGGGAATAATTACAAAAAAAGTTCAATTGTTAAGCTTTTAGATAGATTCCAGGAATTTTCCGAAGACGACTATCACAAAAAAATAGCAAAAAATATACATGACAAAGTTACCAGAATACGTGTCGGTTTCGAAGCGCCAGATTTTTGCCTGTACGATCTTGACAGTAATTTAGTATGTCTGGATAGCCTTCAGGGAAATTATATTTATTTGGGGTTCTGCAATACTGACAACTATACTTGTTTAAGACAGTTTAAGCTGTTAAATAATCTTTACGAAAGACATAAAAACCATTTCAAAATTATAATAATAGCCACTGATGAGAATCTTGAAAAACTTAAGCGGCATGTTGAAAGAAATAAATATAAATGGACTATCCTTCATTACGGTAATGAACCAGAAATTTTAAAAAAATACAATGTGAGGACAATACCCTCCTATTTCTTTATTGTACCGGATGGTACATTATCCTTATCACCAGCTCCTACTCCCACTGAAAAAGTTGAACAAAAAATTTTCAAGGAAATGAGGAAACGCGGAGATATTTAAATCCAAATTTTTTATGGAATTAAATTATCTCAATAAATACAGTTAGGAATTATAATAAAATTCTCAAAAATTATAAAAGATTGGCTTCCTGTAAAACTTCAACTATCGAAAGATATGTATTATCGACTACCTTATCCAAATCGTCCTTCCGGAACCACTTCACCTCAGTAATATCCTCATCTGTCTGCGGTTTCACTTTCCCATCACCATAATGAATCATATCATACCAGTAAGTTTTTTTGAGTAAAAGAATTCCATCCTGAATATAAGCATGATATGTAACATGAATCAAATCACGGATTTGTAGCTGATGAACATTACATTCTTCTTTAACTTCACGTAAAGCCCCTATGGTTGGGTCTTCATTCTCTTCCAGCTTGCCTTTTGGTAAGTCCCACAAACCACGTCGTTTGATAATCAAAATTTCATCATCTGAATTATGAACGAGGCCTCCGGCAGCCTCGAGCATCCTGCAGTAGGATTTAAAAACCCTGAAAATTTCATCCACATTATGATGTACTATAAAAACATTATTAATCTCGTCTACACTCTTAAACAACTCCAGGATATATGCCAATTGTATCTCGTTGATGTATTTCACAAAAAGCCCATTGTTCTTTTTGTAAAATTTATCAAAATCATCGACAAAACATATCGTTCGGTTATCAAAAAAAACTTTATACATTTGTGGTATGGAATCTTTAGAATACAAAATAGCTAAAAGGCTACTACAAATTAATGCAATTAAATTTAATCCTGCAAATCCATATCAATGGACTTCGGGTTGGAATTCTCCAATATACTGTGACAACCGGAAAATTTTATCCTATCCTGAGTTAAGAAATTTAGTAAAAGACGGTTTTGTAGAACTGATTAAAAAATTTTACGTAATACCCGATGTAATAGCAGGCGTTGCAACTGGCTCCATTGCAATAGCAGTACTGACTGCCGAAAAGCTTGAGCTTCCCTTTGTTTATGTGCGATTATCACCCAAAAAACATGGCTTGCAAAATCGTATTGAAGGTGTAATAAAGCCAAATCAGACCATAGTAGTGATAGAAGACCTCGTATCAACAGGGAGAAGCAGTTTGAATGCAGTAAAAACACTGCGTGAACAAAATGTACAGATACTAGGCATGGGGGCTATTTTTAGCTATGGATTTGATATTGCGGCAAAAAATTTTGAAGAATATAACTGTCCTTTACATACATTAACCGACTATAATAAACTCATCAAAATAGCTGTCCAGGAAGGCTATATTAAAGAAAAGCATCTTGCAGAGCTGGAAGAATGGCGCAAAGACCCTGCACATTGGAAAAAATAATCATTATGACGGAAATAATAAGAGTTAGACAAAGCCGGAATGAGAATGGCAGAAAAAGAACCTTTCAAACTTATAAAACTAAGCAGTCTTGAAAGCAACAGCTTAAACTTCAACTTCTGGCTTCAGTTAAAACAAATTGCGGAAAACGACACCCGCATCAGGCTAGTCATAAGAGCCAAACTAAATCCGCTCATGAAAGTCATGGCATCAAAATATCTTCAGCCAGGAGCAGACAGTATAGTTGACAAACTGTCAGATTTTTTCAACAATCATTCCGACCTACAATAAAAACTCCACTTCTTTAAAATCAAATTCCATAGTCTTACCGTGTTCAGACTCCAGAATTAATTTCCCATGGTCAGTTACACCTATTATTCGTGCAACAAACTCCTCATCCTCTGCTGTATACGTATGATATTCATTCAACCTGTACAATTTGTTATGATAATCCTTATTCACCGTGTCAACATATTTATTCTTAATCATCTTGTAACGATAATCAAGGCAATACAGTAATTTTCTAAATTCTGTTTTGAGCGAAAAACTGTGTTCCATAACCTGCATTAAAGAAACCGGATTCGGCAAATGATCAGGAAAATATTGCTGATTAATATTCAGACCAATTCCTATAACCGAATTTTTCATTCGTGCACCAATCCAGTCGTTTTCAATTAATATACCGGCAATTTTATAATTATCAACATAAATATCATTTGGCCATTTGATGTATATATCATCCAAATATTGACTCAGATAATCATTAATGCCCAATGAAATTGCCTTTGATAACAAAAACTGGTTATCTGCACTAATAAAATAAGGATATAAAATAATGGTAAAAGTAAGGTTTTTTCCCCTCTGGCTATACCATCCATTCTTTCCATGCCCTCTTCCTTTATGCTGTTCTCCGGCAATAATAACAGTCCCGTCTTCAGGAGTTCCGTTAGTTAGCAATTTTCGGGCATAATCATTGGTACTCTCAATACTGAGTAATGAAATAACCTTGCTTCCAATTGTCAATCCTTTCATTTATTTACCTTTGACTAATAAAACAACAAAACAAAAATAATTATTTTAACCTATGACATAAAATGTGTCAATTTTTCATTAATTATTCCCTAAGGAACAATTTTTGAAGAAATAAGAACTACTTTATTATTTTTTTTGATTAATTCAGGTTGGCTCTGCGAGTCATAAAATTTAATTAAATTTGTAAAAAAAGATTGGATGAAAATACAAGAACAAGGAGAGAGTGCAAAACAACTAAAAGAAAAAATAATAGAAGCCATACAAAACAAAAGAGGAAGACGGATTGTTACTCTGGATATTAGCAAAATTGAAAATTCCATAAGTGATTACTTTGTTATCTGTCACGGGACATCAACCACACACGTTGATGCAATAGCAGATTCAGTCATCGGAAAAATCGGCAAAGAATTGAACGAAAAACCCGTTCATAAAGAGGGGAAAGAAAATCTCACATGGGTACTCCTGGACTATGAGAACGTAGTTGTGCATATTTTTCAGGAAGAATACAGAAAATTTTACAATCTTGAAGATTTATGGGCGGATGCCCATATAGAGACATATCAGGAAGAAAATCTTTAAAAAAATCACAAGGAGGCGTTATAAAGCAATGACTAATCAACAAAATAATTCTCCCAATAACAATGAGGATCAGAAAGGTTCAGAAGAGCAAAGCAACAACAAAACACAACTGCCTAAGTTTAATATATATTGGGTATATGCCCTAATAGCTATCTTTTTTATTGCTTTAAATTTTATGAACGTAGGTTCCGGGCCACAGGAAATCACCTACCAGGAATTCAAGCGTACAATGCTTGACAACAATGATGTGGAAAAAATCGTGGTAATAAATAAGGAAAAGGCGGAAATTTATATTAAAGAAGGTAAGTTAAACAATTCAAGGTACGAAAAATATTTCGACGAAGGGGTTACATCCTCGCCTCAAAAAGGCCCTCACTTCTTCTTCACAATTGGTTCGCTTGAAAAATTTGAAGAAAGAGTAGAAGACGCCCAGGAACAAGTCCCTGATGGCAATTATATTGAGGTAAGATATGAGACCCGCCGGGATATCATGGGTGAGGTTCTTACATGGTTACTACCAATTTTTATCCTGGTAGCCATCTGGATATTTATTTTCAGAAGAATTACAAGAAGTTCCGGTGGAGGAGCCGGTGGAAGCAACATTTTCAATGTAGGTAAATCAAAAGCTGTACTTTTTGATAAAGAATCCAATGTAAAAACAGACTTTAATGATGTTGCAGGCCTGGAAGAAGCGAAAGTAGAGGTAATGGAAGTAGTGGAATTCCTTAAGAACCCACAGAAATATACCGGCCTGGGTGGTAAAATACCCAAAGGAGTTTTACTGGTAGGCCCCCCGGGGACAGGCAAAACATTGCTTGCAAAAGCAGTAGCCGGAGAAGCAAGCGTTCCTTTCTTCTCAATCTCAGGGTCTGACTTTGTGGAAATGTTTGTTGGTGTGGGTGCATCACGTGTACGTGATCTCTTCAAACAAGCCAAAGAAAAAGCCCCATGCATCATTTTTATCGATGAGATTGATGCCATAGGAAGGGCAAGAGGAAAAAATCCAAACATGGGCGCAAACGACGAGAGGGAAAATACACTCAACCAACTGCTCGCAGAGATGGACGGCTTCAGCAATAACATAGGGATAATCATCATTGCTGCCACCAACAGAGCCGACATGCTTGACAAAGCGCTGCTGAGAGCAGGACGTTTTGACAGGCAAATACATGTTGACCTGCCTGATCTAAACGAGAGAACAGAAATATTCCAGGTACACCTGAAGCCTCTTAAAACCAGCAAAGAACTGGATACAGAGTTTCTGGCAAAACAAACTCCCGGTTTTTCCGGCGCAGATATTGCCAATGTTTGTAACGAGGCAGCACTTATTGCGGCCCGGAAAAACAAGGAAACAGTTGGAAAAGATGATTTTCTCGATGCTGTCGACCGAATTATTGCAGGGCTCGAGAAAAGAAATAAACTTATAACGCAAACAGAAAAACAGGCTATTGCTTTTCACGAAGCCGGACACGCATTAGTAAGCTGGTTACTCGAACATGCAAGTCCACTGGTGAAAGTAACCATTGTTCCAAGGGGAAAAGCGCTAGGTTCAGCATGGTATCTGCCTGAAGAAAGAAACCTTACAACTACAGATCAGATGCTTGACGAAATGAGCGCTGCATTAGGCGGAAGAGCAGCAGAAGAATTAATCTTTAATAAGCTTTCCACAGGTGCTCTCAATGACCTCGAGAGAATTACCAAGCAAGCCTATGCAATGGTAGCATATTTTGGTATGAGCGAAAAAATTGGAAACCTGAGTTTTTATGACTCTTCAGGCCAGCAAGAGCTATCATTTACAAAGCCGTATAGCGAGAAAACTGCCGAAATGATTGACAAAGAAGTACAAGAAATAGTAGATAAAGCATATAAACGCGCTTATGATATATTGAAAGAACATAAAGAGCAACTTCAACAATTGGCTGAACGTCTTCTTGAAAAAGAAATAATATTTGCGGAAGATCTTGAAGCTATTCTGGGAAAACAGGTCAGTTCAGACGAAAATAAACAACGTCTGATTCAGGAGAGCAAAAAGGTGAAAAAAATACACGACGATAGCGCTAAAAAATCCGGAAAGAAAAAAGAATACGAAGAAGAAAGTACCCAGAAAAAAGAAAAGCAAGAAAAAGAAAATTCTGGAGAAGATAAAAAAAAGGAAGAAAAATCGCATCAACCAACAGATGTTAATCCTAAAGAAAATGGCCAGTCCAAAGACAACAATAAGGATAAATAAAAATTCCCCTTGAATAATCTGATAAAAAGGAGTATAACAGGGATAGCATATATAATAATATTGGCCGGGGCAATAGCCCTCGGTCAGTTCTCCTATTATATCCTCTTTACTATTATTCTCGTTATATCCACGCTGGAATATTCAAAAATTACAGAAAAAATGGAAACAAAGATAATGAAGATCCCTGTAATAATTATGGGATTTCTTATCTTCACACTAACCTTTCTGACAGCTCAAAAAATAATTACAGAAAATTGGCTCGTTATAACCATCATGCCCCTCCTTATTATTCCTCTGCTTTCATTGATACAACAAAAGACAACCACAATTCATAACGTAGCCTTAACATTTTTTGGATTGATATATATCATTCTTCCCTTGTCGATTTCAAACTATCTGGTTTTCAATGATATTGCTGAACCTTACTACGTTCCCGATCTTTTATTGTATACATTCCTCCTTATATGGACTAATGATACATTTGCGTTTATCACAGGAAAACTTACCGGAAAACATAAATTAGCCCAAAATATCTCCCCTGGCAAAACATGGGAAGGAATAATTGGAGGCATACTGTTTAGCATACTGGTTTCTATTCTTATTGCAACCTTCTCAAACACTTATCCATTAATACACTGGATAAACCTTGCAGTTATCATATCAATATCAGCTAATCTGGGCGATTTAACAGAATCCATACTTAAAAGAACAGCGAACGTAAAAGATTCAGGCCATATTTTACCCGGCCACGGAGGAATACTTGACCGGTTTGATGCCGCTTTTCTGGCTATCCCGGTAGTATTTGTATATTTAAAATGTTTTCTGGCATAAAAATAAGAACGCACACAATTAAATCCCAATAATCAGCAATACCAAGAAAACAAAAACTAATTGTAACAAATAAAATAATCTGTTGTATAATCAATAGATAATTTACAATCGAATTTAACGTTTTTTAGTTATCTTTGTAATCAGGAACCAGTATATAAAAAATGACAATCCATAAAGAAGGACATAAAATTATTCGAAATCTTTTGATAATATTGATCCTTATCAATTTAGGATTACACTTTAGTACAATTTCAAAAGTAAGCCAGATAACTGTATTAAGTTTTTCTGCAGTAATTTTATTTTTTGTAACCCGTTTTTTCAGGACACCTTCCAGAAATACACCATTAGATGCCAACAATATTCTTTGTCCGGCAGACGGCCGTATTGTTGCTATTGAGGAAACTACCGAAGATGAATACTTCAAAGATAAAATGCTACAGATATCAATCTTTATGTCCATCTGGAATGTTCATGTCAATTGGCATCCAATAGAAGGTACTGTTGAATATTATAAGCATCACTCCGGAAAATTCAGACTGGCCAAACACCCAAAATCTTCCCTTGAAAATGAACGAGCCAGTGTTGCTATTCGCAAGGATACTGATAAGGCCATCATGGTTAGACAAATAGCAGGAGCAGCAGCAAAAAGAATTATAACATACGCTGAAAAAAATAAAAAGGTAAATCAATCCGAACAAATAGGTATTATCAAATTTGGTTCACGTGTAGACGTCTTTTTACCTGTCAATGTTAAAATAAAAGTTAGACTGCTGGATAACGTTAAAGCAAAAAATACTATTCTTGCCACGTGGAAATAAAAGTCTATTCCAGTTCCTTAACCCAGCAATTCCTTACATAAATACTTCATTTGGATAAAGTTAGATTACTAGTAGTATTCTCTGAGAACTTGTTCCTATAAAAGGCAGCGTCTTTTGATACTATATCCCGTTTACCCTCATGTTTTGTCTGCCGGCAGGTAAGGCTTTATGCACACGCTTTTGTTATATTATAGTGGATGAGGATTTCATTTATACGAAAAACAAGGCGACCCCGGCAAAAGCAATCACTGCTCCGAGAACTTCCACGAAATTAACTTTTTCTTTGAAATAAAACACAGCCGGAGGAATAATCATCACAGGTACCAATGCCATCAGGGTTGAGGCAATACCTGTCAGAGTGTTCTGAACAGCAAGTAAAGAAAATCCAACGCCCAGAAAAGGTCCGAAAAAAGCACCTATGGTAATTCTTTTCATTGCTTTTTTATTCTTAGTCGCCTGGAACACTTTATGCCACCGCTTTAAAAAAAGGAAAATCAACATAAAACCCACCGTACCGGATAAAACCCTTATCTGAGTAGCCGCAAACGCATCGTAATCCTGCATCCCAAACTTGCTTAGCACCAAACCTGTTGCCTGACCTGCTGCCCCACCAAATGCCAAAAGGATACCAATAGCATGACGGGAGGGTTTAAGATTCAACTTCTTCGGCCCGTCCTCATGTATTCGGGAAGGATTAGGATTGCGGTTTTTCTTTTGCATTATAACCAGAACAATTCCTGTTAAAGTAATCGCCATACCTAAAATATTGATGAAGGTCATCCTTTCATCCATTACCAACCAGCCTATAATTCCAGCTAAAATTGGTGTAAAAGACATAATAAGAGAAGATATCCGGGCACCGATAACGACATAAGCTTCAAACAAGAACAAATCACCCAGGGCAAAACCCACTAAACCAGAAATAATCAACCATTTCCACTGATGTAATGATGCATCCAGCGGAAGAAACATTCCCCTCGTGAAATACGTGTATATTCCCAAGAGAAAAATTGCCATAAAAAGGCGAATAAGATTAACGGATAAAGAACCCACCTTCTTACCCGCTGATTCAAAGGCCATAGCTGTTGCTGTCCAGCAAAATGCTGCTGCTAATCCGGCAATTTCTCCAAAATGAGTATCTAACATGGTGGCATCTGCTTTAAATTAATTTAGCTTAAAAAAATTGACTTTTTGGATAATATTATCCAAAAAAAGTTTAACCTCCCTCTTATATAAATTAAGCAGCCATTTTAATTTAGGCAAACTTATATATTTTTATAAAAATAGCTTCTATTAAAAAAACTTTTCAACTAGCCAGTAACATAGGACGAAAAATTTTTTGAATTATAAACAACTTACGGAATTTATATTAACCTGCATAAAAAGAGAGAGTTATAATACAGATGTATATCCCTCTCTTCCGTATAAAAATGAATTAAAGCTGAAAAAAAGTAAAATGGTTAAAAAAATACTTTGAAAATTTTTAGATTGTAAAGTGCTATTTTATATATTTACGTGAAATAAAAACAGTTTCATGAGTAACATTAAAATATTATTGACATACAGTATTTTATTAGTCTTATTCACCACCCCATCTTTCTCTCAAATTGACGGGATTTCCTTTAAAGACTCTGTGTATGCAGCTACTTTCGAGCATTTTTTTGTTCCTGTAATGTTAGACAATAGTGATTCTCTATACTTCTCAAAGCAAGACACAAGCGATTATGAATTTATCTGGCAAATAAATGGGGATACTAAAGACCTCAATATAAATGAAGAAAACTATAACTTATGCTATCAGTACACATTTGGAGAACAAGGAGTTTACAATGTTTCGCTTGAAGTTATTGATATGAATGGTGTATCTTACTACAGTACCCATGAAGTTATTGTTGAAGATGCAATTGAAGTTCCTAATGTATTTACACCAAATGGGGATGACCAAAACGATGTGTTTGTAGTGAAATCGAGTGGCAATGCGGATAATAAATTACAACTTGTTATATATAACCGAAACGGAGAACTTGTATACAAACAAACAGCCCGGGTGATTTACTGGGACGGTAAACTGGCCTCCGGAGAAGATGCTGCAGAAGGAGTTTATTATTATGTAATATCTACACAAGGAGAGCCAACCCGGACAAAAAAAGGTTTTTTCCATCTTTTTAGGTAATTCTGTCTTATCTTTTCGCCTTCATTAATGATTTTATTATCTTTATTTGATTGTTAGGTCCTAATAAATTTATGCCAATAAACACGTCAGACAAGAGGTACCATAATATTTTAAAGCATAAGAGTGCATATTCTGCTTTAAAAATAAGCCTTGTATATTTTGTAATAAGCTTTATATGGATTTTCTTTTCTGATAAGATAGTGGAAATATTTGCTGAAGACACAACAGACTTAACTCATTATCAAACTGTTAAAGGAGTGATGTTTATAATGGTCTCCGCTCTTATTATTTTTGGACTTATATACAAAGAATTAAAAGAAAAAAACACCATTATTAAGAAAATAAATGAAAGTGAACAAAAATACAGAACATTTATAAAAGAAACCCAAGAGGGAATATACCGGTTTGAACTTAAGTTACCCTTACCTGTTCATAAGCCCCTAAAAGAACAGGTTAAACATATTTACCAGAATGCATACCTGGCAGAATGTAATGAGGCATTTGCAAAGACTTACGGTTATACCACTGATGAACTATTAAATTTAAGTCTGGGGGAATTACAAGCAAAAATAAATTCTAAAGGAGGAGATAAGATGATTGTAAATTTTATCTTATCAGGTTATCAGTTAAAAAACGTTGTTAATGAAGAGGTATCTAAACAAGGGGAAAAGCTGTATGTTTCAAAAAATATAACAGGGATAATTATTGATAATAAAATATTTAGCGCATGGAGTTCGCAAAGCAACATTACGGAGCAAAAAAAATACGAGGAACAACTAAAAATAGCAAAAGAAAAGGCCGAAGAAAGCGATAAATTAAAAAGCGCTTTTCTGGCTAACATGTCCCATGAAATACGTACCCCACTCAACGGTATTCTGGGCTTTTCATATCTGCTGTCCAAAGAAGAACTTAAAAAAAGCCAGAAAGAAAAATTTAACAAGATTATCAAACATAATGGGCAACAACTTCTCAATATTATAAATGATATCCTTGATATCTCCAAAATTGAAGTCCACCAGCTAACACTTTATAATTCAATTTTCCCGATAAATGAACTTATAAAAGAGATTGAAACGCTCTATCTGAATGATGAAAATGTTGTCAAAAAGCAACTCGCATTTACAACATATATGGATATTAAAGATAAATCCGATTTTATTATAGCAGACAGAGAGCGAATTATGCAAATTCTGCAAAATTTGATTGATAATGCAATTAAATTTACCGACAGGGG
>JAWLEB010000045.1:0-20908 GCA_041686375.1 Bacteroidales bacterium
GTGGGACAAGAGGATAAAGACAACGGGATACTCATACTGGTAAGCCCGGAGAAACGTGATGTATTTATTGCTACAGGTTACGGGCTGGAAGGCGCTGTTCCTGATGCTACTGCGAAGCAGATTGTGGATAATGAAATTTTACCCAATTTTCGAAATAACAACTATTATAAAGGTTTGGATGAAGCAACCACTGTTTTGTTAGAGCTCACCAAAGGCGAATATACAGCTGAGAATTATATGGAAAAAACCGGTGGCAACAGAGGTTCAAAAGCTCCATATCCGATTGGTATTCTCTTTTTGCTGGTAATCATTATTTCAATCGTCGGACGGGTTAGACGTGCTCGTCATTATTCTATGGGGCGTGGTATTCCTTTCTGGGTTGCGCTTACAATGCTTGGAGCAACATCGCATCGCCAACGTGGAAGTTTTGGAAACTTCAGCTCAGGCTCAGGTAGCTTTGGCGGTGGCGGTGGTGGTTTCGGCGGCTTCGGCGGCGGCGGCTTCGGAGGAGGAGGCGCCGGGGGAAGCTGGTAATCCACTGCTCGTTATGAGTTTGGATGGCAACGGCATACACGAATAAGCTGTCAGAACTGGAAGGGTGTAAAGACTTCGAATATTTTCAGCGCTGAGAACAACAATCCAATCATTAAAATGATGCGTGCCACTTTGGCTCCGTATCGTACGGCCACGCGTGTTGCAATGAAAGCTCCCAGCATATTGCCTATGCCCACAATGAGCCCGAAGCGAAAATCAACCTGCCCGTTAATAATGAATACCGCAAGTGCAAAGCTATTGTAAATCAATACAATAAATAATTTCAGTGCATTGGCTTTTATCAAGTCAACCCCGGCAATGAGTACCAATGATGCAATCAGGAAAAAACCAATTCCCGCCTGGATAAAACCACCATAAAGACCTATGCAAAAAAAGGTGATGATTTGTGGAATGCTTATTTTTTTGTTTTGCGGATGAGACTGTTTTATCCATCTTTCCGGTTTCACCAGGATGAAGATAAACATGATAATAAGCAGGACGCCGATGAATTTTTCCAGGAATTCCTGGTTAATATTAGCGGCAAGGAAAGCGCCCGGGACCGCCCCTGCAATAGCCGGGAGGGTAAGGTAGATTCCTTCTTTAAATTTAAATACCTTAAGCTGCTTGAAACTGCTGGTAGCTACAATATTTTGCATAAGCAGAGCAATGCGGTTGGTGCCGTTGGCAATATTTGCGGGTAGTCCTAAAAATATCAGAAAGGGTAACGTTAACAGAGAACCACCACCGGCAAAAACATTGATGAATCCTGCTAACATGCCGATTCCGATTGCTGCCAGTACTTGTATCTCTGTCATAACTGATTTAGTTAGAAGATAAGGTCAAAAACACCCAGTAACTTCAGGGATGAGAGCAAGATAACCCCCAGGAGAATGTATCGTACATATTTTGCTCCCCAGGAGACTGCGAATCTGGATGCAACAAGCGCTCCCAGCATGTTTCCCAGTGCCAGTATGAGTCCGACTTTTAAATTAATCTGGTCGTTCATAAAAAAGATGGCAATAGCAAAGGGTGAGTATAGCAGGATAATGAATAGCTTCACGGCATTGGCTTTAACTACATCCATTCCTGCACCCATAACCAGTCCTGCCAGGAGAAATAAACCAACACCAGCCTGGATAAATCCACCGTAAATACCTATAAGGAAGAAAATGATGAATTGAAGGATTGAAGGTTTTGCATGGACTTTATCAGCATGGCCTTTAATCCATTGTTGAGGCTTGTATAGAATAAGGAAGAACATGATAATCAATAGCCCGGCTATTGTTTTTTCCATCACTTCTTCATTCAATTCTATTGCTATCTGTGCCCCTATAAGAGACCCTATAATTGCAGGTAAAGCTAACCATAAGCCTATCCTTGTATCAAGAACTTTTTTTTGCCTGAAACTTCCAACACCCACTATATTTTGAAGAAAAATGGCTATCCTGTTTGTTCCGTTAGCCACATTTGCGGGAAGTCCTATAAACATTAGAAGGGGCAGGGTGATTAAAGAACCGCTGCCAGCTAATGTGTTGATGAATCCTGCTAAAAATCCGGCTCCTATAACAGCCAGAATCATATACCATTCCATGGGCAATAAATTTAAAAAGGGACCTCGGAAAGCCCCTTTCGTTTAACCATGTTAATATGTTTTTTAATAGCCGAATAATGGATACTGGCTCATTGTTTCGTTAACTTTCTTTTTGATTTCCTTGATTTTCTCTTCGTTGTTGATATTTGTGATTATTGTGTCAATATATTCAACAACATCTTTTATTTGGTCTTCTTTCATTCCCCTTGTGGTAATAGCAGCAGTACCCAGTCTCATTCCTGATGCCTGCATTGGCGGACGAGAATCGAATGGTACCATATTTTTGTTTATGGTTATATCTGCTTTTATCAGGGCATCTTCCACTTCTTTCCCACTAACATCTTCAACCTTAGTTCTGAGGTCGATTAGCATAGAGTGGTTGTCTGTACCGCCGGAGATGACTTTGTAACCCTTTTCTGCAAATTGTTCTGCCATGACACGGGCATTTTTCTGTACCTGAACCTGGTATTGTTTAAATTCCGGTGCCAGGGCTTCAGCAAAAGAAACCGCTTTTGATGCAATGACATGCTCTAGAGGGCCACCTTGCGTTCCGGGGAAAACAGCTGAATTTAGCAGACCTGACATTTTACGTACTGTACCTTTCTTGGTTTTTAAACCCCATGGATTTTCAAAATTTTTACCCATAAGGATAATTCCGCCTCTTGGGCCACGGAGAGTTTTATGTGTAGTAGAAGTTACAATATGCGCATGTTCCAGTGGATTTTTTAATAATCCTGCTGCTATTAATCCCGCCGGGTGAGCCATGTCAACCATAAAAAGAGCGCCAATTTCATCAGCAAGTTTTCTCATTCTTTCATAGTCCCAATCTCTTGAATAAGCTGAGGCGCCGCCGATAATCAACTTTGGCTTTTCTTTTCTTGCTACTTCTTCCATCTGGTCATAGTCAACTAACCCGGTGTCTTCTTTCACGCCATAAAAAACCGCATGATAGAGTTTGCCGGACAGGTTAACCGGAGAGCCGTGTGTCAGGTGTCCTCCATGAGAAAGGTCCAATCCCAGGATAGTGTCACCGGGATTTAACGTAGCCAGAAATACTGCCGCATTGGCTTGTGCCCCGGAGTGTGGCTGAACATTTACGTATTCAGCATTGAATAATTCTTTCAGTCTGTCGATGGCTAGTTGTTCTGATTGGTCAACTATTTCACAGCCACCATAATAGCGTCTTCCGGGATAACCTTCAGCATATTTATTAGTCATACATGAGCCCATGGCTTCCAGTACCTGTTCGCTCACAAAGTTCTCTGAAGCGATAAGTTCGATTCCATTTAATTGCCTTTGCCTTTCCTGGTTGATTAAGTCAAAAATTCTTGTATCTCTTTTCATAGTTTGGTATTTTTTAGCTTTTTGATAGCCAAAAATACAGATTTACTCTCTGAATAAAAAATTACAGATTATTTTTTGATAAAGGAAGGTCAATGTGAGGAAACACTTAATTTTGAATAGACTGCTACTTTAAATTTATCAAAATCCAGCGGTTTTGTCAGAAAAGCATTACATCCTGCCTCATAACATTTTTCTTCATTACCCTTATTCACAGCGGCACTGATTGCTATGACAGGGATGTTCCAGTTTTTTTTGCGTATAATTTTGATTGTATTAATTCCATCCATTACTGGAAGAATAATATCCAGAATAATCAAAGAAACATTTGAGTGTTCTTTTTCTAAATAATTAATCGCCTCCTGACCATCCGTTTTATGAATTAAAAAAGGCGCATAGCTGACAAGTATTTCTTTTATCAGATAAAAACTGATAAAATCATCTTCCACAACCAATATTTTATGATTAGAGTGTGTGTTATTTTTATGAGATTTATCAGGTGTATTGTTTACCATCTCTTAATGGTATTGATAAATAATTCAATAAAAGTAGGATAAAAATTTTGAAAAAAAAAGAATTTTTTTTGGCTCTGAGCAGTTTATAAACCATATCCTGGTTGAAATCCTGCAAACGTTTGTATACGATATTTTGGAGATTTTCCTTATTTTTTAAAAAAAGTTAGGGTTAAAAATTTATGGCAATAACATTCATAAAAGTTTGGGCATCCTCCCTGTAATAAAATTTTTTGTCAAATTTCCACTGCCATTTTCTTTGATTTTTTTCTGCCGGTAGAGATATCAATAGCAGTGGATTAGTACCTATAAAATCGTTGTTTTTACCATATATTTCTTCTTCATATTCTGTTATCAAGCAACTTTTCCCCGGAGGAAGTAAGTTAAGCTGGTCTTCCTGTATCCTTTTTTCGAGATCTAAAATACTTGTTTCCGGAATTTCCGTAAAATTCCTGATGTATTCCTTGATAATTATACCAGGCTGTGTAAGGGTGTTACAAGAAATTATAAAACCGGGTTTGTCGCCAAAATCTATAGGTTCAGCCTTATATGCCGTTAGCATAGGTATTTCTTTCGTTTTTTTATAATGCTGAATTTTTTGGAATATTTGATATGCCACGCCGCCGGTAATGTCTTTTTCTACAAGATGAACATTGGAATATTTTTGAATCTTTTTCCTGATTTGTGTCGGATGGATTATATCAACCAATGTGACTTTTTTAAAATTTTCTGCAAGATGTTTAAGTGGTACATCCAGAAGCCAACCGCTTCCCAGCACTACAACATGGTTCTTGTCTTTCCCTTCGGAACTTTGAATAATGAATTCCCGGCTGTTTTGTAAATGAGTATCCCATGCTTCTCCTTCCCTGAGGTACCTGTTCATGATACCTTTCTGGTCTTTGTAAAAACCCATCTTCTTTTTTGCTTTTTCTGGTTTTATTTTGCCGGGGTCTTTTTTCCACATAGCTTTTGCTAATTTTATGTTTTCCTGGTATGAAAAATGCCATCTGAGATACTAAGATAACAAAACTTGTCGATTTAACAGGAAATTCACAAATTTGCGCGACTGTTAAACAGTAAGATAAAATTATTGTTACAAGGTATAATTACCCAATTTGATAACTAAACCTGAATTTTAAAAATGCAAACCAATGAATACAACTACATTTGAAGATAATAATCCTCTTTTCCCGGTTTTTAATAAATCCGTTGATTTTGCGTCCCTTAAACCGAAGCATATTCCGGCCGCTTCAGCCAGAGTGATTGAATTTGCAAAAAAGCAGGTTGAAAATATCTCAGAGATTGCCAAGGAGAAACGAACATTGTCTAATACCTTGAAAGCCCTGGATAATATTTATAATGAAATCGGGAAAGTTCATTCATCGGTTTTTTTAATGGCTTATGTACATCCCGCTTCTGATATTCGGGAAAAAAGCCTTTCAGTAATTAATGAACTGAACCAGTTTATTAATGAGTTGAATATGAGTCTGGAGCTCTATGAGGCGGTTAAAGAATATGAAGATACTGAGGAAGCTAAAAGTCTTACCGACAGTGACAAAAAGTTCCTGGAGGATACCATCAGGGATTTTGAACACAATGGGCTTGGCTTTCCGAAAGAGAAAAGAGAAAGAATAAAAAGCGTACAGGATAAAATATCTGAACTTGGGGTTCAGTTTGAAACCAACATCAGCTCTTATAAAGATGAACTCATAGTTTCCGAAGAAGAGATAAAAGGCTTGCCGGAAGACTATAAAGAAGAAAGAAAGACAGAAGATGGGAAATATCGCATCGACCTTTCTTATCCTTCTTATTTTCCATTTATGAAATATGCAGAATCGGATGAAGCCAGGAAAAGACTGTCTGAAAAATTTAAGAACATTGCTTCAGACAAAAACCTGGAAATACTGGATAAGATACTGTTAGAAAGAAAGAAATTGACAGAGTTGCATGGTTATAGCAGCTTTGCAGAATACCAATTAAAGCTGCGGATGGCAAAAACTCCGGAGACAGTTTGGAAGTTTGAAGAGAATCTGAGGCAGGAAGTGAAGAAAAAAGCTGACATTGATTATCGGCAACTGCTTGAAAAGAAAAAGGAATATAAGAAAGATCCGAAGATTACCAGGGTTCATTCGTGGGAATCTGCATTCTATACTACCATGTTGCTCCGGGAAAATTACCAGGTGGATGATGAAGAAATTAAACAATATTTTGAACTGGACAAGGTATTGGATGGCTTGTTTTATATCAGCAAAGCGCTGTTTGGGATAGATTTTACTGAAACAGAAAATCCTCCTGTATGGCATGATGAAGTCCGAATGTTTGAAGTATACGAATCCGGTAGTCTTCGCGGTCGTTTTTATCTTGATTTATTTCCCCGTGATGATAAATTTAATCATGCTGCCTGCTTTGATATTATTTCAGGCAAGTCTACGGAGAAGGGCTACCAGTTGCCTCATGCTGCACTGGTGACAAACTTTCCAAAACCAGCTAAAAATAAGCCATCATTGCTTACGCATTCTGATGTCGTAACCTTATTTCATGAATTCGGGCATCTTCTGCACAACATTCTTACAAAAGCTCCCTATGCTTCCCAGGCGGGCACCAATACCGTAAGGGATTTTGTAGAGGTGCCGTCACAAATACTCGAGAACTGGGCATGGCAGTATGAAGCGCTGAAACTATTCGCCAGGCATTACAAAACAAGGGAAGTTCTCCCGGAAAAACTACATAAGCGAATGTTCGAGGCAAAAAATATTGGCTCTGGTCTGTTTACGCTGCAGCAAATATTTTACGGCATGCTGGACATGACTTACCATGATAAGTACGACCCAGAAAATGATACAGAGACTACCACGGATATTGTGCGAAGATTACAGAATGAAATCACTTATTTTGAATACATGGAAAATACTTATTTCCAGGCAGGATTTGGCCATCTTGTAGGATACGAAGCCGGTTATTACAGTTATCTCTGGGCAAAAGTATACGCTGAGGATATGTTTTCCGTATTCAGGAAGGAGGGCGTCCTTAATCCTTCCATTGGAAAGGAATTTAAACAGAAAGTATTGGAAAAAGGTTCTTCTGTGGAAGAAAAACAAATTGCCCGTAATTTTCTGGGAAGAGAAGTAGAATATTCAGCATTCCTGGAGTCTATAGGATTGGAATAGTAGATTTGAGAAGTTACAGGTTATTATGTTTCAGGTTCCACGCTCTATGTTTCATGTTTTGGTTATATAGTAGCAGTAATATCTAATTACGCTTCCCTTGCAGGTCCAATAGATGATTCGTCAACAGTGTGCGCTGCTAATGGAATTAATAGTCTTAACAATTTACCATATATAACTTTTGCTTTGGAGACGGTATACGGGGGTGAAAGGTATCACGTTTGTGTAGAAACAGGCAATGATGGGGCAGGTAGTTATGACTGGAATCCCTCAGAAAAAATGCTTCCCCCACGCAGCGCTGTATCCATTTTTTACGTATAGACTATAAAAAGCGTTTTCTGCGTGGGGGAGTATACTTAGAATTATTCTGGATTAGCAGATTGTTCAAAAAAAGTTTCAAACCCAGAGTTACCTTTTAACAGATTATGGCATTAAGGATTAGAGGCAGTTGTTAAATGGCTTCATTGAAAAACCTAAAACCTTGAATAATCAACAGCTTCTGCGTTTTTTTATTTGTTTAAAAATTTTTATAAAAAATTAAACAAAAATGCTTTTTTCACTGTTTAGAGTGGAAAAAGTAAAATAAAAATAACTATGATAAAGCGTACCGGTTTTCTGTTCATTCTATTATTTGTATTCATTAGCAGCATAACAGCTCAGGAGAATAATGGTGTTATAACGGGGCGGGTATACAATGCAAGCAGCAACGAACCCGTACCTTTTGCCAATATTATTATTTATGACACCAATATAGGTTCTACTACGAATTACGATGGAGAATTTAAATTTACCGGTGTAGAGCCGGGTTTTGTCAGGCTGGAGGTTTCTTCTGTCGGCTATGAGACCAAAGTGACAGAATCCTTTATGGTCACTAATGCTAAAACAGCAAATATAGATGTTGCCCTTCGTGAAAAAACTGAAGAAATTGAAGAGGTTGTGGTACGCGCTTCTCCATTCAGACTGAAGAAAGAGAGCCCGCTTTCTATACAGCGAATAGGCGTTGATGAGATAGAGAAAAGCCCTGGCGCGAACAGGGATATATCCAGGGTTATCCAGTCTTTCCCGGGTGTTGCTTCCGGCGTGTCATTTCGTAACGATGTCATTGTCAGGGGAGGAGGTCCTGCAGAGAATGTTTTCTACCTGGATGGTGTTGAAATACCCAATATAAATCACTTTTCAACTCAGGGAGCCTCTGGGGGTCCTGTGGGAATTATTAATACTGACTTTATTCGACAGGTTGAATTCTACTCCGGCGCTTTTCCTGCAAACCGTGGAAATGCTTTGAGTTCGGTACTTGAACTCAACCAGGTGAACGGCAACAACGAAAAATTAGAAATTCAGGGCGCCGTTGGAGCTTCTGAAGCTTCGATGACTTTTGACGGTCCATTGTCTGATAATACAACTTTTATATTTTCTGCACGACGTTCGTATTTACAGTTGCTTTTTAAGTTATTTGAACTGCCCTTCTTACCAACTTTCAATGATTTTCAGTTTAAAATAAAGTCAAAGCTTGATGCTAAAAATGAGTTAACATTGATAGGTCTTGGTGCTATAGACGATTTTAGTCTGAATAAAGATGCCAATGATACCGAGTCCCAGCGTTACATACTGGATTATATTCCTGTAAACGAACAGAGAAATTATACAGTGGGCGCCGTATATAAACATTTTAGAGACAACGGAACGGATACGTGGGTTTTGAGCAGGAACTATCTGAATAATCGTTCCTATAAATACCAGGACAACATAGAAGTGGATTCTTTAAAAACCCTTGACTATAATTCTGATGAGGTGGAAAATAAATTTCGTTATGAACACAACCGGCAGACCTCAGGAGGATATAATTTTAATACCGGGATAGGGTTAAATTTTGCTCAATACAATAATTCGACTTTCAGAGAAGCATTTATCGGAGGTCAAAATGTTACCATCGATTATGATTCGGATTTGAATTTGCTGCAATGGAATCTTTTTGGGCAGGTCAATAAGAGTTTCCTGGAGGATAGATTGTCGCTTTCTATAGGATTACGCGCTGATGCAAACAACTATTCCGATGATATGAATAATCTCCTGGAACAAATTTCTCCCCGTTTTTCAGCTTCTTATGCGTTAACACCAAAGGTAAACCTTAATTTCAACACGGGTCGTTTCTACCAGCTTCCACCTTATACAACATTGGGATATAGCGACCCCGCCGGGAATTTGTTGAATAAAAATAATGGGGTGGAATATATCTCTGCCGACCATATTGTTGCCGGGGTGGAGTATCTGCCTGATGATGACTCAAAGTTATCAATTGAAGGCTTTTATAAAGGCTACAACAATTATCCCTTCTCCCTTGATGATTCTATTGCGCTAGCCAACAAGGGTGCAGATTTTGGAAGCTACGGCGATGAAGAAGTATTGTCGATTGGAGAGGGCAGGGCTTATGGTCTTGAGCTTTTTGCAAGAAATCGTGACTTGTTCGGTTTTAACCTGCTTTTTTCTTATACCCTGGTGAGAAGTGAATTTAAAGAAATGAATGATAATTTAGAACCTACAGCAGATTATATTCCTTCATCATGGGATAATAAACATCTTATTTCACTGACGGCCACAAGGGAGTTGCCGAATAACTGGGATGTTGGTTTCAAATGGCGGTTTTTAGGAGGTCCGCCATACACCCCGCTTGATGTTGAAAAATCTTCCCTCGCATCGGCATGGGATGCGAGAGGAAGGGGTTATCTGGATTATAGCCGTTTCAATTCCAGGCGGCTTGATCCGTTTCATCAACTGGATTTACGAGTGGACAAACAGTTTTTCTTTGATACATGGACAGTAATGTTGTATCTTGATGTACAAAATGTTTATAGTTTCACTGCGGATGAAGAGCCGAAATTGGTTCAGCGGTTGGAAGAAGATGGTGAACCAGTGGTCGAATCAGATGACCCTACACGCTATGACCTGAAAAAACTTGAAGTGGAAGAATCAGGCAATATCTTGCCTTCAATTGGTATTATTGTTCAGTTTTAAAAAATTAAAAACTACACAAATGATGTACGTAAAGTATTTATTTTTATCAGTTTTGTATTTGTGTCTTGTTGCTTTTCAGATAAATGCACAAACTGAGGACAGGGATGAGTATGCCACTCTGACTACAAATCCCGGGGATGCAGAAAAAGAAATAGAAATTGAGTTCCGGAAAGGAATAGAACATTATTATCCCCTTATGGCGATTTGGGTGGAAGATATGAGCGGAAATTTCATTCATTCTTTATATGTAGCTCAATCAATTGCTAAAGGAGAATTTGAATATGGTCAGTCTGAGGGTGGTAAATGGAAAAGAGGCGAAAAAGAAATACCCTCCGCCCTACCCTATTGGGCACATCAAAGAGGTGTGATGACTATAGACAGCTCTTATATGCCAACAAAAAAAAACCCATTGCCAGACGCTTATACAGGAGCAACCCCAACCCAGAGCTTTATTTTAAAAACGAGTGTTGATAAAGAAGTGAGTTCACAGTTTCGTATTTTATTTGAAATTAACCAGTCGTGGGACTGGAATAAATTCTGGCATAATGCAAAGTATCCCGGAAATAAAGAATATATGAAATCGGCACAACCTGCACTGGTCTATGAGGCGACTATTGATTTAGAAAGTGACAAGGAGAAATACGAGATGAAACCTGTTGGGCATAGTCACCCCTACGGAGCAACAGGGGAATTGTTTGAAGACTTATCAACCCTGACAACAGCCCTGGAGATTGCAGAATCGATTACTGTCAGAGTGCACGAACCTTAATCAGTTGTCACACAATAGTCATTCGGTTGTTGGGCAATATAGAGATAATCTTACCAATTAACACATTAACCATTTAACACTGTGTTCGGCTTTTGATGGAATAAACCAACTTTATGATACTAAAAGACTGTCAATAAGACGATTATGATGCTTATGCATAAGGAAGTCCCTCTAAAAGCGGGCTTTTTTCTATTAATTTTTATACATTGGGTATTAGCAGAGAGGGGTGATGAAATTAAGATGTTTGATTTTCATTTTTTTCCTGTTAGCATCATTCCTTCCCCTATCAGCATTTGTCCTTTTTTTTCATTACCAAAAAAAAGGAGACTTTAGCTATGAACTAAAACTGTTGAATTTTCACGACACTAAAGATCTATCAGCCAGCAAAATAAATGGTTTATGTCTACGGGAGTTCTGATGATGGTGTTGAAATTATTTATTACAACACTCTACACCCAAATGTTTAATAGTGTATAAGAGGGTGCGAATTCTTATCTCATTTTCTTACTGACCTTTTCCAAATCTTCAGGCGTATCAATTGAATGGTTTTCATAATTGGTATATGCTACTTTAATGCGAAACCCGTTTTCCAGCCATCTGTTTTGTTCCAGTGATTCAGCTTTTTCCAGGGAGGATGGTTCCAATTGTGTTATTTTTTTTAATATATCATAACGGTAACCATACATACCAATATGTTTATTGAATGAATGATGCTCCTGCCATTTATCCTTTTCAATATTTCTCAGGTAAGGTATTGGGGAACGACTGAAGTACAGGGCTTCGGAATTTTTATTAATGACTACCTTGGGTATATTCGGGTTGAATACTTCTTCATTAGAGTTGGTTTTTTTTATTAAAGTGGCTATTTCCGTGGTACTACTGTTAAAACAATCTGTTAATTCTTTGATTTGTTCCGGTTGAACAAAAGGCTCATCTCCCTGTACATTGATAACAACATCATAATTGCTTCCTTCTTTTTTGTTTATGAGTGTTATAGCTTCTGCTAAGCGGTCCGTTCCACTTTGGTGATGCTCCGCAGTCATAATCACGTTGCCCTTGAAGTTATTAACCTCTGATTCTATTCGTTCATCATCCGTGGCCACATAAACATTGGCGAGAGCCTTTCTGCATTGCTCAAATACATACTGAACCATAGTTTTACCGCTAATTTTTGCAAGGGGTTTTCCGGGAAATCGTGTTGAGTCATGCCTTGCCGGGATGATTGCTATACATTCCATTTGATTTGCATTTTATGACTTAATGTCAGTAAAATATGATTACTTATAATTCGTTAAACAAAAGGGAATAAAATTAAGAAAAAAAGAGAATAAATTGTAATTTTGTCAGTTCATTTGTTGATTGAAAATTAGAACTCAGAAGATGGATATAAATTCAATAAAACAGCGGTTTGGCATTATAGGCAATTCACCTCAGCTACATAGGGCTATTGATACAGCCTTGCAGGTTGCCCCGACAGATTTGTCTGTTTTGATTACAGGAGAAAGCGGTACGGGGAAAGAAGTTTTCCCGCAAATTATACATCAGTTTAGTACGAGAAAGCATGGTAAATATATCCCAGTGAATTGTGGAGCGATCCCTGAGGGAACCATTGATTCGGAGCTTTTTGGGCATGAAAAAGGTTCTTTCACGGGAGCTCACGAAAGCCGTAAAGGTTACTTCGAAGTGGCAGATCAAGGAACAATTTTTCTGGATGAGGTTGCTGAATTGCCTTTGTTTACACAGGTGAGGCTTCTTCGTGTGCTGGAAACCGGGGAGTTTTTTAAAGTGGGTTCATCAAAAGTTTTAAAGACAGATGTACGTGTTATCGCTGCTTCTAATGTAGATTTGATTAAGGCAATAGAAGGGGATAAATTCCGGGAAGATTTATACTACAGGCTTAATACTGTGCCAATTGAAGTTCCGCCTTTGCGGGAAAGGGAGGATGATATCTTTTTACTCTTTAAAAAGTTTGCTACGGATTTTGCAGAACATTATCGTATGCCACCTGTAAAACTTACAGTAGATGCCGAGGAAGTGCTGGGTAATTACCGATGGCCGGGAAATATTAGGCAACTGAAGAATATTACAGAACAAATATCAGTTATTGAAGAAGACAGAACTATTGATGCCGAAACGCTAAAGCGTTACTTGCCGGATTATGCAAAAGAAAAATTGCCAGCTCTTTACAAAAATGTGGTGGATGAGAAAACATTTTCTTCCGAAAGGGAAATTTTATACAAGATACTTTTCGATATGAAAAATGATATCAATAACCTGAAAAAGCTGGTACATGAAATTATAGATAAAGGTGCAGACATAGACCAGGTGCAGCGTGATAATGAGCATTTAATGCAATCTCTGGCCAAAAGAACGCCGGACGTTGTTGAAGAAACTGCTGAATTTGCCCAAAAAACCCAGGAAAAGGAAATGCCGCATGTAGAAGACACGGAGGAATATGTAGAGGAATCATTGTCATTACAAAATAAAGAAATTGAGCTAATAAAAAAGGCTCTTAACAAGCATGATGGAAAACGTAAAAGAGCTGCTGAGGACCTCGGAATATCAGAAAGAACATTATATAGGAAAATTAAAGAATATGATCTTGATTAGAATACTATGTCTATGATGAAGTATATATTGAGTCTTGCTGTTTTTACAAGTCTGTTGGGCCTACTGAACAGTTGCACCGTCCAGTATTCTATGGGAGGGGCAACTATAGAATCGGACGTTCAATCCCTCACAATAGAAGATTTTTCTAATAGATCGCCCAGTGGACCTTCAAATTTGGGTCAATATTTTACAAATGAACTGAAAGACAAGTTTCAAAGTCAGACAGATTTATCATTTGTGGATAATGATGGAGACTTGATGTTTAGAGGTGAAATAACGGATTATTTTACTAAACCTGCATCTGTCACAGGAGATGAAACGGCATCAGAAACGAGGCTCACAATTACAGTAAATGTCAATTTTGTAAATCAAAAGCACCCTGACAATAATTTTGAGACAAGCTTTTCCCATTACGAGGAGTTCGACGCCGATCAGAATCTATCTGATGTTGAAGACCAGCTTGTTGAAGATATTCTTGAAAAAGTGGTGGATGATATCTTTGATAAATCGGTTGTGAATTGGTAAAACCATGAAGAAAGATAAATTAATAAAATATATTGAAAACCCTGAAAAGCTGGGAGAATATAGTCTTGCAGACATGCGGACATTACTGCAAAGATATCCGTTTTTTCAGTTAGGTTACTTTTTATTTCTGCTGAACCTTAAAAATATCAGCGACCCACGGTTTAATGAGTATCTTGCTAAGTTCGCCATCTACATTAAAGACAGAAACGAACTGTTCAGAAAACTGAATTATATTGAGTCCATGAGCTTGGATAATGAAGACAAGAAAAAGGAGAATAATCACTCAGAAAATTTGTCCGATAATGAGCAGTCAGATTATAAAACTGAGTCTTCTCTATCTCCCAAAACGCAGGATGCTAAGCTTGATAATAAAACTCATGACAAATCTGTTGTTAAGAAAACAACAGAGGAAAAGAAAAAAAATCAATATACAAGAGCATATTTAAGTGACCGAATTTCTGCAACTTTATCCAATCAAATCAGTGAGGCTGATGAAAAAGAAGAATTAAAGGATGAATTACATACCGACTTTTTTATATTGGATAAAGCGGATACTATAAAAGGAAAAACCGAGGCTGCAAAAGAGGATGATAAAGTATTGGAAGACAATTCCGGCTCAACAGAAAAAAACAAGGAAGACCTGCTTGAACTGGAAAATAAAAACGATAAGGGTGAACAGGAAAGTGATAATATAAACAAAACTAACAAATCAAATGCCGGAAATGAATATTTTGAAGATGACCTATTAAAATCTTTATCTGACAGGCAATCTCAGCATAACACAGATCTCATAGATAAATTTATCCAGGAGACTCCGGAGTTAAAAATTAAACAGCCACAAGATACGGAGCAAAAAGATATTTCAGAAAAATATGTTAAGGAAAATGAAAATTTACTTACAGAAAAATTGGCTGAACTTTATATTAAACAAGCTTATTATGAAAAAGCAATTGAAGCATTTGAAAAATTAAGTTTGAAATATCCAGAAAAAAGTGATTATTTTGCAGAAAGAATTCAAAAAGTGAAACAAATTATTAACGAACAACAAAAATAAGTGATATTATGTATTTATTAATTTCGGTATTGATCATTATTGTAAGCGTCCTCATGGTTCTTATAGTTTTAGTTCAAAATTCCAAGGGAGGAGGGCTAGCTTCCAATTTTGCCTCATCCAATCAAGTAATGGGGGTTAGAAAAACCGCTGATTTTTTGGAAAAAGCAACATGGACTCTTGCAGTTGCTTTATTGATCTTAAGTCTCCTTGCAAGCATGACTATACCAAGGGGGTCAGTTGAAGAACAATCCAGACTTGAAGATCAGATTGAGGATGTTCAGGATCCAAGTCAAATGCCTAATTTTCCTACTTCAATGCCTGAAGAGGGTGAAGGAGAAGGCGGTGAAGGAGAAGAACAACAACCTCAACTACCTGTTGAATAACAAGGACAATATATAGAATAAAAAAAGGTGTCAGTGTGTCATATATGAGCTGACACCTTTTTTGTTTCTAGGTCATCACAAAGTTATACACATGTTTTTTTATTTTGCTCCAAGTCAGTTATATCCCTTGCTATCTGGTAATTTGTTTAATTGCCATCTTGATTGAATCTCCGTTTTGGCATAAAATATGATAATATCAGAAATGATTTTGAAGTCTAACCTAAAAAAAAAACAAAAATGAAGCATAAACCACTGAAAGACAGGGTTCTTGTTGAACCTCAGGAAGTAGAGGAAAAAACATCAAGCGGAATTATTATTCCTGACTCTGCCAAAGAAAAACCACAAAAAGGCACAGTTGTAGCCGTTGGTGATGGAAAAAAAGATGAGCCTATGTCAGTTAAAGAGGGTAATACTGTTATTTATGGCAAATATGCTGGTACTGAAATTACAATAGACGGAAAAGACTATTTAATCATGCGGGAAGATGATATTCTTCTTGTAGAGTAAGCTTTTCAATTATTTTAGGCTTACTTATGGAAAAACGTTTAGAAGTATTAAGCGATAGTTCTGTATAAATTCTTGAGTGTAAAAGTTTAATTAACAATAAATAAAAAATCAGAGAAAAATGGCAAAAGAATTAAAATTTGATATTGAAGCTAGAGATGCACTTAAAAAAGGCATCGACAAACTTGCTAGCGCATTAAAGGTAACTTTAGGACCTAAAGGACGAAATGTAGTAATAGAGAAAAAGTTCGGTGCACCGCAAATCACCAAAGATGGTGTTACTGTTGCTAAGGAAATTGAACTCCCGGACAAGTATGAGAATGTTGGAGCACAAATGGTTAAAGAAGTTGCTTCAAAAACAGCTGATGATGCGGGAGATGGTACTACGACAGCTACCCTGCTTGCAGAATCAATGGTTAACGTTGGATTAAAAAACGTTACTGCAGGTGCAAATCCTATGGATTTGAAACGTGGTATAGATAAGGCTGTAGAGAGTGTTATTAAAAGCCTGAGTAATCAAAAGAAAAGTATAAAATACAGTGAGATTACTGAAAAAGCCAAAGAACTCTTTGAAAAACCGGATGAAAGCGGCGATAAATCTGAAATTAGTTATGATGAAAAACAAGCAATACTAAAAGAGATCATAAGTCAGGATGAAATTGCTCAGGTAGGTTCAATCTCAGCGAATAATGAGCGTGAATTAGGTGTAATGCTTTCTTATGCAATGTCTAAGGCGGGACATGAAGGTGTTATTACAGTTGAAGAGGCAAAAGGCACCGAAACTTATGTAGATGTTGTAGAAGGAATGCAGTTTGACCGAGGATACATCTCTCCATATTTCGTCACAGACAGCGAAAAGATGGAAGCGGTTCTGGAGAATCCGTATATACTGATTACGGACAAGAAAATTTCAGTAATGAAGGATTTGATGCCTATACTGGAATCTACTGCACAAAGTGGTAAACCATTGCTGATTATAGGTGAAGATATTGAGGGTGAAGCACTGGCTACATTAGTCGTTAATAAAATGAGAGGTTCTTTGAAAGTAGCAGCTGTTAAAGCACCTGGGTTTGGAGACAGAAGAAAAGAAATGCTTCAGGATATTGCCACATTGACAGGTGGTGAAGTAATTACTGAAGATAAAGGATTAACACTTGAAAATGCTACCCTCGAAATGTTGGGTACATCTGAAAAAATCACAATCGATAAAGAAAATACTACAATTGTTAATGGTAATGGCGACAAGAAAAATATAGAGGCCCGAATCACCCAAATCAAGAAACAAATAGAGAATTCTACTTCCGATTATGATAAAGAAAAATTACAGGAACGTTTAGCTAAATTAGCTGGCGGTGTTGCTGTTCTTTATGTTGGTGCTGCAAGTGAAGTAGAAATGAAAGAGAAGAAAGATCGTGTTGATGATGCCCTTAGTGCAACAAGAGCTGCTGTTGAAGAGGGTATTATACCAGGTGGAGGTGTTGCCTACATCAGGACAATTAAAGAGCTGGATGATCTTACCGGTGAAAATCAAGATGAAAATACGGGTATTGATATAGTTAAACGAGCAGTTGAAGAACCTTTACGTCAAATAGCTGAAAATGCTGGTGTAGAAGGTTCTATTGTTGTTAATGAAGTTAAGGGTGGCAAAGCTGACTTTGGATACAATGCTCGTGTTGGTAAGTTTGAAAACTTATATGAAGCCGGCGTTATTGACCCAACTAAAGTAGCTCGTATAGCTATTGAAAATGCTGCTTCAATTGCAGGTATGTTCTTAACAACAGAGTGCGTACTTGTAGATGAAGAGGAAGAGGATAACAATGCTGGCGGTGCACCAGCCGCTGGTGGAATGGGCGGCGGAATGCCAGGTATGATGTAATCCGCCGTTTATAAATACACTTTCTATACGATTTGGAATATTTGAAAAAGTAAAAAAGAAGCTGTCTTAAAACAAACTTAAAGACAGCTTCTTTTTATTTATTTTCTTTCAAAACATTTTGCAGCCTTTATTCCTTGTCTTTTCTGGCTGAACTGATCCTTATAGAATCCTTAATGTGAAACTCATAATATGATTTTTTTTGTTTTTAGTCAGTAACATTTAAAACTAATGTTATTGTTCAGATAAGCAATTTGTTATTTACTTTTCTGGTCACATGATAAAAAAAAACCTATTTAGGTATTAAAATTTTTATTTCTGATATTGAAAAAGATAATATTTTTGTAGTTTTTAACCAGAAATTTAGACAGATGTAAATATAATATGCCCACAACTTAAATTTTCGATTATGGCTGCAAATTCAGAGAAGGATACTAATCGCGATGCTCATAAAAATCAAGAAGTTGAGTCTGCAAAGGGTTTGTTAAGATGGGTGGAAATTATAGGCAATAAACTTCCTCATCCATTTTGGTTATTTGTATGGATATGTATATTAATTATCGTTATAAGTGGTGTAACCGCTTATTTTGGAGTTGAGGCCACTCAGCCGGCCACCGGTGAAAGTATAAATGCCCGGAATTTGCTTTCGGGCGAAGGATTAAGGTGGTTTGTGGAAAATTTGGTTACAAATTTTGCCCATTTTGCACCCCTTGGTTTAGTATTGGTTATGCTGATGGGTGTGTCAATAGCCGAGCAATCTGGTTTGCTTACAATTATAATGCGAAAAATAACTTATGCAACACCAAAAAAAGTTATTTTTCCTGTAATTTTTATGATTGGCGCTGTTGGTAATATTGGTTCGGATGCGGGAATTGTTGTAGTGCCACCTATTGCAGCGATTATTTTTATGCAGATGGGCTACCATCCGATAGCAGGTCTTGTTGCAGGATATGCCGGCGCAACGGCAGGTTTTACGGCAAACTTTGTTATAGCCGGGACAGATGTTTTGCTGGCGGGAATAAGTACCCAAATTACCGAATCAATGACACCTGCAATGGAAGTTAGTGCTACGGCAAACTGGTATTTTATGATTGCTTCCACTTTGATGTTAGGTGCAGGTGGCGCTTTCATTGTCCGGAGATTCACAATACCCAGAACCGCTCATTTTGCCGGAATGGATAAGGTAGCTGACTTTGCTGAGCAGGACAAAGAGCTTTCTCCTGGAGAAAAGAAAGGTTTGAAAAATGCTGGTATATCTGCGTTGGTTTATTTGTTTTTCGTTGCCCTTTTGGTAGTGCCTCCGGGGGGTCCTCTCAGGAATCCTGAAACAGGCGGCATTGTACCTTCACCATTCCTTCGGGGTTTAGTGCCTGTGTTGTTTTTCTTATTTGCCATTCCGGGATATTTTTATGGTAAAGCCACAGGGAAAATCAAGCAAAAAGACGATGTCCTGAAATTTATGGAGCACGGAATGAAAAGCTTGGCAGGTTATATTGTACTTATGCTGGTTGTGGCACAATTCGTTAATTTATTTTCATGGTCCAACCTGGATGCCATTTTAGCAATTCAGGGTGCGGAATTTCTTCAGGCCACCGGTCTGACAGGTTCCCTGTTATTCGTATTGTTTATTATATTGATTGCTTTCCTGAATATATTTCTTGGTAGCGGTTCTGCAAAATGGGCGATTTTTGCTCCTATATTTATCCCAATGTTAGCACAGCTTGGATACAGTCCGGCTTTTGTTCAATTGATGTACAGAATGGGGGATTCAATAACAAACTGCGTTTCACCTTTGTATGTATATTTCCCGCTCCTTTTAGGGTGGATACATCAGTATGATAAAAGGCTGAAAATAGGAACCATTATTTCACTTCTTGTTCCTTATGCCGTAATCTTATTGATTATGTGGATTATCCTTTTATTTATCTGGGTAGCGTTCAATATTCCTATTGGCGTAGGTGAGTTTATTTATTTGTGATGATTTATTGATAACATGCTTGTGCCCTAATTATTTATTTAACACTGAAATTAGAAAAATTAATTTGGGAGTAGTTTTATCTGCAAAAGAAAATTGTATTCACGGATGATGATATTTGAAAATTTTGTGAAGTCACTTGTGATTTTAATACTATTTCATCATCCCTAATTTATTAGTAATATTGGCAAGCATGTCATTATTCCGGACATGATACTCTTTTCTTATCTAATAATTTATGTTCCAGTGATTTTCAAAGAAGGTCTGGATGGTTTCGCAAGTTTATTCCAGCAGTGACCTTTTTTGCTACTTTTTTTGTGTGAAAGACAACTAAGCGAAGCTTCTCCTTCGTAGTTTTACTACGGATAAAAAGCGTTCTCATAGCCTGTCCCGCCTCGGCGGGAACCGAAGGGAATAAAAAAAGAAACAAAAAAACGCTAGGCAAAAATCAGCCTACCACCCCGCAAATCCAGCCCTTTCCGCGCGATTTTGCCTGGCTTGCGCACGATTAAGCCAGAAATATTTCCCAATAGCTTCAGCTATTTGCCTTTCCGCATAATAAAATTTTGTTATAAATCAAGGAAGCAGGGAGGGTTTTTGGATAAAATACTGTCTGAGTTCCGATTTTTATTCCAAAATCGGAACGAGTTTTATTTTATCCGTGGTGGGGGTTTTCGTAGATTTATCAAAATTTTATTCCAGCGGTGACTTTTTTTGGTACTTTTTTGTGTGGGAGACAAAAAAGTACAATTTTGCTTTAAACTAAAAATGGTAATTTATAACGCTATTACTGCTCTATCAGTCAGTAGCATAAGAGATTCATGTATACGGGAGTCCCTCTAAAAGCGGGGTTTTTTCTATTATTTGAAATACATTGCATAACCCAGGCGCGTGGGGTATGGTGATGTGGCTTATTTAACGGACACCATGCTGAAAAGCATGGTGCTTTACTCATGGAGTGTAGCAACTGCGGTTAGTTTGGCAGCATAAGAATAGCACCACGATAAAGAGACTGTGTGAAAATATAATTTCAAGCAATTTTTACTTTATTATCAAATTTT
>JAWLEB010000046.1:0-20585 GCA_041686375.1 Bacteroidales bacterium
TAAACATATGAAACCCTCATCCACTAGCGTAGACAAAAGCCTATGCATAAAGCATGAGGGTTTTATGGGATGCAGAATGAACTTGCTTTAACTTTAGTATCGATGAATCTCAGAAAAATGAAATTAATAATTTAACTTTATACAAATGAAAGCTTTAAAAAAACCCTCAATCATCCGTTTTATTTCTTTTAAATTACTTGCATTTATTTGTTTTTCCTTTCTTAGCGTTAACATAGATGCTCAAATAAACTGGACAAACGATGGTAATTCATATTACCGTTTAGAAAAAAATGAACTGGTTACCTATACCCTTCCCGACGAGGATAAAGAAGTAGTAATTACTAAAGAACAACTTACACCGGATGGTGAGTCAGAACCTTTAGAAGTTGCTCATTTTTCATTCTCACAAGACCAGCAAAAGGTATTGTTGTTTACCAATACGAAAAAAGTATGGAGACTAAATACAAAAGGCGATTATTGGGTTTTTGATTTTGAGACGAATGCCCTCACTCAGATTGGTAAAACGTTGCCTGCTTCGTCTTTGATGTTTGCAAAATTCTCGCCCGACGGTAAAAAGACAGCCTACGTTTCGGAGAACAATTTATACAGTGAAGATTACGAAACCGGTGAAATTAAACCCTTAACTACCAATGGCACAGAATCATTAATAAACGGAACTTTTGACTGGGCCTATGAGGAAGAGTTTGCCTGCAGAGATGGATTTCGGTGGAGCCCTGACAGTAAATCCATTGCCTATTGGCAGATCGACGCAAGCGATATAAGAAATTTTTACATGATTAATAATACGGATTCTATCTACTCCCAAATCGTGCCTGTAGAATATCCTAAAGTTGGCGAAACCCCTTCTGCATGCAGGGTTGGGGTGGTAAGCCTTTCCGATGCCGAAACTACCTGGATAGATGTTCCCGGCGATGCAAGTCAAAACTATATTGTAAGGATGGAGTTTATTCCGGAAACCAACAAGCTGCTTATTCAGCAACTAAACAGAAAACAAAACCAGAGTAGATTATACATTGCAGACGATTATAAAGAAAGCGCTGATGTGATTTATGAAGAGTCGGACGAAGCCTGGGTGGATCTGTTCCAGATGGGCAACCGCTATGCCATTGATTACACCAATAATTTTATTTTTCTGGAAGAGCCCAACAGCATTCTTTGGGCATCAGAAAAAGACGGATGGAGGCACTTATACCAGGTTTCTTTAGAAGGAAAGCCGGAGAAGCTTGTCACAAAAGGCAATTTCGATGTGATAGATTTAAAACACGTTAATCATAAAGAAGGCTACGTATATTATTTAGCTTCACCAGATAATGCGACCCAACAGTATTTGTATAAAACCAAATTAAACGGAAAAGGAAAAAGCAAATTAGTGAGTCCTGAAAGCCTGGAAGGAAGCCATGATTATTCTTTTTCCTCGAATGGCACCTATGCCCTGCATACTTTTTCCAACCACTATACGCCAAGAATGGAGGAGTTTATTACCGTTGCCAATCATAAAGCACTAAGCGAAGATGAAAGCATTATTAATAAAGCAAAAGAATTAGAAAAAGAAACAACTACTGAGTTCTTTATGATTAAAACTGCTGACAGTGTTGAGATGGATGGATGGATGGTGAAACCAACAGATTTCGATCCCAATAAAAAATATCCGGTGGTGTTTTTTGTGTATTCTGAACCCGCAGCGACCACTGTAAACGATACTTATCATGTTGGCAGAAACCGGTATTATAACGGGAATATGGCCGATGATGGATACATCTACATTTCGCTGGACAACAGAGGTACATCGGCTCCAAAAGGACGGGAATGGAGAAAGTCTATTTACAGAAAAATTGGTGTGGTGAATATAAATGATCAGGCCATGGCTGCCAAAGAAATTCTGAAATGGGATTTTGTAGATCCTGAACGGATAGCTGTCTGGGGACATAGTGGAGGCGGATCTGCCACACTGAATTTGTTGTTTAGATATCCTGAGATTTACAAAACGGGAATTTCGCTCTCGGCAGTTGCAAATCAGTTAACCTATGATAACATCTATCAGGAACGTTATATGGGCTTACCCCAGGAAAACATGGAAGATTTTATTAAAGGTTCCCCCATTACTTATGCCAAAAATTTAGAAGGGAATCTGCTTTATATTCATGGAACAGGTGACGACAATGTGCACTATCAAAATGCAGAATTGCTTTTAAATGAATTAATAAAACATAACAAGCAAATTCAGTTTATGCCTTATCCAAACAGATCTCATAGTTTCAGAGAAGGGGAAGGGACATCTAAACATTTGTCAACATTATATACCAACTTCTTAAAACAGCATTGTCCTCCGGGAGGAAGATAGATTTTAGTGATGAAATGTCAGCAAAGCGTTGCCATTGATCTATCTCAAAAGGCGTTAATCTGGAAAGATAGTGATTGTTATTTACAGTAGTTGTAAATACGATTTGAAGGAAGATTTCAACCATTTGGACTCAGAATTTGACATTGAAATAGATTTCTTGTATATTTATTAGTTCTTAAAGGAGAATTATTCTCTAAAAGCAGAAATTTTACAAGATGGATAATGAAATAATCAAAAATAAGTTAACAGGGAAGGGCTTAAAAGTTACACCTCAAAGAATGTTCGTCCTTGAAGCCATTTATGCCCTTGACAATCACCCTACTGCAGAAAATATCATTGACTATACCAGGAATGTTTACCCACATATCGCTATAGGGACAGTCTACAAGGTTCTGAATAAATTGGTTGAAAATGATCTGATAAAGAAGGTCAAAACCGAAAATGATGTAATGAGATATGATGCCAATCCGGAAAGACATCACCATCTATACGATAAGGAGTCAGAAGCAATTCAGGACTATTATGATGAAGAACTGGATGCACTTCTAAAAAAATATTTCAAGAGAAAAAACATAACTGGTTTCACAATTGAGGAAATTGTGGTTCAGATAAACGGAAAGTTCAATTAATTGAAATTACAAGAATATAAAATAACCTTTAAATAAGTAATTTTATGAAAAAAGAACCCAACAAAATAAGCAAATGTCCGGTTACCGGAGCAACTGGCAGTGACAATCCTGGAAGTGAAACACAAAACCAGAATTCAGGGCCAAATCAAATCCCATTAAACATTTTACGTCAGCATTCTTCGCTATCCAATCCAATGGATGAAGATTTTAATTATGCTGAAGCATTCAAGAGTTTGGATTTGAAAGCTGTTAAGAAGGACCTTCATAATGTTATGACCGACTCTAAAGATTGGTGGCCTGCAGACTGGGGGCACTATGGCGGTCTCTTCATCCGGATGGCATGGCATAGCGCGGGTACTTACCGTATAGCCGATGGCCGAGGAGGCGGAAGCACCGGCAATCAACGTTTTTTCCCGGTAAATAGCTGGCCCGACAATGTAAGTCTAGACAAAGCAAGGCGACTGCTGTGGCCAGTTAAGCAAAAATATGGCAAAAAACTTTCCTGGGCCGACTTGATAATCCTGGCCGGTAATGTTGCACTGGAATCCATGGGCCTGAAAACCTTCGGTTTCGGAGGGGGCCGTGAAGATGTGTGGCAACCGGAAGAAGATATTAACTGGGGCCCGGAACACGAATGGTTGGCTGATGAACGCCATGACCAGCAGGGTAATCTTGAAGGACGTCTTGCTGCAGACCATATGGGACTGATCTATGTTAACCCGGAAGGACCTAACGGTGAACCTGACCCGGCAAAATCTGCACATTTCATTCGCCAATCATTTAAGCGTATGGCTATGAATGATTATGAAACTGTAGCACTGATAGCCGGCGGACACACTTTTGGTAAAGTCCATGGCGCTGCGCCTGAATCACACTTAGGGCCTGATCCGGAGAATGCTCCTCTCGAACAGCAGAATCTGGGATGGAAAAACAGCTATGGCACCGGAAAAGGAGCTGACACGATTACCAGTGGTCTTGAAGGCGCATGGACCAAAGACCCAACAAAGTGGGATATGAATTTCTTTGAAAACCTTTTTGAATATGAATGGGAATTAACTAAAAGTCCGGGAGGTAAGTATCAATGGCAGCCAAAAGATAAATCTGCTCATGAATTAGTACCGGATGCACATATCCAGGGGAAGAAAAACCCACCTATGATGCTCACAACAGATTTAGCGCTGAAAGTGGACCCGGAATACGGAAAAATATCAAAACACTTCTATGAAAACCCCGAAGAATTCGCCGACGCCTTTGCCAGGGCATGGTTTAAACTTGTTCATAGGGATATGGGACCGAAATCACGCTACCTCGGACCGGAAGTACCTGAGGAAGACTTGTTATGGCAGGATCCCATCCCGGATGTAGATCATACACTGATTGATGAAAATGATATTGCTGCATTAAAAAACAAAGTGCTAGAATCCGGGCTAAAGGTTTCACAGTTAGTTTTTACAGCATGGGCTTCTGCTTCAACCTTTCGCGGATCCGATAAACGAGGCGGTGCAAATGGCGCGCGTATACGTCTTTCTCCGCAAAAAGAATGGGAAGCTAATAATCCTGCGCAGCTTACTAAAGTACTGGACAAATTAGAAAGCATACGAAAGGAATTCAATGATTCACAATCCGGTGACAAAAAAGTCTCTCTTGCTGACCTTATTGTCTTGGCTGGAAATACAGGTGTTGAAAAGGCTGCACAAGATGCCGGGTATGATATAAACATTCCTTTCACACCGGGACGTATGGATGCATCGCAGGACCAGACAGATGTAGAATCGTTCAAAGTACTGGAGCCGGAAGCAGATGGTTTTCGCAACTATCATAAAAAACAATACAGCAATTGCACAGAAGAAATGCTGGTTGATAAAGCACAACTGCTAACATTAACTCCTCCAGAAATGACTGTCCTCGTTGGCGGCATGCGTGTGCTAAACACTAATTTTGATAACTCTGATTATGGTGTTTTCACAAATCGCCCGGAAGTCCTTACAAATGATTTCTTTGTTAATCTGCTTGATATGAATATAGAATGGAGACCCACTTCCGAATCAAGAGAAACATTCCAGGGATTTGAACTGGACTCTGGTAAACAAAAATGGGAAGGAACAAGGGTAGATTTGATATTTGGCTCAAACTCAGAGCTGAGAGCTCTTGCGGAAGTTTACGGAAGCGATGACGGAGAGGAAAAATTCGTTAAGGATTTTGTGGCAGCATGGAATAAAGTCATGAATCTGGATCGTTTTGATTTGACTTGATTTTTTTTAAAGATTAAATCAAAATTAATATTCCTGTTAAAGGTGGTCGGGGTAACCTGGCTACCTTTTTTTTGTCCAACTGCAGATATCGTAAATTAACAATGATTCCTGTGTAACATCACAGGAAGAAATTGTTAATTCTTTGTCTGTATGCTCTTGAAGGAATGATCATAAATTCTGGCAGAGATTTGTCTGATGGTTATAATTTAGCAAAGAATAGATTCATCCGTATTGGACACATCCCTGCCTATAGCTATATTTGTTTTCAGACATATTTATAGTGAAATTCGATACCCCACATTTAAGCTGATAGTTTGGTTAAAGTAATATTGTGGATTTGGTATCATACCACTTCCAATTGAGTTTATTATACTTCTTGACCAGGATATCTCTGCAAAAAGGCTTCCCTTGTTCCCCGGTAGTGAATGAACATAACCGCCGCCTATAAAATATCCGGGTTCTCTTTGATTGGCATGCCTGTCATTCACATACTCATATTCCTCGTTAGCGATGCTTATGTCACCTTCTTCTTCTGATTTTATTAACACTCCTGCGAATAATCCAGCTTTGAAATATAGTTCGTTTTGCTTCAAAGGAATGTAAATATTCAAGGGCATTTCAAACATCCAGAAATCCTGATTCCAGTATATGTTTCCTTTAACCTCCTCATATTGCTGTAATTCGTGGTTCCACTTCTCACCGACGTTAATTTTTGCACCTTTCTGAATGTATGATGCACCAAGGCCTAAAGAAATGTGCTCGTTAAACCTGTAATCTATCATTAACCCTCCGTTTAATCCCGTTTTAAATACGTCACTTGCAGGGTGGTTGGCATAGAAATTCTCCGGATTGTCTCCATTTAAAAATGTTTCGCTTACAACATCAGAACCATACATATTTGAAAAAGTAACTCCTGATTTTACAGACATATTGAAACCTTGCTTTGATTCCTGTGTTAACCCGGATAATGTAAAACATAACAGGATAAAGGTCACTAACGTTTTTTGTATCATACAGTTTGTTATGTTAAGTTTTTGAATTATAAGCATTCATATTTCGAATGTATGCTAGTAGTTTCAGAACACAATGTAAATTCTCAACGGCTGACCATATTGTATGTTATTGTAAATGTAGTATAAAATTTTCTGTTTTGTCCAACAACAAAATTCTTTTTTAATTTTCCATTAGACATTATTTATGTAGTTTTTATACGGATTTTATTAAAATCTCACTGACAATCCTCCTCCAACTCCAAATCGATTATCATAGCTGGCCTTCAGAGAAAAGTTTCTCCCCAGAAAATATTCCAGTCCTGCCGACCAGACGAGTTCATCTTTGAAATTTACGGTTTCACCGGTTGCTTCATTCGTAAGGTCATTTACCCAGCCAAAATCCGCTCGGTATTCAGCTTCGCCGAATAAAACAGTTCGTGGAAATATCATAAGTTCGCGTTCAATGCCTATCCGGGGCCGTAATTCATTATCCAGACGCACATCCAGATGGAACATATACGGGGTAAAAAATCTAAATCCGGCAATTGCAGTCGGGGTAATCTCACTAAAATTTAATTCCTCTTCTTCATTTTCAGCGTTCACTCCTGCAAAAACACTGAAGTAATCATACAAATACCGTTCATAAGTGAACTCAGCTTCACTAATTTGGTTCCAGCCATACTCTGCGTTTAAATTAAACTGGTTTCTGATATTGGAAGATACAAGATTTAATTCCGTTTTGTGAGAGGCAATATCTATCATACCCCATGAATAGTACTGGTTGGTTTCGTGTTTTAACTCTGATACAGGATGTCCTTCAAGTCTCGAATCGCGTGGTGTATCGTAGCTGAATATTCTTGCCATGCCTCCCATCATATGATAGAGTATGTGGCAATGGAAAAACCAATCGCCATACTCGTTACCATAAAATTCAATGGTAATTTTTTCCATTGGCGGGACATTGACAGTATGTTTCAAAGGGGAGTATTCCCCGTGCTCGTTGATGACCCTGAAAAAATGGCCGTGCAGGTGCATGGGATGGTGCATCATGGTGAGGTTGTTAAGCGTGATCCGGGTTATTTCACCTTCTTCAATTTTTATCTTATCGGTTTCATCCAGTGGCACCCCATTCATGCTCCAGGTATAGCGGTTCATGTTGCCGGTCAGGTTAAGTACAACTTCATTGACCGGAGCATCGTCCTTATAGGTTGTTTTTTCGGGAGATTGCAGATAGTCGTAATTATACTCTGCAAACATATCCATGTGGTTCATACCCTCGTCTTCTTCCATGTCCATTTCTTCGTCTTCACCCCTCTCCATTTCATCATCTTCACCCATTTCCATATTTTCGTCTTCCTCCATGTCCATATCCTCGTCCATTTCCATACCCCAGTTTTTCATCATCTGGTAAGGCTCCTCTTTCCCCGGCTTAAATTTCGTGGAGGGAGCACCCATGCGCATGTTCATCCGGGCCATTTTTTGCATCATCTCAATTTTATCAGGCTTTTGAACTCCCGGTGCCTTCAGCGTCTCACCCTGTCCTAAAAAAGCGGAAGAATAGCCTGATCCATCCTGGGCTGTGGCTCTAAATTCTATTTTTCCATTCTCTGGTATGGTAACAATGAAATCGTACGTTTCCGCTACACCAATAAATGTCTTGTTTTGTTCAACAGGTACCACATTTAATCCATCTGCCCCTACCAGCGTAGGGTTCCCCCCGCCAAAGGTCATCCAGTATGAAGAGGATGCAGAGCCGTTTATAATACGCACTCTTACCTTTTCTCCCGGTTTAAAGCCAGGATATTCCTGTTCCTGTGCTCCATTTACCAGGAAAGCAGGATAATAGACATCTGCTATATCGGCACCCTCCATTCGTTGTTTCCAGAAATTTAGCTGGGCACCTAAAGCACCCCTGGAAATTACTTTATTAAGAGGAGTGGAAGTTCCCTTCTTCATGTTGTACCATTCATTGCCCCGTTTCAAATTTCGTAAAACATTCATAGGCTTTTCATTGGTCCAGTCGGATAACACCATGACCAATTCCTTGTCATAGTTCATGGTTTGCTCTGGGGGATCTATAACCATTGCCCCATACACGCCTCTCTGTTCCTGTAACATAGTGTGAGAGTGATACCAGTAAGTGCCCGACTGCTTCAGCTCGAACTCATACTTTTGAGTTTCCCCCGGCATGATTGGGGGCGTGTTTAAATAAGGAACCCCGTCGAAAAAGTTGGGCAGTAAAATCCCATGCCAGTGGATCGAGGTTTCTTCATCCATCTCGTTTTTTACATAAAGTACGGCATAGTCTCCCTCGGTAAATCGCAATGTTGGTCCCGGTATTTCACCGTTTATTGTCATACCTGTAACTTCTTCTCCTGCTTTATTGACCTTTTCCTGTCTTAAGGTAAGGTGGTATGTGGTTGTATCGCTTTGAGCGATTGCTGATAATTGTGTTATAACAAGCAGGACTGGTAGAAATAAAATGATGTTCTTTTGCATATGTATATATTTATATTTGTTATCTGCCTTCGACAACCGGCAAGCCAAGTGTTATCCAATCGTGCATTCCCCCTCGATAATACAATATCTTCTCAGGTGGATAACCGGCTGACAATAAGTTGCGGATAGCAGTAGGCGATTGCGGGCATTGCGGTCCGTTACAAAAAAAGATAGCCGGTTGGTTGCTATCCAGCTCATCCATCCTGTCTTTTATTTCATTGTGAGGAATATTTTTGGCACCGGGGATAGTGGAAATTTTATAAAAATCTGGTGTGCGGGAATCTATTATCGGAAGCCTGTTTTCCTGGAAATTGTGTACTTCAAATTCATCTACCGTACGAACATTTTCTGCAATTTTAATCGGTTGAATTTTTCCCCAGGTTGTGTCTACTATCACCAAACCGGATTCACCTTTAACAGGTTGAGGGACTCTTTGGAATTTTTCTCTTTTGGGTGGTCGCTTTTCACTAATGTCCGTTTTTATTAATGATTTTAATTCCATGATTTTCTTTTCTCCGGGCAAACCTGCTGAAACCACTTCATCATCAACAATTAATAAGGGTGATGTTTTTAAATGATACATTTCCATCAATTCGGGATGGTCTTCAAAATACATCACTTCATAACGCAAGCCGGCATCTTGTAGTTGTTCTTCAAGTATTGGCCGATGATTGCATGTTTTTGTCGCTGCTATTTTAATTTTCATAAACTTCTATTTGTTACTAGTTCATTTTTCGTTTTAATAACTGGGCATTGATGGCGACAATGATGGTACTTAAACTCATCAGCACAGCTCCTAATGCCGGACTAATGAGAATACCTGCACTAAGCAGAACTCCGGCCGCCAGTGGTATTGCCACCACGTTATAACCGGTAGCCCAGATAAAGTTCTGTATCATTTTTTTGTAAGTCGCCTTTCCGAACAGAATTAGCGAAACGATATCACCGGGATTACTGTTTACCAGGATAATATCGGCCGTTTCGGCGGCAATATCCGTGCCTGATCCTACGGCAATTCCAACGTCAGCGGTAGCCAGTGCCGGTGCATCGTTGATTCCGTCTCCGGTCATGGCCACAAACTCGCCTTCTTGCTGAAATTCTTTTACTTTCTTTAGCTTCTGATCGGGCAGAATCCCTGCAAAATAGCCATCCAGACCCAACTCATCGCTGACACTTTTGGCTACTTTTTCATTATCGCCGGTCATCATGTAAACTTTCAGTCCGTTGTTTTTCAGAGTTTTTACAGCCTCGTGGGCCTCTTCACGGATCTCATCGGCCATGGCGATAAAACCGGCCAGTTTATCCTCCACCATCACAAAAACAACGGTCTCCGCTTCATTCTTATAGGCTTTGTCCGGTACCTCAAGTTTTTTTTCTTTGATATAACCCGGGCTTACCACCTTTACGTTTTTGTTTTCTACCCTTGCTTCAATCCCTTTTCCGGTAATAGCGTTAAAATCTTCTGCTTCGGGAATTTCAATTATTTCGTCCCTGATTTTCTGCATGATGCCTATGGCCAGTGGATGCTCCGATTTACCCTCCAGGGCTCCTGCCAGGCTTAATATCTTACTATCATCCAGGTTCTCGTCCAGTGAACCGTAGCGGGTAACTCCAAAATTCCCTTTGGTAAGCGTTCCTGTTTTATCAAAGGCTAATAATGTGATCTTACGCGAATTTTCAAAGGCTGTGCGGTTTCGAATAAGCAATCCGCGCCGTGCAGATATGGAAGTAGAGATGGCAACCACCAGCGGCACGGCAAGTCCCAATGCATGCGGGCATGTGATAACCATGACTGTGGCCATTCTTTCCAAAGCAAACACAAAAGGCTTACCCAGCATCAGCCAGGTTGCCAGTGTTCCAATACCAACGGTAAGTGCCACAATGGTAAGCCAGAAGGCGATGCGGTCGGCCAGGTTCTGGGTTTTTGATTTTTTGTTCTGTGCTTCGCGCACCATGCCGATGACTTTGCTCAGATAGGCATCCCCCCCAACTTGTTTAACACGAACCGTTAATGAGCCATTGCCGTTTATTGTACCCCCGATTACCTTATCGCCTTTGACTTTTTTTACGGGCTTGGCCTCACCGGTAACCATAGATTCGTTCACATGACTTTCACCATCCACAATTTCGCCGTCTACCGGGATTTTTTCGCCGGGCCGTACCAATACCCTGTTATCTTTTTCGAGCTGATCTACTTTGATGTCCACCGTCTCCCCGTCTTTCAATAGATGGGCTTCCGAGGGCATCATTTCAACCAGTTTCTGTAATGAGCGGGAGGCTCCCAGTACCGATTTCATTTCTATCCAGTGGCCCAGCAGCATGATGTCGATCAGGGTGACCAGTTCCCAGAAAAAAGTATTGCCTTCTACGCCAAAAGTGGTGGCAGAGCTGTAACCCCATGCCACTGTAATAGCCACGGCAATCAAGGTCATCATCCCCGGCTGTTTTTTCTTTAGCTCATCCACTATTCCCGTTAAAAAGGGCCAGCCGCCATAGAAAAAAACAACAGTCGAAAGGCCAAAAAGAATGTATTGATCAAAACCCGGGAACAATGTAAATTCATAGCCCAATATACCCTGTATCATGGGCGATAATACCAGGATGGGTATGGTAATGATCAGGGAAATCCAGAAACGCTTCCGGAAGTCTTTGATCATCATTGTATGGTGACTGGTGTGATCATGGTTGCCATGATCATGTCCTCCGTGGTACCCGGAGTTATCATGTGAATTACGATTATGACCATGGTTCTTTTTATGATTATGTTCCTGGTGTTGATCGTGCTGATGCGCCATAGAATGATAAATTTACCTTGATTTTAGTTTTGAGTGTCTTTCAGTATACTCATAAAATCGGAGCCTGTCATAAAAAATGCTAACCGGAAAAAGATGTATTAAAACATACTTTCTCCCTGTCCGCATTGATTATTGCCTGGTTTTAGCCTGAATTATTCATAAAAAATACGTAATATATTATAAAACATTGATTAAAATCCTGGTACTATAAACATGTTAAAAAATTAAGTCTATCTATTTTTAGAAGTGTATACATTTCAAGGTAACTATTGCGTTTCGGAAAACTCGAAATAAAGCATTATGTCTTCGCTCTCGACGCCTAATCTGCCCTAAGCTTAATGCATGAATAGTGCAGGTTAGATAAGATCCTTCTTTCGATCTTCAAATTCTTCTTTATCTATTTCACCCTTGGCATATCGTTCTTTTAAAATATCCAGAGCTGATTTTTCTTCGGATGGATTAACGGTATTGCCATGAGTGGTTGTCCTGATGACCAGCCAAATTATTAGTCCGATTACGATAAGGCCTATGATCCAGCCAAAGCCCATTCCAAAGTTCATTCCTCCAAATCCATGCATTTTATATTCCTTTCATTTTATTGGTTCATCATGTTTTTCTTCATGCCTCCTTTTTGCATGCCACCCTGTTGCATCATCATATCTTCCATCATGTTTTTCAAACTCTCTTTCTGGTCATCGTTGAGTAAGGATTTCATATTTTTTGCTGTTTCATAAGCTTCCACTTTCATTTTGATTTTTGTAGAGGCAACTTCCTGCATTTGTGCTTCTAAATCATTCGAAGAAGCATCATCCATCATCATATTCTTCAGGTTCATACTTTTTTTAGCCAAATCGGCCTTATAATCTACCTGTTGTTTTTTGAAAGATGTTTGCATATCGATGAGCTGTTCCGCTTGATCCTGAGACAGGGATAATTTTTCCTTCATGTTTGGAAGCATATTGACTATCCCCATGTATTTTTTCATGGGCATCGCCTGGTCAACCATCATGCTCTGATGCATAGGGCACATCATGCCCCCTGTCATATTACGGTGCATACCACCCTGCATCATGCCTTTACCTTGCATCATCATACCTTGTTGTTGGTCTGATTGTTGATTTCCTCTTTGGTTCATTTGGGCATTTGCTGAAAGCCCTACCAATAAAAACATTGCTGTTATTATCATTGCTAAATTTTTCATAATTATTCCTTTTTTTGATTTATCGATTTGTAATTATATTTTGTGTGTTCATGTTTAAGATTTTGTTAAAGCATTTCTTCTTGTTTAACTATTTGCTTATTAATTATATACACGCTATTGGTTTAACAATGTCAAACCAGAGTTGTTCAATGTTAATTTGTTCAGGCTTATACCCGTCTTCACTTTTCATATCTTTCAAACTTCTTACAGGATCCGGTACGGAACAATACACACAGCAAGTGACTACCGTATCAAATGAATTGTTTTCAAATTCCATATTTTCGGCGTACATAACTTTTAACTGCACGCTGTACTTATTTTTTTGTTTTTTTACCAGCAATTTTAATCATGTTTTTACTGAAATCTGTTCCTGTTAGCGCCAAATCCTATGGATAATAAGACATTTTTTTCCCTTTACCTGTTCCTACTTCCAGGGTTTCCCCCTGGCTTCTTTAAGTAAATCTTGTCTCCACTTTGAAACTCCCTTCTCCATAGGTGATTCAAAGAGGTCGCAGACCCATGCAATCCTGTTATATCATTTTTGTATTTTATCCGTTAATGTTGCTCAATATATTGTCCTTTTGGACCAATATTTTCAATAAACACCATTTGCGACCCAAGATGACCGGCCAGGCTTACGGTAACCGCCGATCCGGCAATCAGTAAAAGAACAATCACTTCAGCCCAGGTTTTTCGACTCAGGAAAAAATGGCTGATTGTCTTGAACAACAGTGCTATACCGGCAAGCCAAACTGTCCAGTTTGCATAAGTTTCATGTGCTTCCAGGATTTTGATGGCCTTTTCAGAAAGATTTGTTGTATGCGGGTGAAAAAACTGCGAAGCCAATATTCCACCGATGAAACCACCCAATAACAACACCAGGGTAACCCAGCTTAACGGTTTCTGGTACACAAACAAACCAACCAATTGAGAAAAAACAGCCAGTAACAGCAATACAATCGGAAAATGGACAATTAAAGGATGAAGGTTCGAAAATTCATTAAACCCTGCAAAAAGCGCCGTAGATTTTTTAGCCTGAGAGGAGTCTGAAGCCTGCTGGTTTTCAACAACAACAGTCTGAGTCGTGTCTTGTTTCGTACTGTCATCATGATCGTCGTCCCCATGCGCAGATATTTGCAGAGGAATAAAAATAATAAACAAATACAAAATTAGCTTTTTGTAAACCTTGCTATTCATATATTTAGAACTTGGTTTCTACTTTGATTTAATATTATTTATAATGGTTTACAATTATCCTTTGGTATTGTTCATTTTTATTGTCTCATTTATTTAGAATGGGGCATAAATATCATCTCTTTGATAATATCAAATTAATAATGAGAAAAGAAAATCTGATATTCTCTAAAAGAGTTTGACGAGGGCGTTAGTATTAATCAAATCCGGATTACAAAAATTTTTTTGTCCAGGTTAGCGGATGAGAGTGTTATATCCATAAACCTTCAATGCCTCAATGTTTTTATTTCATATGTCCATTGTGCATTATTTATGTAGTTTTTTATCCTGATTTTATCGATATTCCGGATTTTCAAATCCCCAGTGAGTACCATCGTCCCATTCTCTTCGTGAATTGCCGTAATTAGGATAGCCGTTCTGTTTTTTTAATATTGATGCCAGGTGCAGCAAATTGTATGTCATGAAAGTAGTGTTTCTGTTAGTGAAATTAGAATTAAAACCCACGGGAGGATCAATTTTTTCACCATTCCATTCCGTATCACCATAACTTGGGCCTGGCCCCACTTCGCCAATCCATCCACAATCAGCCTGGGGAGGTATGGAATATCCAACATGTTGCAGCGAATACAAAATGCCCATAGCACAGTGTTTTACTCCATCTTCATTGCCTGTTACGATGCACCCACCGACTTTACCATAGAAGATATACTGTCCTTTTTCGTTTGTTTCTCCACTCATTGCATATAATCTTTCAATGAGTTTTTGGGCAATGGAAGATTTTTCTCCAAGCCAGATAGGAGTTCCTACAACCAATATATCCGACTTAATTAACCTGTCAAAAAGGCTGGGCCATTCATCCTTTTCCCATCCGTGTTCTTTCATATCAGGATATACTCCGCTTGCTACTTCGTGGTCAATCAACCGGATTTCATCTGTTGAAACATTTTCTTTTTCCATTATCCTTTTGGAAACATCAATCAGCTTGGATGTATGACTAGGCTCAGGAGACTTTTTCAATGTACAATTAAGGTACATTACACTTAAATTATTAAAGTCTGGTGTTTTCATTTTTATTTTGTTTTAATTGCTACTGTTTTTATAGGGTAGCTTTCAACTGACTATATCGAAGGCCTTGTTTGACAACTTTTAGTATAAACTTAATTGCCATTTAAATCATTTATCCGGCATATAAAACCCAAGTGTTGTTATTTCCGTTATCGATTTATAAAGGTAAGGTTTTCCAGGGGAATTTTCCAACCTTTCGTATACATAAACAATGTTAAAAAAATCATCTATCAGGTGATTAATTGCTTCAAATATTTTTTGCAAAATTTTTCCATTTTTCGAAATACTAAAACACTATGCGGATTATTTATAAACACGTTGCGTTGCGCTCCATGCTGAGCTTGTTGGTTTTGGTAAGGCTGTAGGATGGAGCGCTTGATAGACAGGCCGGTACTTCAAACACCGGGTTGACACCCGGTGCTACATATATTCCGCCCTTACAGGGCTATGCGTTAATAGACCGAAGAAAGTTGTAAATAGTAAAAAAGAAAAACAAAATTTTATTAGGCGGAAAGGCAAATAGCTGAAGCTATTGGGAAGCGTCTTCAGCTTAATCGCGCGAAGTTCAGGCAAAATCCTGCGGGGTGGGTGGGATTTGCGGGTAGGTAGTGATTTTTACCTAGCGTTTTTTCCGTCCTTTTTTTATTCCCTTCGGTTCTCGCCAAGGCGGGACAGGCCCGTCCGACCGGTGTCATCCGGGCGGGCTATGAAATCGCTTCGCTAGTTGGGCAATGCAAAAAAAGAAAGACTGGTGCAACATGACGGAATGATGCTATAAACTCAAAAGGCAAAGAAGTAACAACGGTTTTATCATACCTCTCTGCTAAAACCCAATTTATAAAAACAATAGAGAAAAACCCGCTTTTACTGTGAATTAAACCAGATAAAAATAAATTGTTTAATTTTTTTACTTTTGAATTCAGGATTTGCAAAATTTATAACTCATGAAACGTCCATGGTAAGTCCCATATGGCAATAAATAATAAAAAATAAACCCATGAAAATCATATTCATCACATTGTTAGCCCTATTAAGCCTGAAATCTTTCGCGCAGGAATCTACGAACTATCAGAACAGGCAGGACAGCCTTCTTTTTCTTTATAAACAGAGTCTCACTGTTGTTTCTACACCTACTGATGAGGGAAAGGAAAATAAACATTTTTATTATCTCACCGGTTTGGAAAGCGATAGTGCAATGTTGGTATTGTCTCCAAAATCAAAAGAAAAAGTAGTTGTCTTTACCGATGATGCTGACCCGGATTATCCGGCTAAAGTCATGCCTGTGAAAAGATTTGGCAACTATATGAAAGAAGAAATAAAGCAATATGAGCAGTTGAATACTGCAAACAATTTCCATGTAATTTGCAGTAGTCCTGAAGTGTTTAAGGATATAGTGCACATCAGCAATATTCATAAACGACTGGTTTACATGCGGGCTATTAAAGATGAAACAGAAATTGAAGCCTTACGCCAGGCCTGCCGGATTACGGCTGAAGGACTTAACCTGGCTTTTCGGGAAGTAGAGCCTGGGACGACAGAAGAAGAACTTATTGCGCTTATGGAAGAATATTTTCATGAGCAGGAATCGGAAGGCCCTTCCTTTTACCAGGCTGCTTCCGGTCCGCATTCGGTGAATGTACATTTTGGTGCTACTTCCAGAAAGGTTCAGGAGGGAGATTTGATAGTTTTTGATATAGGAGCATGGTACGATAAATATACTGCGGATATCAGCCGTACTGTTCCTGCCGGTGGTAAGTTTACAGAAGCGCAGCGGGAGATATACAAAATTGTCCTGAAAGCCCAGAAGAAAGCCATCGAAAGAATGAAACCCGGAGTCCCGTTTCTGGAAGTGCAACAAATAGCTGAAGAAAAGCTTATAGAAGGACTTTATAAACTTGGTCTTGTTACAGATAAGAATTCCAAATGGCAACGAAAATTTTTTATCCAGCATGGTTTCTATCATTTCATAGGATTGGATATTCATGATGTGTGGTATGACTACCGGGAAACCCTTGATGACAAAATATACCAGCCGGGAATGGTAATGACTATGGAGCCTGGTGTTTATTTCCCGGAGGAAATGCTTGAGGAACGACCGGAAAGAATCAGGGAACTGGTATCAGAAAAGGAATTTAAAGAATTTGCCGGAAATATTCGGGATGTATATGCCAGGTATGCAGGAATGGGTGTACGCATAGAGGATGATGTACTCATCACAAAAGAGGGAAATGAAGTGCTGACAAAAGACGTTCCCAGGGAAATTGAAGAGATAGAGGAGATGATGAAATAATTACTAAATGTAAGGTATTAAGCCGGCGCTGATGTGCTCTTTTCCACATTTTTTCATTCGGCAAGAAAAAACAAACTAAACCCGATAAATGGGAAGTTACTTTTACAAAAGTCTGGAAGAATTGATGCTACAAACGATTTGGTTTTAAATATTGCTATTTAAGAACATTTACTTTTTCTCCCTAAATCACTATTACCTGCCTGTCTATCAGGACAAATATAGCACCTAAGAGCACACTGTATCCTAGGTACCATTTTAAGGGGATATATTCTAATGGCGAAATTCCCAGCTTGACGTAATTATAAACAACCAGGATTGCCTTTGCCACAAAGTATGCGGTAACTGTTGCCAGTGCAACACCAACTGCAGCATAATGATCGACAAGCCAGAAACTCAATGATATATTCAGAATTACCTCGATTACTGCTACAATAAATACGGCTCTTGTTTTTTTCTTACCCATGAGAATGGTATGTGGAAACAGCAGCCTGCTGATTATGGTTAAGAGATAAATAACGAAAATATCTGCACTTCTGGTGAATTCAGGGTTGAACATAAACTCATATAACGGTTCGGCAAATATCAGCAGCACAATAGAGAGCGGAAACATTGAATGCATAATCCGCAGCGACCTCCTCTTCAGTTTACCCAGCGTTTCTTTGATATTTTCTTTGGAGGAGAATTCGGTTAGCATGGCATTGCTTAATCCTGTTGCCAGCATAATCACGAAAGGCAGCTCTTTGGCTCCAAAACGAAAGATAGCAAAATTATCCGCTTCAAACTTTATGGAAACTACCAGTCCGTCGATATATTGAGCTGACCCGCTTATTAACGCACTGAACAGTAGTGGTACGGCAATGGTTAATAACTCCTTAATGAAAGGAAAGGAAAAGCGAGGTAATGCATAGTTATAGATTAAGCTTATCAGCCAGATATTTCTGATGATGGCAACAAATACAAGTCCACGTAACGACCACACCACATTGTATCCCAGTATTGGAGGCATTATGGCTGCCACAAGCTGAATGGTATAGGTGATGTAGGCATAACTGAGCGTATTGCCTGATTTATTCCTGACAACATAGATGTACTCAACCAGGTTGGCCGGACTGCTTAGCAAGAGAAGCCACAACGTCACGTTCAGCAGCGGGGCTTTGCCTGAGACCCCAAATACGGAAAAATTTTCCTGAATAACCAAGCCAATGAGAAAAATGATCGAACTAAAGAAAATCAAGACCAGATAAGTATTGAAAATTTCCGGTGATTTCCGTTTGTCTTCATTGGCTAATTCTCCAAAAGTCTGGTTGCCCTTATACAATGGGAGAAAAGCCTGGATAATGCCCGTAACCCAGAAAAAACTGGCTATATTTACCATGAAAACGGATATCTCGAAAAGTCCAATTTCTTCTTTTGATAATCCAATTTTTGTAAATATGATTGAAATGGCCAGGAACACAACAAAACGAAGAGTGTTGAAAACCTGTAATCCGGCTACGTTACTGACATTTCTCCTTGGTGCTAACCACATGAATTTTTTATTTATGTATCCTTACAACCTGCCCAAGATGAATTTGAGTTGCAATATTAAAGAAAATGTGGTTACAATTTATAAAATGATGCAGTAAATATTATCTTTATGAAATTAACTACAGATAGTTCAAATAATTTCTGTTGTTCATAGTTGCACATTGTATTCTAACCAACTTTACTTTGCTTATGACCCTTCAATTAAAAGAACTTAAGACCCAAAATTTAATGCATTGGATTGACAATCCGTTTGGTGTACTGTTTGATGTCAGACCTCTTGAAGCCTACAATGGATGGCCCTTGAAGGGCGAAGTCCGCGGAGGCCATATAAAAGAAGCACAGGCGGTTCCATTGAAGTGGACAAGGTATCTTGATTTTAAGGATATCCTGAACAGTAAGCAAATTAAAGAAGATACACCGATTATTTTATACGGCTATCAGGTCTCTGATACAGAATTGCTAGCTAAGAAGCTGATTAAAAGCGGTTATAAAGATATCGCAGTCTATCATAAATTTTTAGAAGAATGGGTGAATAATAAAGAGTTGCCAATGGACCGTCTGGAGCGTTTTCACCACCTGGTATATCCTGAATGGCTGAAAACATTGATTGATGGAGTAACGCCTTCTGAATTTCATGGGAAAGATTATGTAATCTGTCATTCGCATTATGGATATGAGCAGGTTTATCATGATGGTCATATCCCGGGAGCAATACCTTTGAATACGAATGATCTGGAGTCTACGGAAACCTGGAACCGCCGTTCGCCTGAGGAGCTGGAGAAGGTACTTTTAGCCCATGGTATTAGTCATGATACTACAGTGATTGTGTATGGAAGGTTCAATCATCCGGATAACAAAGATCCTTATCCTGGTCAGGCTGCCGGTCATCTCGGTGCTATCCGCTGTGCAGCAATTTTGCTGTATGCGGGTGTGAAAGATGTTAAAATATTGAATGGTGGCTTGTCTACGTGGAGAGAGGCTGGCTATGATGTTACCACGAAACCAACAAGACCTGTACCCAAAACCAATTTCGGAGCTAAAATTCCTGGCAGACCGGATATTTTTGTGGATACACCGAAAGCAAAAAAACTTTTGTCTTCCGATAAGGGTGAATTGGTTAGTATTCGCAGCTGGGATGAATTTATTGGAAATGTTAGCGGGTACAATTATATTGAGAAAAAGGGCAGAATACCGGGTGCAATTTTCGGTAATTGTGGAAGCGATGCTTACCACATGGAGAATTACCGCAATCTCGACCATACCATGAGGGATTATCACGAAATTAAAGCCAACTGGGCAGAAAATGGCATCACACCGGACAAGCATATTGCTTTTTATTGTGGTACCGGCTGGCGGGGAAGCGAAGCTTTTATGAATGCTTACCTGATGGGTTGGCCTAAGGTATCAGTATATGACGGCGGCTGGTTTGAATGGAGCAGCGATCCGGAAAATCCAATTGAGGTGGGAGAGCCTGATGGGAAACAGGTTCTATAAATTAATTCAGAAAATGACTACTGCAAAAGTTGTATCCCAAATCTCCTTGTAATACCGGCAGAAAAGGAAAACCTAAGAGAAAAACACGTGTTTTTTACTACGCCTAACACATTATCAGACAAGCCGTTAAAGTGTTTATGTATATAGGAGTCCCTCTAAACGCGTGCTTTTTTCTATTAATTTTTATACATTGGGTATTAGCAGAGAGGGGTGATGAAATTAAGATGTTTGATTTTCATTTTTTTCCTGTTAGCATCATTCCTGCCCTTATCAGCATTTGTCCTT
>JAWLEB010000047.1:0-20477 GCA_041686375.1 Bacteroidales bacterium
CCCTCTATTCGTTTTCAATATCTTTTAGAATTTTCTCTACTTCTACTTCGGTGTTGTGTAGCTTCTTCTTGCAAACATTTAACAACTCCGATACTCTTTTGACTTTATCTGTCAGATCATCTACATCCAGTTCTTCATTTTCAATTTTTGTGAGAATTTCTTCTATTTCTGCAATAGCTTTTCCATATTTTATATCTTCTGTTTTGCTCATAGTTGTATTATTTTGTATAGTGGTTATCAAGCTAAGGTAACGGTTTTTTTGTTAATTGGACTGTCTTATCAGATTGTGCTTTGAAATTTCTCCATAAATTTTTGATTTCATCATATTTTACAATTTTATGAACTTATTGATTGACCCGGTTCAACAGGCAAAGCGATATTGAATGTACTGCCTTCACCTTCTTGGTTTTCCACCCATATTTTCCCATTGCTTTTAACTATTAGTTCCTTACAAAGAATTAAACCAAGTCCTGTGCCACTTTCGTCAGACGTACCTTTGGTAGTCAGATTGGCTTCTATGTTAAAAAGTTTTTCAATATCTTTCTGGGCTATACCTCTTCCTGTGTCTGATACTGAAACTCTTATACGGGAGGTTTCATGCTTGCTGGTTACCTCAATTTTTCCTCCATCACCTGTAAATTTGATAGCATTGTTGAGTAAATTTCTCATTACCGAGGAGAAAACATTTTTATCCACATATGCTGTTTCTTTTGCCGGAATTAGATTTTGTATCTTGATCCCTTTATCTTCTGCATTAATATAGAGGAGGTTAATGATATCATCTACAGAATCCTTAATGGCAATATGATTTGGCTTTAGTTTTATATTCCCAACCTGAGATCTCGACCATTGTAATAAGTTCTCCAGGAGATTATATACATTTTGAGATGATTCGTGGATGGCTTTGCTGTATTCCTTAATAGATTTTTTATCCAGCTTGTTGCAGTTTTTGTACAAAACCTCTGAAAATCCCAGTAAGGCTTGAAAAGGATTTTTAAGGTCATGGGCAATGATTGAAAATAACTTATCCTTTGTGGCATTTAGCGATTGTAAACTCTTTTCTGATTGTTTAAGCTTTTTATTGAAATTTTCAAGTTGGTGATTTTTATTCTGTAAGATTCTTGCATTTTTCTTTTTGAGTCTAAATTGGTTGTAAATTAGCAACAGTACAATCACAAGCAGGCCTACACCAACGATACTGAAAATTATTACTGTTTTTTGTCTTTTTACTTTCAGTTCATGTGCTCTTTTCAGCAGTTCAATATCTTCTTCTTTTTGCTCGGTCTCATATTTAGTCTGTATTTCCTGGATACGATTTTGTTTTTCATCTGAGAAGATGCTGTCATGCAATTCTTCATAAAGTTTGTGATAATCCAATGCTTTTTTATAATTATTCGTGGCTTCGTATAACTCTGATAAGAGTCTGTAGCTCTCCTCAATATATTCTTTTACCTGCTCTTCCGTTGCAAGTTGCAAACCTCGTTGAATCGCCTGCTTGGCACTGGCATACTTACCTTGCTTTAACAACACCTCTCCGATATTATTGTTTGTATTAGCTATGGATTCTGTGTCTTTTATTTCTTCTGATATTTCTAAGGATTTGTTAAGATAGTCCAGTGCCTGTTTGTAGTCTTCAATTTCAAAAAACACAATTCCAATATTGTTCAATGCTGATGCCATTCCAACTTCGTCCTCAGACTCTTCATTAAAATCAAATGCTTTTTGGTAATAGTCCAGCGCTTTTTCGTGCTCATCCAATTCATCGTGCACTATCCCGATATTGTTATAGGCAATGGCAAGGCCCTGTTTTTGTTCCAAATCTTCAAGAACCTCCAGCATTTGGTTGTAATATTCCAGAGCCTTATTGTAATTATTTAATCTTTGGTGTATAATGCCAATGTCATTGTAACTGGTGACTAATCCATTCAAATTATCTACTGATTTATGATAATCTAATGCCTTAAGTGCTGATTTTAAGGATTTATCATAACTGCTGACTCTTCGGTAAATATAAGTTCTGTGATTATGGACATTCCCTAAACCAATAGTATCTGATGATTTTTGATAATTTTCTTCTGCCTTTAAAAGGTACTCAATTGCTTCATCGTATTTATTCTGACTGGCATATAATTCCGAGAGACTTAAATTGTAGACTCCAGCTTCCTCCCAATCCGGAATTTTTTTACTTGTGTTCAATGCTTTTAAATAATTTTCTTTTGCTTTTTCTATTTCTCCGATGTTGGCGTAGTAAAGGGCTAAGTTGTTATATATTTGTATTAACCGTGTGTTGTCATCAAGTTTTTCCCTGATTTCAAGGCATTTGTTGTAATGTGAAATGGCTTTTTCATCTTCGCCCATCAAATAATGTGCATTCCCAACTCTGTTAATAGCATCAGATATGTAACGATCATCGTTTAATTCTTCTGCAAATTCCAATGATTCTTGTGCATAGATAAGGCTGGTATCTAAAGAAATCTCCCAGTAATTCCTTGAAAGTTCATTTAAGACTTCTACTTTTTTTACCCCACGGCTATTATTAAGTTCATTTTTTAAACTATCTACTGTGTTATTTTGTCCGAATGCATTGAATTCAAGGGATAATAGGAACAAAAATATTGCTGAGAGAAATTTGTATTTGTAAAACCTTTTTATCATTATTTGATAATATTTTTCTGAATATCTGTTTTGTAAATATGAATTATTGGGGTGCTTTATTTTTTTTTGGTTATTATACTTTCCAGTCTTCCATGGTATAAAGTTGTTTCTATTATTGCATTTTGGTCGGTTTCATCTGCATTTTTTATAACCCTGTTTTTATATTTGGTTATAGAAAAACCTCTTTTTAAAATATTTTGCGGGTCAAGGTATATTTTTGCTTTTTCTTTATTATTCAGTTTTTCCATTTGGGAATTAAAATACGATTTTACGTCTTTTTTTAAGTTTTGTTTGTATAATTCCAGCGAAAAGTGCTTTTGTCTGAGATGGCTTTTGGTAAGATTACTGAGTTGGTAAGATTTATTTTCCAGCGTTCTTTTATTTCTGTCTAAGTATTGCTTGTTTTGGCTTACAAACTGATTGATTATAATATTAACTTTATGTTTTGACTTTTCAATTGTACTTTTTACCCCTGGTACTATCTGGTGGGTAAGGTGTGTAAGTTTTTGATTTTCCTGCTGAAGATAATTATTCATACGCTCTGTGAAGCTGTTTCTCAAAGCCAATAAATTATCTTCAAAGAGATAGGCTCTGTTAATTAAAAAATCTGCTACCGCAGTGGGCGTTTTTTGTCTGGTATGAGCAACCATATCCGCAACAGATTCATCTTTTTCATGGCCTATACCAGTGATGACAGGTAATGGGAATTGAGCGATATTTGCAGCCAGACTATACAAGTTGAAACAGCTTAGATCCGATTGTGCCCCACCACCTCTGATGATAGTAACTACATCAAATATTGATTCATATTCATATATCTTTTCCAATGCATTGATGATGGATTTTTCGGCTTCTTCCCCCTGCATGGACGCTGGGAATAACTTTGTGTAGAATTTATAGTTGTACGGGTTATGTGTGAGTTGCTCAATAAAGTCTTTATAGCCTGCTGCTGAAGCAGAAGAAATGACTGCAATTTTCTGAGGCACTTCTGGGAGAGAAAGACCTTTATTCATATCTATAATACCTTCTTCTTCCAGCCGCTTTATGGTTTCAATCCTTTTTCTGGCCAGATCTCCTAAAGTATAGGTTGGGTCTATGTCGAGAATGTTTAAGCTGAATCCATAGAGTTCATGAAATTCAACTGTGACATTAATTAGTATTTTTAATCCCGTTGTCAGTGGGTTCCCTGTTGTTGTTTCAAAATAAGGCTGCAGCATTCTGAATTTTCTTGCCCATATTATTCCTCTGGCTTTTGCAATGATGCTGTCTTCTATTTCATCTTTTTCTACCAGATCCAGGTAACAGTGTCCTCTTGGATTTACTTTTATTTCACTTATTTCGGCAATTACCCAGTAAGTCCCGGGGAAATTGTTTTTAATTTCTTTTTGAATGAGATTATTTAACTCCAGTAAGGTTAGCTTATCCTCCATACGTAACTGAATTTACTGTGTTTTGATGATTTTCTTCCTCAGTACTGAATTTTTGTCATATTTTATTTCGATAAAATATACGCCGGGACTTACATTCTTTAGTTCATCAATGATCAGGGTATTATTTTTTAAAGGAGTTGAATCTGTTTGTTTATAGATGACTCTGCCAGTGACGCTGATAATTTTTATATTGATTTCTTCAGACTGTTGGCTCATGTCTGGAATGGCTATATTGAAACTGTCTCTGAATGGATTAGGATATATTTTTAGCTCTTTATGGGTTATTTTATCTTCCTCACTGGAAGAATATTCAATCTCTGCTGCATTGGCAAAATCTGGAATTCCGTAGCCGAGGAGGGTGTCTGGATTGTTAACCTGATGAGAACTTTGAATGATTGTTTCTATAATATCCTTATAGTCACTCTCCTCTTTACTCTGCCACAGACAGGCTGCCAATCCACTGATTATTGGGGCTGAGAAGGAGGTCCCGCTACCATTAACTATCATACTGTCAGTATTTTGATAAAATATAGCCTGTCCCTGGGCGGATACTTCTGGTTTGATTCTGCCATCAGTTGATGGTCCTTTTGAACTGAATGAAACATAGTTTCCAAATTGGTCTGAAGCTCCAACGCTTAAAATATCGTATGCGTCGGCAGGTGCGGTAATGTATTTCCATTTGTTGTTTCCCAGATTTCCTGCGCTTATTACTGTTATCATTCCTCGCGACGCGGCTATTTGGGCAGCTTTAGAGATAGGGATAGTTTCTCCGTCAAGGTCTTCATAGGTATGGTTTTGTGTAGAATCATCAAATTCTGAATATCCGAGAGAGGAGTTAATTATATCTGCTCCTGCACTGTCTGCAAATTCTGCGGCAGCTATCCAGTTATATTCTTCAACCAGGTATTCTGATGAAGTTACTTCTGTGCGAAGCAACAAATAATTCGCTTTTGGGGCGCTGCCATATAGTTCATCCGGTAAGTTTGCCCCTAAGATTGACAAAACATACGTTCCATGGTCATGATCTTTGAAGACACTACTGCTTTTATCTTCAAAATTTTTTGTTTCATGAATCTGTTCATTTGCCCATAAACTGTCAAATACAGGCATTTCGTCAACTTTGTTAAAACCTCCGTCTAAAACAGCTATTGTTTTTCCTTCTCCTTTGAAACCGTTTTCATGCAGGACATGTCCATTTACTAATTTAATCTGACTTTCAGTTGAGCCATAATTGATATTATCTTGCTGGAGTTTTTTGTGCCAGTCTTTTTTGGTTTGCTTGTATTCCTGTATACCCTTTTTCGATGTCGTTTTTGTAGAATTTTTTGGTGGAGCCAGATATTTGATTTCTTTGACAAATGAAATTTCTGACAAATTATTCATCATATTGCTGTCTATCTCAGCAACGATACTATTAAGCCATTTGGATTTATTTTGAATCTGTACTCCTGTGGTTAACAGACTGTCTATATATAAAGGGGCTATCGGTAAATCTAATGAATCGTATGAAATGTTCTGCTTTGTTCTTCGCTCAATAGCTTTGCTTGATAGAAATTTTTCCGGTTGTTCCAGTGAGTATGGGTTATCTTCCGGGTTTTTATCTTGTAAAGTGATTAAATACCTTGGATTTTGGGAACAAACTGTGGTGGCGATTAATATAAAAAGAATAATTGCACAGGTTTTCTGCATATCTGACAATTTAGAAAAAGTTAATTGAATATTTATTAAGAGGATACATATTCATTTGAATCCTATAAAAAAGGAATAATTATTTTATCTTCTTTTATTTTGTTCTTTATAAAACATATCTTTCGGATCGTCAAATTTCCCTTCTTTTCTTTCCAATTCTATAATCTTCTGGGTATCTATTCTATCTAAAGAATCTTTGTTTTCTGGAGTTCCGTTTGTATAATTTAAAATTTGACTAGTATCTCCATCTTCTTCATAATATATCCAATCCCCTTCTTTGAAATTCTGTTCATATTTTCCTTCAATTTTTTTATTTCCGTTGGAGTGATAAAGAGTTAATTCCCCATCGAGCGTGTCATTTATATAGCGTCCCTGCATCTGAATGTTACCATTTCTGAAGTAATCGGTAAATGGACCATTTTTTTTACCTTTTTTATAGGGCATAATCTGTGCAGTATCTCCTTCAGGATAGAATTTAACAGATTCCCCGTTTCTTAAACCGTTGTCATATTCTTCTTTGCTGATTAAATTTCCACGGGGATCATAGAAAGACCAAATGCTGTCCTTCTTCTTATTAATATATAATCCTTCGGCTGTTTTTTTGCCTTCTTTGTTGTATAATTCTGTAAATACTTTTTGTTCAGATGAGTGATGCATGATTGCCTGTAGTTCTCCGTTGTTGTGATATCTTTTAAATTCACCAACAGGTTTTCCATGCTCAAAATCGCCTTCATACATTTTTTTACCATTGGGATATTTTTTTACCCATGTTCCGTGCTTTCGACCTTGATCATCTTTCTGGTTTATATTATTATCCTGGGGTAGGGCTTTAACTGCAATGAAGATAAAGATAGCTGTGAAAATAATGATATTTCTATTCATTTCTGTAATTATTTTCAAATTTAGACATTAAAATTACCTGTTACAAATTTAAAAACATCTTTTTAATAGTCTTAGTATTTAATGATATAAAAAGAAAAAGCTACCGTTTCATTCGCGGTAGCTTTTTCTTTAAAATTGTGAATATATATAGTGGAATTATTTGACTTCTTCAAAGTCAACATCTGTAACTTCACCATCGTCGTCGTTTTTACCTGATGATGATTCATCGCCTCCCTCAGAAGCACCTTGTTGTTGTCCAGTTTGCTGTTGATCTCCTGCTTGCTGTTGTGCATTGTAAATTTCTTGTGACGCAGCTTGCCATGCTTTATTGAGGTCTTCCATTTTCTGGTCGAGTTCATCGATTTTTTCGTTCTTATGAGCCTCTTTCAGTGCTTCAAGTGCATCCTGGATAGGTTTCTTCTTATCTTCTGAGATTTTATCTCCAAACTCTTTCAATTGCTTGTCAGTCTGGAAGATTAAACTATCTGCTTTATTGAGTTTATCAACTTTTTCTTTTTGTTTCTGGTCTTCTTCTGCATGTCTCTTCGCTTCTTCTTTCATTTTTTCTATCTCTTCTTCGCTTAATCCAGAAGATGCTTCTATACGTATGCTTTGTTCTTTTCCAGTAGCCTTGTCTTTAGCTGAGACATTAAGTATGCCATTCGCGTCTATATCAAATGTAACTTCGATTTGTGGCACCCCTCTTGGAGCTGGTGGAATTCCGTCCAGATGGAAACGGCCAATCGATTTGTTGTCTTTAGCCATTGGTCTTTCTCCCTGAAGTACATGGATTTCAACAGATGGCTGATTGTCAGTTGCTGTTGTAAATACTTCTGATTTTCTGGTTGGAATGGTTGTATTGGCTTCGATTAATTTTGTAAACACACCACCCATGGTTTCGATACCTAAAGAAAGTGGAGTTACATCGAGAAGCAGTACATCTTTTACATCACCGCCAAGAACGCCACCTTGAATGGCAGCTCCAACTGCAACAACTTCATCAGGATTAACGCCTTTGGATGGTTTCTTTCCGAATATTTTTTCTACTGTTTGTTGGATTGCTGGTATTCTTGTAGATCCCCCTACCAAAATTACCTGGTCTATGTCTTTGGCTTCATATCCTGCATCTTTCAAAGCTTTTTTGCATGGCTCCTCGGTTGCATGGATCAGTTGATCTGCCAATTGTTCAAACTTTGAACGGTTTAAGGTCCTTACTAGGTGTTTGGGAACTCCGTCAACCGGCATAATATATGGCAGGTTGATCTCGGTGCTTGTAGCACTTGAGAGCTCAACTTTTGCTTTTTCTGCAGCTTCTTTTAGACGCTGCAATGCCATGGGGTCTTGTTTTAAATCTACTCCTTGTTCGTTTTTAAATTCTTCAGCTAACCAGTCGATAATTACCTGATCAAAATCATCACCTCCAAGGTGTGTGTTTCCATTAGTTGATTTCACTTCAAAAACACCATCACCTAATTCAAGTATTGAAATATCAAAGGTACCACCGCCTAAGTCGAAGACAGCCACACGTATGTCTTGTTCTTTTCTGTCCAGTCCATAAGCCAGAGAAGCAGCGGTTGGCTCGTTGATAATTCTTTTTACTTCCAATCCGGCTATTTCTCCTGCTTCTTTTGTAGCTTGACGTTGTGAATCGCTAAAGTATGCGGGTACTGTTATAACCGCTTCACTTACTTCCTGACCCAGATAGTCTTCAGCAGTTTTTTTCATCTTTTGTAGAACCATTGCTGAGAGCTCCTGAGGCGTATATTTTCTGTCTCCTATTTTTACTTTGGTGGTGTTATTATCGCCTTTTACAACTTCAAATGATACCCTTTCTCTTTCTAGTTTAACTTTATCATAAGACTCTCCCATAAATCTCTTTATAGAAGATATGGTGTTGTGAGAATTGGTTATCGCTTGTCTTTTTGCAGGGTCTCCAACTTTACGTTCGCCGTTTTCTAAAAATGCAACTACTGAGGGTGTTGTTCTTTTACCTTCACTGTTTGGTATAACAACGGGTTCATTACCCTCCATAACGGCTACACAAGAGTTTGTCGTTCCTAAGTCAATTCCTATAATTTTACCCATTTTATATGTTTTTTTGATTCAACTTCTGTTTCCGTTCATCTTTTAATCAATGATTATGCCATAATAATTTATTGACTTACTTTGTGTAAATATGTCACTTTAATAGAGTTGTTTATAGCTTTTATTATTAGGTGATGACAAACTGTCATAAATTTGAAACTAATTGGCCTACTTTAATAATCAATTGCATTTATTTGTAATTTTGTAGTTTATATGCTCTAAAAAAATAGAAATTATGACCTACTCAAAACAAGTAAAGAAGGTTACAACTCACGTACTCCATGAAATGAAGCTGTGTAAAGAAAAAATAGCCATGTTGACTGCCTATGACTATTCGATGGCTCGTATTCTTGATCGGGCAGAGATAGATGTTATTCTTGTTGGAGATTCAGCATCAAATGTTATGGCGGGGAACCAAACGACTCTTCCTATTACACTGGATGAGATGATCTATCATGCAAAGTCTGTTGTAAGAGCTGTGAAAAGAGCTTTTGTAACTGTGGATTTGCCTTTTGGTACGTACCAGGGAAATTCAATAGAAGCGCTAACTTCTGCTATACGAATTATGAAGGAAACCGGTGCCCATGCAGTTAAGATGGAGGGAGGAGCTGAAATAGAGGAATCGGTGAAGCGGATTTTGTCTGCCGGTATTCCAATAATGGGGCATTTAGGACTCACACCACAGTCAATACATAAGTTTGGAACTTACGTTGTAAGAGCTACACAGGAAGAAGAGGCTAATAAACTCATTGAAGATGCACACCTTCTTGAGGATATGGGCTGTTTTGCTATTGTGCTTGAAAAGGTGCCAGCAAAATTGGCCGCTCGAGTAGCTTCAGAATTAACTATTCCCGTGATTGGAATCGGAGCAGGACAAGATGTAGATGGGCAGGTCCTTGTACTGCATGATATGCTGGGAATTAATCAGGATTTCTCTCCGAGGTTCTTGCGGCGTTATCACAATCTTTTTGCAGAGATTTACGGTTCGGTTGAAGCATATATTCAGGATGTCAAAAATAAGGATTTCCCAAATGAAAAGGAACAATATTAATAATACATATGGAGGTGCAGGTTTTATATGAAGATAATCACCTAATTATTGTAAACAAGAATAATAATGATCTTGTACAGGGGGATAAAACTGGTGATATAGCTCTTGACAGAAAAGTGAAAGAATATCTGAAGAAAAAGTATAATAAGCAGGGAGAGGCATATTTAGGAGTCGTACACCGGATAGATCGACCTGTTAGCGGCGTTGTCCTTTTTGCCAAGACGGGAAAGGCCCTTTCAAGGCTAAACAAGATGTTACAGGAGAAGAAAATTACTAAAACCTATTGGGCTATTGTTAAGAATAAACCTAACCCGGATGTAGACTTTTTAAAGCATTATCTTGTGAGAAATCCTAAAAAAAATAAATCTTTTGCTTATGAGACCCGACAGGAAAATTCCAGATTAGCAGAATTAAGCTTCTCTTGTATTGCTAACTCCGACAATTATTACCTTCTGGAGATACAGTTGCACACAGGAAGGCATCATCAGATACGCAGTCAGCTGAGTAAAATAGGATCTCCAATCAAAGGGGATTTGAAATATGGATTTCCAAGAAGCAATAAAGATGGGGGTATTAGCCTGCATGCCAGAAAAATAGAGTTTATTCACCCGGTTTCGGAGAAAAATATAAACGTTACAGCCAATACACCTGAGGAAAAATTATGGCAATTTTTTGAAAATTTTGCCCGATTGAACCAATAACTTTCTTTGAAAAAACAAATTTTGTTGATTTTTCAACAAAAATTTATCGATTTGTTGAAAAAAAAATGAGGTTTATAGGAATAATAATTGATAGCGGCACAATCTTTTTATTTTACTGATTATCAATATATTGTAGAATTCAATTTTCTTTAAATGGCTAAGAATGAGAATTTTTTTGAAAATAAAGTTTGAATTTTATTGAATTTTTTTGCATTTTAACAAACAAAATTCTTATATTCGTCAACAAATCAATATTATTTTAAATTTGATTTGTAAAAAACACTGAATATGCTAAATTTGTTAAAGAATTAATTTACTAACCCTAAAAACAGTTAATTATGAACAAAGCAGAATTAATTGACGCAATTGCAAAAGACGCAGGCTTAACCAAAGCTGACGCAAAGAAAGCTTTAGATGCATTTGTTAAAGCTACAACAAAATCTCTCAAAAAAGGTGAACGAGTTGCTTTAGTTGGTTTCGGTTCTTTTTCTGTAGCCAGAAGAAGCCAAAGAACTGGAAGGAATCCACAAACTGGAAAACCAATTACAATTAAAGCTAAAAACGTTGTTAAATTTAAAGCTGGAAGCGATCTTTCAGACTCAGTTCAGTAGTCTAAAGCTAAAAAACATTAAAAAAGGGAGTGCATTTTTGTACTCCCTTTTTTAATTTTGCTAACATGAAAAAATTTGAATTGATCAACTATCTGCAAAACTTCGTCACGGAAGATAGACTAAAGACATTTAATAAGGTTCTTAGTCAAAGAACACGTTATCTGACTGTTGCCTTGGAGGATATTTATCAACCACATAATGCCAGTGCTGTGCTCAGATCGATGGATTGTTTCGGAGTGCAGGATGCCCATATTATAGAAAACCAAAATGAATACAGGGTGAATCCTGATGTTGCACTTGGCGCCTCAAAATGGATCAACTTACATTACTACAATAAAAGAAGTGACAATTCACTCGAGGCTATAGAACACTTAAAGAAAAAGGGGTACAGAATTGTAAGTACAACTCCCCATAGTCATGAAGTCGAACTTGAGGAGTTTGACTTGGAAAAAGGGCCTTTCGTATTGTTTTTTGGCACAGAGTTGACTGGTCTTACAGCTAATGTGCTTGATAATTCCGATGAATTCTTGAAAATCCCGATGTATGGTTTTACGGAAAGCTTTAATATTTCTGTTTCGGCTGCAGTGATTTTACATCATTTGTCATGGAAACTCAGAAAATCAGATGTTTGTTGGGAATTGTCTGAAGAAGAAAAAATTGATTTGAAATTTGAATGGTTGAAAAAATCTGTTAAGCGTTCTAACTTACTGATTGATAAATTTTTGTCTCAAAGAACGAACCTTTAATTAAAGTCTTTCGTAAATTAATAAAAAAGTACTAATTTTATAAAAATTTAGTGTTTGACCAGGAATATTTGATAGGGAACCCTTATCCGGGAGCTTAGGCAAAAGGGTATGCATACAACCATACCTGTCGATAGACAATGCATGAGAAGTTTCATGGGATGTAGAACAAAAAACATTCTTTTTGTAGCAATAAGTCTCAGAGAGTTAAATTAAAAATAAAACATTATACTAATGAATTGCATAATTATAGAAGATGATCCATTGTCGATGAAGGTGGTAGAGGAATTCATTTCCCGCACCGACTTTCTGGATTTGCAATATGAATTTCATGATGCTGTAGAGGCCATTAATACACTAAACGCGGGTAAAGAACGTATTGATCTTATTTTTTTGGATATCGAGATGCCTGAAATGACAGGTATTGAATTTCTTAAAACCGTCAAGAATCTTCCGCAGGTGATTATTATTTCTTCCCAGGAAAAATATGCTTTGCAGGCTTTTGATTATGAAGTTACCGATTATTTGCTAAAGCCTATTACCTATAGCAGATTTTATAAAGCTGTGATAAAAGCTAAGGAAAATCATGAATTGCACGAACAAAAAAAGAACGAAATTGATGAGATTTTTATAAAAAAGGATTCGGCACTAATCCGGCTCAAATATAAAGATATACTTTGGGTGGAGGCCATGGAAAATTATGTAGTAATACAAACCTTTGAAGAAAAGTATACAATTCATTTTACTATGAAATCTATTCTTCAGCAATTACCTGCTGATCTGTTCAAACGCGTTCACCGGTCTTATATCGTTAACATTAAAAATATTGACAGAATAGAAGATAACTACGTTATTATTAATGCCGTAAAAGGACAAAAACATATTCCTATTGGCAAAGCCTATAAAGAAAAGTTTATGCAGGAAATTAACTTGATAGGTAGATGAAGTGTGTTGATTATTAGGTCTTTGCTCCCATGTAAATGGCTCTGTTAACCCCTTGTTTATCAGAGTATTATTCTTTGTTTGTACAATAGTTAGGCGAACCACTTTATTGCTTGATTTGTGAGGTTAACTATGAATAAATTGATAATTTTGTAGTTTTTCAAAAAATACTATAGCATGATTTCTCTTGAAAATGTAAGAGTCGAGTTTGATGGTGAGCCATTGTTTGATCATATTTCTTTTCTAATTCAACCAAAAGATAAAATAGGACTGGTTGGAAATAATGGGGCAGGAAAAACTACATTACTAAAGGTTATATTAGGAGATATAAAACCAGAAAAAGGCCACGTAAATTTGCCTTCTGATATAAAAATTGGTTATCTGCCTCAGCAGATGAAGTTAACAGAGGATGATTGCATGTATGATTCGGTTTATAAGTCATTGGAAAATATTACTTATTATAAAAATCTTATTGATGATATTAATGAAAAGATAAGTAAAAGATCTGATTATGAATCGGATGAATATTTATTACTGCTTAACCGGCTGAGCGAGGCTAATGAGCACTATCATATACTTGGAGGAGATACCGTTGGAGCAGAGATTGAAAAAACTTTGCTTGGACTGGGTTTCGACAGCACGGATATGAAGCGCAATTTGACTGAATTTAGTGGGGGATGGCGAATGCGTGTGGAGCTGGCCAAAATCCTACTAAATAAACCCGATATTCTCTTGCTGGATGAGCCTACTAACCATTTGGATATAGAAGCAATACAGTGGTTTGAACATTACCTGAAAAATTTTACAGGGTCAGTAATATTAATTTCCCACGACCGTGCTTTTCTGGATAACATAACTACCAGAACGCTTGAGCTTTCCCTGGGAAGAATCTATGACTATAAATTCAATTACTCCCGATTTGTTGAAGAGAAGAAGAAACGTATGGAGCATCAGCAAGCTGCTTATGAAAATCAGCAAAAGAAGATAAAAGAGACTGAGGAATTTATTGAAAGGTTCCGTTATAAAGCAGATAAAGCGTCTCTGGTTCAGTCACGTATCAAGCAATTGGAAAAATTAAATGAGGTAGCTATTGAACAGTCTGATACCAGTACTATTAAAGTTAAGTTTCCTGAAGGAGAAAGAGTTGGCAGGGAAGTGGTAAAATGTTCAGGCTTGAGTGTTGCATACGATGAAAACCTGGTACTGGATAATGTTGATTTTCTTTTGGAACGTGGTGAGCGTGTGGCGTTTGTGGGTAGAAACGGGGAAGGAAAAACAACTTTCGCCAAGGCTATCGTGGGTGAAAAAGATTACCAGGGTGAACTAAAGCTTGGTCATAATGTGACTTTAGGGTATTATGCTCAAAATCAGAATGAACATCTTACAGAATACAAAACAGTATTGGAAACCCTGGAAGAAAAAGCTTCATGGGAGATGCGTAAAGAAGTTAGAAGTATTTTAGGCGCTTTTTTATTTCAGGGTGAAGATGTGGAAAAGAAGGTACAGGTTTTATCCGGGGGAGAGCGTTCCAGACTGGCCTTGGCTACTTTGTTGCTGGAACCACATAATCTGCTTATACTTGATGAGCCCACCAATCACCTCGATATGCGTTCCAAGGAAGTACTGAAGAATGCGTTACACAATTTTAACGGAGCCTTAATTGTTGTTTCTCACGACCGTGATTTTTTAGATGGGTTAGTTGATAAGGTCTATGAATTCAGGAATAAAAATGTTAAAGAACATTTGGGTGGGATTTATGATTTTATCAAAAAGCGTAATATTGAGCAGCTTGATGATCTTCATGAACTTAAGCAGGGAATCAGGGCCGGTAATAATAAAAAGAAGCAGGGAAAAGAAGACTATGAAGCACGGAAAGAACATAACCGTAAACTTAATAAAGTCGAAAAGAATATATCCAGCATTGAGAAGAATATAGAAGATTACGAAAAGAATCTTGAACAACTAAAGCGAGAAATGGAAAATCCGGAGGGACAAAAGGATTATGATGTGTATAATAAATATGCTGAATTGAAGGAAAAATATGAAAAAGAAATGGAAAGATGGGAACAATTGCAACTCGAATTGGCAGAGTTAAAGGAACAACAAGATTAATGGAAGGAATATTATGAGAGAAGGTAGAAAAGAAAAACATTCATTCATTTATGGGTTTCATTCAGTCTTGGAAGCAATGGACTCAGGAAAAACCTTTGATAAAATATTATTTAGAAAAGGAATAAAAAGTGAGGTCTTTTCTGATGTTTTTCAAAGGATACGAGAACTGGGAATTCCTTATCAATTTGTTCCTTCACAGAAGTTAGACGGAATTACCCGAAAAAATCATCAGGGTATAATTGCTTTTGTTTCGCCTATTGAAATACAGTTTATTGAGGATATTCTCCCTGGTTTGTTTGAACAGGGGAAAACTCCTTTTTTATTGTTGCTGGATAAGGTGACTGATGTGCGTAATTTTGGGGCGATAACCAGAACAGCTGAGTGTGCTGGTGTTGATGCTATTCTTGTGCCTGCCAAACATTCAGCCGGAATTAACCAGGATGCCGTTAAGACTTCGGCAGGAGCTTTATTAAGAGTTCCCGTATGCCGAAGAGAAAGTATGACTGAGGCTGCTGAATATATTAAAAACAGTGGAGTCCAGTTGGTAGCAACTACTGAACATAGTGACAAAAATTATTATGACGTGGACTATAATAAACCCACAGCTCTGATTATGGGAGCTGAAGACACGGGTATTTCAGACAAAATACTTCATCTTGCTGATCACAATGTGAAAATCCCGATGGCAGGTGAAATTGAATCCTTGAATGTTTCAGTTGCAGCAGGAATCATGATGTTTGAAGTTGTGAAGCAGCGGAGGTGAAATGTACGCTTACATCTTTTTTGTTGTCCTGGAATTCTGAGAATTAACTGCTTAGGTATCTTCTGCTTCTCTATTGAGATATGCCATCGATTTAAAATCTTCACCGGAAGGACTTTGAAAAACACTGAGATTAAATTCGGGTACTACAGCAAAAATATGATCAAAAATATCTGCTTGAACTTTCTCATATTGACTCCATGAATACTCTTTACTAAAGACGTAAATCTGTATTGGCAGCCCCTTCTCTGTAGGTTGCAAGTGCCTGACAAGAGTGATGTATGGAGGTTTATTCGGATGTAACTTGGGATGCCGTGCAAGATATTCTTCTATATATTTTCGAAATATTCCTATATTGGTTAGCCTTCGCCGGCTTACTGTGTCTTCATCAGTAATTCCTGAATTTTTATTAGACTCGTCAATTTCTTTTTGTTTCTCGTTGATGTAATCTTGAATCAGCCTGAATTTTTTAAACCGTTCAAGCATATCATCTGTTGCAAAGTTGATGCTTTTAATGTCTATATAAATTGATCTGGCAATTCTCCTTCCTTTGCTTTCTTCCATTCCTCGCCAATTCTGGAAGGATTCGTTTATTAATGCCCAAGTTGGTACAGTTGAAATAGTTTTATCCCAGTTTCTTATTTTTACCGTATTCACTGTGATTTCAATTACTATTCCATCTGCATTCCTGCTTGGCATTGATATCCAATCACCGAGTTTCAGCATTTTATTTGCAGATAATTGGATACTGGAAACAAATCCAAGGATAGTATCCCTGAATATCAGAATGAGAACTGCTGCCAGGGCACCCAGACTTGCAAATATTGCAGTAGGGTCTTTTCCTATTAATTGTGATAAAATTAAGATACTTCCGGCGGCATGGATTATGATTTTGATAACCTGCATATACCCTTTCATAGGGCGCTCTTTTGCAAGAGGTAAGGTTAGGTATATGTCGTGCAATGCACTTAGAAAGGCATCCAGGGTAATCATTACAACTAAACTGATGTATATAAAAATGCCGGAGTTTATGATGTCCAGAAGACGGGGCGAACCTTCCAGGGTTAGTTGAGTGGAATACAAGATTATCAGTGCGGGAGCAAGATGTGCAAGGCTTTGTATAACCTTTCGCTTTATAAGGTAATCATCCCATTTGGTTTTACTTTTCCTTACAAATTTATGGATTGCTGTAACTAATATTTTTTTTATGATCAGATGGGCAATAAAAGCCAATAAGATTATAGAAAATACAGTAATACTGATCTTCACTAATTGAGCAGTATTCGTAGTTAAGCCCAGATTTTCCAGCCATATTAGAAAATTATCGAGAATTGATGTTTTATAAAGCATGATAATGTTATTTCTCTCTGAGGTAAAATTTACTAAATTTAACCTGGATTATTCAAATTAAACTATATCTTGCTCAAAAATAATTAATAAATATTACAATCATGCGGTATATTTTATTGTTTTTATTCATAATTCTGACATTTTGTCTGCATGGACAGAATAAGAATAATTTTCAGGAATACTTTACGGAAGATGCAACCCTGAGGCTGGATTTTATTCTTGCCGGAAATGCTGAAAATTCTGAAATCTATCTTTATGATGTAAAGCGGGAGAAACCCTGGGCAGGTCCTCTGACAAACCATGTTGAACCTTTTTTTTATGGTAATTACCGGATAATGGTAAAATCTAATGACGGTGATAAAATTTATCATAAAGGTTTCAGTACTCTTTTTGAAGAGTATCAAACCACTGATAAGTCGAGAGAAGAGAAAAAAGCATTCTATCATACCATACGGATTCCTTTCCCTTTAATACCAGTCAATGTTTCTGTTCAGGAACGTAATTATGATACCGGTGAATTTGAGGATATACTGACAAAAAGGGTAGAACCCGGAGATTATTTTATAAATGAAGAAAAAGCGAGCTCTGTTGATTATGAAAAAGTTTTAGAGTCCGGTTCAACGGCAAAATGCGTTGATATTGCTTTCCTCGCGGAAGGTTATAAACAGCAGGAGATGGACAAGTTTGTTGATGATGTGGAAAGAATTATGGACTATATCCTGTCACAAGAGCCATTTGACAAATACCAGGATCGTTTTAACGTGTATGCGGTGAAAAGTGTTTCGAAAGATTCAGGTACAGATGTTCCGGGTGAAGGGGTATACAAGAATACAGCTTTGAATTCAAGTTATTATACCTTTGATGTTCCACGTTATCTGACATCTAAAGATACCAGAACAATAAGGGATTATGCATCAGCAGTTCCTTACGATCATATCTTTATTTTAATAAATACAGATAGATATGGCGGGGGTGGGTTTTATAATCATTATACAGCATCAACAGAAGGCCATGCATACTCTATGGAAGTTGCCATTCATGAATTCGGACATGGTTTTGCCGGATTGGGAGATGAATATTATGAATCAGATGTAGCATACTCAGAGTTCTATAATAAAGATGTAGAACCTTGGGAGCCAAATCTTACCACACTGGTTGATTTTGATAAAAAGTGGAAAGGAATGATTGCGGAAAACACTCCCGTGCCAACACCGCGCGAGCCTGAGTATAAAAACACTATTGGAGTTTTTGAAGGGGGAGGATATGTCTCAGAGGACGTATATAGTCCTTCTATGGATTGCAGGATGAAGAGTAATGAAGCATCTGGGTTCTGTCCTGTTTGTCAGAAGGCTATTGAAAATGTGATTCTCTATTATCTTGATGAATAGAAGTGTACGTATTATCTTATTGTTATTCAATTATTTGGAATGCTTTTATAACCCTCTTAATTATGTAGTTTTTTGGAAAAAAGAGGCTGTCAATAAATTTTGTTATTTGACAGCCTTTGAAATTTTGATTATGTTACTGATTTCTTATGACATCTTTTGTCATCATTCCTCTGCTTTCTTTTTACCGATTTGATGATAAATCAGTAATCCTATGCCTCCAAATAATAGTATCATAGAAAAATATGCAACGCTTTTATCTATGGAGGTTGTTGCTTCAAGTACATTACCTAATAAAGCTCCTATGGCCAGCCCAATCATCAATAGGCCAAATTTAAGACTTGGTGCTACGTTGCTTTCTAAATTGAATATTCTGGCATCTTTACCGCTTTCTATAAGCGCCATACGTTCCCTTTTCCTTACGTTTAGATATACTAATCCATATATCATTGCAAAAAGGCCTAGTGGTACTAATGTTGATTCTGTCATAACTTTGTGGATTTGGTTTAACAATTTTGTTTGTGGAATATGACGCGATGAAATTTTATCTGGTTACAATTTTTTTGAATTAATTATTTCACTAATTTGTGAAAAAGTATATTTCTGTTGTAACCGAATTTCATTTTAAGTCGTCACAGATAAAAATATAATTTGTAACCATCATTAATAATATTAAACACTGAAAGTGTTATATGAACGAGTTTTCGGATGAATATTACATTGAACGTATCTTAAATGGCGATAAATCATCTTTTGCTTTATTGGTTGAAAGGTATAAAGAAATGGTGTTTACCATTGCTTTTCGAATGATGAAAAACAGAGAACAGGCTGAAGAAATTGGGCAAGATGCATTTTTAAAAATATACAGATCATTAAAACAATTCAGAAGACAATCAAAATTTTCTACATGGTTATATAAAATAGTTTATAATGAATGTATTTCAGAGCTTAGAAAAAAGAAATTACCGGTAAACTCTATTGATGATGAGACAAGTCAGACAAAAGATATTGAAGATACCATTAACAAAGCTGAAGGTTTGGAAAATGATGATCGTAAATACTATATTGAGAAAGCCTTGAGTTATTTAAATGAAGATGACAGAATGATTATAACACTTTTTTATCATGAGAGTATGTCTACGGAAGAAATAGCGCAGATTATGGATTTATCGGTGTCCAATGTAAAAGTTAAATTGTACAGATCAAGAAATAAATTGCATGAAGCATTGCATTTATTATTAAAAAACGAAATAAGTACTTTACTATGAGTAATAAAGAAAACCATATTGACAATAGAACCAGGAAGTTGTTTCAAGAAACAGAATTTGAGAAACCTTCTGTGGAATTTCCCAAAGGTGTTATGGAGAAGTTGGAAAAAGAAAAAGTCTATGGTAAACCCCAATATGAAAACATTTGGCAGATAGCTATAGCTGTGGGATTGCCGGCATTATATTTCCTGTATAGTTATTTGACAGGGAAGGTTGGTTTTATTAACGAGATGGTCGTGGGAATAAAGTCAAGCAGTTATTTTAAGTTCATAGATATTCTCTCAGAAAATTTATTACATGATATTTCTTTATCTACACCCGTTTTGATAGGAATCATTTCAATAGTTTTGTTATTAACATTTGACCGTGTAATTTTAAAATTATTGTATTCCTATAATTAATTTTTCTATCCTGTATTATTCATTTTTTACAAGTGCATCAATTTTAGGGCATTTACTGCGTTGCGAAAACCTCGAAATAAAACACTATGTCTTCGGTTTTCGATGCCTTGTATCTGCCTTAAACTTGATGCATGAATAATGCAGTCCCTCTAAAAGCGTGTTTTTTTCTATTATTTAAATACATTGCATAATCCAGGCGCGTGGGGGATGGTGATGTGGCTTATTTAACGGACACCATGCTGAAAAGCATGGTGCTTTACTCATGGAGTGTAGCAACTGCGGTTAGTTTGGCAGCATAAGAATAGCACCACGATTTAGAGACTGTGTGAAAATATAATTTCAAGCAATTTTTACTTTATTATCAAATTTTAATTAATAGATAAAATTACCTTTAGGCAATTTTCCACTTATA
>JAWLEB010000048.1:0-6572 GCA_041686375.1 Bacteroidales bacterium
GTCCTATATATCTTACAAATCCAGAATCTAGTTCTTCCGCAAGAAATTTCCTAATAGCATCATCAATATCATTTCTAGGCGGTGCTAACGAAATCTCCTTGTAATCACCGTGCTGGGAGACTACCCCGTATCCTTCCACATCCCTTCCGGTGAACCTTGCTTGGGTGGGGAGACGGCCTCCGGCGTGCCTCTTCCCCAGAAAGTGGGAGTGGTAGTCCTCCTGGCTGAGCCGCTCCGCCAGGGTGGGAAACTCTTCGGAGATGCTCGTGTGAAGGGGGTCGCCGGACATAACGTTCCGGGTAATGCCGTGGCGGTGGGGTAGGAGGCTGGTATAAATAGAAGCCCGGGCTGGGGAGCAGAGGCCGCAAGCGGTATAGGCGTTTGTGAAATTCACTCCCCCCGCGGCAAGTTTGTCCGTGTGGGGGGTCCGGCAGATTTCACTTCCATTTACCCCCACTGTATCGAATCGCTGCTGGTCAGTGAGAATAAGAAGGATGTTCTGTTTTCTCATTGTGCTGCTCCTCCGGGGGCTCGCCCCCTATCTCCAGCCCCGCTGGGCTAAAAGTCCTCTGTCCCTGGGAGGAGTAAAGGGCTTGTCCGGCTCTCCGGTTAGTGTGCCGTCCTTTACCCATTTGTTATCTTCTCCGTGGAGGTTTTCCAGGATGATACTCTCAAGCTCACTCCGGATGTCCTTGTAGCGGGGATCCTCTGAGAGGTCCTTCAGCTCCGTCGGGTCCTTCTCCAGATCGAAGAGATGAAATCGGTTCCCCACAGCGTACCAGATGAGTTTGTACGAGTCCTTTCTTACCATCCGCAGAGCCCGCTCATCCTCGTAATGTTCGCAGTAGATGCTCTCCCGGGGCGGATCTTTAAAGAGGGAATGTCCCTCCACAGTCTCCGGGACGGGGATATCGCAGAGATCTAAGAGGGTGGGCATAAGGTCCCGCAAGGCTGCGAAGCGGCTGTCTTTACCCACCGTCTTTCCCTCCGGGTCGAGGCTGGGAGGGACGGAGACGATCATGGGGATTTTCGCCGCGTATTCGAACATGGGCGGTTTCGCGTAGAGGTTGTGGTTCCCCAGCATGTCCCCGTGATCGCCGGTGAAAAAGAGGATGGTGTTGTCCAGAAGCCCTTCCTCCCTCAATGTGCCGATGAGGAGGCGTATCTGATGATCTATATAGGTGCACTGGGCGTAGAAAGCCCGCCGGGCCAGATCGATCTCCTTTTCACTGAGACAGGGGAATTTCTTGATATGGGATTTTAAGGTGTAGGGGAGGGCATCGAAATCTTTAGCCCAGTCACCGATGTAGCGCTCATCAATTTCCATTTCCCGGTAGATCTGGAAGTACTCCTCCGGCGGGGTTATGGGGGGATGAGGTGCCGCGTAGGAGCAGTACCAGAAGCCCGGTTTCGTGGGGTCCCTCCGCTTTATTTGCCGGCACATTTCCCGGGTGGTCCAGTAGGTGGGATGGTGTTTCTCTTCCAGGTGCCAGGACCGGACAGGGTATTGGTTGTTCCCTATCCCGTGGGTCAGTTCATGCCCCGGGAGGCCCTGCTGCTCCAGGTAGAGTTCGTAATCGTCCTTAACATTTCCCAGATGGTGCCGTCCCTCTTCGTGGATGAGGACGTCGTCAAAACCGATTCGGTCCCGCTGAGGGTAGACATGGAGCTTACCCACAGCGTGAGCTGAGTACCCGGCCCTACGGAAGGTATCCGCCATGGTGGGGAGGTCCGGGTCCATGGGAAGGGTCTCCTTGAAGGTCCTGTCCCCGTGGGTCTTTGCCTCCGTCCCTGTCATAAGCTCGCGTCGAGCGGGGATACAGGTAGGAGTGGATGAGTAGGCTTCGGTAAAGTGGGTCCCATATTCGGCCATGCTGTTTATCGTAGGGGAGATGATATACTCGTGCCCAGCGGCTCCCATAAGGAGGCCCGGCCAGTGATCAACACAGATTCCTAATACGTTTGGTTTTTCCATTGTTTACTCCCTTTATTTCTTTTATTAGTTCTCTAGTTCTTACCTCAATCAGTTTGTCTCCTACATTCTTACTACCGACATCCGGGCAAGTTGTGTAAATTATGTACATGGTTTTTTACTCCAAAGTGTTCAGTAAATACTCTTATTAAAATTCAGCCTTTAACACTACCGACTGTAAGTCCTTTTATAAAATACTTTTGCAGCGAAAGAAATATAAGCATCATTGGAACTGCTCCTAGGGCTGCACCAGACATCAGTAAACCATAATCTATAGTTACTTCTCCAATAACCATTTTTGCTATACCTACAGGCAAAGTATTCATTCGTGTTTCACTGGCCATGATCAGTTGCCATAGATAATCATTCCATATCCTGACAAAATATATTACTCCAACAGTACCAAAAGCTGGAACACTAAGTGGGACAATAATACGTAGAAAGATGAACGGCTCCGAAGCTCCATCAACCTTAGCTGCTTGAATAAGTTCATCTGGTATAGAGACCATAAACTGCCTCATGAGAAACAAACCAAATGGCCAGGCTACCATCGGTAGAAACATCCCAGCGTGAGTGTTATATAGTCCATAGTTATTCATCAATACATACAGTGGAACCAACATAATCTGCTTAGGGACCATCATAGCTGTTAGTAATAGCCAAAAAATAAATTCCCTACCGGGAAACCTGCGTTTTGCAAAGGCATATCCCGATAATGAACCAAATATTAGTGTTAGTATAGTTGCTGATGATGCTACAACAAAGCTGTTAAAAATCCATCTTGATATGGGAAATCTGTTAAATAAATTTATAAAGTTTTGGATCGTTAAATTTATCGGTAAAAAACTTGGGGGAAGTTGTGTGGCCATATAGGGGGGTTGTAGTGCGCCTTTAAACATCCAATAGAAAGGAAAAATAAAAAACAAAGATAAAGCAATAATAATAACAAGAGAAAGAAAATATAATATCTTTTCTCTTGTATTACTATAGGCAAATTCTGGTGAATCAATAATTTTCATTCTTTACTCCTTTTACAAATAGCCGTAAATGTTGCCTTCTTTAGTCGGCAGTTATCCTATTTCTTTAGCCTATTGATACCGATAGCGAACATCATGGCAGAATTAATCTCTTCTCCATCATATTGTGTTCTCTTCCGAAGATAGAACACCTTCACCTAATTCTTATGGTGCAGACCGACTTTTACGCCAATCCTCATGAACTTTCCTGCGGTGTGTTCCTCACCTCACTCTAGGCTCCTGTTTGGTGAACTACTTCACGCTTTTGTGACCGACCGTAACTGGATCAAAAATATTTTCAACATCAAGCCTTAATTTGCCTTGATGGTTCCTTAAGAAGCAGGATCATGATAAATCAAGACCCATACCGCAACAACTGTATACACCCTACCGTAGCTTTTCATCATGTTTTTACTTTTTACCTTTAGTCAATATCTAATAATCATTTCTATTACCAACGAAAATTTTCTGTAAAATAGCTACCAGAAGTACCATAGCAAAAAGAACCATTCCCATTGCTGAAGCACGACCAAATTCGAGAAACCGAAAAGCTGTCCGGTATAGCATAAAAATAATTGTTTCTGTGGACCTAACAGGCCCTCCATCTGTTAGCAACTGAACTACTACAAAGACCATAAAGACCCCGATAGTCTGTGTAACTAATACAAAGAAGGTTACTGGTTTCAATAATGGGAATACAATTTTCCATGTAATTGTTCTTTTTTTTGCCCCATCAAGTGAAGCTACCTCAATTAAAGTTTTAGGAATATTTCCAATGGCGGCTCCATAAACTATGAAGGGAACACCAAAATTAAATGTAAAGATCACAAGAATAATAAAATAAAGCGAATAGCTTGAAGAAAGCCAAACTACAGGTTCAAATCCAAATGAGGTTATTAAGTGGTTTAAAAGACCAAAGTTAGGATCAAAAATCCACAACCACACCATACTAACAACTACACCACTTGTTACAACAGGTAGATAAAAAACAACACGAAAATATGAGCGGAAAGCTTTATTCATTGGAGTGACCTGCATTGCAATAATAAAAGTTATCAATACTACTATTGGAACAAGAATAATTACTATGGTAACAGTATTCCTAATAGCCCCTAGAAAGAAGACATCGGTTAAAATATCTTTATAATTTTGAAGTCCTATCCAAGACCAGTTAACAAGCCCTCTATCCTGCAAACTATAAATGAATGACAAAACCATTGGATAGCCAACTAAACCAAAAAACATTAATACAGAAGGAAGAATAAAAATATATGCAGACCATTCCTTTTTAATTTGCTGCAAAAAGTTCTTTCTTTTATTTATCACTAATTTCCTCCACCGTAATATTTTCCCCCGGGAAACCCCGGGGGACTATATTATTGTTGCTCATTTAAAGATGTTCCGATAAGAGCTCCATTAGGTGATTTCCCAATAAATGGTCCCTTTTAGGTAAGCCCCAACAAAACACGAATCATACCTATTAAGCTTCCCATCACGTATATGTATACAACAAGCAAATGGAAAAATTATGCTGCTTAATAGTGCGTATTTTACTCATTTACTAATTCTCTTACCTCTTCATAAAAATCATTTACAGCCTCTTCTATTGTTGCCCTCTCAGTAAAGATTTTCTGATGCGCCTGGGATAATGCAATTCGAATTTCCTGATAATTAGGGTTTGCTATACCATTATCAAATAAACTAGACTCTATACCAGTGATTTGTTCCATGTACGCATCACCGCTGAAAATGTCCTCATTTGAATATTTTTTCTGGAGCGCTTGGCGTCCAATTGCCTGAATGTATGCTGGCCAATATTCCTCGGATAACATGAATTCGATAAATTCTGATGCCGCCTCAGTTTCTTTATCACTTGCATCAGTAAAAAACACAAACCCAGAGGGACCAACCGTATTGTATACTTTGTCACCAGCTTCAGTTGGGAAGGGGACCGCCATTACTTCATATTCATAATCTAAAGCACCCTCTTCTATATTATTTTTTAAATCATCAGCATGAGGCTTCCCTCCTGCTCTAACTACTACTTTTCCGGCGGTAAAAAGTTTGTTACCGTCATTACCCTTCATTGAAGCAATTCCGCGAGCCAAGAGGCCTTTTTCTTTTAATGACATAAGATACTCATAACCTTCTATCATTCCACTATAGTCATCCGTTACAGTGCCATCAGAATCGAATAGTTCTCCCCCGAAACCCGCAAAAATTAACCACCATACGTAATCAGCTTGCTCATCTCCTCCGGTCCATGCTGTAGGGTACACATCTGAAGGGACTACATCCTTAACATCAGTTAAAAACTCGGTAAACTCTTCAAAAGAATAAGGCTGCCCCGGACCATTTAGAACTGGTCCTTCCCAACCATGTTTTTTCAGCAATCCTACATTGATATTCATTACATCTAGAGAGGTGTCGTCAGCTGGAAGTCCGTGCAAATCTCCTCCTGTTGTATATAAATCCAAGTAATCACTGTATACATCATCAACGACATGAGCAGGTAACACCTTATCAGCTGGAATAGTAGCTCCCATTTGGTTATAAACACTTGTACGTCCTATGTAATCTAACAAGACAGTAGGGGGGTCGCCACCAGCAATAGCAACATTTATACGTTCAAACCCACCATTCCAGGGGACCACCTCTGTTTCAACGGATATGCCGTTATCCATCTCTGTGAATTTTTTTGCCAAATAAGACTCAAAGTCACCCCGTTCTTTAGATACATCTTCATAACCAGGCACATTATCAGCTCTAGGGAAATGCCAGTAAGAAATTTCAATTTCATCCTCAGCTGTTGTTTGTCCTTCTTGCTGACCTGAAGCAAATAAAAAATTTGCAACAAACAAAATCAAAAATGCCGTTAAAAATACCTTTTTAATACTTTCCATAAAAGACCTCCATCTTTTTAGTAACTGTTGATACAGTTTTTTTAAGAAATCACTATAAAACAAATAACACTCAAACAAAAAGGTTATAGTTATATAATGTTATAACCTATTATAAAACAGTTTTTTCACCTGTCAAGTTTAAAATTTTATTTCGCTGTATATCCACCATCTACTGGCAGATTAACACCAGTGATGTACTCAGATGTATCCGAAGCAAAAAATATGATTGAACCAATCAGGTCTTCTGTTTTACCTAGTCTACCAAGTTGAGTTCTCTCAGCATAATGCTTCTTGAATGGTTCCGGCTGCAATTCTGATTCTAACCCACCAGGTGAAATGCAGTTTACCCGTATGTTGTAAAGACCGAAATAACTTGCACAGAAACGTGTAAAATTGATCATACCGCCTTTATGAAAAAAATAATCCGGATACCAACCATGCATTGATGTATCATCATAATTATGAGGTTCAACCCCAACCATCCCCATCATCGACCCGATATTTATGATGGAACCTGATTTCTGTCTGATCATGACCTCCCCTACCGCTCTAGTAAGAAGAAACAAGCCTGTTGCATTGATATGCATGCTTTTGTCAAAATCTTCTCCTGTCCCGCTCCATCCTTCCTTCATGACACGAGCTACAGCATTATTAACGAGGATATCTATTGAATCAGTTCGT
>JAWLEB010000048.1:6672-20116 GCA_041686375.1 Bacteroidales bacterium
TGCATGCTTTTGTCAAAATCTTCTCCTGTCCCGCTCCATCCTTCCTTCATGACACGAGCTACAGCATTATTAACGAGGATATCTATTGAATCAGTTCGTGCGATAAGTTGATCCACAAGTCGTAAAATAGACTGTTCATCTCCCTGATCGAATTGTAACGCTGTTACCGAGTATCCTTTTTCGTTATATGAATCAGCCACTTTCTGTAAAGCATCGATATTTCTCGAAGCTATAAACGTACGAGCCCCAGCTTCTGCAAGGGCTTTAAGGCACTGAAGCCCATACCCGCTTGCTCCACCTGTCAGAAGCGCTGTTTTACCTTTAAGCGAGAACCTATCACTCATTTCCATATAGTCACACTCCATGTGTTTTCTGATTTAGATCTCATCAAGCCGGATGATGTTTCCACCCGCATCCCTGCTTTCTATGCCTGCTATCAACATACGCATCAACTCCTCGGTCTCATCAAAAGCAAAGGGTTTTCTACCCGTTCTCAAATACATGACAAATGCTTCCAATTGTGACTTAAACGAAAAGAATGAATCTGAAAAGCGTATCTGAGCTGAATCCTTGGTTCCGCACAGTGTCAGCTGCCCGAAACCGCCATACATATCTTTGGATGCCACAACAATAAGGTCAAGATTGTTTTTATGTGTATAATGAACCAGATTTCTCTCGCTCGTCCCTATATGCTGTGCGGTCAAAAATCCAGAACCAATAATCGGATAAGCCGCCTCAAGTGCATGAATACCGTATGTTTCCCAGGCTTTCGGAGTGGTTATCGACACATACCGCAGGTCTCCGAGATTCTTTGTTGAGTAGCGATAGGGCATAAATTCCTTGGCGTATCGCATTGAACTTGAACTCAGGATCGGTCTGCCTTCTGATACCCACTTGGAGAAGACAGCAAGATCCTCCCGGTTATCCACCAAAGGTTTGTCAATGAATACCGGGATATTGCTTTCTACAAATGGTCGTGCCCTGCAAACATGTTCACTTCCAATATCTGTTGCAATAATCACGGCATCAACTTTGCCTATCAGATCGAGAGGGTCTGATACCACATGGTCAATGTAAGTAGTCTTTGCTACATGCTCGGCGGTAAAATCCCCATCTCCATTACAACATATGTGTGTTACCCTGGCATGAGGAATCTGTAGTGTCTTTTCAGGTTGTTTGTTCAGATACACAGGAATCCCTGCATATGGACATTCATCAGACATCAACTGCTTATTATACCCATTAAACATGGCAGACCAGGAATACGGGTGTCCGTTTCCCGGAGTCTGGCCTATGATTGCAAGCGAAATATCCTGTTTTTCTACAAGCGGCTTCTCATTCATTTTCTCACCATCCGTTTAATATTATAATGTTATAACCAGGTATCTGTCAAATAAAAAATTCATTTATTGACAGATACTTTACATACCAGTTTCTTCATCCTGACATCCCCACTCATGGGAGCATGTAACTCCCCGGGATAAAAAATAATAAACATCCCCGGGTATAGATTGATATAGTTATCAGGGACCAGCTCACGATACAGGAGCACATCCTGCTTTTCATCATATGGTACCTGCGAGAGACCATCGGTGGGCTTAAGTACCCCTATTCTCTCATAGCCTTCCGAAACATACTGAAAATCAATACTCCTTCGATGCTGCTCAAGAACGGAAGCTTCTTCACCCACTCCCTCAGCTTCAATGACAGTTATTGCAGTATCTCCATCGATGAAATATTTACCAGATTTCATAGGGCTCAGGTCGTTTTCTCTTATCCAATCGGCCAACTGCCCATGCTTGCCAAAACATGCTGCATAGCGATGTATGTGTTCAATTCGGTCAATGATCATTTCTTTACCTCACTTATCCTTTCAATTTAAGATCATCATATGGGTCCCAGAGCAGTTCTGCCCGTTTCGCATATGTAACAGCTTTCATCTTATCTTTATATACCCTGAACCTGCACCGGGGCTCAGTTCGGGAAATTACATCATAAACCGGGAAATAACCGAATGAGATTATCACCGGATTGATCCATCCGGCACAATGATCGCAGTAGCGCAGACATAACCCGGCATCATTATCAAGATTCTTCGAAAGGGAGGGACACATATGCATGACGATCTCAAAATAATCTTCATTGACATTCAGATCCATATCGCAATTCTCCTCGATCTTGATCTTCTGCCAGTATTCATACATGCCGTATAGACCTTTCTGTTCTATGTATGGGCCAAGAATTCCCTTCTGAAGCTTGGAAATTTCCATCCAATACGATCGGAGGTCCTCTTCGCTGCGCTCTGAGAGCATAGCAAAAAGTTCATTGTACATCCTGACAAAATGATCACTGGGTAGCATGGGAACCTCTTTTTACAATTGATATCGTATACTTACCTGCCGGGTCATATGAATCAAATAGGATCTTATAAGTACTTTCCATACCAAATGAGGTATAAAACTCCTTCAGGAAACTACAAAGATATTCAGAAACAACCCTGCCCCTATTCTGGATATGTTTATGCATAGGGCACGAGGTAACACGAATTATGATACCTGTTCCCTCCTTGTTGAGGCTGTACACAGCACCCTCTCGATCAAAGTAATAACAAAGATGGTCTATAAGAGCCTGATAGGAGCCTCTTTTCATGTTCACATAGATATCCTGATAAAATCTCTGTGCAGTTCTTCGAGTTAGTTCTGTTAGAAAAGCTCTTCCATATCTATTCATCACATAATCACACGTTGCATTCGTGGCAAGATGGAAGTCTTTATGTAGTTCACCTGAATCAATATATCTCATACACTTGTTCCTTCAATTAATCTCGCGATTACGCATCAACGTTGGTAGTTGAAACCAACCTGAACTTATCACCGCGGTATATGGTGATAAATACTGCTAGAGCTTTTCCCTCGGTAGAGAAAATTGTATCAGTGGTCTTAAGCATAGGAGCTCCAAGGGGAACTCGAAGACGTTCAACATCAATTGCTCCTGCCTCAACGGCCTCAGTGGATGATCTTATGTAGGAAATTGAGAGGTTCTCCCGTTTAGCCCAAAGGTGGAGGAAACTTACCTGGTTTATATTAAGCTCATCAACACTTGATGAGAAGTTGATCGGTATGAATCCTTTATCATAGCTTAACGGTTCATCATTCTGGATATCAATTCGTTCAATAAGCAGACATTGTTCTGATTTTAAAATGTTGAGTTCATTCTTAATCTCATCAGAAGGAAGAATCGATTCCCAAGTAATTACCTTTCTGATAATGTCAGGAGCCTCTCTTTTCAGCGATTTCTCATAGTCCATATCCAGAATGGGTACTTTTCGTTTTGTTGAACTTCTCACAAACGTTCCTTTACCGGGAAGGCGTTCGAGAAGGCCCTGATCTTGAAGCATCTTGAGAGCTTGTCTGATTGTTATTCTAGAAACCCCGTAAGTATCGCAAAGAACACGTTCTGGGGGTATTTTCTCCCCCTCATTCAGTTTTTTCTCAAGAATCTGTTCTCTCAGTATGTTATAGACTTTGTGATAAGCCACTTCCATAATAACAACCTCTTTTCTTTTGGGCAAAAAGTATGTTGTTCATTATATCACAACATTCAGTATTTCAATCCTCCCAGCGACATACATTACATTAAGATTGACATACTATGATTTTTAACGTACCCTTTTAATTGTTATAACATTATATACTTTTTATTGCAATCTAAATTCAATAAAATAATAATGTTTTAATTCCAGACAGAAGGAAGGAAATTATGCAAAAAACAGTTTTTGCTCACGCTACGGTCTTCTGCGGTGGAGAACTGCTCGAAGATCACGCATTAATGGTTGAAGATGGAAAAATTACAAAGATCGCACCATCAAACGAATTTATTCAGGATGAGACGAGGGTCATTGACGCTCAGGGAGACTTTCTTGTTCCTGGTTTTATTGATCTACACATCCACGGAATGCATTCGTTTCTGGTTGATAATGGGAAAGAAGATATTGAACAGATCAGTAGCCTGCTTCCGCAATATGGCATAACGGGTTTCCTACCCACTATCATTCCCCACGCCCCGGAAGTGGAAGATGAGTATCTGCAAGAAGTTGCCCTAGCTCGATCGGTTGGAACTCAAATCTTAGGGTACTTTTGTGAAGGCCCCTATCTGGCCAAGACAGGGGCACTTCAGCCATCTGCCCTGAAAGATAAATCTCTCCAAAGGCTTGAAAAAATCAAGACGCTTTTGGCACCCTGCAAAGCCATTTTTGCCATTTCTCCCGAGCTTGAGGGCTTGGATGAATTGATACCACGAATGGAACATCCCGTTTTTATTACACACACGCAGGCTGATGTTGATCAGACTGAGCGCGCCATAGAGTTGGGAGCACGTCACGCCACACACTTCTACGATGTGTTCGCCGCCCCGGAACAGACCGACCCCGGAGTAAGACCATCTGGAGCTGTCGAGGTGATACTCGCAGATCCACGAGTCTCAGTTGATTTCATTTTAGATGGTGAACATGTGCATCCTGCAGCAGTACGACTTGCACAAGCCTGCAAACCGTTATCTTCAATCTCACTAATCAGTGATTCAAATATTGGAGCTGGTTTTCCGCCGGGAACCTACCAGGGATTCGGATCTGACGAAATCTCATTTGCCTATCCCGGAGCACCTGCACGTGGCACTGAGAATTCACATGCACCTCATGAGCTGTTTGGAAGCGGTTTGACGCTTGATGTGGCTGTAAAAAATGTCATCAAACTGAAGCTGGGAACTCTACAGGATGCAATTATCATGGCATCAACAAGTCCGGCTAAAGTACTGGGCATCTACGGCAGGAAAGGAGACCTTAATGTTGGTTTCGATGCCGACATTGTTCGACTTTCCCCTCAGTTCGATGTGCAGGAAACATGGATATCAGGTAATACAGTTTACCAGAGGGAGAAGTGAATCATGTATCCTGCATTCCCGAAACATTGTAACGATGAATGCAGGAGATCACCATGGCAATTGTCCATCAGACCAATAAACAAACCAGTTCCTTTCTTTTATTAGTCTCTCAGAATGACTTTAGTACCATGAATTTTTATCTTTTCTAGTGCTACAGGGTCGGCTTGTCCATCCGACACAAGCGTTGAGACGTTATTGAGTGGGCCGAGATAGCTGAAACTTTCGTGACCTATTTTTCTATGATCTGCAACAACCACGGTAGAACGGGAGCGCTCAATCATCGCCCTGATAAGCTTCGCCTCCTCAGCGTGATACGTTGTAAGGCCAATATCTCCCTTTACTCCGTCAACTGATAGAATGAGTGTATCAGCTTTATATCTCTGCAGCTGCGAGATCGGATCTTCTCCGTAGGTAAATCCGTATGTATGATTGAACTCTCCTCCAAGAAATATTAACTGGATAGTGGGCACACTACCTAATTCATTGGCTATAGGCAGCGAATTCGTAATAATCTTGAGGTGGCGCCGCTTTTTTAATTCGATTGCAGTCAATAAAGCTGTTGATCCGGAATTGATCATCACGACCTGCCCGTCGCTGATCAGCTCCGCGGCCGCTTTGGAGATGACCACCTTCTCCCTGGAGCCTTCCTGCTCGTTTAGTCTTCCACGGTGACGAGGGGGGAAGCTTAAATTTTGAACAGCACCACCAGGAATTCTTCGTACCAGTCCCTCTTCCTCTAAAGAGGAAAGATCATTGCGGATGGTCACCTCTGAGGTGTTTAAATCTTTACTGAGTTTTTTAACACGTATTATCTGTTCACTATTAAGAGTTTCAACAATCAGTTGTCTTCGCCTAGATACTTTCGAACTCTCATCAGCCATATATCACCTCAGTGGCACCAACGTGAATCTGTCACATATATTACAAGCAAAATCTCACCTATTCAACATCTGCCCTACCGCTCCCCCTGGGTGAATGAGAGCAAAATGTTTATTTTCATACTCGCAATCTACCATGATACCAGCAATAATTGCGTCAAACAGTGCAATTGTTGCTACAAAGCTGGTTGAAGCCATAAGATTCAACGGGTCACTTTCCTTCTCTACCACAAGAGGTAGAACAACGTCGGAGCTTTGTGCCAGATGGGAAGATTGATTCTCCGTAACGCCAATAATAAAGGCTCCTTTTTTACAACACACATCAATAATCGGCAATAATTCAGTGGTTTTCCCTCCTCGGGAAACAATGATTACCGGGTCGCCTTTTTTGACAAAACCCAGTCCTCCGTGTATAGCCTCGGCGGGTGACATGAACTTTGCCGGCCTTTCAATACAGCAGAGCGTGTGTGCAAGTTTCATGGCAGCAAAACCAGATGAACCACTTGCACAGGTAATGATCCTGTCAGCCGTGCTGAGGATAGATATTACTTTCTCTATGGCTTGCAGATTAATGAGGTTAGCCATATCTCCAATCCCCTTCTGTTCTATGCTTAATGATTGTAGAACTGCTTTCTCAACTTCACCTTTCATATACAAAACTCCTAAAACTTACGTTTACGAAAAATATTATATCATATTTTCAATTTTTGTAAATATTTTCGTAAATTTTAATTGACTAAAATGAAAATTATGGTACTATTCGTTTTTGAAAGGAGTATCCTATGCTTAATAACTTCTCACTAACCCCCCCATTCTTTGAAATAGGTCCAAAATCTTACCTGTATGGAGATGATGTAGTAGCTCTTGCTAAAGCGGCTGACAGTTCTAGCAAAAGATACCAAGTTCCTATCATCTTCACTACTCCGCTGACGGAAATCAGAAGAGTTTCTGAATCAACTGAAAATCTGCTGGTCTGTGCTCCACATATGGATCCGATACCAGTGGGCCGAGGTCTTGCAGATGTTCTGCCGGAATCGCTTATTGCAGCCGGAGCCAGTGGAGTTATGCTTAACCATGCAGAGAAGCCCATTACCTACGATGTGCTTGCCCAAACAATACTTCGCGCAGATGAGGTTGGATTATTCACTATCGTCTGTACTAATACGATTGAAGAGGTAAAGGCAGTAGCGCTACTTGAACCGAACATCATTGTTGCTGAACCAACCAATTTGATAGGAACGGGTAAAAAAAGTGATGCAGCATATGTCCAAGCCTCAATTGAAGCTGTAAAACAGGTTAACAACGACATTCTTGTCCTGCAGGGAGCAGGTATCAGCAACGGGAAAGATGTATACACAGTAATCAGAGCAGGTGCAGAGGCTACCGGTTCATCAAGTGGAATAATAAAAGCTGCCGACAGCGTTGCTATGATTGATGAGATGATCCATGCCGTACGGACTGCGTGGGACGACTCACATAAATAATCAAATATAATAAGAGAAAAGGAGACAAGAGACATGAAAGTTTACAGAGAGAGCATTAAAGTACAATCCAAGGGACTTCACCCAACATTTCATGACGTAACTAAAGATGTAAAAGAGGTATTAAAACGCTCAGGTGTGCAAAATGGTACCTGCGTTGTATATTCACACCATACAACTTGTTCAGTTATGACTCAGGAGTGTTCACATGATAAAACCTACTTTGGACTAGAATACCTTCAGCAGGATTTGTGCAATATCATGGAGAAGTTGATACCTACCTGCAGAGTTGAAGGTCAGTATATGCATCCAGGACCTGAACACATCGATTTTGCTATGAGTGTTGGTGAAGAGGGAGAATGGACAAGCCTCAACACAGAAGCCCACCTGCGTTCTGTTTTCTTCGGGAGATCGGAAACCATTATAGTTGCAGATGGAGAGATGGATATGGGAGAATTTGGTTACATATACTTCATAGACTGGGATCAAGTTCGAGCCCGCCCTCGAACGGTACAGATTCAGATAATGGGGGAGTAACTGATCTGATTTCTTTGGAAACTGAGGTCTCGGATTGTATAATCGAGACCGCTCACATATGATTACGACATACAAAGGTGAATTTTATGTTATACGCCGGAGCTTATTCTACTGATATTAACCCTGATACTCCACAGTTCTTATTTGGCTATCCCCATGTTGAGCGTTACCACACCGGGATTCATGATGATTTGACCACTGCAGCCCTATATGTAAATAACGGCTCTGAACAGATACTTTTCATTGCTAACGATATCATTTTCGTCAGTAAAGAAATGACAAATCGCGTTCGTGAACAGATCACACTGAAAACTGGAATCGCCGGCAGCAGCATCATGATCACAGCTACCCACACCCATTCTGGACCGAAAACAGTAAATTATGCGAGCAATACCGCAGATTCAGTAGTCCCCAATGCGGATCAATCGTACATAGATCTTCTTATTACTAAAATGACTGAAGCAGGAGTCCAGGCAAAAAAGCGGTCCGAACCGGCCATAATTGGTCTCTCACATGCCGACAGTACCGGGATAGGGACAAACAGAAGAGACCCTGGAGGGCCTTCCAACCACGATGTACCGACTCTGCTTGTCCGTGATGCGGCTGACACGCACTACATCGCATGCATGATGATTGTATCAATGCATCCTACGGTCCTCCATGAAGATTCAACTCTCATCAGTGCCGATTTCCATGGAGCTGCGAAAGCATATCTCAAGTCTCATGTATTTGGATCCGAGTGTGTTCTCCTGACCCATAGCGGGCCGTGTGGAAACCAAAGCCCCCGTCACGTAACGACAGAAAACACGTTTGCTGAGGTAGAGAGACTTGGGACCATATTAGGACAAGCCGTAGAAAAAGTTGCCTCACAGGTTGCCTTCAGGAATATGGCATCGATCAACACACATCAGGTATTTCTTGAAAAACTCCCCAAAAGAACATTCCCCCCACTGCAGCAGGCAGAAAAGAAGCTGTCGCTGCTTAGGGAAACAATCCAATCAATGCGCAGCAACCATGAACCTGCCAATAAGATTAGAACTATTGAGTGTGACATATTTGGAGCTGAAGAGATGGTGACATTGAGCAGAATGCAGGAAAGTGGTGAACTTGAAGATTATTACGCTGCCAGCCTGCCCGCTGAGATACACATGATCACTCTTGGAACATGGAATTTCGTAGGCTGGTCCGGGGAAGTCTTTGTTGAATATGCTCTGGAAGTGAAGCAGCACTGCCCTAACACATTTGTCATCAGCATGGCCAACGGAGAGACACAGGGATACATAACCACAAAAGAGGCTGCTGATGAAGGCGGGTATGAGGCTTCAAATGCTCTATTCTCCTACGAGACCGGCCAGCTGTTTGTTGAGAAAACTCTTGAGATGTGTAAGGTATAGAAGGTTATTTAATGGGATATGTAATTGGATTCGATCTTGGTACTTCCTATATAAAATGTTCGATTGTTGACATACAGGGAAGATGTCTGTCAGTAGGGAGAGTACCCACCCCAAAACATAAAGATGGGAACCTGGAAGTTATTAAACCAAATTCATTTTGGCATGCTCTTTCTACCTGTATCGTTCAGGTTCAAAAAGATTCCGGCATTACGCTTTCAGCTATTGAAGCCATAAGTTATGCATCTCAGGCAAATTCTTTTATTGCACTTGATTTTGAAGATAAACCATTAACAGACATCATCCTATGGACTTCCGAGTTTGAAAATAAGATACCTGCAGACCTCAGGGAGCTTTTATTCTCTAACAGGTTCTTAGAAGAAAGCGGAATTGGTGCTCCCTCAGCAGGAATCCTTCTTGCTAAGCTTCATTGGTTACACAGAAATCGAGATTCAATGTTGACGCGTGCTGATCGGATCCTCACAATTTCTGATTATTTTGTTTATGGACTAACCGGAAGAGCTGTTGCCGACACAAGTTCCACTTCTTTGACCGGTTTATTAAATATCAAAACACAAAAGTGGAATACTCCAATTTGTGATCTTGTAGGCCTCACATCGGATAAGCTTAGCACTCCAGTTCCTGTCGGGACACTAGCCGGCACAACCTTCACACACTGGTCAACTACTCTTGGTTTCAATAGAGATGTGCCCGTTTTCTCAGGAGGACTTGACCATCTGATTGCATCCTATGGCGCTGGGCTTGGGGCTATCGGGAATGTAAGTGAGTCGACTGGAACAGTTCTGGCTGCAATAACATTAAACCACGACAATAAGGCAGGGAAAGACATCATTGTCGGTCCAACTTTGGACCAAGAAGTCTATTCACATCTTTGTTTTTCTCCTCATGGGGCAGGTATTATAGAACAGTTCCACGACAAGTACACAAAGGGGCTTGATTATAAGCAAATGTTTGCATTAACAGACGACGTGTTCTATTCAGCTAGCCAACTTGGCATACCTCCAGATTCAAATCATATTCTTGAGCAAGTAAAAACACACATATCCAGAAGGAGCGCCCCAATAGGTGTAGGACTAAACACAATTCTTGAGATCATTGCATACCGAACAACACAACTTATTGGGCAGTTGTCTCCCGGTATCGGTCAAGAAGCAATCTTGGCTACAGGAGGAGGCGGTAAAATTAGAAAACTGCTTGAGATTAAAGCTGATATGACTGGCACGCCATTAAAAACGTGCCAGCAACCTGAACTGGGTGCTTTCGGAGCAGCAATGATAGCAGCCTACGGCTTGGGTTGGTTCGATTCATTACAGGCAGTTCAAACATCATGGGTTCAGGTTAGCGATACAATCTCACCAGACTTGAATCGTCAGAGGCTCTACACGCATTGGATGGAAAACAAAACTGAATAATGGCCTGCTGATGAAGAAGCGCTTAAGGTAGATGAGGTGGAGATACCCATTCAGGTTAACGGAAAATTCAGAGCAAAGATTGTGGTTTCTCCTGATATGTCTAAAGATGAGATGGAGCGAATTACGCTTGACAATAAAAAGGTCAAGTCTGAGATTGGCAACAAGGAAATCAAAAAAGTAATTGCTGTGCCTGGATGTATTGTAAATATCGTGGTCAAGTAGGAATGATAAAAAGATCTTTAAAAGCTTTGTGGATTGATATACTGTTGCAAACTTAGTTTGAGACAGCAGGTTACTCAGATATTCTGCCGTATGCGCAGTTATCTTTCATCTGCACGAAAAAATAGAATTGGTGCAATGGATGACCTTACAAGAGTATTTGCCGGTGATCCTTTCATCATCGTTAGTAGAGTAGTTAACTTATATCTCAGAATGAATTGTGGCATTTTTCGAAATGTGGTATTCTTCGAAGCTATAACATGATCTTCTTTCTGTAAATTGAATTAGCTTGGTCGATTAATTCATTATAGATTAGATTTCAGGTTTCTAATAGTTTTATTTTTGGCAGTAATGAGAAATAATAATGGGAAAAACTAAAGGTGTACATTACTTCCCCTGGGTCCTCCTGATCATTCTGGCTATATTTATCTCTACCTATCGGGGAAGTGTCTTCCCCGTTCTTGCCCTCCGCATGGACAGCTACTTCTCTATAACCGCGGCATCCCTGGGGTTTCTCCTCTCCGCCTCGTCTCTGGGTAGAATTTTAGTAAACCTTACCGCTGGACCTGCTCTGGATATCATTGGCCCTCGAAAAATGCTGAGTATCGGCTTCGCCGGGTATATTATTGTTTTTATCTTCGCTGCCCTGGCGAAAAGTTTTATCCCCTTCCTCTTCTCTGTGATAGCTATAGGAATTTTTGGAGCGGTTATAAATCTTTCCGCTCCCCTCTACATTCTTACACTCTATCCCCATTGGCAGCGTAAGAGCTTTTCCCTAAACATGGTTTCTGGAATGCTCCCGGGTCTTTTTTTCCCTGTGCTTATTGAATATTTTATGAACCGGTATCCGGAAAATTTTTCTATGATCCTCCACCTCCCCTTCGCCATTCTTTCGGGATTGAGTGTTTTTATTTTCTTGCTCTTCCACTACCGTGCCCCAGGAAGGAAACTGAGACAGACAGCTCCTCAAGATTTCAAAGAGGAGATAATCACATCCTTAAACAAGTATAGATACCTTTTAACACGAAAGGATTTTTGGATATGCCCGGTCCTCATATTCCTCCACGGGGGAGCGGACAGCATGCTTCACAACTGGATGCCTACCTATCTTAAAAAAACCTTTTCCGTTTTGCCCTTGGGAACGGGTACGGTTCTTATGCTCTTCGCGGCAGGGTATTTACTGTCACGGATCCTTCTTATTTTTTTACCTGACCATAAATGGCGCCGTTTCTTTATCATATTTCCTGGAATTACTGGGGGAACTATTCTTCTTGCCGGACTTCTAACTAAAAATGCGCTTATTATCAGTTTAAGTTATCCTATTGGAGGGTTTTTCTGGTCTTTTGAAGCGCCGGCTCTTCTTTCCGAATCGTACAGAAGATTTCCTGAAACATTCGGCACCGCCCAGGCCTTAATTATGCTTGTCGCTGCCGTTGCCGGTATCTTTACAATAAATATTACCGGCATCCTAGCCGACATGGGGGTGCCCCTCCATCTGCTTGTCTGCGCCGCTTCTGTCCTCTACATTACCTTTAGTATTTTGGCGGCATTTTCAACCCTTGGAACCAAGCAGGGGTAATAACTTTCTGAAAAAGAACCGTTTTTGATTCATCTCTTCATCCACCATCAAAACATTCGCAATCGTTCGTCTCAATGTTGCAGATTTTGATTTCGGCCCGCCTCATTCTCCATATCCACGCAGTATAGAAAACCTTTTTGTTTCACAACTGGCTTTTTTTACGGACAGTAACTTTCTAAACATCTCAGTGCCCGTTCCGCTCAGTCGATATTATACGAGCGCTATCGCGAACCGAAGTCACCAATAAGCTCAGTTTCCATTCTCTCCTTCACGCCTTCGCCACCTACCTACTGGAAAACGGCCTTGATCTGCTCTACATCCAAAAACTTCTCAGCCACAAATTGTTCTCATGTAGAATATGTAGATAGTACAGGGTGTGGGAAAAAGATGAATGACCCATATGCTCTCTCAGGCACTACAATAGCATCTTCCCTGTTCCCGCTGTTACTGGAAAAGTAGTCGCATACTGAAAATAATCGTGAAAGCTCATCATTGGTAACCAAATAGAGATAATAAGGGATGGCTTTGCAAAAAAGCATTCCTTTGGTATGGTGCACTCACATTTCCAAGCTCACAAAGATGTTTCAAGAATTTATTCGGAGCAAAGAGTAATGCTCGCATAGCACCTTCCCCAGTACGCTGGAGTAGTCCTTTTTATCAAACTCAAGCAGGTCCACCACCAGCCACAGATCCAGTAAGTTTTTAATCATCATACCGTGATCGTTCACCAAGAGTAAAATATCATTGGATTCATCCAACATTACCTTCAATATTTTCTCATCCTCGAACAGCGGGGCAAGAGCCTTCTGTTTTATTTTCAGGGATCGATAGCGCCCCTCACCTTAACCGGCAGGATGTGGAAGGGGAGGTTCAAAACCTCCACCGCAGACTCACAGAGGCATACGGAGAGCTCGGCCGCGGAGAATTAAAGCAGCTCGATATGCTGCAGCCCTTCGTGCACTACTTTAAGCAGTTCAAAAAAACCTAT
>JAWLEB010000049.1:0-19799 GCA_041686375.1 Bacteroidales bacterium
TTTGCTTTTAAGCTTTTTAAACAAACTTTTATAAAAAATTACCGCTAATACATTAAAATCTATATTTTCAAGGTATTAGCGGTAATTGCCTTTCTACATAACCAAATCGTAAATTTCCTTCCATTTATTTTCGTCCATCTTGGCTCCGACCACTTCAATTACTTTTCCCGCGAGTATTGAGCCAATTTCACCACATTTATCAAGAGTAGATTGCTTTGCCAATCCGTAGAGAAAGCCGGCCGCATAAGCATCCCCCGCTCCAGTTGTATCAACGGGATTTGCTTCAATCGGCTTGACTTTGTGTTTCTCTTCTCCTTCTTTAATCAAAGAACCATCCTTCCCAACCTTTACCACAGCAATTTCACATTGTTTAGCGAGCTCATCCAGAGCTTCTTCGGGTTCTTTTCCTGTATATGATTTTGCTTCCTCTTCATTGGCAAAGATAATATCTACCTCCTTATTAATATAAGTTTTTAAAAAGTCGATATTATCTTCTACCACATTATAGCTTGCCAGGTCCAGGGATATTTTCAGCCCATTTTGTTTAGCCAGTTCGGAAGCTTTTTTTAATAACTCGTGGTTCAGTACTAAATAACCCTCAACATGTAGGTAGTCAAAATCCTTAAAAAATTCGTTTTTCAAGTCTTGATGACTTAGTTCAACAGCAGCACCCAGAAAAGTGGCAAAAGTTCGTTCAGAGTCTGGTGATATAAGAGCCACAGCTCTGCCGCTATCAGTTTGGGTACGTAGGAGTTTCGGCTCAATATTACTGTTTTTCATATCATTGTAGAAAAAATCACCCAAGTCATCCTCACCTACTTTACCAATAAAACCAGCATCCAATCCCAGCCTTGCAACCCCATGTATTGTATTGGCTGCTGAACCACCGCTGGATTGTATTTTTTCAAATTTTTCAGATGCAGCGGATATTCTCTTAATAAATTCATGGTCAACGAGTTGCATACTGCCTTTAGGTAGGTTATATTCTTTAAGAAAATTATCATCAGGCAGTTTAGTCATAATATCGACCAATGCGTTTCCAATTCCTAAAATTTTTGTCATATTCTCTGCGTTTTTGTTTTCGTAAAAAACCCGGCACCTCAGCAACATCTTTATTTACTGACATACCGGGAAACATAATTTTCAGCCGGTTATTTTAGATTAAATGCTTTCTTAATTTTATCAACATAATCCAGCTTTTCCCAGGTGAAAGTTTCCACCTCCTTCTTTGTACCATTAATGTATACAACTTTTTTACCGGGACGTCTTCCCATATGGCCATAAGCTGCGGTTTCCTCAAAGATAGGATTCTTCAGACCAAACCTTTTGATTATAGTGCTTGGTCGCAGGTCAAAAATTTCTTTAACCTTTTCAGCCATCTCTTCATTAGACATTTTCACTCTAGGGTTCATGGCTCCGATATACAGACCCACAGGTTCAGCAACACCTATGGCATAAGCTAACTGAACTTCAACCTCATCCGCTACACCGGCAGCCACCATATTTTTAGCAATATGGCGAGCAGCATAAGCAGCTGAACGGTCAACCTTCGAAGAATCTTTACCTGAAAAAGCACCGCCACCGTGAGCACCACGACCACCGTAAGTGTCAACAATAATTTTTCGCCCTGTTAATCCGGTATCACCATGTGGTCCCCCAATTACAAATTTTCCAGTAGGATTTACAAATAATTTGTAATCTGTATCAAAATACTTTTGTACCTCTTTAGGATATGTAGCTTTAACCCGTGGAATCAGAATATTCTGGACATCTGTTTCAATACGGCCGAGCATATCTTTTTCGGCTTTATTCCTTGCCTTTGGAGTATCATCTGTTGACTTAATAAACTCGTCATGCTGTGTTGAAACAACAATCGTCTCAATCCCTAAAGGACGATTATCATCATCATATTTAAATGTTACCTGTGCTTTGGAATCAGGTCGCAGATAAGGCATTTCGCCTTCAACCTTTCTGATTTCCGCTAATTCTTTTAACAATCGATGAGAAATATCTACAGGAAGTGGCATATAATTTTCTGTCTGGTTTGTGGCAAATCCAAACATCATTCCCTGGTCACCAGCACCTTGTTCTTCTTCTTTTTCTCTTTCTACACCTTGACTTATATCAGGGGATTGTTCATGAATAGAGGTCAACACACCACATGAGTCTGCATCAAATCGATAATCTGGTTTTACGTAACCAATTCTTCTGATAACATCTCTTGCGATTTCTTGTACATCGACATAAGCTTCTGTTTTAATTTCTCCTCCCACCATTACTAAGCCAGTAGTAACAAGTGTTTCTGCAGCGCATTTAGAATTTGGGTCTTGCTTTAGCAATTCATCCAATATAGCATCGGATATTTGGTCTGCTACCTTGTCCGGGTGTCCTTCAGACACGGATTCGGATGTAAATAAATATGGCATGGTTAAATAGCTTTTTGTGTTATTATTAAATAATCAAAATTTAAATATGCTCAGCCATTATCAAAAAGGCAGAGCATGAAAATACTGTATTAATATCTGTAATGGTCAGATTTATAGGGTCCTTCCTGAGGAACTCCCAGGTATTCCGCCTGTTCTTTATTCATTTCAGATAGTTCAACACCCAGATGTTTCAGATGAGCTCTTGCTACTTCTTCGTCCAGATGTTTAGGCAGTCGGTATACCCCTATTTCCCGCTTATTTTGCCAAAGATCAATCTGTGCCAGTACCTGATTAGCAAAAGAGTTACTCATAACAAAAGAGGGGTGACCTGTAGCACAGCCAAGATTTACAAGTCTTCCCTGAGCAAGAAGGATAATAGAATGATCCTCTGTGGTAAACTTATACTCATCGACCTGTGGTTTGATATTGATTCTTTCCACATCTTTCTGCACCTCAAGCTTTTCTACCTGAATCTCGTTATCAAAGTGACCAATATTTGAAACGATAGCCTTATCTTTCATCTTCCTCATATGCTCAACTGTAATAACATCCTTATTACCTGTAGCTGTGACAAAGATATCGCCTTTTCCTGCCATTTCATCCATGGTCTTTACTTCATAACCTTCCATTGCAGCTTGTAGTGCGCATATTGGGTCAATTTCCGTAACCGTAACTTTTGCGCCAAAAGCTGCTAAACCTTGTGCACAACCTTTTCCTACACCACCGAAACCACAAACAACAGCAGTTTTACCTGCAATCATAATATCTGTAGCTCGCTTAATTCCATCAATTAATGATTCACGGTTACCATAATTGTTATCAAACTTAGACTTAGTAACGGAATCATTTACATTAATAGCAGGGAACAAGAGCGTACCATCATTTTCTCTTTGATATAATCTATGAACTCCCGTGGTTGTCTCTTCTGAAACACCTTGAAGTTCTTTAGTCGTTCTTGTCCACTTATCTTTATCCTGCTCTTGTATTTGTTTCAGTCTTCTGAGAAGCGCTTGCTCATCCCAGGCTTCAGCTTCCTTGTCAAGAATAGAAGGGTCCTCTTCTGCCTGTTGACCAACAGTAACCATTAATGTAGCATCACCACCATCATCTACAATCAGGTTTGGTCCTTTACCGCCTGGGAAAGACAATGCCTGTGCAGTACACCACCAGTATTCATCAAGTGTTTCGCCTTTCCATGCAAAAACAGGAACACCAGTCTTTGCAATAGCAGCAGCGGCTTCATCCTGTGTAGAGTAAATATTACAGCTTGCCCATCTAACATCAGCGCCAAGCTCAGTGAGGGTTTCAATTAAGACAGCAGTTTGCGTAGTCATGTGTAATGACCCCGTAATCCTGGCTCCTTTTAATGGTTTCTCTTTACCATACTTTTTTCTTAATTCGACTAAACCTGGCATCTCGTGCTCAGCAAGTTCCATATCTTTTCGTCCAAGTTCAGCAAGGTTAACGTCTTTTACCTTATAATCCAGATTTTCATCAATCTTATCCAAATAACTCATCTTTTATAATTTTAATTGTTTATAATTTTTACATTGAAAATCACCAAAATTAAAGAATTAATTTAATTTTAACTGACTAATTTCTAAAATGGAAAATTCCCCACGTCAAGTTGCCTTCTTTTCCTCCTTTAACCCAGTTACGCAATCCTTTTTTCATATTCTCAATATACTCATCAGACACATAACCATCCAATTTATCTTCATTTTCTTCTGTCGCTTTAAGTACACGAGAATAATGATTTATAAGATGTTCTGGCATCTCTTCAAAGGCTTTTTCTTCTAATCCATATTTTTTACAAGTTTCCCTGTAAAATTTTGGGGAGCCTAAAGATGATAAATTAATTCTCTCATAAATAGGCTGTAAAACACTTTCATCACAGTTGTCAGTCTGCATAGGATCAGTAAAAATTAAGTCACCGCCGGGTCTTAATACTCTGACAGCTTCTTCAATTACTTTTTCCCTGTTATCGCTATGTAGAATAGCATCTTCAGACCATACAATATCAAAAGTATTTTCGTCATATGGAATATCATCATAACTCCCATCGATAACATCAATAAGATGATCAAGTCCTTGTTCTTTATTCATCTTTCTTCCACGCTCGTTTTCAGCCTCGCTCAAATTCAATACCACTACCTGACAACCATATTTTTTCGCAAGGTGTCTAGCAGAACCTGCGAACCCGCCTCCTAAATCGATAATTTTGGTATTCTCATCAATCTTGTCAGCATAACTTGCCATTCGCTCTATTGTTCTGCGGCTGGCGGTATAAATATCTTCTTCGGGATATTCATAAATTCCCAAATGCAGATCTTCACCACCCCAAATACGGTAATAAAAATTATCCGCATCACTACTATTATAATATTCTCTTGCAACCTCAACGTCCTTTGAATATTTCTTCTTAGTCATAATGACCTCCTGTATTTTAATTTGATTTTAAAATTTATGATATTAGGATTCAAACAAACCCTCACGATATGCATTCATATATTTTTCACAGAAAGGATCCCTTCCCAATAATGTTTCCGTAGCAATAATATTTGCCATCATTTTCTTATCCAGGGGATTCATGATAGCTGAATCAAGGCCTTTTGTTATGGCCATTGTCATGAAAGTTTGATTGGCTAATTTTCTTTTAGGTATGCCGTAAGAAATATTTGACAATCCGCATATAGTATGAATACCAGGAAATTTTTCATTAATTGCTTCTATCGTATTTAAAAATTCTTTTCCAAAATTATCACCGGAGCCAATAGGTTGAACAAGTGGGTCAACATAGATATTTCCTATTTCAACGCCATTCTGCATTAAATTGTTAACCAGTTTTTCAGCTATTTGCATACGGTCATCTTTTGTGTATGGCATTCCTTCATCACTCATACACAGCGCAATTACCTTCATATCAGTGCCTTTCAAAACAGGTATCATTTTATTCCATCGATCCGATTCCAAAGAAATTGAATTCAACATTGGGGTTCCCTTATGAACTTTCACGGCTTCTTCAAGCACTGCTGGATCAGGTGTATCAATGCAGCAAGGTACTTCTACATTTTCCTGAACCGTATTAATCAACCATTTTACGTAATCTGCTTCCTTACCTACAAAAATTCCTGCATTCACATCGATAAAATCTGCTCCGTGTTCAGCTTGTTCTTTTGCAACACGGGCTATCTCATCATAATTTTTTTCTTTAATTTCGTTGCGAATTTTTTTTCGGCTTGCATTAATTAATTCACCGACTATTTGCATTGTTATGTCCTCCTATTTTAAAAATTCTTTTTGATGTACTTTTTCATGTGGCTTCACAAAGATAAAATCTTGTGTATTATATGGTCCGTATAAAATTTTCTTAAAATATTCATCGCTGCCATTATATTCTATGAATTGTTTATTGAAAAAAGCTGCATTTTCCTTTGCCCTTTTTCTGTACTTTTCATTGTCCTCAACATCGGCATTAATATAGCTAATGAAACTATAATTATTGATCTCTGTTTGCATAGTTTCTTCTGCCAGTTCTCTCCCCACCCGTGCTTCATATTCATTCTCTACCAATCCCAGGGGATCTGTATTATTATCAATCCAGCTTTTTGTAAGATGATATGTTCCGGGGTTTTTGCTGAAAATATTTTTGTAAGCTTCTCTGCTTCCAAGGTAAAAGGCAATACAATCGTGGGTCCTAGGGATATACAATCCCTGTCTTGGAGCGGTAACACCTACAATACCATTTGAACATAATCCATACCCAAGTACCATTATATCACTGTTATCTGCAAACCTGTTAATAACTTTCTGCAGCATTGTTTTGAGTTTATCCGGATAGCGATGCAAGTTCTGAGGAAGATACTTGACCCTCAAATCAGGATCTTCCCCTTTAATCTTTTCCAACTCCGGTCTTATGCTTCTACAAGCTATTATTGTTTTCATACTTTCAACATCTTTTATTTTTCATCAACATGCTGCGTTGATAATTTGGGATTACCAATAGCCCGTGCAATATACCTGGTCAAAGATCCCTCAACTTTTCTTTCTATTTCTATAAAAGGGTCTGATGCACCAGCTTTAGTGGCCGCTTCTTTTGACAATGTTCTGGACTTTTCCTCGGCAAACTCACAAGCCTCTGCAAATTCTTCAAAGCTTTTGGTGTCTCCATCTGCTTTAACAATATAAGAATATTGTTCATCATCTTCTCTTATGAATATAATCGATTCGCGTACTTCTGTAATAGAACCAGAAACAGCTCCTACGGCATTAGCCACATCCGCATGTTCCGGCAGAATGAATTTAGTATGAACAAGCTTTGCAGCCTTATTCAAGAAGTGCCTGGCAGGAGCTCCTGTTCCAATAACAGGATAACGGCTATCCACGTCAATCGAAAGATAATTATTATGGTGATACAATATCTCATGCAACAACCATTTACCCCATTCTCCATCAATTGCGGAAGGCATTTGGGAAGGATTTGTATCCTGGCATGCCAAAAAGATGATTATCTCTTCAACGATTACATCAATAATCTTATTAAAAACTTGCTCAATAAAGTCCTTCCTGCTCTTTCCGTAAATATTACAAAAATAATCTGTTGCCTCCTTAGCGACTTCTCTATCCCAAAGATTCATAGATTTTTCAACATGCAGCAAATCAGAGGGAGTAATAGAAGCACACTCAACTTTTCCTTGTTGTATAATATGATCCAAGCCTAAATGAGATGGATGAAAAACACCAATTTCAGATAAGATATCCGTCAGCCTTTTAGGTTTCTGAATGAGGTCGATGATACGTTTTTGTTTATCAGGCAGTTGCTCAAACTCATGGTCTTCCATGGGTTTATGTAAATATAGATATTCAATATCATAAGGATTCTTTCTAACGGTAGAAGCATTTTGAAGTGCATTAATTTCCTCAGCCACATTTTCATGGTGCATTGCTATCTGAGAAAGTGGACGTATTCTGTCCGGTCCAATTTGTATCTCTTTCTTGTCATTATAAGCTATCCTGCTATCACATCCCACGCTGATGGTTCTTATTCTTGCAGCCTTCACGGCAGTTTCGGTGTTACCTACTTTAGCACCTTCTTCTGTGACAACAACCCTGGAATCTTTTACCAGTGCCATGTCTGTTGTTGTACTTCCCATATCAATTACCAGAGAGCTACCCTGTCTGGACAAAAACCTGCCTCCTATTGCACTGGCAGCCGGACCAGAGAGCACTGTTTCAACGGGTTTCTGGACAGCATCAGTATAAGACATTAAAGTTCCATCACCTCTTACAATCATTAATGGAGCATGAATATTGAGTTTTTTAAGTGAATTTTGAACAGCTTCAATGAAATCCTGCATAACGGCAACAAGAGAAGCATTAATAGTGGCGGTTGCTGCTCTTTTAATCGAATCCAATTTTGTTGAAAGCTGATGCCCCATTACAACTGGGATAGAGGAATTTTCGCGAATTATTTCAAAAACTTCTTCTTCGTGGGAAGGATTCAACGGGCTAAAATAGCTGGAGATAGCCACAGCATCAATTTGTCTTTCATTTTCTTTTATCCATTTTTCTATGCCTTCTTTATCCAGAGGTGCCAGTTCAACACCCTGAGCATTGTGTCCTCCTGCAAAAAAGGCTATTTCTTCAGTACTAAGTTTATCAGTTAAACCATAACTTTCCAGTAAATCTTTATCATAACCTACCAATAGCAAACCCACTTTTCTTGCTTTGCCTTCCGCCACAGAATTTGTTGCCAGTGTACTTGAAATGCCTACAAGTTTAATATTGTAATCGTAGCGAATATTGAGTTTTTTCAGAACCTTAATTACGCCTCTCTTCAGATCATCACGAGTAGTCATCGACTTGGCCGTAGAAATCACTTTACGGGTATCGTATTGTAAAAGCACTCCATCCGTAAAAGTTCCTCCTGTATCTATTCCAATGACGTATCGGTTCATATTCTTAATTAATTTACAAAATAAAAAATGAAAGCAGAAAGCATGGTAAGTATGCCATACTTTCTGCAGTGAAATAGTTTATTACTCCTTTGTGTTATCTTTTTTAACGCGCTCTTCCGCATCATTTAAGACACGCTCTATCTCTTCATCTGATTTTGTTGGTACTTTATCCCGGGGTCCTTCATAATTATTGATGATGTCCCTGGTTTTTTCAAGTACTCTATCCTTGAGTGTTTTTTCTCCCTCTTCCTGCCAATTCTCATAGCTGTTTCTGTCCATCAATGTTGGCAGCCAGAAGTCTCTGAAATGTTCCATAGTATGTTCTTCATACAAATAATGTCCGCCTGGGCCAACATTATTAATCTGTTCTATAGCAAGCGTATCTTCATTAACTTCTACACCTCTTTCAACCACTCTGGCCATGCTAATAATCTCATCATCCATTACAGTCTGGAATATGTCACCAGTCAGTCCGGATTCAGTATAACCGTTATCATGGACAAAATTAGCACCGCTCATCATTGCAGCATTAATAGAAAGGCTTGCTTCCAGAGCAGACTGCATATCCATTTTTTTAGTATCTGTGCATCCTGATGTTGAGTACATTGGCAACCCACAATAATGTACAGCCTCTGTGTGAGCTGCACTTAGAAGGCTAAGTTCCGGTGCACCATAAGAATAAATAGAATAGCGCATATCCAGAATAGACTGCACACCACCAATTATAACGCAAGTTCCCGGGTTTATTAGCTGAGCTGCAATAACGCCTACCATAGACTCAGACAATGCCACAACAATCTGTCCTGCATGGGTTGCGGGTACAGTTCCTCCACCAATTGCGCAAGGACTGTAAACCTGTGGAATACGGTGTTCTGCGCAATACATACATTTATCTATAGCGTGATAATCACTAACCAGTGGTGAAATAGGTTCGCCATAAAAAATAAAATTCGGTCGCGCATTGAACTCCTCTTCACCTCCAGCCATTGCTATAGCCATTCGATGTTGTTCTTCAACCCCCTCACGGCCAAATGCCCAACTCATAATTGGAGTAGTTGTATTTCTTATCATATCAGCAAATTCGTACACATCGGCTAAGCCATTGGTTACATCACTGATAGAGCCTAATGATTGTACATATCCCATATTAGGCAAAGCATCACACACTCGAGCTACTAATGAAGCATCTTTTCTTAAATACTTTCTACGTTCTAAGGTCTCAGTATCAATAAAATTAGGAGGTGTTGGGCCTGGTCCGAAATAGCTGCGTTTTTTTTCGACAGTAATTTTCTTAGATTCATCACCATCCCAAGGAAATACCTCTGTTACAGGTGGTACCGTAGATAAAGCCTGTAAAATAACTTCCGGCGAAAAATATACACGAACACCATCGACCTTGCAACCAGCCTTTTTAAACAATTCACGAGCACCCTCATGATGTACATTGGCTCCCGTATATTGTAATGTCCTCATCATTCCATTAAAAATCTTTTCCTTCTGATTTTCCGATAAAATCTCAAAATGAGGACTTTCTTGTATTGTATAATTTGTTCTGCTTATCATAATCTAAAAGTTTAGTGATTCGTTAAAATGAATCCATTAAGAATGCCTTTTATCAGCATCATCAATAATTTTATGCAGTTCTTGCTTAAGCTTATCTTCTATAGGCTCTGGTTCATGAGTATTTAGAAGCTCAATTGTACGCTCTTTAACCCTCTGATCCATGGTTTTCATACCATTTTTCTTCCAGGTCTCATAATCTCCTCTATCTTGTAAAGTAGGCAAGAACCACTCTTTCCAGTGTTTAAAGGTATGGTCTGTAGTCACATACTCACCACCAGGGCCTTGTTTCTCAATAAGGTCAAGCGCCATGTGATCATCATCAGTATTGATTCCTTTGCCAAATTGTTTTACCATGCCCATCATTTCCTGATTCAGTACAAGACTTTCAAGTGAAGCATTTGTTCCATGATCAATATATCCCACGTCATGAATAAGATTAGCCCCGGATAGATAAGAATAAAACAAGTTCATCATTTGCTCGGAGGCAGCTTGCTCATCTAAAATCTTTGAATCAGAGCATCCTCCGGTAGAAAACATGATAAGATTCAGCCATTTTGCAATATCAGTATTTGCAGCCGAAGCAAGTGACAGCTCAGGAGCTCCATAAGAATAAGTGGATTTTTTCATATCCAATAGTGTAGTTACACCGCCCATTATCAAAGGCATCCCCGGATTCTTAAGATGGGTAAGTACAGTAGCCAGTAAAGTTTCAGCCAAAGACTGTACTAACATTCCTGCAATTGTAGCAGGTGCAGTAGCTCCTGAACTTGGGCATGGAGTATACATAGCAGGAATTTTCTTCTCTGCAGCAAACAACAATTTTTCCACTGCTGTACGGTCGTTTTTCAAGGGTGATATCGGCTCAATATAAGCAACAAAAAGAGGATTTAAACGAAACTCTTCTTCACCTCCCTGGATTAAACAGCCCATCTTCCAAAGGTCTTCAAGACCCTCACCATCAACACTTGTCAAAACCATAGGCTTGGTACAATAATCCAGCATTGCCATAAATTGATGTCTGTCGTATGTTTGTGTATTAGGAGCATCACTCACAATACCATGTGACATAAAAAAATCATAGTTCGACAATGCATCCACTAATTTAGCGGCATTGTTAACATCCTTGTAAGCAGTTCTTCTTCTTTCGCCTGTTTCGCGATCATAAGTAAATGGAAGATCAGAGCCGGTGCCAAAAGCAACGGTATCTTTTTGAAGTTGAAGAGACCGTTTGCCGTTTCTTCCTTTTAATGTAATTTTTCTTGGATAAAAATTCAAGGCTTCTTCAACCATTGTTGTGGGTATTCGTACATTATTTCCCCGAACAACGGCATAACTGTTTTTAAACAGTTCTAAAGCCTCATCTTGATAAATATTTCCGCCTGTCCTTTCCAGTACCTCTAATGCAGCATAAAAAATCTGTTCAATTTGATCTTCTGAAAGTACCCGGAAGCGGGTGGACATATTTACAGTTTGATTCATTTTCATAAGAATCTCCTTCCTTTTCTTTTATAATATAAAGCAACTTTAAAATTGGAAATACTCCAAACAAATGTTCATTCAAACCAATAAAAAATATCGATTTTTATGAAATAGATTAATGGGAATCACTTGTGTTATCAGGCTAATAGTTTCTTAGCCTTTTTGCTTTTCAAAATATTCATTAGTGATTTCCACAGCACTTCCAGCATTTGGTGCATATAGATCAGCACCTATTTCATTGGCAAATTCTTCCGTTACAGGAGCACCACCAATAATTACAGCAACCTGATCTCTAATTCCTGCTTCTTTAAGTGAATTAATCACCTCACCCATTCTTGGCATTGTTGTTGTTAAAAGAGCCGACATACCTAAAACACTGGGCTTGTGCTCTTTGACAGCTTTCACAAAAGCTTCGTTTGATTGATCAATACCAATATTGATTACTTTATATCCGGCACCTTCAAACATCATTCCTGCAAGGTCTTTGCCTATATCATGAAGGTCGCCTGCAACAGTACCAATAACCAATGTACCTGCATTACCCATGTCGCCTTCAGTAAGATGCGGACGTAATATATCCATTGCACCGCTCATACCCTTTGCACATCTTAAAACTTCGGGCATAAACATGTCACCATCTTTCCACTTTTGACCTACAGTGTCCATACCTGGCAATAAACCTTTGTTTAGAATATCTCCAGGATTAGCACCAGAATTAATATATTCTTCTGTAAGCTTTTTTAACTCATCAACTTTACCAGCAACGAGTGTTTCAGAAATTGTACTTAAATCCATACTCATAATTCCTCCTTATTTATTTTATAACATAATATGTTCTATACAAATTTATAATTTGATTATCAAGTATTTTTTTATCATCTAATAAGTTAGAAACTGAACAAAAACGAGAACAGAAGGTAATATTTACATTCAGACAACAGAATTATTATACTCTTAATATTAGAGAATCTTTTCAAACTAATTCTATAGAAGCTCTTTACCATTAAACAATAATCTCTTAATAATTAGTTATTTATGAATATAGCTAAAAAATATTCAATGCAAATATTAATAAATATTTTATAACATCAAAATTATTGCCAAACTAATCTATTTAATTGTGTCAATAAAAAATCATGCCTATAAGATAAAATTTTAATAATCAATTAAATACAAACTTACTTGATTTTAGTCATCTTCGCCAAGCTTCATTTGCTACATATCCATAGTAAAGATAGGAAAATTTAAATTTAGAAAGAAATTAAATTAAACCCCTCACTGTTATTAAGTTTATAACTACAAAGGTTAATAATTTTGTTGGACAGAAATATTCTAAAATAAAAAATTATTTTGCTTGCTTAACTTTAACAGCATTGGGGCCCTTCCTGCCTTTTTCCACTTCAAAGGTTACGAGATTTCCTTCTGCTATCTCTTCCAATAAACCATTGGCATGGACAAAGACACTGTTTCCGTTCTTTATATCTCTTATGAAACCGTATCCTTTTCTTTCGTTAAAAAAAGTTACTGTTCCTTTTCTGGAAGGATCTTCCGGTTGGTTATTTTGTTTTGGGACACTAATTTCAATATCTTGTGGGTCGATTTCCTCGTCGTCATTTTGCTCAGGAGGTGTAGATGAAATAGTCCCATCCTCATTAACGTAAGCTATCATATCATCGAGTGAACTAGGTTTGTTCTCCTCTTTTTTAACTTGCTTTTTTTTCTCTTTTGCTTTTTTCTTTTTTTGTTTATTCTTCTGTACTTCTTTTTTCTTATTTGTTTCTTGCGATCTACCCATAAGCGATATTATTATAATTTACATTTGTATTTATATCTGTAACAAAAGACTTTATCAATCTTTCAGTAATTTTTTCAACTTAGACAATGCATAACTCTTAATCTGTCTGATACGTTCAGACGACATATTTAATACTTTTGCAATCTCGTGAAGAGAATACGGCTGAGTATTATCCAGTCCAAAAAACATTGTTAAAATTACAGCTTCTCTCTTAGAGAGCTTATTCAAAGATCTTTGAATATTAGTGGCAACTGATTCTTCTATCATTTGGTTGTCTGGTGGAGGAACTGCCTCGAAATTAATAACATCATACAAGCTATGTTCATTATCTTCATTTTGAGAAACAGGCATATCAAAAGAAACTTGCCGTTTTTTCAGATCATTAGCCATTTTTACATCTTCCTGAACCAGATCACAATGAAGTGCTATTTCATCATCAGTAGGTTCCCGTTCAAACTTTTGTTCCAGAAAAGAAGTTGCTTTTGCTACTTTATTTATTGCCATTACTCTGTTTAAAGGCAACCTGACAATCCTTGTCTGATTTGAAATGGCTTGTATTATAGACTGGCGTATCCACCAAACTGCATAAGAAATAAATTTAAATCCACGTGTTTCATCAAACCTTGAAGCAGCCTTGACCAATCCAACATTACCTTCATTAATCAAATCAGGAAACGACAGTCCTTGATTTTGATACCTCTTAGCGACAGAAACTACAAAACGTAAGTTTGCTACAACAAGTTTTTGCAAGGCAACTTCATCGCCATTCCTAATTCGAACAGATAATTCCACTTCTTCCTCCGGGGTAAGTATTGAATATCTGTTTATATCCTGAAAATACCTATTGACCGACCCTTCTTCCCGTTGAGTAATTTGTTTTGTAATCGTTAGCTGTCGCATAACTAAATTTTAAAATTTATTTTTTGCCCGCCTATATTCGTTTTTAAGGTCAGAAAAAACTTTTCGTACCGTAGAAATTCTTTTTACCTTACCGGCGCTCGAACCTGTAAAAGCAAAACCACTTTCCATATTACCTCTGTAAGCCGAAAGTAAAGCATCAGCGATACAATACGAAGTTGTTTTTGGATCACACGATTTAATACAATTATACCTACATACTGAAGGTCTTTTTCTTCCTTCATTCGCCTCATACAGAAAGTTGTTATAAATAGTTCTCCCTGGCATTCCGACCGGACTTTTTATAATCTGAATGTCTTTATCTTTTGCTTTTACAAAGGCATCTTTAAATACGCCAGAAGCATCACATTCCTCAGTAGCGACAAACCGCGTTCCCAATTGTACTGCAGAAGCACCCTTTTCCATAATCTGAAACATATCATTACCGGTATAGATACCTCCTGCTGCAATAACAGGGATGTTTTTGTTGTATTTTTCTTTCATTTCCCGGGTAACTTCCAGCACATTGGGTAATATATTCTCAAGCAAGTTACTCTCATCCTGAATCATATTGGGTTTAAACCCCAAATGGCCGCCAGCTTTTGGACCTTCAACCACTAAAGCATCCGGTAAATAATCATAATTCTGCTTCCATTTTTTACACAGTATATTAGCGGCTCTTGATGAAGAAATAATTGGAACAAGTTTTGTTTTGCTGCCCTTACCTAAATACTTCGGTAAATCAAGAGGCATACCTGCGCCAGAGAATATAACATCAATACCTTCCTCTATGGACGTACGAACCATATCTGAAAAATTTGTAATTACAGACATAATATTGACACCCAGAATACCACGAGTAAGCTCCCTGGCTTTGCGTATTTCTTTACGGAGAGCTTCAATGTTGTTGTTTCTATAACTAATATTGGGTTTTTTATCAATGAAACCTATTCCTACCGAGGAAATAACACCAATTCCACCCATATTAGCAACTGCTGAGGACAATCCAGATAAAGAAATACCAATACCCATTCCTCCCTGAATGATTGGAACAGGTATTTGTAAATCTCCTATATAAAATGAATTCATACTAACTCAATTCATCTGCTGATTTTACATTAATTGCCTGCAAGCCTTTATCGCCTTGCTTTACTTCAAAAACGACTTCTTCCTCTGGTTGAAGTCCATGATAAGAATCTGATAAACCTGTACGGTGAACAAATATATCTTCGCTGTTTTCGGTTTTAATAAAGCCATAACCTTTGACTTCATTATACCATTTTACTGTTCCTTTTGACATAATTAATCCTTCTCTAGTTGTTAAAACTGTTTTTCTTTGGTCTTGCTTCATTTACCACAATAGACCTGTCATTCAATGTTGTACCATTGAGTTTTTCAATAGCATTGTTTGCTTCGGTTTTATCTTCAATAGTGACAAAACCAAATCCTTTGCTTCTTCCGGAGTACTTATCGAAGATAATATTAACAGAACTCACAGCTCCATACTCTTCAAAAATTCCTTCCAGCTTTTTTTCACTAACCTCGTAGTCGAGGTTTCCTACATAAATGTTCATTTGTTTAAAAAATTAAATTGTTAATTATTCATAACCTGGCTCAACCTTTTTCCCAGGAATTTGCTTTTATCACCAAACTATATAAGATGAAAAGACTTAAAACGATATTTTGTAAAACAAAACTTTTTTACAAAAGCCTGGTATTAAATTGCTTAAAATAAGATTGAAAAAAGTGCAGTGAAATACTAAAAAGTCTCTAGGCGATAGTAAATAAAAGCGCTGATTTTCAAATCCAGATTTATACAAAGATACGAATTTCTATTGAGAAAAGTATAATTTACTTTCTTAAAAATTAGAAATAATTTAATATCCCATCAATTTGTTTAAGTAGCTTTTGATATTTTTTGCAGAAAGTAAATTTAAGTCTAAAAAATTTGAAATAAAGATTTAATTCTATAGCTTTGCAAAAATGTTGGTGAAAGATATATCTTCCGATATGTCTTTTTAAAAGGGAATATCGGTGATCCGGCAACGGCCGGAAAGTCCGGAGCAGTACCCGCTACTGTAAGTTCCTTGAAGGTTTTACCAACCCTTGCCACTGTCAGGCAACTGCCTGATGGGAAGGCCGTAAAACCAAGCTCACAAAATGAGAGCAAGGAACAAGCCAGGAAACCTGCCAACGCATAACAAAAACATCATAGTTTGCGGGTGAAAGGCTATGGTGGAGAGAAGAACTTATATTTTTCTTTCCCCAATCCCCAATAAGCTGTGATGAAAATAAACAGAATCATCATGCATTACAATGTTTGATTTGGTTGAAGATTAATTACACAGGTAGCTAATGCATAAAAAGCGTTTAAGGGTAATGGGAAACAAAGATAACATAACACTAATCACTGCTTATTGTTTTATTTTTATATTGATTATATTCCAAGCAACGGAATCTGCCGCACAGTTTGTTCCCTATTCAAAATATATCCATGAGATTCAAGCTGTTGAAGTTGTAAGGGCGAGAAGTGATTTTTATGGGGAAGATCAAAAAAAGACAACGATTGACACTTCTGTTTTACAAGTAAACTCATCAATGAATCTTGATGAACTAATTTCAATGTCCAGCCCTGTTTTTATTAATAATTATGGGTCGAGTGGCTCCTTATCCACACCCAAATTTCGTGGTTCATCATCAAATCATACCGCTCTCTCATGGAATGGTTTCCCTATTAACAATGTCACCATGGGTCAACCAGATTTGTCTCTGGCTCCTGCAGAATTTTCTGAAAAAATATCCATTACTCATGGTGCCTCAGGTTCTTTATATGGCAGTGGAACATTTGGTGGCAGTATAGATCTGAGAAATGATGTTAACTGGAATAAAAGCAACTATATTGCTATAAACCCGGAATATGGAAGTTGGAACAATCAGCGGTATAACCTCAAAGGACTTGTGGGAAACAACTCTTTCAAATACAGGGTGAATGGGATTTACCACAAAGCCGATAATGACTTCCCTTACAACGACACACAGAAATTCGGCAATCCAAAGGAAACCAGAAAAAACAATGATGTAAACACTTTTGCCATATTGCAGAACTTGTTTTTTAAACCTTCTCCCCGAAATCAGTTTGAAGCAGGAATATGGGTACAACACAGAAAAAAGAATATTCCCGGACTTATGGGTGAATATGGAAATTCTGTAAGCACACAGAAAGATAGCACAATAAAAGCATATGTAAAATGGAACAAAGTATTCTCTGAATCTTCACTTAAAATAAAAACCGGCTACTTTCTGGATAATCAACTATATACAGAAAAAGAAAACAAAAATGACCAATCTTATTCCATTTACTCTCCGATTCAAACCAAACGATGGTTGAATGACTTAAATTACAGACATTATGTGAGTGATATCCTGACATTTGACATAGGTGCTCAATACTCATTAATCAATGCAGATGTTTCAGCTTACGAATCAACTATAAAAGAACACAGAGCTGCGCTTATTGGTGCTGCAAAATTCAAGTTTTCCAATTTAACTACAAATATTTCGTTCAGACAACAATTTAATAACCATGCCAGTCCAAAACCACAAGCAAGTATAGGCGCTAAATATCAAATATTTAGCGATAAACTTTATCTCAGAGGAAATTTTTCTTCAAAATACCGCCTTCCAACATTCAATGACAAATATTGGAATCCCGGTGGTAATAGGGACATTAATCCTGAGCAGGGTTGGTCGGGAGAAGGAGGATTGCAGTATATCTATCAACCCAGTCCTAATTTATACATTTCTACAGAACTTACGGGATATAGGTCTAAAATCAATGATCTTATTCAATGGGTTCCCAAATCAGGAGAGTCCTATTGGCATGCAGTCAATGCATCAAAAGTCCAGAGTACGGGAATTGAATCAGCAGTTAAAATGCAAGCTCAATGGAATAATGTGAGCTTATTGGCTAATACTTTTTACAACTACACTCAATCTATACACTTAGAAGAAAACAAACCCTCAATCCATAAAAACCAACTTCCTTATACCCCATATCATACTTTCAAAAATTATTCATATATCAGGTACTCAGATTACAGCTTGGGGGTTTCCTCTCAATATACAGGGAAAAGATATACAAATGCAGATAATTCTACAGAATTACCAGGATATTTTGTTGCAGATGTTTTTGCTCAACGCCAAATAAAACTTAAAAACACAGAAGCAAATGTAAAATTTTCCATCAAAAACATTTTTGACAACCAATATCAGGTAATAGCATATTATCCAATGCCCGGCCGGGCTTATTACATAAATATTAAAATCAAACTGAATAATTTATTTTAAAAACTTAAAAACAATAATTATGAGAAGAATGAAACTATTTAGCAAAGTCACAATTTACCTGTTATTCCTAAGTCTGTTAAGCGTTTTCCTTTCATGTGAAAATGATAAAGACAATGACAATGAGATGAATTTGGAGGGTATTTACATTGTCAACGAAGGTCAGTTTGGAAATAATAATGGTTCCATTTCTTTATTAGACCCTGAAACTTATGCTGTCAGCAATAATTATTTCCAGCAGCAAAATGATAAAAGATCTCTTGGGGATATCGTTCAGGGACTTTCTTTTTCAAGCGACAAAGGGTTTATTGTTGTAAATAATTCCCAAAAGATGGAAATTGTCGATAAAGAAACCTTTGAAACTATTGATGTCATTGAAAATTTGAGTTATCCAAGACAGTTTCTCCCTGTTAATGATGAAAAAGGTTATCTTACCGATGGAAGTTCTGCTGACGGAAACAACGGGCATATACTGGTTATTGACTTAGAAAGCTATGAAATTTCAGATAGCATTGAAGTAGGTAAAGGACCAGAAAGTATGCTGCATTTAGATGATAAAATGTTTGTCACCAACGCCGGCGGATATTTAATAGGAAATACGGTTAGCATAATTAACGTCAACACCGATGAAGTTGAAGAGAACATTGAAGTTCATGATGTGCCTACGGATATTATCGCAGATAAAAACAATGATATTTGGGTCTATTGTAAAGGAGATTACCAAACGGGAGATGAAGGAGAATTGGTAAAAATCAGTAATGATGATTATACTACACAATCGTTTCCTATTGGTAATATAGCCTCCTACGGTAATTATTTATTAGCCATTGACTCAGATAAGGAAAGTTTCTATTATGTTGGAAGCGCTGGAATTTACAACATGAATATCGATGAATCAGAAGCTCCGGGTGAACCTGTGATTGAAGAACTTCCCTACGGTCTGGATGTCAACCCCGCTAACGGAGATATTTACTGCCTGACAAGTGACAGCGAAAGCAAAGGAAATGCTTTAAAATACAACCAGGAATATGAGTTAGTTGATTCAATTCAAGTAGGCTACGGACCTAATGCTGTAGTATTTGAATAATTAAAAATCCATTAAATTGCTGCGGGAAATTAGATCCATACTCATAATTCCCCTTACATAAGGTTCCCGCAGCTTTTTAATTTAACTAACATACAAAGTTAATGATAATTAGTCCCTTAAAAATCTTCTACAAAGATACAAGCAGCGAAAATAACTGAAAAATGTTATAAAGATGGTTGTAATTTAATTGGTTTTGGTGAAATGGCATCTTTTGATGAGGCCGGGATAGAAAACAAATCAGGATAAACGAA
>JAWLEB010000050.1:0-19764 GCA_041686375.1 Bacteroidales bacterium
CCTGCAAAAAAACGGCACTGGAGATTTATATCGCCCGGCTCCATAATGGCAACTTTTCTGTCCATCATGGCTTCTCTGATTTTTTCTTTCATCATTAACAACTTTGGTCAATTTAATAATCTTTACGGTTCTATCGGAACCCTTATGGTTGCGATGCTATGGACATATTTTAACTCTCTTGCCTTGATAATCGGCTTTGAGCTAAATGCCAGCATTAGTAATGTACAATTAAAACTACCAAATCATGACAAACAAAATAGCAAACATAAGAAAAGAATACCTTGGCAAACCACTGTCAAAGGGGAACATTCATCCTGACCCTTTTATTCAGTTTAACAGGTGGTTAGAAGAAGCGCTCAAAGCAAAAGTATCTGAACCCACCGCTATGACACTGTCTACTGCAAGTGCCTCTGGTAAAATTTCAGGAAGAATTGTCTTGCTAAAAGGCGTTGAAGAGAATGGCTTTGTTTTTTACACCAACTACCAAAGTAATAAAGGAAAGCAAATAGAAGAAAATCCTTCAGCAAGCCTGACATTTTTCTGGCCCGAATTGTTCCGTCAAGTGCGCATTGAAGGTAATATTAAGAAAACTTCACAACAAGACTCTGACCAATATTTTGATTCCAGGCCTGAAGAAAGTAAAATCAGCGCTCTGGCCTCTGAGCAAAGCAAAATCATTCCTGACAGAGAGTATTTGGAAAAACAATTTGAAAAAATAAAACAACAATACAAAAACAAGAAGCTTCTTCGACCGGAAAACTGGGGTGGATATATCCTTTACCCGGATACTATGGAACTCTGGCAGGGACGTCCGAATCGGCTACACGACCGTATTCAGTATATAAGGGAAGGAAATCAATGGCAAACTCAACGACTGGCACCCTGAAAATTAATTTCTATTTTTTTGTTTGCTTAGCCTAAGCGAATTTAGGCCGATGATTCCCCGAGCAACTACCTTCTGCAAATCTCAGCGTACGGACAATTTCGGCATATATTTTTATCTTCGGTCTGATAAAAATCCTGCTCAGGATTAAAGAGATTTTGAAGGGCAATTTGTAAATGCTCCATTAACTCATCAACAACTTCATGGTATTTAATTTTCTTCTTTGCCGATTTTAAAGCATAATCAAAATTATTATTGAATAAATCACGAATGAAATATAGTCCGGGTACGATTTCCTGCCCCGGATGCTCTGTAGCATCATACATCATGGAATACAGCAATGACTGCAGCGCTTTATGATTCCCTCCTAATTCAAACAAATGAGCCACATTCTTAAAATTTTGTTCGGATTTCCCGGTTTTGTAATCCAAAATACGAATACCATCCTTATTAATATCCACCCGGTCTATAATTCCACTGAAAGTTACCATTTTGGATTCTCCACTAACTTTAAAATCCACGTTTGCCGCGTATGCCTTCTCCAGCGAATGAATAGTAAAGGGGGCAAATTTTTGATCTGTCCGTAAAAACTGATGGATATACTTTTGCAGAATCTCTTTAATCAATATATTTTTCCCGGACAGATTTATTTTTTCAGCAGAAGTAAAACCGGTAAAATATTCTTGGCGGAATGACTCTTTCAGAATATTTTCAATGTGAGCATTATCTTTTTCAAGCTTTTTGAGTTCTTTCTGTGTTACTTCTTTGCCTTTATAATCTTCATATAACATTTCCAAAGCTTTATGCAGTAAGGAACCAAACAATGGCAAATCAACATTTTCGTCTATCTGCTCCGGTTCCTTCAATCCGGCAATATACCGAAAATAAAACTGCAGCGGACATGCCAGAAATTTATTTAAAGCACTTGGCGACAAAGTTTTGCTGTTTTCCGTCAAAGAATTATACTCCTCCAGCTTTTGGAGCACATCTGAACTCTTAGCAACCCTGATTTCTCTTATGTCAGGTGTACTCACTGAACTAATTACAGTACTTTCCTTAATTTCAAAATCTGATTCATATTTTAATTGATGCATAAAACGGCTCATCTCACCTGTTTGAATGCCAGCGGATCCTGAATTATACACCAAAGTGACATCATTAGCACGCTGAAGCATTCTGTAAAAATAGTAGGCATAAATCGCATCATGATACTCATAAGTTGGCAGACCAAATCCTTTTCTAAGATTATAAGGAACAAACGAAGGGGTCGCATCCGCTTTCGGGAAAACACCTTCATTCATTGAAAGCAAAATGAGATTATCAAAATCCAGTGTACGGGTTTCTAATATCCCCATAACCTGCATACCTGATAATGGTTCACCCTCATATGGAATTTTTTGATTTTGTATGGTTTTTTCAAGAATACGAAGATAAGTCTCTGTTGTCACCTCAACATATCTTTCCTTAAATATATCTTTCAACTTTTTCACCATCAAATACACATAATAAATACATTCCAATTCAAGATTAACCGATATTTCTTCACTCCCCTTTTCCTTCAAAATCCGGTAAAAATGATAATAATTCTCCATCAGGTAGTCACTAAGAGACTTGTAATCCCCCGGATAAACAAACAGCTTATGCATAAATTCTGTCAATCTCAACTCTTCAGCATCAACATATACCTTGTTATGCTTCTTGATCTGTCCAAGAAGCTCATCTGTTTTTTTACTTCTGACAAGTCCAATATATTGGTGGTTAAGGATTGAAAGCACATCTTTATAATAAAATGATACCGCTTTTTTGTCCTGCTGCTCTCCTTTACCGGTATTGGTTCTTGCATTTTTCTGTAGTTGTATCATTGAAAGCAGTAAGCTATAGGCCGGAGTGACTGATACAGGATATCCCATGGTTACATTAATCGCTTCAACATTATCAGGGATAGAGTTCAGCACAGGTTGCAACAAATGTTCATCAGACAGAACAATAGCTGTATTATTTGGTTTATCTGACGGGATCTTACTATCTTTCAGCAGTTCCGGAAGTATTTTGGCCTGAGCAATGTCATAAGCTGTATTCAGGAAGCGGATCTTTTTCCCGGTATCCATTTTAGAAGGAACATCATCTAGCATATTGGGAAAGTCTCTCAAATTCTCACGTATAAATTTCCCTGCTTCATGATTTTTTAGGTAATATTCATCATAATCCCAGTAAAATTCAGCCTTGCCCTGATTTTTCAGATAGTTAAACAACCTTTTTTCGCATGGTGACAGAGCATTAAAGCCAACAAAAATATACTTTGTATGCGGTTCATCTAGCTGACCTGCTTTAACCAATTCACTGACCTTTCGGTATATTTTCCCTTCGTATGCATAATTCTTCTTATCAAGTAGTTTATTAAAACTGAGATAAACTTTATAAAGAATATCCCAAATGCTTAAAAAATCTCTCTGTTCATCAGAGAGATTCCTAACCTTAAAGGTATCCCAGAAACGTCTTATTGCATGGATCTGTTCTTCCGTCAAATAGGTAAACTGATCCTCAATAGATTTGATTGATGCAAGATTTGTGAACAAGTCTTTAGGATTAACCAGATACTTGTCGATATCTTCAAAATCACCTAAAAGAATCTCGCCCCAGAAGTAAAACTCATCAAACGGCTCAGGATGGGCTTTCTCTCTGTTAAATATCTGATGCATATCAAAAATAAGCATAATGGGATCGGCCAGATGCAAGCCGGAAAACTGCTGCATCAGATCGCTTATCGTATACAGGTGTGGTGACCAAAATGGTTTTTCTAGATTTGCAGATAAATATTTTCTGAAAAATAACCCTGCCCTCCGGTTAGGGAAAATCACAGCAATATTCCCCAGTGAATCTTTGTTTCGGGTATATACGTCTTTGGCTACCTGCTGAAGAAAATACTGCATGATTTATTCCTGTTTTTATAAGTTAAAATACTTTCCCTGCCATGTATCCAGCTCTTTCATACGTTGCTCTATTTTATCTCTTACCTCAAATGTTCTGATAAGCCCCCATCCCGGATCAGCCATATACCATGGCGGAACTTCTCCGGCTAACCGTTCTATGACAAAATCAGGGTTTAATCGTTCAATAAACTGAATCACAAAATCAATATACTCATTTAGATCAAACATAACGAAGTCATCAGGATGTTTTTTATAATCATCCGTCAACTGGGTGTCCCTGATAATTTGCAGCTGATGAAACTTAACTGTATCCAGCGGAAGTTGTGATAAGACAGGTGCTTCTTTTAACATATCCCTTTTTGTCTCTCCCGGTAATCCAAAGATTATATGCGCTCCTGTTTTTATACCCCATGCAGCAGTCTTTTCAATTGCCAAAATTGAATCCTCAACAGTATGACCTCTGTTAATTTTTTCAAGGGTAGAATTATAAAATGTCTCCACACCATATTCGAGTATAATATAATTATTTCTGGCTAATGAAGCAAAATAATCCAGCTTTTTATCATCAATACAATCAGGCCTGGTTCCTATCACTAGGCCGACTATTTGCGGAAATTGTAAAGCCTGATTATATATCCTCTGCAAATCTTCAAGAGAAGCGTAGGTATTTGAAAAAGCCTGAAAATAAGCCAGATATTTGTTAGCTCTCCTGTATCGTTTTTTATGAAACCCTATTCCCTGTTTTATTTGTTGTTCTATACTCTTATCAGGACTACAATATGACGGATTAAATGCATCATTATTACAATAAGTACAACCACCCCTCCCTTTTGTCCCATCACGATTGGGACATGTAAATCCGGCATCAATGGCTACTTTCTGAATCCGTTCCCCAAATACTTTTTTAAAATAATTGTTGTAAGTATTAAATCTCCTGTCATCACCCCACTTATAGCTCATAATTTTATTCTTCAATTGAAACTTTAACTAAATCCATTTGATTGACATACCATACATATCCTTTAGGATTGGAATATCCCATCTTGTTTATCTGAGTCAGGTATTGACTGACCTTTTTTTTATGCTGATTTTGCCTTTTCTCACCAAATTTATAATCTAAAACCACAGTTTCACTCTCATTCATCATTACACGGTCAGGCCTATACATTTTTCCAGAAGGAAGTAAAATTTCACGCTCTGTATAGATCTCCCACTTATCAGAAAAAAAATGATTAAACCTTTCATCTTCAATAATATGGCGAACCTTTTCTTCTAATTCTGCTTTTTCCCGGCCATTGATTTTTCCTTCAAGATAAACTTTGTCCACTGCCTCTGTTATATCTTCCTGATGATTTATATACTCAAATACCTGATGCATAATTTTGCCATAATCAACTTTTTCTGCAAACAAATCAGACGAATCGTTGAAATAATCATCATGATCATAATTAATTGTTAAGGATGGCGTTTTTTCAAAAACCGGATAGCTTTCAAGAATCAAATGATCCTCCTGTATGTCTTCTTTTTCAGTTATTCGTTGCAGCACTCCCCATTGAAATATCAGTTCTTCACGCTTCCAGAAGGAGCCAAGATCATCAGCAAAAGGTTTCTCTTCATTTTTTGGAACATCCATCTTATCACAATTCTCCATAATAAAGTGCATAAGCTCTCCCACCGTCTCAACCCCATCCTTTTTCCTGTAGCTCAACTCCCCATCATTTGTTTTGCTGAGAGGAATATAACTTATTAAAACCTCTTCTGCCCTGGTAAACGCTACATACAATAAATTGAGGTTATCTACATAATTGTGAAACTTTTCGGCATAGTAATCCCCAGCAAAAATGGTATGGGCAAGGTCTTTTTTATAACTAACCGGAACATAGTTTAGTTGATCCAATCCGCTCTCATTGGGCTTTGGCCAAAGATAATTTTTCTTAAACCCTGATGCAGATGCATCAACCTCCCAGTTACAAAATGGAATAATTACAGCCTTAAATTCCAGTCCCTTTGCTTTATGTATCGTTATGATCCTTATCGCATTATAATCTTCAGGGAGTTGCAACTTCTCCTTATCTCCTTTTCCATCCCACCAATCAAGAAAAGTATTTAAATCAGCCGCATACCTTCTGGAAAAATCCAGCACCATATTTTGAAATGCCTCCAAATACGTAACTTCACCCTTTAAACCATCGATACCGAATAAAAATATTAATTGCTCTGTTAACTCGTACAGCGGCATTTTTCTGAGTTCAGACTCATGCTTGAAAAAGTATTCAGGTAAAAGCCGACAGAAGGATTCTTCTGCATGATTCTTAAACAATACGTGTAATTCATCCGAGTTATATTGCTTTTGCAAAAAATGCTTCTGGTAAGTTTCAACCAAAAATGCTTTATTGATATTGTCTTCAGGATTGGTAAAGTAGCGGAACACAGCAAGAATAAATTTTACACTTTCAGCATTTGCAATAAACAGAGAATCATTTGAGATTACATCGTATTTATAACCCGAAGTTGGCATGCTGTTATTTTTATAATCAAGGATGGTATCAGCCAGCTCCTGGCCCTCCTTATTTTTCCTGACAACTATTGCAATATCAGAAAGATCATAACCTTTATCCTGAAGTAGCTCAATATCTCTTATAACCTTCTGTTTTATTGCATCATTTATTTCATCCCTTTGGTGGCTTTGGAAAGGCATATATTCATTGTATACGTACCCGCCCTTTTTGTTAAAAGGACTGCTCTGCTGCACATCAAAATAGGCTTCATTCAGTCTCTCCTTCCATGGATTGCTCATTCCTGCATTCTCAATATCTCCGTTATATTGCTGTTGCAAAGTCAGGGAAGCATATGAAAATATGGTATTATTAAAAGCAATAATATTTTCAGCGCTTCGGTAATTATAATCCAGATGCTGAATATCAGGATTGTAAGAAGAAAACTCTTTATCCACTTCATCGGATAATATTTTCCAGTCACTGTTTCTCCAGCGGTAGATTGATTGTTTAATATCCCCAACTAACAGGTTTTTCCCATTTTCGCCAAGGCTATTGGCTATAAGCGGCACAAAATTGTCCCACTGAAACCTTGATGTATCCTGAAACTCATCAATAAGAAAATGGCGAAATATACTGCCAGTTTTTTCATAAACAAACGGTGCATCATTATTGCCTATAATTTTCCTTAACAAATCTGAAGCATCGGATATAAGAAACAGGTTTTTTTCACGGCAGTACTCATCCATTCTTTTTTGAATATCCATCAAAATACCAAGCACATAAATGTTTCCGTATATTTCTCTGACAGATCTGTACCGTGAATTATTTTTTTTGTAAAACGCTACAGCCTCCTGCAGTACCTTTGTCACATCTCCCTTTATGCCCTCAATTTGCCGCCTTGTTGATTCATCAGTAGAATTTGCAGCCAATTTATCACTATCCTCGATAACTTTATATACATATGAATTGGGCTCAAATTTGGATTTTGATGCCAGTTGATAGAAATAATTTGCTGGTCCTCTTTTTTTCTGGTAGAAATCATTTACCGCTAATTGATTGTCTTCAATAAGCCGGATTCCTTTTTTGCCTATAGCTGCAAGGGAATTCTCAAATAGGGCAATCTCCTTCTGTAAAAACTCCACATAATTTCTTAGTTTATCTTTATCATTTACATTTTGACTCAATTCAAGGCTCAGATCTTTTACATGTTCTTTAGAAAGCTCATTAGCAAGGGCCAAAACAGAACCCTTAAAATCCCAGCTTTTACCCTCCTGCATGCGGGCAGCAGCAAAATCAACCAGCCAGTCTTTGAGCTGCTCATCCTCTTCTGTAGCCAACAGTAGTTGATCAATCACAAAGTTCAGTATCTCGGAATCATCCGTTTCTAAAGTATAGCCTGACTGTAGTCCCATTTCCCGTGCGAAAGTCCTGATGACCCGCTGGAAAAAATGATCGATAGTACTTACCGAGAATCGCGAATAATCATGCAATATATTATTTAGTGCATCAGAAGCCCTTTGCGTAAGTTGGGAATCATTAAGATTCAGGGTAGATCTAATATAATCCTTGTGCTTTGAGTGAGTTCCCTGTGCAAGATAATTCAATTCCATCAGTATTCGCTTCTTCATTTCAGCGGTGGCTTTATTGGTAAAGGTAACGGCCAGAATATTTTTGTATCGAACTGGGTTTGATAATACCATAAATAAATACTGCTCAGTAAGCTTATATGTTTTTCCGGAACCAGCGGATGCCTTATAGACTGTTAATAATGACATAAGGTAATTTTATGGTAAAATTAAAACAATTTCAATGAAGAAGTTTTAAAAACCTCAAAATTGTTAACAAGTGTCATAAAAAAAAGGCGAATGTAAAAACATCCGCCCTTTTTAAGCAATAGATCAATATGAAGTTATATTGAGTCATCGAACATCAAATCTTAACCCAAACAATTTCATGGATATAAAATTCATAAATAATAATGGTTAAAATGATTGCCATGATAATATTTCCACATTCACCGAATTGCATTAACACAATCAGCATACCAAATAATCTTAGGTTAAATCCGGATAATCAAAATTAATAAGCTATGGAAATATTATCATAAAGCAATCCTAATAAGAATTGTGTACCTAAACCTCACCTAAATTATTCAGGATATATCATCAAATTGTCCAGAATTCTGAATCGGTCATCCATTTTTCAATTTCATCCGATTCATCTTCTACAACAATACGAAAGTTGTTTTCATTCAGCATCCAGCTCCTAATGCCTTTGAATTCTTGCTCTTCTTTTGTCAGGAAGTTCTCAGAGCTCATCATCCATTCTTCCAGTTTAACAGATTCTTCTGTTTCTAAAGTGTTTGCTGTGTTAACCCCATCCTCAACATTTCTTTCTACTGTGAAATTCCCTTCATCCAGCATCCAATCTTCAAGTTGGAGAGAATTTTCAATGTCTTCCTCATCTTCATCACCGTCACCGATTTTATTTGTGTTCGTTGTGTTTTCGTTTGCTAATACATTGGATGTTATAATTGCCGCTGCAAAAATAAATGTCATCAATCTAAATCCTTTTAAAATGTCTTGAGTTCTCATATATTATCTCCTTTTTTTGATGTTTAAAATTTAATTTCATGGGTTATACAATAAAATTTAAATTTTGTTTATTTAGACTTAATAAAAATAATGCATTTTTTATTTGTTTTTCATTTCCAGAAATTTATAAATTGTACTGATTAGACAAAAAACAATTAAATCGAAATCATTAACTTTGTAATGACAATAATCAAAAAATCAACACTATTATGAAAAAATATACAATGGTCTTCGCATCGGTTTTAATGTCAGCGCTGATATCCGTACCAGCTTATGCTCAGACAAGCGAAGAAGATGAAGGTTACAATATAGAAGCACACATTGAAGGCATCAGCAACAGCGAAATATACTTAGGATTTCATTATGGCAACAAACAATATATACAGGATACAACAAAATTAGACGAAAACGGACATGGCGTTTTTTCCGGGGAAGAAAAACTACAACAAGGCATCTACCTGATTATAACACCTGCAAAAAAATACTTTGAGTTGCTAATTGGCGAAGATCAAAATTTTTCATTTACCACAAACCAGGAGAACTTCCTTGAGACCTCAGAGTTTAAAGGCTCAGATATAAATGAAAAATTCAATGATTACCAAAAATTTATGAACAGGCAAAATCAAAAGTCTCAGGTGTTACGAGACCGACTAGAAAAAAATGAGGACAACAAAGATTCAACCGAGGTTTTAAAAGAACAACTTCAGGAACTTGACAAAGAAGTAAAAAACAATTGGAAAAAGATTGTAGAGAATACTCCCAATACGATTCTTGCTTCCATTGTCAAGGCAATGCAAACACCGGAAACACCTGACTTTGAAATTCCTGATACTGCAGAAAACCAGGATTCTATAAGATGGGTTAAAAGGTACCGATACCATAAAAATCATTATTTTGATCGTCTTGACCTCTCTGATGAAAGATTAGTAAGAACACCCATTCTCCATAATAAAATTCAAAACTATTTTGATAACATTGTGCTTCAGGATCCTGATACGGTAATCAAAGAAGTAGACAGAGTGATAAAACTTACCGACGGAAATGATGAGACATTCGAATACATAACGCGCTTTCTACTTAATGAATACCAGCAGAGCAACATCATGGGAATGGACAAGGTTTTTGTTCATATAGCGGAAAAATATTATTTATCCGGTGAAGCAGACTGGGTTAATGAAAATACCTTGAAACAACTGCAAGAGCGCGTAGATAGATTGAAACCAAATCTCATAGGGAACGAAGCACCCGATCTGAAACTGCCCACCATAAAAAGTGAATTCGCAAATTTACAAGATATTAATAGCGAATACACCGTATTATATTTCTGGGAACCGGATTGCGGACACTGCAAAAAGACCTCTCCAAAGTTATGGGAACTCTACGAAGAATACGACAGAGATCAACTTGAAATATTTGCTGTATACACCCAAACAGATGAAGAAGAATGGAAAAATTACATCAATGATAATGAATTTGACTGGATCAATGTGTGGGATCCACAACATACAAGTGATTTCCGATCAAAATATGACATCTACAGCACCCCGACTATTTATTTGATTGATAAGAATAAGCGTATTATTGCCAAACGCATAGATCATAATTCGTTAAAACAAATGCTGGAACAGAAACTTGATAGTGAATAGCTATTCTTCTATGGCATCATAGATTGCTTCCTGAATTTTAGTTCTGATATCATCTTCAATGAGCTTTCGGTTATCCTGATCGGGATGAATCCGGTTTGAAAGAAAGATATAGATAAGATTTTCATCTCTATCAGCCCAGGTAATAGTACCCGTAAAACCAGTATGCCCAAAACTATTCTCAGAAATTCCGCTAAAAGTAGGACCTTCCTCTCCTTCCTCAGTAACAGGTTTATCAAAACCCAAAGCCCGCCGGTTATCATTTTCATCGTCTTTTGGACTTTTTGTGAACATATCAAGAGTTGTATCCTGTAAAAACTGATATCCACCATATTCACCTCCATTCAGATACATCTGCATCATCTTCCCCAAATCATTGGCATTTGAAAAAACTCCGGCATGACCACAAACTCCACCTAACATCGCTGTACCAGGATCATGAACATAACCCTGTAGCAATTGCTTTCTGAAAATCATATCATTCTCAGTGGGTACAATATGCTTTTTATCAAAATTGCGAAGTGGTAAAAAAAACATACGTCCAGCACCTATAGGACTATAAAAATTCTTTTTGACATATTCCTCAAACGGCTTTCCTGAAAGTTCCTCAATCATCTCGTAGAAATAGTAATACCCAAGATCGCTATATATGTATTCTTTCTTTTCCAGTAATTCTGAACGATCAATCATAGCAAAAACAGAATCATAATAGGATTCATGGAGATACATATTATTAGCGACCTTTATTGAAAACGTATCATTTGGTGTACTAGAGACTACTCCTTCTTTAAACTGAAAATTTTTGGACATGTAACTTCCTGCTCCTAATTTATAGGGATAGCGTGAGGAAAAACTGGAACTCACTAAATTTTCACCGGGATAAAAAGTTTCCAGTAAAGCTTGATAAAAAGGAATCCAGCTTTTAAGACGTGCCTGATGACGTAATATATCCTTAATAATCAACCCGCTTTTATCAGTTGTATCGAGCCGCGGCAAAAATTTTCCCAAAGAATCTGACAGGGAAATTTGTCCCTCCTCATAATATTTCATAATAGCCGGTAAGGCGGCAACTATTTTGGTTACGGAAGCAATGTCATACATATCTTTCCAGACCACTGGCTGCTCCTCCAAATAGGTATGATGGCCATAACTTTTATGCAGAAAAACTTTTCCATCTTTAGCAGCAAGAATCTGAGAACCCGGTGTAACAGTATCCCTGATGGCCTGTTCAACAATGGAATCAACTTTGCTCAGTTTTTTGGAAGACATCCCTGCATCCTCAGGGACTGTATATTTCAATCGAACAGATTTATCAATGGTTTCTCCCGAACCGGACTGAAAATAATCATCAATGGAAACAGGAAGCTGACCAGTCACAGGGGCACCACCAAAAACAGCCTGGGCGGCTAAATCCTGCATCTCAGGATTATCATAATAGCCCAACAATAAAGCAGGAAATTTATAAAAATCAAAGTTCGACGAAAGCAAATAGGGATTACCAAAGTATACTGGTATCACAGTAGTTTGCCGAGCCAATTGATGCAAAAAATCAATATACTCCCGTTTTACTCCATAATTTCTATGTTTGAGTTCATTCGTCCCGGCAATTCCTGCAATTACTAAATCATTTCCAGCCAGTTCTTCCAGAAAAGAAAGGTTGAACGGAACTGTATCATTGTAATGCTTAATCTCTGAATAATAATCGATTCTTTTCTGAAAATCAGCAGGGAACTCGTCATCACCAAACATTACGGAAACGACCTGCAAAGTATCCATCCTTTTAATGGGCAATACAGAATCATTGTTGTAGAGCAAAGTCAAGGCACCCTCATCCAGTTGTCTTTTGGTAGCTTTATATCCAGGTTTATGCAGGTCTTCATGAAAATTTTCGTTCTTAATAAACTCCTGGGTTGAATCTTCTTTATCTGCAGTATATTTATCCAATCCTGTCCAATATTTAAACGCCAAAATGCGTCTACAACTCTCATTGATTTGGCCTTCGCTAATTAAACCTTTTCTGACCTGGCGTTTAATATACTCAATAGCTAAAGGAACATCCTGGGGATACAGCAAAACGTCATTTCCGGCCTTTAATGCCTCAACTTCAATCTGGCCGGGTTCAAAATAATCAGTAACCCCACCCATATTCAAGGCATCCGTAAACACCAAACCATTAAAATTGAGTGTGTCCTTTAATAAATTGGTTACAACATTTTTTGAAAGGGTAGAAGGACGATTTCTTTCTTTAACAAGTGCAGGAATACTCAGATGAGCTGTCATCACCCCTCCCACTCCATTATTTATAAGCTCCTTAAAAGGAAAAAGCTCCATACTGTCCAGTCGTAATGAATCGTGCATTATGGATGGCAGCGTTTCGTGTGAATCCTGATCCGTATCACCATGCCCCGGAAAGTGTTTAGCTACAGCCATTACTCTTCTGTCCTGTAATCCATTCATATAGGCCAACCCCTTCCCGGCCACATTATGTTTATCTTCTCCAAAAGATCTGCTTCCTATAACAGGATTATCAGGATTACTATTGATATCCACTACAGGTGCAAAATTAATATGGACCCCCATTCGCCTGAGTTGTTCACCAATATCCAGCCCCATCTGATAAATCAGCGAATCATTCTGAATAGCACCCAGTGTCATCTGTCGTGGATAACTCATGGTACTGTCCAGCCTCATACCGAGGCCCCATTCAGCATCCATAGCTATCATCAGAGGTACTTCCGAATGATTCTGATAGATATTGGTAAGTTTTATCTGCTTCCGTGGTGTGCCCTGAAAAAAAATAAGTCCGCCGATATTATATTTCCTGATCAGTTTAAGGATATCCTGGGTGTGCTCCGGTCCTTTGTTTGAATATGCAGCAACCATAAAAAGCTGCCCGATTTTTTCATCCAGCGTCATTTTCTTATATACACTATCAACCCACGACGCCTGAAGCGGAAGTAAGGAGGCTCCGGTTCTGTCGTCACCCGGCATATCATCGTTATAGTTAAAAGAAAATGAAGTAAGTGCTGCCATTAATATACTGACTATGAGAAATCTATAGGATCGGATCATAAATATAATATTTAAACAGTCAAATATACTGAATTTACAGTAATTTAACATACTGCAAATACTATGAATAAAGTAAAATAAACAGAATATTTTATTATTGAACATCTCTGAATAACCTGAAGTTCTTCAACAATTCAACTAATAAAGCTCAGGGTTAAGTCCGAATAAAAACTAAAAAAGATTAAAAATTATAAATCAAAAAATATAATACTATGCTTTCGTGCTTCTTTTTGCGATCTAACGCTAGTTTTTCTAAACTCTATTATTTATAAATTAAATGTCCGGTAATATCCTATAAGCTCGAATTGATTTTCTTTTTCTCCTGCCAGGCTTTTATTTCAAAAACTATCTTTTTACCTTTGTAAAAACCAATCATCAAATGCAATCCTCATCCCCTAGCGCAGGCAATAGTCGATGTATAAAACATGAGGGTTTCATGGGATACAGAATCAAGAAATTATGACTTTAGTAGTAATAAGTCTCAGAGAATGAAACCAATAATCAAACTTTATCCAAATACATTATGGTTTCAAAAGAATCAAAGGTTAACTTAATAAACAGAGCAACCCCTCTTGAATTTTTGCCACGCTTGACAGAATACCTGAACGGGCCAAAAATCTATGTTAAAAGAGACGATATTATCGGACGTGGCGGCGGCGGAAATAAAGTAAGAAAATATGAGCGCATAACTGGAGACGCAATTTCGCAAAATTGCGACACCTTAATAATCGCAGGACATTTTCATTCAAATGCAGCAAGAACACTCGTTGGTTCCGCATCACAATTAGGATTAAAACCTATAGTTGTTTGTAAAGACCTTATACCCGAACAAAATGACGCTTTTTTCAAAAATGGCAATGCACTTTTAATGAATATTATGGATGCAGAAATAATAGAAATCGGCATTAATGATGACTATACACAGGCCATGAAAGAGGTTGCAGAAAACGTTAAGAAGAAAGGGGGAAATCCTTATGTTATTCCATTCGGCGGTTCAAACATATTGGGTGCATTAGGTTATGTTGATTGTGCAGAGGAGATTACAAATCAATTTTTTGAACAGGAACTAACTGCACCAGACTACATTGTAGTTACCACAGGCAGTGGAGGAACACAAGCAGGACTTCTGGCAGGCTTAGCAAATAAAAATATAGTTACAAAAGTTATCGGATTTAGTGTTTTGCATTCCCGGAATGAGACAAAAAAAATTGTATTGGAGTTGACAGAAAAAACAATAAAACATCTAAACAGAATAAGCAATTCTACTATTTCTGTTATTACCGACGATGCATTTCTTGGTGAAGGCTATGGTATACCGACAACTGAATGCCTGAAAACAATAAAACTTTTGGCAAAATTAGAAGGTTTATTTCTTTGTCCGGTATATACAGGAAAAGCAATGGCTGGTTTAATCTCATATATCAAGTCAGAAAAAATCCCGGCAGATAAGAATGTAGTATTTGTACATACAGGCGGTTCACCAATGATTTATGCCTACTATGATAAACTATACCACTAATACTAACCAAACAATTCCAGTAAGCCTCTTGTTACGGAGAAACGGGTATGACCACCCTGTTTTCTCACGGTAAGCTCAGGTTGAAAAATTTTTACACTTTTTGTATTATCGAATGGAAATGGTTGTAAATCATTAAAATATATAAACAGATGATGTAACAAACAATGATTATGCAGGCGGGCAGAATACAGGGGAAAACATTATTTCAACCATATTCATTGAAGGACACATTAAAAGAAAATGACTATGCCGGAAGCCTTGCCGATTGGAATGAATCCGAAGTATCAAATATCTACACGCAAATTAGCATCATGGTTGATAATAATTATGCAGGAGGAGTCATCGGATAGAATGAAGGAAATATAACAGACTGTTATGCCTTCGGAAGTTACAACGGAGATAATAAAGTTCGCGGATTTGCCGGAAAAAATACTGAAACTACAACAGCCAGTTATGCTGAAGGTTACACTTCGAATGTTGCTCTCCAGAAGAATGACACCTTAGGCGGCCTTGTGGGCTTGAACGATGGAAGTATAGGCAAAAGCTATGCTGAGTGGGTGAAGTTTCCCCGGAAGGAATAGCTGTGGGTCATATAAGCGGCTTTGTTGGTGATTGTGAGGACGAAGTTAATGAAAGCTACTATGACAAAGAGACTAACGGCCAGAATGATGACGAAGGAAAAGAGATTCCAAAGACTATCCTGGAAATGCAGCAAAAATGCACCTATGAGAACTGGGATTTTGATGAAATATAGACTATAGATGAAATTCAAATGTCTTACCCATACTTTCAATGGGAAAAAGAAAGTAATTAATGTTGATGGCCAATTTGACTAATGAATTTCCTTTCCCAGATCCATAGTAAATATAAATAAAATATGAAAAGAACTTTTTGAATCCGGAAAAATTGATGCTACACATTAATCTTTTCATATGTTACAAGGCGGAAAACAGGATAAACGAAAAAACTTTTTTGACAGGCAACCTTTCCGTATCTTTTTTCGTCTTACTCAGGTAATCACAGTTATTAAATGATAAAACAAAATAAACACATGACACAAAAATTGATTTTAGCCATATTTAGCATAGCTCTGCTCCTATTTACGGCTTGTGAAAAAGACGATCCAGAAAAAGCCACACTGCAACTGGAATTTGAAACGGTTACAATAGGATCCAACCTAAAAAGTACTGCCGCAAGTAGTATTGAATTTACAAGTGGACATATTATTCTGGAAGAGGTTGAATTTGAAACGGAAACAGCAACAGATTCAATAGCAGTAGATTTTGAAATAGAAAGCTACATTACCATTGACATTATCACAAGAGAAACTACTCCTGATCTATCAGCGGTAGAAATTGTTCCGGGGAAATATGAAGAAATAGAAATTGAACTTGAGCTGTGGGATGAGACAGACGAACCATCTATTGATATGGATGGAGTGTGGATTGATGAAGAGGGAACAGAACATCCCATCAAATTACTGTTGCCCTTGGGCCAATCATTTTCTCTTGAAATGGAAGGTGATTTTACAATTGAAGAAAATACTTCCATGATTGCACAAATCACATTTGACCCGGTTGAATGGTTTGCAGGAGAGGCAAGTGAATTACTCCCGTCAGCAACAAAAGATGACGAAGGGGTTATCGTAATCAGCCCTAACCAAAACGCCGATATTTACGATAAACTAGAGGATGCTATAGACCGAACCAGCGAGGTGGAAATAGAAATGTAAAGCAAAAATGAAACATTGCATTAAATCATAGAGAATAGATATATGAAAATTTTATCGGAAGTGACTTTGAATGGGAAAATACAGATACCGAACTGTTTTTAACAGCAGGGGGTACCACTACTGAATATGTTATAGAATCCTTCTCAGCATCCAACTTTGTATTTAGCATAACAGTAACAGAAGGGACCAGTGAAGATGTTGAGCGTTGGTATATGTCCAAATAATAAATAATACAAAAATATTCTGCTGTCCACAGTGCCTATCCAGGCGGACAGCAGCCTATTTTTCAGGCTCCCCCCATCCCAACCTTTTCAATACCTTTTAATAATACAGTTTAGTTATCCCTTGAGAGACTAACCAACTATCCCTCATATTATGCCATTTGACCTGACGTAAATCACCTTCACTAAAATTAATTCCTGTCTTTTGTAATAAAATTGAAGTTCTTTTGTCATATAGATAGAAGTATCTATCTATTTAGATAGGCTATTTAATTAAATATAAAACCAAAAATATAGATGTATTATGAAAAAAACAAAAAGCATTTTAATTACGATGATTATGGTAACAATAACCACTCTTGGATATGCCCAAAAAGGCACAGGCAATAACACCGGCAATGCCACTGCCAGTGAGGCAAGTAAAATAGAACAGTTATCTGGAGAGTTGCAGGAAATTCTCGTTGAACCCTGTACAAAAACAACCGGAAGATATGACACAGGAACCCATTTGCTCATTAAAACAAATAAGGGACAGGGACAAACGCTTAACATTCATCTGGGTCCAACCAGTGAACTGGCTGATATAACAGAAGGACTCGAAAAAGGTGATGAAATTCAGTTAAAACTATTCAGCACAAAAGACCTGCCTGAAAATCAGTATGTGGTAAAAGAATTCAAATATAAAGGAACTTTATATGAACTCAGGGATGCAAACCTCCAACCTTTCTGGGCTGAAAATCAAAGAGGAGGAAGAGGCAGAACAAGGTAATTTTTAATGGGTAGCTAAAAAAGCCTAATAATGTTCCATTCATCTGCCGATAGTTTAATTTAAAAATCAATAAATTACAGACCTTGTCAAATCATTATTTATAACGACAAATCAACGGAGAAAAATTAATATCTAAATAAAAATTTTTGAATGGATCAAATAAATTAATATATTTGATATAGCTAATTCATTTTTAATAACTTAAAACTAAAAAAATGGAAATCATTGTTACTCTCCTTATTGGTGCAATTGCCGGTTGGCTTGGCAGTGTGATTTACAAAGGCAGTGGTCTTGGAATTATTGGGAATATAATAGTGGGAATTATAGGTGGTGCTTTAGGGCATTGGCTTTTGGGAGAACTTGGCATTCATCTTGGTAGCGGATGGATTGGAGCCATATTAACCGGAGCGATTGGAGCAATTATAATTTTAATATTGTTTAATTTAATATTTGGAAAACGATAGCAATTCGTCTCAATTTTTTGATGAGAAATTATCAAGAAAAGCGTTAAAGAAACTCAAAACTTTCTGAAAAATTAACTTGCGCAATTAAGCGGTATAAATAATTGAAATCGCATGGGATGGAATTATTCAACCTCGCTCGGAGTTGAATGCATTTTGACCAGATACTTTCATGAAATCCTCCACCCATTTATGCACTTTACATTCAGGCAATACTCAGCAGGCATATCACTAAGCATCTAATTTGACAGAAAAGTTAGAATAGTCAAATGGAAGAATGCTATACGACAGAAATAATATTAGATATATATAATTGAAACCACAAGTTTATTAGTTTTACGGTAGGTATAATTTATTAAGGGGCGGGAAAAATCAATACGTCTTATTTCTACCAAAAGATGCAATTCTATGAAGCGATTGAATTTTTCGTCAAAATCATTGATTCCTTTGGGATCAAAACTGTATTTGTTCATGGAAGAAATTTTTAACATAATACGTAGCTGATTAATTTGGGTTTCAGATAATTTTAACAGAATATTGAAATAATCAACATTTTGGAACTTACCTTGGTTCTGTATTTTAAGAGTATAGAAGACATAAATAAAGAAATTATGAGTTTTCATAGAAACGAAAATTTAACTTATATAAAAGAGAAGCCGTTTAATTACGGCTTTCATTAGTAAAATAAAGTAACTCCAGGAAGAAAAATTTTGGATTTCAAGATAATAATTATATATTTGCAATCCGTTATTAAGAAAGTACATAATATTAAAAATATATTGCGGGGTGGAGCAGTTGGTAGCTCGTTGGGCTCATAACCCAAAGGTCGCAAGTTCGAGTCTTGCCCCCGCTACTATAGGGAAAGCTGAAATTTCAGCTTTCCCTTTTTGTTTTAAATACTTTGAGATGGAAAAAGAATCGGATATTGTTATAATACTGAATTTAAAGTTTTAATGCATTTAACATCCGATATTTTTAGTTTTCACACTGTTCATTTATCGTGGTGATCCGAAATATCTGCCATACCCCACCCCCCGCCCGTTCACGGGCTCCAAATCAATAACGGAGGCCAGGAATTTCTCTAAACACAAAAAAATAAGCAGGTATCATGTATCTTTTCAACATATTAATCTGTTGAAATAAAGCCTGTTAAAACGTTTATGTATACGGGAAAATATGACTCTAAAAAATTCACCCAAACTGTAAAATATTATTCACAATTTACATCTGCCAAACAAGGATTACAAATTAATCTATTATAATTCAGTATATTATTCTCTGGTGATAAGTAAGATGATAAGCAAAAATAAAACCCCTGCGTTAACAGGGGTTTTGGCTGTAAATTGTCGGGGTGGCAAGATTCGAACTTGCGACCCCCTGCTCCCAAAGCAGGTGCGCTAACCGGACTGCGCTACACCCCGTGTCATTACATTTCTCAATGA
>JAWLEB010000051.1:0-18446 GCA_041686375.1 Bacteroidales bacterium
TGGTGCATGTTAGAGAATTTGAGTGTCAGCATTAATGTAGCATTTCCGGCAAAAAAAATAATTTAGTTGGAATAGTTTACTTAAAAGTGCTACTAATTAAGGGTAGCTTTCACGGGGTCATGACAACAATTTTAACAAATATGAACTTAAATTGCTGTCCTAAATTTGGGGTCCACTATACCATCAGACTTCCCCTTTATAATCTACATTCAGTTTTGATTGAAAGTTGGAAATTTCATTCAATACTTTCTTTAGGGTAGTAACTTCAATTGGGGCCAGGGCTCTCATACTGATTTTATTGGAGGGAGCCTTGCCGGTTACTATGTTTCTCGCCTGAAACCTCAGCCTCTGATACATTAGAAAATTATAGGATTGTAACAATTCATCATACATGGACTTGTTGATGATCTTTTGCTCATATAACTGCTTTAGCCTTAGCAATGAATTGGTTTCATTCAGTTTGTTTTGGAGTGCGTATATACGAATGAACCCGGTTACAGGCAGCAGGATCTTCTTTATGTCAATATTTTTTTCATCTGCATGTTGGTGATTACCAAGGATGTGGCCAAAAAAGCTTAACGGCGGCTTGAACTTCATGACGGACTGTGCCAAGTGATAAAAGAAAACAGGCTTATTATCAGTATTTTTATTGATATGGTGCCGTAGCGTAGTACAGAATGCTTCATTCCCGTAAATGCACCTGAAATCAAAGAAAATGCTGGAGTCGAGTATGCTTTCCGGATCGCTGCTGTTGATCCAGGCAGTGAAATATTCTTTCCAAACCGACAACGGTTGGGCCCATTTGGGGTTTTTGGCCATAATATTTCCATTACAAAAAGCATATCCCACAGCATCCAGGTCGTTGGATATTCTGTCACCGAGCTGCTGAAAATAACGATAGGCATGCTCTGAATCCCCGTATTTTTGATCCTCAAATACAATGGCATTATCCTGATCGGTTTTCAGGGTTTGTTCCATTCTCCCCTCGCTCCCCATTGCCATAAATGCAAAATCACAGGGAGGTTGTCCCACATCCTCTAGAGCCAGTTCAATAATCCGCCGGGTTATTGCATCTGCCAGGTTCGTGATAATGCTTGTTATATTGCGCGTTTTCGTGCTGCCCTCTATCAAGGCATTGACCAACACGGGCAATTTAGAATGAATGGTTCTCAATTCCCGTACATCTTGAGCATTTTCTGCTTCATAGATCAGATTGCTTATTGTGTTGGTTTGAATATGTAATACATCTTTCTCACTTATTTCCCCATAAATGTTCCCGTTATTATTCGTTATTGCAAGGTGTGAAACATTGTTATTCTTCATTTCCAGTACTGCCTGGTATGAAAAGGCATTTTCAGACAAAGTAACAACAGGGGAGCTCATGATTTCCAGCGCCGTTTTTTGTAAATCAAGATTTTTGGCCAGCACTCTCTTTTTCAGGTCACTTTCACTAATTACACCGATGATTACATTGTCTTTAGAAACAAAAACAATGTCTCTTTCTTTTCTTGTCATGAGTTCTATAACATGCTGAATGGAAGCATCCATAGAACATGTAATACAATCTCTCACATAGTTATAAACAGGCTGATTCATAAGTAGTAGCGCAGTTTCTAATTCCTTGGAAAGATTTTCAGTTTCCTTTTCAATTGCATGCTGAGGTGTTACTTCTTTTACAACAACAATATATCCGTCGCTGTCACCATGTTTTACTTTTGAGACGGACAATACAACCTCTTTTCCCTTATTTTTACCGCTTTTGATCCGGGATTCAAAGGAGATGGATTTTTGGGGATCATCAAATGACTGGACAATATCCTTCCAGTTAGCTTCAAACAGATCTTCAAAACTCAGGTTGGTAACCTGCAAAACATCAAAACCAATTATGTGACTGAATCTGATATTACTGAATATGATTTCGTCATCCACTATCATTAAAGTACCTTCGGTGGAAGCTTCAACAAGCGTTTTGTATTTTTGCCTCGACAATTTAAGCTTATCCTCTGCGTCTTTTCGTTGGTTTTCAATACGCAAGCTTTGGCGAATAATATAGAATAATATAGCTATGATAATTGCTGTAATAAGGATTGAGATATGAATTAACCGTTTTTCCAGTTGGTTGATCTCCTCCTTTACATCTTCAATATATATACCCGTGCCTATAACCCAGTTCCATGGCTGAAAAGCTTTAACATACGATAATTTTGGGACAATGCGGTTGGAATCGTCTTTCCATTGCCACATATAGCGGATAAAGCCGTCATCTTGTTTTTTGACCAATTCAACCGCTTCGACAAATAATCTTTTTCCTTTGGGATCCTTATATTCCGAAAGGTCACTATTTACAAGCTCTTTCCGGTAAGGATGCATGATCATAGTAGGTTGCATATCAATGATCCAGTAGTAATCTTTGTTTTCTTTGCCATAACGCATTTGGGAAATCTGCTTGGCTGCCCTTTCCTGTGCTTCGGCTTTTGATAATGTTCCGTTGACATATTCCTGGTTGTAATCATCCACCACACTCCATGCAACATTCACAAGCTCACGAATCATTTCCTTTTTCCGATCCATCAGATTTTTCTCGAACGAGGGCAAAATAATCCCAAAAATGGACAGGAGGAATAATCCGATTGCTAATATCGAAGGCAGCACGATACTGAAAAAGAATGCATTAATTTTTTTATTCAATACCATGATCCTGATTTTAATATATTCTGAATGACTGGAGTGTCCATTCTTTTACATCAAAAATACAAAAACCGTTTCGTTTGCCGTTTAAAGCTATTGATGGCACGCTAATCGCATTATCTCTGGATATTGCAGCAACTTTCCTAAAACCATATTTTTTTATCCTTTTTTGCATAACTTTCAAAAATCCAGTGGTATGGGTGTGTCCAAAAAAACTTAACCGGCAATTCTTTTGCCGGGTGAAATCAAAATGCTTTCTGAATTCATCAGGATAAGTAAAAAATGTTTTCCCAACACCTGACAAATTGGGGTAAACATAATGTGAAAACAGGATATTTCCCATAGAAGTAGATAGCACAACATACTCAGGCAACGATCTTATATATTCAATATCTTCCCGGGTGTAAAGGGGATCTATATCATTTTCTTCATGTAACCATATTCTACCGGATGCAATTTTTTTCCGTTCCTGATAAATCAGCTGATACCAGTTGTCCGGATATTCAAAAGAAGGGCTAATCTCAGGAATGATTTCTGCCGCGTGTATATCATGATTCCCCAGCACAACATGAGCACAGTTAGACCTGATTAATTGTAAACATTCATGGGCATTTCGTGTATCCAGGTGATTGTAATAAGGAACACTGTAACCTGAAATATCACCCAGACATACAATCTCATCCACACGATGCCTTTCAATATTCTTTAACGCCGCTTTTAAATTAGCTATGTCCTCATGTATGTCTGATATAATGGCAATTTTCATATTTTTCAGAATGAATATATGGTACTCAGCAATATTCTTGTATTCGACACGGTATTCGTACTTGCAGGTTCATAGTTTACATCGTAATCACTACCGTATGCAGCAGAAGTGTATTCGATCTCTGCAGCAAGTTTAAATTTATTTGATACAAATGACACCCTGGGAGAAACCCTTATTAATGATTCAATATTTGTCCCTAAGCCATAAACCATATTATCAGGATCTGACATGGCTTCTTTCGTGCCATTGTTTTTCAGGAACCCTCCAAAAACACCTGCTTGCCATTTTTTACCATTGGTATGTAGCTCGCCCCAGAGTGTAGTATTGGTTAAAGGAGTATAGGATAATTCGCCCGTGGTGGAGTTTACCATATCCTTAACCGCGAAACCACTAATTGAAAGCACATCTGCAATATTTTCCCCATAGCGTGCCTGAATTTTAAAGGTGACAGGTTCGAGTGAGATCTTTGAAAACGCAATGGCTGTCAGTCCCTTTACCTGTTCATCCACTTTGTACGTATTTGTCTGCGCAGGAGAACCTACTATTACCTCATTGTATAACCTGGGAACAATGGTTTTGTATGCTATTCCGGCACCAATTAACGCTCCTGTTTTCGAATCCGGGTTTGTCCCGTTGTAATGCATCTGGAAATGGGCATCCGGCGTTCCCGAATTTCTAAGATACTCAGCGCTTGGTCCGTTCACTCCCCTTGTAGCAAAATCGCGCTGTGATAGTGCAGCCGCGATTATCTGAAAATCGCCGAGGTTTTGGGTCAACCTGATTTGAGGATTTCTCGCAAACGACTGCAAAGGGGTTCCGGTATTAAATGACACGGTACCCGGAAAGCAGCCTGTTACAAAGAACGGATTCCAGTATTGACCGGTTATCAGTTCTGTATTGGGCCATTTAAGTTTGATCATTGCATGCCGCAACCGGAACAAATTGATGTTGTCGTTCTGCTGACCAAAAAAATCACCTTCAATCACTCCCGATGTTTTGGCACCCAAGGCATCAGGACCGGTAATCGTGCCCCTTAGTCTCGATTGTACAGCCAGAAAATTAAAATTAGAATTTGCATTGATATCATTATTATTTTGATCGAATGATTCGGCTGCCGGCCACAACAAAAAATGCCCTTCCCTTGCGCTTAAAGTTTGCCTCGAATCATAAAAAAAATCATTCTTAACATAACCTGAAAATTGAATGCCAAATTTCTTTTCATCGTCCTGGGCATTACTGTTTAAAGTTATTAATATACCCAGAGGAATAAGTAACAAAATATTTATTTTCATATATTTTTTATCTTTTTAATTTACTTTTTATTTCGTTCAGGAGGAAACAGTTTCCGGAGAAAGCTACGCTCTTTTAAGGGGTTGCCTAACAACAGATTTAAATTGTTCTCAGCGGTCAAATTTTGTTCCCACAAATCCAGGGCAGTCTTATAATGTTTTGCCGCCTCTTCATATTGCATCCTTTGCCTTTTTATGATTCCCAAATTCGTGTAGCTCACCGAGAGTCTGCGCTTTGTTTCTAACTGCGCTTCCTGAATTTCTTCTATTCTGTTGTCAATAAACGCTTCCTGTAATTCACGGGAATATTGTTCAAGCCCTTTATAAAATTCCGGTTCAATTTGATTCTTAATATCTTCCCGGCTTTTGTTCTCAAACTGCTCCAACCATTCCGTATAAATAGCTATGCTCTTAGTTACCATTGTTTCAGCCATAGAAAATATTGAATCCTGCATTTCAGGTTGCTTGCTTGTAGAATCCAAATACAGCGCCATGGTTATGTATGAAGCAGCTTTGTTATTGTATAGCACACCGGTTTCAAATGAATTCTTGTAATGCGGATATTTGGAATAAACCGCTTCAATGGAATCCATCAGATGAAAGATGGAATCAAAGCTGTTGGTTTTTGCATAATCGTTGTACTTTTCATACAACAATCTTGCTTCTTTAACGCGTGGATCGACAGCCTCATTGATCCCTTTGTAGTAATGACGCGATATCAAAACACCTATAAAGACAAGAGCACTCAGGATGAGCATAAGTGCTCTTGTTGGTTTGTTATTAAATATACCCATTATGAATGAACATTTTCCACCAGGAATTTACGTATTTCAAGTGGGGTTTCTTTTGTAAGTTTGGAAACAACAATGTTTACAACAATTGCCAGAGGAGCTCCGATCCAAGCGAAATACCAGGCTCCCAGCCAATAATCAATAAAGTCGTGGAATGGCCATACAGTCCCCATCTTACCAGCAATAAAATAAGATAAAGATACGAGTGAAACAATTCCGCCCGCGATAAGTCCGGCAATTGCTCCTTGTTTGTTCGAATCGCTCCACCAGATACCCAGCAGGAACAATGGGAATATCGTACAACCTGCCAGTGAGAAGGCAACAGCTACTAACTGACCAATAAGAGCAAGTTCTGCCAGGGCTATTGCCGACACAATGATTGCCATTAACACAGTTGCAAGTCGTGCATATAGTAATTGCTTTTTGAGTGAGGCATCGGGATTGATGACTTTAACGTATAAATCATGTGCAAAAGCCGATGAACCCGCTACCAGTAAGCCGGAAACCGTTGAGAATGCTGCTGATACACCCCCGGCAGCCAGAAATCCAACAATTAACGGATTTACATTACCAAGCTGGGCAGTATAGACAACAATGGCGTCTTTAGCCAGTTTCCCTACCTCGGGATTTGCTGACAGTGGTGTTCCCAAGGCTGCATAAGGAGGTGCACTCCAGTAAAGAATGCAAATAAAAAACAGACCCCATACTACCGACCAGCGAGCATCTCTCGCTTTGGGAACAACATAAAAGCGCTGAATAACATGGGGAAGACCTGCTGTTCCAATCATTAAAGAAAAAGCAATGGCAATAAACTGGAAAAAGGTTTTCCCGGTAGCCGGATCCCAGGGCATAGCGTACTCCGGTGACGGCACCATAGCAAACGAGTGCCCCAGGGAATTGACCAATTCCTTGGTCTCGTTTAAAGGAATCCCGGTAATGACATCAGATACTACCGAACCATAACCAATTTGCGGCAGGAGCCAGAAATAATCAAATTTAAAGGTTAAAATAAATAAGGGAATTAAAAAGGAAATGATGATAATGACATATTGAATTTGCATGTTTTTAGTTACCCCCAGCATACCTGAGATCAGTGTATAGGCTAAAACTACTGAGCCACCGATTATTACTGCCCAGGAATAATTGATCCCTAATATCCATTTAAACATTAGACCAATTCCGCCAAACTGCCCAACACAATATGAAATGGAGATTAAAATGGCTATAATAGCGCCAACAGCTCTTAACCCCTGCGAATAAAAACGGTCTCCAATAAAATCAGCGGCTGTATATTTGCCATATCTTCTTATTTGACCTGCCATCAGGATCAGTAACAATACATATCCGCCGGTCCAACCAATAACATAGGCCAGTCCATGATAACCGGAGCCATACATAAGGGCTGCCATACCCAGAAAAGATGCGGCGCTCATCCAATTTGAGGCAATTGCCATACCCGAGCCCACTTTTGTTATTCCTCTGCCGGCTGCATAAAAATCGGTTGTATCCTTTGCTCTGAAAAATATACCCACCAAAACAAAAAGAATAAGTATGGTAATCAGGATGATCGCAGGACCTACTTTAAAGCTGCCCTCTAATTGCGTAGCTGCAGTGGCAGCCTGAGTAACAAAGGGAAAAGATAATAAAGACAAGAGTAGTATATATGCTTTTTTCATAATTTTTGGATTTAGAATGAAAGAATTGAATTTAATCTGTGATATCTAATTTTGCATTTACCCGGTCTGTTAAAACACAATATAACCAACAGAGCCCTACGAATAATATAAGCAGGAAAACAGCGGTATAAAAATAATGGAAAGGAAATCCCAGAAATTTAAAATCCGTTAAAAACGATTGATTGTGAACCAGATACTTTTTCATTACTTTAGGCAAATTTGTCCTTGATTCCTCTGTTAAGTTATCTATGCCTTCCGACTGAAGTTCCAAAGGCAAAATCTTTGAGCGGATATCGGAGGAGGAAAGATGTAAAACAGAACTTAGTTCGTTCGATAAATTCTTTTTAGCAGCTACATAGTCCGGATTCGATATATTTTCAATGCTATTTCTTTTTTTCTCAAATTCCCGGATCATTGCTACAACTTTCTCTTTCAATGAATCCGGAGTAAGCTGATAGACGGAATAGCTTAACGCATTGTTTAATACAGGCTTATCCTCATTGGAAAGCATGATTTTTCCGAGAACTGAAAGGGTTGACTGCCCGAATGCAATCAATTCTTTGTCGGTTGCATCGCCCTGCTCTACCTGGGGCCACACATTTTGAAATGCAATGTAATCTGCTTCTGGTGTTGGTTTCTCTATAATCTTTAAAAGAAAATGAAAACCAAAAATTGCAACTACCCAAATTAGCACCAACCAAATGACCATATTCCTGTTATATTTAGCCTGGGGAGTGGTAGGTTTAAAAAAGCTAATGTGATAATCGTTAGTTGTTTTATCCATAGTTTTAGGGTTGAAGGTGAATAATTTTTTGGTTTCCAAAATAGTAAAAAAAGTGAAAGCTACACATATTTACTTTCACTTTTTTATTGCGGTGATATTAAAAACCTTATAACTGAAATGGATGGTTGCCACAGCAGATAAATAATACCGGAGTTTGTATCGAAGTATTTTTTCGCAGTCCTGCTTATTTAAAACACCAAATTCTATAAACTAATAATAATGTTCTACAGTTTCGCACTTGATTAATATGTTGAAAAATAGTGAAATAATATAAAAAACAGCATGATTATCAGGTTAATATACTAATTTTAGCATATTAACAAAGCTTTCCAAACACAAATAACCAGGCTACAGAGGAAAAATACAAATAAGATTTCAGAATTGAAAAACGGTTTTACTCCAAAGGGTTAGAACCGGATGGCATGTTAGGTGCTTTGAAATGTTTTTCATTTTAAGCTGCCTGAAAGTATCTTAATTCATTGAAGCACTGAGACTACAGCTTTGAACTCATTTTCTTATGTCTTATAAGCCTGCCTTTTCTGGGGTTACAAACAGTTCATTCCTTTACCGGCAATGTTTTGGCCAAGCATGTTGAGGTACGACAAATGTGTTCTACAGCTTAAAGCATAACCCGGGTATTTGTTGAAGTATGATCCTGAGGATGTTCTGTATGAAATTCATAAAACTGGTATCGGAACAAGGAGAGAAAAACAATAACTCTTTCAAGTCTCTGGTTTTTGATGATAGCATGCTACCGAAAACGGGCAGGTATAATGAAAAAGTATCCAGAATGTTTGACCACGTGTCAAAACGTTGCCTTCTTGGGTACAAGCTATTAGTGATGGGTTGCTGGGACAAGGCATAGTTTATTCCGCTTAATTTCTCCCTGTATAGGGAAAGAGGCGGTAATAAAGAAAAGCCATATGGATTGAAAAAAAAGTATCGCAACCAGCATCACAAGAGAAGAGAAAATGGCACCCACTCCTGGGATCGAGCTAAAGAAGCAGATAATTCCAAGATAGAGAGTACATTGAACAGGCTCTGGAGAGCCATATCGCAAGGTGTCAAGGTAGATTATGTATTTATAGACAGTTGGTTCACTGGTGAATCATTGGTTAAGGCAGTCAGGCGAGTGAAAAAACAGGTTGTTCATTTGACAGGCATGTATAAAATTCCTAAAACAAGGTTCAATTACCTTGGTCAGGAAATCACGTATAGCCAAATCAAAAACAAGCTTGGCAAAGTTAATAGGTGCAGGAAACTGAAGTTGCATTACATGGAGGCTCTGGAGGTTTATAATGGAGTTCCTATAAAGATTTTTTCAGCCGAAAGGTAAACAATGGAACACGGGGGTATCTATTACCACTGATACAGGGCTGTCATTTGTTATGATAATTGAGATCTGCCAGATTCGTTGGACGATAGAAGTATTTTTCAAAGAGGAAAGCAGCTTTTGGGATTGGGAAGATGTTAATCAAATGATTTTTGACGCCCAGATTGCGGATAACACCATTACCATGATCCAGCATATAGTGATGCCCCTGAAATACCGGTTCGAACATCATGAATCGAAAGCAGTATTGCTCGAGCAGTTAAAGGAGGATATAATTCAAGCCGGTTGGATCAACGATTATGGGGGTTATTTATTAAACTGATAAATGTAATTGAAATGCTATTTGAAGAGTTAGATGCTATGGAAATTCTGCAGAAAATACTTCACCGGTAGCGAAAACCAGTCACGGATTTTTACACCTAATGTTTGAAGATGTAAATGTTCTGAACTAAAAAAAGTTAATAAAAATTAATGGTTATCCGTTTTTGTACCCAAAACCCGCAACTGATTTTCTTCAGGTCACGGACAAATCAATTGATTTTATAAAAAATAGGGATTATTAAGTATAACATCGGATACTCATTAAAAATTATCATTAAATTGGAGAACTTGCCGATAAATTGAATTTGCCAAAAATCACAGGTTATATTATTGCAGGAATTTTATTAAGTCCGCCGATAGCTCCTTTTGTTCCGGAATCGTTTGTTGATCATACAAAAATTGTAACCAATATTTCATTAAGTATTATTACATTTTCAGTGGGAGGTAGTTTATTAATCTCTAAGATCAAAAATCAAGGGAAGCAAATTCTGAGAATTACATTAGGAGAATCCAGCCTTGCTTTTCTATTTGTAATTTTTGGCTTTATTCTCTTATCTCCCTTTATATTAAAAATTGATGATGCCACTTACATGACTGTTTATATTCCGTTTAGTCTTATGCTTGGCTCCCTTGCGGCACCAACAGATCCTACCGCCACTCTTGCCGTGGCCCATGAATATAAAGCAAAAGGTAAAGTAATATCATCGATTATGGGTGTAGCAGCTTTTGATGATGCAATGGGTATACTATTATACAGTATTGCGATTGCATTTGCCGATTCTTTTGTTTCTCCAGAACATATAGGAATTGGTTCAGTTACTTTAGAAATTGTAAGGCAAATATTTGGAGCTTTCCTGATTGGCGGGGTAATCGGTTTTATCTTCAATAAAGTGACACAACTCCTCTCTGATAGTTCCGAAGGAATGATTATTGTTATTATAGTAGGCTTTCTGGCTTTGAGCTTTGGTATTTCCGCTTATTTTGAAGTTGATAAATTGCTTGCCATTATGTTTATGGGATTTATAGTTGTAAATTTGAACAAGAAACAACATTCACAATTAAAAAATTTATAATGGAATCGACAATATATTCAACAGGGCACGGAAATAAGAATATTGACAGATTTATTCAGAAACTCAAATCATTTGACATATAAGACCTCCTTGACATAAGATCAGTGCCTTATTCAAAGTGGAATCCTCAGCTTAAAAAAAAAAGCAAATTGAAAAAGAATTGGGAAGATATCTCTTGATAAACTCAAAAAATTCAAGATTTTATCGAGAAACTCGAAAAAATAGGCCGAGTAAAAAAAAAGTATTTTCTTATGCTGGTGCTTGGAGTATTATTGATAAGAATGTATTTAAAGACTTGACTGAGAATCTTATTCCAAGACGACAAATTCAGCAAAATTTCGTAACGGTAACTCGTTCTAAGAAATGTCTACAGGTTAGTATTAAAATCCTTATTTACATGTACTGGGATAAGAATGCATTCTTTGCATACCGTCAGCCCAAATAAAAGCATTCGGATATGATAGAACACATAAAGCTTTCAATAAATAATCACATTAACATAAATATCTCTGTTTATAGCCTTAAAGTATGATTTATTTCAGCGGAAGGGATAACAATGTCCTTTTCGAGGGGGGCTTGTATGAACAATATTTTTTCCCTACTTTAGAATCAATTAAAAACAGGTAGGAAACACATATTTCTGACTGAATTTCAAGACTTTTGTTGAACCCATAAAACAAATAATTTATGCCGGTAATTAACATAGACGGACCACATTTAACCAAAGACCAAAAAGAGCGCCTGGTAAAGGCTATAGTAGAACAATCGAGCCAGATCATGGATATCCCGGAAGCGGCCTTTGTCACGATTATCCGGGAAAATGAAAAAGACAATATTGGGAATGGAGCAAAACTTCTGTCAGAAAAAATGAAAAAATAAGGAATAGCAAATCGTGCAACAGGAAGCTGATTCCACCAAAGTTCTTAAAACGTATAGTTTCCGAATTATCCTGGGGATTGTTGTTATGGCAGTGATTGGGGGAAGCATGGTTGCTCCCATTCTTCCTGCTATGATTGAACCTCTGGGTACGTCCAGGGAGATGGTCGGGCTTGTCATGAGCGTTTATACGCTATGTGCACTTATCTCAACTCCTATTCATGGCGTTTTAGCGGATCGATACGGACGGAAAAAAGTCATTGTGCCGGCGGCTATTTTATACGGAATCAGCGGATTCAGTATTGCTCTTGTCAGAGAGTTTCACCTTGTTCTCATCTTAAGAGGATTACAGGGCATTGGAGCTGCAGGAATGATGAGCCTTGGCGTGACGCTTATAGGAGACATTTTTACTGAAAGAGCCCGGGCTGTAGCTATGGGATACAGGAGCAGTGCCCAATCTCTGGTAAATGCAGGAATACCTTTCATAGGCGGCTCTGTAGCAACGCTTACCTGGTTTTATCCTTTTTATATCTATATTCTTGCTGTGCCGCTGGCTCTTCTTGTTGCTTTACGCCTTAATACCGGGGAAACACGTGCCAAAACCACGCTGAAAGATTACTTCAGGTCAATATTCCTGGTTATGAAAGACAAGAAGACGCTTTGGGTCTATCTCTCCAACCTTTTTATCTTTATCTTATTGTATTGCCTTATTGTTTATGGCCCCATCCTGGTAGTGGAAGAGTTACAACTTTCTACCATGTACACCGGCATGATGCTTTCTGTGGGATCTGCTATAGCAGCTATTACAGCTTCTCAATCAGGGAAACTGTTTTACCGTTTTAAAAATTATAAACTCATCACTATCGGTTTTATATTCTGCGGAATAGGATTAATGCTTATCTCGTTGGCCTTAAACTTTGTATATCTTTTAGTTTGCATTGTTATATGGGGAATTGGTTTCGGCATAGTTTTCCCGGCGCTGAATACCATCGTCACGCAACTTGTCTCATCGCACCTCAGAGCAGGAATAGTTTCAGGGTTTACCACCATGACTTATATTGGACAAACCATTTCTCCTCCGCTTTTTGGGTTTATTCTGGGTAATTCCAACCTGGAAACAGTCTTTCGAACAGCAGGCATTTTAACACTTGCTCCAATTGCCTTTACCCTCTTTATGCATTTTGTTTACAGGAAAGTATAACCACCCTGTAAAAAGGGTGCCAAACGCAGGATATTTCAGGTTTCAGGTGTGGTTGCTGGGTTCAGATATCTGGAACGAGTTAATCCGTGATTATCAAGTGAATCCGTGTCATCTATGTTTTATATTCTTAATAGTTTCTAAACAAAACAACAATAAAACAATTGAGTGACTACCAAATGACAATATAATAGGAACCAATATTTAATCAAGCATCGACAATTTCATCAAGCCGGAATTTATCCACTTCAATAACTTTACCCGGAGGCATTTTATCGAGGGTAATATTTCCAATGCGTCCACGTATCAGCCTTAAAGTTGGAAATCCCACCGCCGCTGTCATTTTACGCACCTGCCTGAATTTACCTTCTATTAATGTTACAGACACCCAACTCGTTGGCCCGTGTTTGTCACTTCTTATGTTTTTTAGTCTTGGTTCAAAGGATGGAGGAGTATCTAACAATCTGGCTCTACAAGGTAAGGTTTCGTATTTTTTCCCTCTTATGCTAATTTCTACTCTTTCTTGTAACTGTTCTATTGCTTCCCGGGTAATTACCCCGTCTACTTGTACATAGTACTCCTTTTCAATCTTTTTACTACGCACCAGATCACTCATTAACCCATCCGTTGTAAGCAACAACAAACCTTCAGAATCTTCATCCAGTCGACCAATAGACATGGTTCCATCAGGAAAATTATACAGTTCGCCCAGAAGTTTCTTATTTTTTCCTTTTTTCTGATTGGTGACAAACTGGGAAAGATACCCAAAAGGTTTATGCACAATAAAGTAACTATGGCTGCTCATTTGCCCGTATTTTTTCAATTTAATTTCTACTTACTTCAATATATCCCAATATCTTTTTCAATATAATCAAATAAGATGAAAAATAATTTCCCATATACATAAATGATATAACGACTTGTTTGACAATTAGTTAAGCATAATAAAAAAACACGTGATAATCATTCTTTGTGACTACGAACCATCGATATATTAGCTGGCGGAAAGCTCGTAAAGGTTCTATAATAGATTTTCAAGGCATTCCAGGTCACCACCCTGAAGCAGTATGGTAACCGATGCGAAAAAATTTTCTGCGGAAAACATTCCCCTACCCTTCTGCCTCTTATTTCTTCCCCTGACAGAAAATTTCGTTTATTCGTCCGTCGTTGGTGGTCATCCTTATCAATTTTGTTAATTTAGCAAAGCGAAGAGACAGAATTTTTAAATTAAACAGAGATTAGTATTATGTCAGACGATAAGAAGGTTATTTTTTCGATGGTTAATGTGAATAAGCAAACACAGCAAGGAAAACAGATTCTCAAAAACATTTATCTTTCCTTTTTTTATGGTGCAAAAATTGGAATTCTGGGGTTGAATGGCGCCGGGAAGTCAACGGTGCTCAGAATTATTGCCGGCCTTGATGAGGAATATGATGGCGAAGTAGCTTTTTCCCCGGGATATTCCGTTGGTTACCTGCCACAGGAACCCAAACTGGATGAAAACAAAACAGTGATGGAGGTTGTAAAGGAAGGAGTTAGCGAAACGGCTAACTTGCTCAAGGAATATGAAGAAATCAATAATAAATTCATGGATGAAGAAATCATGAACGACCCGGATAAAATGAACAAGCTCATTGAAAAGCAAGGGGAGGTTCAGGAGAAAATAGATCAACTGGATGCCTGGGATTTGGACTCAAAACTGGAACTGGCGATGGATGCCCTGAGAACACCAGCTGGAGATACTCCCATTAATGTAATTTCCGGCGGAGAAAGAAGAAGGGTGGCATTGTGCAGACTTCTTTTGCAGGAACCGGATATTCTCCTGCTTGATGAGCCAACAAACCATCTGGACGCTGAATCAGTTCACTGGCTGGAACAGCATCTTCAACAATATAAAGGTACTGTAATTGCCGTAACACACGACAGATATTTTCTAGACAACGTAGCAGGTTGGATACTGGAGCTTGACAGAGGGGAAGGTATTCCTTTCAAAGGCAACTATTCGGAATGGCTCAGCCAAAAGCTCGACCGGTTATTGAAAGAAGAAAAAGAGGAGACAAAACGTCAAAAAGCCCTGCAACGAGAACTGGATTGGGCAAAGAAAGGACCGAAAGGCAGACAAAGTAAAGGCAAAGCCAGGCTGAACAATTATGAATCAATGCTGGCGGAGGACATTAAAGAAAAGGAAAAGAAAATTGAAATCCCCATTCCCAATGGACCACGGTTGGGAAAGGAAGTCATTGAAGCAAACAATGTAACGAAAGGATTTGAAGATAAACTTCTTATTGAAAATATGAACTTTAACCTCCCGCAGGCGGGTATTGTTGGAGTTATCGGTCCGAACGGAGCGGGAAAAACCACGCTGTTCCGAATGATTATGGGAGAGGAAACACCCGATGCAGGTGAACTGCAAATCGGTGATACGGTAAAGCTGGGTTATGTAGATCAGGTACATGCGGATATTGACCCGGAGAAAACGGTTTATGAGGTCATAAGCGACGGCAATGATGTGATTGAACTAGGAAGCACCTCTATAAATGCCAGGGCATACGTCAGCCGGTTTAATTTCAGCGGTGCTGACCAGCAAAAGAAAGTCGGTGTACTTTCAGGCGGAGAGCGGAACAGGCTTCACCTGGCAATGACTCTAAAGACAGAAGCCAATGTACTACTCCTGGATGAACCAACCAATGATATTGACGTGAATACATTAAGAGCATTGGAGGAAGGGATTGAAAACTTTGCCGGTTGTGCTGTGATTATTTCCCACGACCGCTGGTTTTTGGATAGGATATGTACCCATATATTGGCTTTCGAAGGCAATTCTTCCACATACTTTTTTGAAGGCTCCTTCAGTGAGTACGAGGAGAATCTTAGGAAACGGTCAGGTGGAGAGATTATCCCGAAACGAATTAAGTATAAGAGATTAACCCGGTAAGTCATTGGATTCAGACCTGAATCAGACCTGCTAGATTTTGAAACCTTGTCAGGTCTGAGTTTAATTTGATTTCATTACGTCTATTGAAATCACTATCAAAAGGCTGAAAGACTTAATAGCAATTCATGGAGCAACGTCCCGTGAAGATTCAGGTTATAGAAATCGAATCAGAATATCCATGCTAAGAGCGCCAACAAGGGTAAGAGCAACAGACCACAGAATGATCCCTATGCAAAGGAAAATCATCAGGCGCTTTGATTCTTTGACAAATAATATCCCCAGTATAACGGTCAAAATAGGTCCGATGAGACCTGTAGCAAATAAGCCCAACCCAATCACTCCATATCGGTCCATGATTCTTGTAAACCGGCTTTTTGTCTTGGCAATTTTCTTTTTACCGTAAATACGTAGTATCCAAGCCTTAAGAGCAGTGCCTGAAAAAAACAAAACAAAAACGGCAGTAAGTGAACCCAAAGCAGCAAATACAGCAGTTATATAGGGTGAAGCACCTATTGCGAAACCCAAAGGAACAGCCTTATAAAGTCCGGAAATTCCTGCTAGATAAATTAGTAATATCTGAATAAATATAGCTCTCATCTTTAGTCTCTGTCTCTAAGCAATCAATCACCCCCTACAGGATAAAACACTAATAATTAAATATTTAAAAACAAACATAATAAAATGAAAAAAATAACATAATAAATTCAATATCAGTCTTCATCTTTTCTTTTGCAGTATAGGGTATTTCACCATTGATAGGTTCGTTTAAGTGGATATCAAAAGTATAAGTTTCTACTAATTTACAAGTTCTGCAAGCATTAGAAAACAGATACAATACTTATCATACGTTTTGACATTTTATAGTTATTGTTTCTATGTATAAATTTAGAAGCCAACATCCCATTTAGTTGTGAACTATTCGGAAAAATTGCCCTAAATTAACAATAATTATGCAGATCAATTTGTATCATGAATTCAAAAACAGGCGATAAAACATAAAATGCCATTAGTTATGTCCTCTCAACCATACATTCGGCCGGAAATATACCAAACATAAAAAATTGTTAATGCTTTACGAATTTTTCCTTTAAAAAGATTTTTTAAAGCCCTCGGGATGGAATAAAAGGTTTGCATATTTTTGCTGACAGTTTTCTCAAAATTTTTCGGATTAATATATTTGGGTGGTATCACGGCTGACAGAAACGTCCATTTATCCCAGTCAGGCTCACCACTTTTAGTAGCAATAAGTTTTGATTTCCATTTTTCCCAATAAGCAGTGCCAGGTACCGGCGTTTCAATCGTCATATCTGCATATGTCACACCCACCTTCTTTAACTTCTTAAACTGCGTTTCGATCGATTTCTCATCATCTGACTCGGGCCTTGCCATACCAAAAGCATAAATAATAATACCATGCTTCTTCAGCAACCTTATAACCTTTTCTGAATCACTATGTTTATGGCTCTTATGAAGTGCTTTTAATTGTTCATCATCAAAACTTTCAACACCCAGCATAATGGTTTTAATTCCCGCTCTTTTCATAAGTTTAACATAAGAATCTCCACCCTTCAGGATCGCAGGTACTTCATCTTGTACAATGATACTCTCAAACCATTTACCTTTTTCTTTTTCGTCAATCATGGCCTCAAGCAGGGGAAAGCGTTTTGAAGGCTGAACAGAAAAGTTATCATCCACAAAGAAAATTCTTTTGTATCTCTCGTCCAATCGTTGCTTCATTTCCTCGATAACCAAGTCTATCGACCTTCGGCGTACGATTTTTCCATGAATGTTACTAACTGTGCAAAATTCACAATTTCTGGGACAACCACGGGTTGTTGAGATGGGTGTTAGCTTAAAAAAATCTAGAAATTTTCTTTTCGTATACTTTAAAAGGCTAAAATCAGGAATCGGAAGATTATCAAGGCTTTCAACTACACTTCCCTGAATAATTCCCTGGTATTTTCCTGTAACCACATCTTCAATGACATTTTCAGCCTCTTTTTGCACTACTACATCAGCATAGTTAGCAAACTTACGGGCTTGTTCAGCCCCTAACAGATGAGGCCCGCCTACAGCAGTTCTAATATCCGGACCCTGAAATTTAATCCTCCTGAGCAAATCAATAGCTTTATCTGCCGTAGGTGAAATAACTGAAATCCCAACAAAATCAGAATCTAAAATTTCCGGGTTTATTCGTTCACCAGATTTATATATATGACTCCTTTCTTCATCATAGATAAACACTTCATGGCCTTCGTTCTTTAAGATTGTTCCCAGATACAGAATGCCAAGCGGGGCAATACTAAACAGCCCATAAGAACTGTATTTTGGCCTTAATGTTATCAATGAAACCTTCATCAGAATGTTTTAAGTTGATTAAGATTCTACAGACAACAATTAGAAGAAAAAACTTTTTAACCGGCATTATTCAATACAGGTTAAAATAATCATTTCCACCTAATATAAATATACAATTTTTCTTACAATTATGAAAATTAGACTCCGTTATTGATTTGAAGCCCGTGAACGGGCCGGGGGGGGGTATGGCAGATTTCGGATTCTTATGCTGCCAAACTAACGGCAGTTGCTACACTCTATGAGTACAGCACCATGATTCAGAGACTGTGTGAAAATGGAAAAAATTTAATATTTCATCCAGTATAAATTTGTTAATAATATTTTCGAAAATATTTGAAGTTTTATTTGCATTATTGAA
>JAWLEB010000052.1:0-18217 GCA_041686375.1 Bacteroidales bacterium
GACGACTCCGGTGGGTCGATTCCACCATCTTAATTACAGCATGCAGAACTGTTATCTTGCCGATGTTCTGCTTCTCGGCACACATATGCACCGTGCGGGGTTTTCGGAGACGCGTTCTTATCCCCCGTTACAAATTTTGCTAAAGCCGACTACCTTAGACGCTGGAAGCTCACCCGCATGGTGTATGACATGTTGCCTGCAGTGCATTATCAGCCACGAACAATTAATGAATTCCAATTATTAAGCTATTTTTTGGTTTTCAGCAATTTATTTAAAATTTTGAAGAATTCTTTTTCCTTTATAGGTTTTGAAATATATTCATCACAACCAGCATCGAATGCTTTCTCCCTGTCTTTTTTAGAAGCAAATGCAGTTTGTGCTATAATGGGCAGATCCGGGTATTCTTTTTTTAATATACGCGTAGCCTCATAACCATCCATTTCCGGCATTTTTATATCCATTAAAACAATATCGATGTTTGAATTATTTTTAACTTCATCTATGGCTTCTTTCCCATTTACTGCCTGAATAAATTGGATGTTGGTATCTTCCATCATCATTTCCTTTAAGAGCAGATAACTGGTTTCATCATCCTCTGCAACCAGCATGGTAAGATCACTGGAAAGTTGTTTGTCAGTAGTCTCCGCGCCAGGTGTTAAGTCTATTTCTTTTTCTTCAGGCAATTTATAAGGGATAGTAAAGTAAAAAGCGCTCCCTTTTTCCTTCTCGGATTCAAGCCACATTTTACCTCCCAACATCTCTACATAGGCCTTGGAAATGCTTAATCCCAGTCCGGCCCCTTCGTATTGCCGCCTGATTGTCATATCCTCCTGTCGAAAACGCTCAAATATATTTTCTTTTTGGTCAGTGGATATCCCTATTCCTGTATCTTCCACAAAGAATGTTATGATATCGTCTTTCTTTGTATAGCCAAAAGTTATTTTACCTTCATTTGTATACTTTATCGCATTCTTCAACAGGTTACTGAGAACCTGGTTTAATTTGGTATAATCAGTGCAAATAGGGCTTTTCCAATCGGGGAATTCTTTATAAGATTCCAGCTGGAGTCCTTTTTGCTTTGTTTCATAACTAAAAAAAGTGTAAAGTTCATCAATTAACATATTCAGGTTTACTTCCTCCCTGAATATCTCAATTTGTCCCGCTTCGATCTTTGCAATATCGATCAACTCATCGATTATATTCAACATTCGCTTGCCGCTTTCCTGGATAATGTCAATAAATTCATTGTGTTTCTCCCCTATAAGTTCCGGTTTTTTTAGTAATTTCGCAAATCCCATGATTCCATTCATAGGTGTACGTATTTCATGGCTCATATTGGCCAGGAAAGCGGATTTAAGCCTGTCGCTCTCTTCTGCTCTTTCCTTTGCCTCTTCCAGATTCCTGTATGCAATTTTCAACTCCGTTATATCAATGGAAACACAGGTTACTCCAACAATTTCTCCCAGTTCATTTTTGAAAGGTTCAACGTTTAACCTGTAATAGTAAGGTTTGTTATTGATTGAGGTTTTTACCTCGTCTTTGGCTTTTTTACCTGTTTCTATGACCTGTTGTTTTAAATTGATTAGCTGTTTTACCTCGTCCAGATTCGTCAGCAATTCTTCGTCTGTTTTTCCGATAATCTCTTCTTCGTTAAAATGCTTATGGGCATTATATATCCAGGTGTACCTTAAATTTTTATCCTGTTGCCAAACGATGATGGAACTATCGCTTAAAGCTACACGAAAACGTTCATCACTTTTTTGCAATTCAATTTCGGCCTCTTTCTGTTCTGTTATATCCTGGAAAACACCGGAAGCCCAGATGCATTTGCCCTTAAACATTTCCGGTTCTCCTATAGCGTGAACCCAGAGACGTTTTCCTTTCGCTGTAATAAACTCTAAGACAAGATCATAAGGTTTCCCTTCATTGATGGCCTGGTTCACGGCTTCCCGGATTTTCTTTTTGCTTTCTCCCGGAAAAAATTCGATGGCTTCATCCACTGTAGGTTTATAATCTTCGGGTACTTCATGTATCTTTTTGGTCACTTTTGACCAATACACCGTGTTATCATCCAGATTGATCTCCCAACCACCTACTTTTGCCATTTCACCGGTTTGTTCGAGCAATTTCTCATGCTGTTTCAGTTCATTTTCCATGGCTTTTCGTTTTGTAATGTCCCGCAGGTTACACAGGTAGGCCTTCTTATTCCCCCAAATTGTTTCAACAACACGTATTTCCACAGTGTGCAGGGAACCATTCGGTCCGGGAAGTTCCAGTTCTGTATTCTCTTTATCGATAATGGGTAATCCTATTTCCTTTCCAATAATTTCGGTAAGTTCACGCATAAGCATCTTACATGCCATAGGATTGGCATATAGGCCTTTGCCTTTAGCATCCAAAACGATAAAACCGTCAGGGCTGTCTTCAATGAGCTTCAGGTAGGCCAGGCCGTTGGTTTCAGTTTCTGGTTTTTCCCCGGGTTTATCCATAGTTCATATTTATTATAATGATGACAAATCGAGCCCAATCAGTACCTTTTCATCGTCAGACATATCTCCGATCACTTTGCGCATAGGAGGCGGAAGTTTTTTTACAACGGTGGGGACAGCAAATATCTGTTCTTCAGCTGCCAATTTGGGATTTTCCTTCAGGTCAACAATCTCTATTTCATATTTTCCCGGAAAATGCTGTTCACAGATTTGTTCCAGTTTATGATAGGTTTGTTGTGCTTTCGTTGTTATACCCACCACATATAGTTTTAGAATTATTTTTTCAGAATCCATATTTGTTTCATTGCTAGTGTTTGTTGCACCCATAACAATATTATCTGTTTATTTTTTTTCCATATCTACTTCAAAATCCGGGTCTTTTAATTGTATGCCGTTATCGTTTATTACCATTTCTTTAATTTCCTGGGCATGTTTCATACCCCTTGCTTTTAACAAATAGAACAATCTTCTTTTTTCGTTTTTATAAAAATGATCATGAAGTATCAGCCAGGTATCCATGATGGAAGAGATGGCTGTATTGGTCTGCTCTGTGCTTATATCTGGATCTGACAGGTTTGTAAAATACCCGGTTATTTCCTTTTCTTTCAGGTAATCCAGCAGACGTGTCAGCATCGCCTTAATCTCTATCCCCTTTCCTACAGTAAAGAAATTGCTTATGGGATCCATAACTAATACATCAGGCTTTACTTTTTTTATCATCTGAAGGATCTTTGACAGGTGTTCTTCCAGACCAAGCGTGGAGGTTCTTTCTGAAATGACATGTAACAGCTCGTTGTTAATGTGTTGACGTAAATCCATGCCAATTGAACCCATATTCCTGCATATTTGATCTACTGACTCTTCAAAAGAAAAATAGAGGCACTTTTCTCCGTTAGTACAGGCAGAATTGGCAAAAAGTGACGCCATGCTTGATTTGCCGGTTCCGGAGGTACCGGAAATTAAGATGCTGGAAGCCCTGTAAAAACCCTTATTGTCCATCATATTATCCAGGTCCGGTATGCCGGTGGAAACCCTTTCTTTCAATGCTGTATGCTCCAGTTTCAATGAGGTTACAGGAATCACCTTTATGCCATCGTAATCTATAATGAATGGACTCTCATCTGCAACGTGAGCTGTACCACGGTATTTCACAACGCGCAGCCTTCGCTTTGATATTTGATCAACCACACGATGATCAAGCAGGATAACACAATCGGAGACATATTCTTCCAGCCCCTGCCGGGTTATAGAATTTGATCCTTGTTCTCCGGTGACTATGGCTGTTATTTTTTTATCTTGCAACCATTTAAACAGCCTTTTAATCTCTATTCGTAATGTTCTTGCATTGGATAAGCTGGAAAAGATGGTTTCAATGGTGTCAATAACTACTCGTTTTGCTCCTGTTTGCTGAATAGCATATTCCAGGCGGAGAAAAATAGGATCCAGTGAAAAATCGCCGGTTTCGGTCACTTCTGCGTTTGTTGTATCTATATGGTCAATATATAATTTACCATTATCTATATGGGATTTTAAATCAAAATCCATAGAGTTAAAATTCGTTACCAGGTTGTCTAAATCTTCTTCAAAGGATAGAAAAACAGCCGGTTCATCGAATTCAACAATACCCATAACCAGGAATTCCATACTAAAAACAGTCTTTCCACAGCCCGGACCTCCTGCTACCAGCGTGGTTCTTTGGTAGGGAATACCTCCTTTTGTTAGCTCGTCCAGGCCCTTAATTCCTGTTGGACATTTGGGAAGGTAAGAATCATTATTTGCTTTATTGTTCATTTTGTTCTCCTGTTTCAATATTACTGAAAAAGTAAACGAATTCTGTTTTCATTTGTTTCATAAAATTTATGATATTCAATGATTAGACAATAGTTTAACAACTGTAATTCAATATCTTATACTCAAAACCTCTTTTTATCATATAAAAAATAGAACAATTTAACAATAAAGCCATATATCATTTCAACTCTATCATCCTTCTTTCTTACTATATTGATTAATTAACCTCAACAATGTTTTTTCACTGATTGGTTTGGAGACATACTCGTCGCAACCAGCACTTAAAGCCTTTCTCTGTCATTTTTAGAGGCAAAAGCAGTTTGAGCGATTACCGATAAATGTGGAAATTGCTCTTTAATAATTTGTGTAGCTTGATATCAATCCATTTCAGGCATTTTAATATCCATCAACACCAAGTCAATATGAGGATTATTCTCTGTTTTTCCAATAGCTTCCATCCCATTTTCGGCATGAATAAAGGATATATCTTCTCCGGCAATAATTTCTTTAATCAAGGTATAGCTTACCAGGTCATCTTCGGCCACAAGTACGGTTATATTGGAAGAGAAATTCTCATATTTATTTTTAAGTGATTTTTTTCTTTCTTTTTTTTTCTACGGGAATAGTAAAATAGAATGTGGTTCCTTTATTCTTTTCAGATTCAAGCCATATCTCACCTCCCAGCATTTCAACATAAGCTTTTGAAATACTTAGTCCAAGTCCGACTCCTTCATATTTTCTGGCTATAGTCAATTCCTCCTGCCTGAACCTTTCGGAAATTTTTTCTTTTAAATTGTCTTCAATGCCAATACCCATATCTGAAACATAAAACCTTATTTCATTGTTTTGGAAGCTGTAACCAAATTCTACTGTTCCCTGATCAGTAAATTTAATGGCATTATTGATTAGATTAGTCAGTATCTGATCTAATTTATTGGGATCGGTTATGATAATTCTTTTGCTTCTTCGCTGAAAAAATGGTATTTATTGTCAAGGATATCATTAACAACGATTTCTTCTTTCATTACCTCCATCTGATGGGATTCAATTTTCGAAATATTAATCAATTCATTTATGAGCCTGATCTAAAAAGGGCTTTAGCGGCTTTTGTGGCAAATCATGTAGATATACCCCGCAGCGCTTATCTACATACAAAACCAGTCATGTTCCAGAAAAAAAAGTCACAACCATCTACCTACATCTATTATCTAACATCCATCCGGCATTTAAAACTATCCTACTGCAGTAAAATCCATGCAGAAAACAATAAAACGAAAAATCTAAAAAAATTAAAATCACTAATTGTGAAGCTCTTTGAGCCATTTTTCTTTAGCTTGTCCAAAGGCTTCGAGGTTTTCCTCTTCGACAGGTTTAACCGGTGGCGCTTCTATTTTAAGGGGATCGACCAATTGCCCGTTCTTCCGGAAACGAAAATCCAGGTGTGGGCCGGTGGCATAACCGGTAGCGCCGACATATCCTATCACATCACCTTGTTTTACTTTGCTGCCTTTTTGCATTCCTTTTGCATATCCCGAAAGATGATTATAACCTGTTGTGTAAATACTATTGTGCCTTATTTTGATATAATAACCGGCGGCTTTTGTGTATCCTTTATCAATAACCACTCCATCGCCAATAGCGTGTATGGGTGTGCCTGCAGGCGCTGCATAATCAACTCCCCTGTGCGGCCTCCGTCTTTTTAAAATGGGATGCATACGGCTCTGGGAATACCCGGAGCTGATTCTCGAAAATTTCAGTGGCGCTTTTAAAAACTCTCTCTGAAGACTCTTCCCTTCACGGTCATAGTAAGTTAACGCACTATCCTGTTCAAAAGGAATGGCATAGAAAGTATCCTGTTTATGCTCAAAATAGGCAGCTACAATGTTTTTTATACCGATGGAAGTACTGTCAACATATTCTTCTTCATAAATAACCTTAAAGGCATCGCCTGTATTCAAACCAAAAAAGTCAATTGTCCATGCATATATCTCTGATAATTCAACAGCCAGTAATGGGTTTAATTCATTATCCTTCATAGTATTCCATAAACTAGAGCGGATTGTAGCTGAACGGGTTTTCCTCTCAACGCGGGTTTCTTTCTCAAGCTTCCTTGCAGTAATTTTCTCCCCAAACGACAATTTCAGATAAGAAGTGGGTTCATGTTCATATACAAGATAACTTACAGTACCTGTAGTATCATACTTATCATAAAAAACATGATACGGATTGCCTGATTTGAATTTCGTTACATCAAAAACTTTATCTATTTGCTGCAGGATATCGTAAACGCTGTGATCGCCAAAGTCATACTGTTTCAGGATATTTGCCAAATTCTGGTTTCTTCTTATCCTTTCACTGGCTATATCAAAAGAATCAACAATGATTTCAAATTTCTTTTCCGGATTCCGGCAAAGAATGTGCTCATTAATATCCGTTTTAAAAACATTATCTGAAGGAGTTTTTGCTGAATTATCCTTGAATATCAAAATAAATAAAGGCACTATCAATATCAAAACTCCTATGCTGAACACTTTCTTTCTTGCCATGGAACTCTCTTTTGTTTTCCGACAAATATACTTGTTTTCAGCGAAAAAAGTTTCATCTTCAGGTTAAAAATTAACACTGACAACAGGCGTAAGGATGAAATAAAAAATATTTTGTATTGGTAACTCACTTCCACGTTATAAGGGATTTTATCTGTGGCATGCTTTAAAGGGGGATTCCATTATACAGAAAATTAAACACTCGACCATCTCTATCCTTTAATCGGTTCGAAGCCTGAACCGTAGACCCCCATAACATTTCCCATGGAGATAAAAGCGTCAGGATCTGTCTCTTTGATAATACGTAGAATATAATTGGCTTCACTTTTTCTGACCAATATCATCAGGACTTTGGCATCCTGCTGTGTATACCAGCCTTTTCCATTCAGAATGGTTATTCCCCGCCGGAGTTCAGTACCTACCCTGTTGGCAATAATTTCATATTTCTGAGACAGGATAAACATCTGTACAGTTCGCTTTGCACCGGTAATCACCATATCTATAGAATAAGCAGCAACAGCCATGGTCACATACCCATATACAATCTTCTCAATGGAATTAAAAATGAAGTAAGATGAAGTAATAATGATGATATCAAGATAGAGCAGAACTTTACCCGGGCTTATGTTTTTGTATTTATTAATTATCATGGCAATAATATCGGTACCTCCAGTACTTCCACCCTGTGAGATAGTCATTCCAACACCTGCTCCGGCAAGAATACCGCCAACTACAGCGGACATAAAGTTTTCATCAACAATCGGTTCTGTAATAATTCCTTCAAATAGGGACAGGAAAAGGGACAAAACCACAGTAGCAAATATTGTTTTAACACCAAAGCTCTTGCCTAAAACTTTGATTCCAAGAAATATAAGAAATGAATTTATTATCAGATAGGAAATACCCACTCTAAATTCAAAAGCATAATACAAGAGGGAAGAAACACCAGTAATTCCTCCTCCCGTTATTTCCGCAGGAATAAGAAAAACCGTCCATCCGATTGCTGTCAGAAATAAACCTATCGTAACTGTTCCATAAGTTTTAACCTCAGTGAAAACGTTCTCAAAGTTTATTTTAGGTAATCGAATTTTAGACCACCACATTAATAATCTTATTTGGCACAAAAATGATCTTTTCAGGCCCCTGCCCTTTCAGCCATTTTTGTGATTTTTCGTGATTTTTAACAATCTCTTCAACTTCATCTTTCGTCACATCCACTGGCAATGTCAGCTCATATCGAACCTTACCGTTAAAAGATACCGGGTAGGATATGGTAGATTCTTTCAAGTATTCCTCTTTGTACTGCGGAAAATCTTGTACCACTACAGATGCCCTGTGGCCAGCACGATGCCACAATTCCTCAGCCACATGCGGAGCAAAGGGCGCTATAAGCAAAATCAATTGCTCCAGAACTTCACGCTTATTGCAATTGACAGCAGATAAATCATTTACAGCAATCATCATCGCACTGATGGCTGTGTTGAAAGAAAGATTCTCAATATCTTCCTTAACCTTCTTAATAGTTTTATGAAGTATCTTAAGTTCCTTTTCATAAGGCTTTTCATCTTTCAGGACAAACGTTCCATTCTGATCATGAAACATTCGCCAGAATTTTCTGAGAAACTTATATATCCCATCAATACCATTGGTATCCCACGGTTTTGACATTTCTATAGGCCCGAGGAACATTTCATACATCCGGAGTGTGTCAGCGCCGTACTTTTCAATAATATCATCGGGATTGACAACATTATACAGCGACTTGGACATCTTCTCCACTGCTACGCCACAAACATATTTCCCATCTTCCAGAATAAACTCTGCATCTTTAAAATCAGGATTCCACTTTCTGAAAGCCTCAATATCTAATACGTCGTTATCCACGATATTTACATCAACATGCAACGGCTGAACATCATAATCATCTTTCAGGTTGTATGAAACAAACTTGTTGGTTCCTTTAATCCGGTATACAAAGTTTGAGCGACCCTGAATCATTCCCTGGTTAACCAGTTTTTTAAAAGGTTCCGGATCAATCACCCATCCTATGTCGTAAAGAAATTTATTCCAGAAACGTGAATATATAAGGTGACCTGTAGCATGTTCAATACCACCAATGTAGAAATCAACACTCTTCCAGTATTTATTTGCTTCCTCAGAAACCAGCGCCTCATCATTATGAGGGTCCATAAACCTGAGATAATACGCTGAAGAACCTGCAAAGCCCGGCATCGTGCTCAACTCAAGCGGGTGATCTTCTTCTGTTGTCCAGTTTTCAGCCCTTGCCAATGGGGGTTTACCATCTTCTGTAGGTTTAAAATTATCCACTGCAGGCAGTTCGAGGGGCAACTTACTTTTGTCCAATGGATAAGGCATTCCGTCAACATAATAAATGGGGAAAGGTTCTCCCCAGTAACGTTGCCTGCTAAAAATGGCATCCCGCAAACGGTAATTGACTTTCTTACTTCCCATCCCGCCCTTTTCAAGTTCTTCTATTATTTTAGGTATGGCATCTTTCGCCTTGAGGCCATTAATAAATTGCGAATTAATCACCTTCCCTTCCTGCGAATCATACGCTTCTGTATCTGTATCGCCCCCTTCAATGACAGGAATTATAGGTATATCAAAATGTTTAGCAAATTTATGATCACGTTCATCGTGCGCAGGTACTGCCATAATGGCTCCTGTGCCATAGCCTATCAACACATAATCGCTCACCCATATGGGCAGAACTTCACCACTAAATGGGTGTACAGCATAATTACCGGTAAATTCACCGGATACTGATTTTGTATCGGAAATACGTTCTCTCTCGGAGCGCATTTTGGCTTTTTCAATATATTTATAAACTTTCTCTTTATGAGAATCAGGAGTAAGCTCATCTACCAGCTCACTTTCAGGTGCCAGAACCATAAAGGTAACGCCAAAAAGTGTATCCGGCCGAGTGGTAAATACATTTATCTTTTTCTCTGAATCTTTAACAGGAAAAAGAATTTCAGCACCTTCAGATCGCCCTATCCAGTTTCGCTGAATTTCTTTAAGTGAATCCGACCAGTCAAGATCATTCAGGCCTTCCAGCAGCCGCTCCGCGTATGCTGTAACCCTAAGAGACCATTGCTTCATTTTCTTCTGGACAACAGGATGACCGCCCCGTACAGAAAGTCCTTCCTTAACCTCATCATTAGCCAGCACAGTACCCAAAGCCGGACACCAGTTCACTAATGTATCTGCAAGATAAGCAATGCGATAATTCAAAAGAATTTGCTGTTGTTCCTTCTCTGACATATTTTTCCACTCATCAGCCGTGAATTGAGGAGTCTCATTACAAGAAGCATCTATGTTTTTATTCCCTTCTTTGTTGAATAATTCTATTAATTCATCAATGGGTTCAGCTTTGTTCGTTTTATGGTTGTACCAATGTTCGAACATCTCCAGAAAAGCCCATTGAGTCCATTTATAATATTGCGGTTCGCAGGTGCGCAATTCCCGGCTCCAGTCATATGAAAAGCCGATCTTTTGCAACTGCGCTCTGTATCGTTTGATGTTCTGATCAGTAGTTTTTGCAGGAGGCTGACCAGTTTGTATCGCATATTGTTCGGCAGGCAACCCGAAAGCATCATATCCCATTGGATGCAGTACATTATACCCCTGCATTCTTTTATATCGCGAATAAATATCTGAAGCTATATACCCAAGCGGATGTCCCACGTGCAATCCTGCACCAGATGGATAAGGAAACATATCCAATACATAATACTTTGGCTTGGAGTGATCAATATCAACTTTATAAATTTCTTCCTGATCCCAATATTCTCGCCATTTCTTTTCTATTTCATAAAAGCTGTATTCCATAATTCAATTTGTTTAGATGAACAAGATTCCGAATTTGCGAAAATAGAAAAACTTTTAAAGAGTTGAAATATTCAAACACCATAATTGAACCGTGTTAATCAAAAAAATCAAAAAAGTATGGATGGAATTATTATTTCAAAAATTTATAACCCATATATACATCGACCGAACAATCATCTTCTTAACAGGTCTTTATATTACAAATTATTGTTTTTTTATTTTATTGTTTTATCCGTGTTAATCAGTTGCAATCCGCGTCATCTGCGTTCCAATAGTTACAGAACGCGAATGACTCGGATTTATCGGATTGCCGCGGATTATTTATCGCTTTCAAAATCATTGCAAAATTTTATTAGGCGGAAAGGCAAATAGCTGAAGCTATTGGAAAGTATCTCCAGTTGAAAAAAGCCCGCTTTTAGGAGGACTCTCCTATACATAAACACTTTAACGGCTTGTCTGATAATGCGTTAGGCATAGTAAAAAAACACGTGTTTTTCTCTTAGGTTTTCCTTTTCTGCCGGTATTACAAGGAGATTCGGGATACGGCTTTTGCAGTAGTCCATTTCTCTCTGGAGAGAAAAAAAATTAGGAAAAGAGTACACCGCTTCAGGGTTTTTAATGCACTGGAGCTATTTTGGGAAGCCGCTCTCTGGATTTTTTAAGAACTGCTCTTTCTCCCTAGTAAAACTAAGAAGGAAAAGCTTCGCTAAGTTGTCTGCCACATAAAAAAAATCTAACCGGCCCCTGACGGTAAAAAAGGTCACCGTGGCGGAATAAAAATAATGGAAGCAATGATCTCACTATCACATTGGATTTGATTTTGTAAAATTTTCGAATTATATTTTATCAACTAAACTTATAAAATATAAGATATGCAAGAAATAATAAAGATAAGCACGGATGCTTATAATGGATTATATGATATTACCCGTCAGGTAGAAAAGATAGTTAGTAAAAGTAAAATAAAAGAAGGAACAGCGTCAATTTACGTCCAGGGAGCTACGGCAGCCATCATGATTCAGGAAAGTTGGGACCAGTCCGTACAGAATGATGTAGTTAATCTTCTGAAAAAGCTTATACCCCATGGTGCATGGCAACATGATGCGCAGGATAATAATGGAGATGCACATCTAAAGGCAGGGTTGGTAGGCCCCGGGGAAACAATTCCCATTATCAACGGCAAACTGGGTTTATCAACATGGCAAAATATATTTGTATGTGAATTTGATGGACCCAGAAATATTCGCAACATAATAGTTACGCTTACAGCTTAATATGTTTAACAGCATAATATTCAGAGAAGATTATGTTATATTTATAGTAGGAGAATAGTTACTATTTTGTAAATTTGTTAGTTACACTACCATAAATCAAAAAGGAGGTGCCCATGGCAAAAATTGATCTTTCCCTATCAAATCTCAATGAAATTTTTCCCGATGATTTTTCGCAGGAACAATTATCAAAAGCCAAAACAATCTTTTTAAAAGAACTGGCTTATCATGCGCATAAATTTTATGGCGGAAAAATACAAACGCTCCCTAAAGCAGGGGTTTACGGATTTAACTGGTTCAATGTCTGGTATACGCCCGGTGTAAGTAAAATTTCAACTTCCATCCGTGATGATAATGTCAGCTCTTTTGACCTCTCTAACAGGGGGAATATGGTTGCTGTTGTTTCTGACTCCACACGCGTGCTAGGAGACGGTGATGTCACACCGCCAGGAGGTTTAGGAGTGATGGAAGGTAAAGCCTATTTAATGAAATACCTTGCCGGCATTGATGCAGTGGCATTATGTGTGAACAGCTATAACAAGAAAGGGGAGCATGACCCGGATAAAATCATTGACTTTGTTAAGATGGCAGAACCGAGTTTTGGTGCCATAAATTTAGAAGACATTTCCCAGCCAAATTGCTACAAGGTGCTTGACACCCTTCGTGAAGAATGCGACATTCCGGTTTGGCATGACGATGCACAAGGAACCGGTGCAGTGACAGTAGCCGGATTGATTAATGCACTGCGTATCGTGGAAAAAGACATGAAAAACATTCGCATTGTACTTTGGGGAGCAGGTGCTTCCAATGCTACTATTGCAAGACTCCTGATACAGGCCGGTGGCGATCCAGAAAAAATGATACTGTTCGATTCCAAAGGTGCTTTACACAAAGGAAGAGACGACATAAAAGCTGATAAGCGTTTTTATCGAAAATGGGAATTATGCGAGCAAACCAATCCGGACAAAATAACGGATATCGAAAAAGCTATGCAAGGTGCTGATGTATTAATAGCACTTAGCAAGCCAGGGCCGGATGTAGTAAAACCAGAATGGATTAAGAAGATGGGAACCAAACCGATTGTGTTTGCATGTGCAAATCCTGTTCCTGAAATTTATCCATACGCTGCCAAAGAGGCCGGAGCATATATTACAGCAACAGGAAGAGGTGACTTCGCCAATCAGGTTAACAACTCTCTGGGCTTCCCGGGAATCCTTAAAGGCGCATTGCTTGTGAGAGCTAAAAGTGTTACAGATAATATGGCAGTTGCTGCTTCCTATTCTATGGCTAACTATGCAGAGAAAAAAGGTATACATCCCGATTACATCATGCCAAAAATGGATGAAACAGATATGTTCGCCTATGAAGCTGCAGATGTTGCTATGCAAGCAATAAAAGACGGTGTGGCAAGGGTTGAATCAGACTGGGATACCATCTACAACAGGACTCTTGAAGACATTGGATTGACAAGGCAAACAATTGACATGATGATGGAAAAGAATTTCATCAAGTCACCAGACAAGGAAATTCTGGAAAATGCATTGAAAAAAGCAATCGATGCTGTGAAATAGCTGTAAGGTAATTATAAACAGATTGAAGAGGCCCCATGGAAACGTGAGGGTCTCTTTTTATTTTTTTATGAATCGTTTGGTATATGAATCACCCGTTTCCATATCTACCCTCAGGAAAAAGATCCCCGTATCAAAAACTTCAAGAGATATCTCATATCTAGGTTCTCCTGACAGCATCCTGCTTTTTATTTTTTTCCCTGTAACATCAAAAATGCTGAATTCATCTGCTTCAACTGCTGACGCATCAGAAGTAAATTCCAGAATGAGTATATTACGTGCAGGATTAGGATAAATTTTGAAGGGCTTATCTCCGTCGTTCTGCTCAGATAAGCCAACTTGTAAAACATCTATTTCATTTGAAAAATTGGAGCACCCATTCTGATTTGTAACCTTAACCTTGTATGTTCCAGTATCCTGTACAATATAGACTTTTGATGTTGCACCGGGAATCCTTTCATCATTCCTGTACCATTGATTCCCCTCCTCGTAGTTAGAAATAATGGAGTCTTCATTCCTGGATATTTCTGGTTGCGGAATTGAGTCCACCTCAATAAAATCTTTCTCAACAATTTCATATTTACCATCGACCAGCAATTCTACTGTTCGAATGCCCGGATAAGTATATTTTATTTGATGGGGACCATATCCTTCAACATAACGAGGTTCAGCTCCATAGCCCATATCCCAGGTATAACTGCCAAAAACATCATTGGTATCAATGGAAATAGCCAAACTATCTCCTTCACAAAGAGAAAAACTACTGGCGCTAAAATTAAAATCAACGCCATCAGGGTCAGAAAATACATTAATATTATCGAGGTACACTCCTCCGCCCCCTTTACTATTACCTTCAAAAGCTATCTTATAACCATAAGAAGGACGCGGAAGAAGCAAAGTATCAGCTTCCCAGTCTGATGTTGCCTCATTAAAAGAAGCCACTTGTTTCCATGGTAAAGAATCGGCGTAGCGTATTAAAATACTTAATTCATCTATGTTATTCTCGAACTCTTCCAGATAGTATTCAAATGTTAAGAGGAAATATTCAGATTCCTCCAAATCAAACCCAGGGGTTACAAGTTTTGAAGAAATATCCTTTTCGGCATTAAACGCATAATGATAATTCCCATCAGGGGAAGGAGCCGGGTCATCAGATACAGAACTCCAGAAAGTATCATGACTCGAAGATTGCTCGTACCAACCGGATTCCAGTGATTGTGTGTCTTCAAAAGAATAACTGTATGGAACAGAAAGAGGTTGAATTGGGTAAATGCCCACACTGTCTGAAAACACAGTAGAATCCCCGGAGTCTAAAATACCCCTTACCTGATAAAAATAGAGAGAATCCTTTACCGGTACAACATCATCAAAAGAAGTACCGTTAAATTCACCTATTTTCTCACCATTACGAAAAATCTCGTAATAATCCATATCACTGCTATCGATCACTGAATTCCACTTAACGTTAACATATGTTTCCTGATAAATAGCCCTTACATTGGAAGGTATAGTATCATAAGGCTTATAGCCATCAAGGTTATCAAAACCCGTATTATTAGGATCAAGCCAATACTCCATCTGGTATTCTTCTTGTCCGAATAAATCCCATGAATAAGAGAACATAGCAAAGTAGTCATTATAGTTATACTCACAACTTGCCTCTCCCCCTGTTAAGTTTCCGATTATTTGTTTATTCTGATTAAATAAAGGCGATCCTGAAGAACCACCTTCAGTTGTTCCCACATCCCATTCTAAAATGCGCCAGTGCGTATTTTCTTCGTAAGTATCTCCAAAACTGCCAATTACAGGAGCATCTTCATCTATTGTTATTTTTTTTACATCCCCCATAGGATGGTGAATGCAAGTTGTATTAGTCACATTCGTTGTATCTATCGACCAACCGGCAAAATAGGGTCTATAATTGGAAGGCACATCCGATTCCAGTTTAAGCAAAGAAAAATCCAGTTTACTTTCAGGCGCAGCGCTTATCAGTTGAGCGCCTGACATGGATTGATCCTCCAGCTCAATATATGAAGTATCGCATTCCGGACTTTCATAGTTAAAATAAAAAATCGAGTTAGCTGCTTCGGCAGAATCATCTATACAGTGGTCTGCCGTAAGCAGATAAGGCTGACGGTCATAGTTGGTATTGTTCACTAAAGCACCAGAACAGAGATATCCACCACCGGTAACAATTTTTGTAATGGCTCTCTTTACTTCCTGCCAGTCTTCACCTTCAGGACAATTAATATTAACATGACAAGTATCGGAATCCCCCACTCCGGCTGTACCTTTTGAAAGCACATTAAAGATATCCAAAACATCGTGCCCGATTTTTCCTAATTTTAACTTTCCCTTAAATGAAGCCTGATCCGGCTCAAAATACTCAATAGTCACTTTCTCACCCTGAACAGGAGTAACAGGCAGAACTTCAGAAGGCCTGTTATTGGCGTGGGTCATAGCTCCTTTAACATGGGAATAATCAGTATTATAAATAAATAACCGGGCTCCCGGCGGAACTTTAAAAGAATCAAAACCAAGAAACAACGAAAATGCATCTGTTGAGCGAACCGAATACAAATAAAGCGTGCCGTTATTGACTCTATAACTTTCCGCAAGATCCTTAATATTCAAATCCACATCAAAAACCTTAGCATACTGTAGTTTCTTCTTTTTGGAGAATATGGCTATTTGATTGCGAAAACTATCAATATCAAACTCCGGTAAGTTGTATTCCGGAATTTCATATTCAGCGAGGCTCTTTTTGTGTAAAGTAAGTGGGATACCCCTTTGCTCAATCTGGGCATTAAGAATGGAGGAAATAAAAAGAAGGGTAAACAATATGAAAAAATTTTTATTCATCTTGTTGTGGTTGATATTCGAAATTCAAATGAAACGTTCCAAAATAGAATAACCTTTATCAATCTGTTTTTCAATCATTCCAAAATGAATATTTCACTGAGACAAGCATTAATCAGAAAACAGTGAGCCATTTTTTTTAGTAATTATTAACTATATGTAAAACTAAATAAAATTATTAGATCTCTTCAATAAAATAAATTTTTCTCCGTGCTTATTTCTCAAGACCCTTTAATTAAAACTTTTTCCAGAAATTGGTTGCGCATATTTAATCACATCATCTTTCCCTATTGCTTTAGGACAAAGAATGATTAAACGTTCCAGGACGTTACGGAATTCTCTGATATTACCGGTCCAGTTGATTTTTTGAAGTTCCTCAAGAGCCTCGTCTTTGATTTCTCGTTTGATAGTTCCATAATCGGCACATATTAACTCGTTAAAATATTCCGCTAACAAAGGAATATCTTCTTTTCTTTCATTCAAAGGAGGAACATGAATTATTATTACGCTTAACCTGTGATAAAGGTCTTCCCTGAAATTTTTCTTTTCAATTTCTTCTTTAAGATTTTTATTTGTTGCAGCAATTATTCTAACATCAACATTAATTACTGTATCGCTTCCTACTCTGGAAATTTTCTTTTCTTCCAGTGCTTTAAGTACCTTCGACTGAGCAGAAAGGCTCATATCACCAATCTCATCAAGAAATATGGTTCCACCATCAGCCTGCTCAAATTTCCCTTTTCTTTGCTTATGAGCAGAAGTAAAAGCACCTTTTTCATGTCCAAACAGCTCACTCTCTATTAGTTCAGAAGGTATAGCAGCACAATTCACCTCAACAAACGGTTCATCTTTTCGCTCGCTCATTTCATGCAACGACCTTGCAACCAGTTCCTTACCAGTACCATTGGCTCCGGTAATAAGCACACGTGCATCAGTAGGTGCTACCTTTTCTATAATCTGCCGTACATCTTTTATAGCTTCCGACTCCCCAATCATATCATAAGATTTGGTAACTTTGCGCCGGAGAATTTTGGTTTCTTTAACCAAATCCTTTCTTTCCATTGCATTTTTCAAAGTTACCAGTAAACGATTCAAATCCAGGGGCTTTTCTATAAAATCATATGCTCCCTTTTTTATACAATCAACAGCAGTATCAATAGTGCCATGCCCGGAAATCATTATTACGGGGACATCAGGAGAAATGCCAATAATTTTTTCCAGTACTTCTATCCCGTCCATCTGAGGCATTTTGATATCGAGCAGTACCGCATCGTATTTATTCTCTCTAAAAATTTCTAAGGCCCCCTCTCCATCAGAAGAAAGATCTACCTCATGATTTTCATACTCCAGAATTTCTTTTAAACTTTCCCTGATGGCTTTTTCATCATCGATTGCTAATATTTTTGCCATAGTATTATCAAATTATACTTTTTTATACAAATCGTTAAATTTAATGAGCCGGATAATGAACATCATATACTAACAAACTAAACAATAAAAATACAACAAACAAATTTATAAAAACTTGCTAAGCTATAAACTATTCAAAAGGTCTCCAGGTTTTTGCCAATCCGCCCATTCCGGTTTCCCTGTATGCACTCTGTATATCCCTGCCCGTCTCTGCCATTGTTTCCACAGCCTTATCAAAAGAAATTTTATGCCCTCCATCTGAGAATAAAGCATACACAGCACAATCAATTGCTTTTCCTGCAGCCACTGCATTTCTTTCAATACACGGTATTTGCACATATCCACCCACAGGGTCACATGTTAATCCCAAATTATGTTCAAATCCCATTTCAGCAGCATATTCAATTTGTCTGGCAGATCCGCCCAAAATTTGA
>JAWLEB010000053.1:0-18208 GCA_041686375.1 Bacteroidales bacterium
GGAATAATTTTATTCTTGCATTCGCGGCAATTCAGCATTAATGCCTGTGATAGATCTTGCTCACGATTTTCCAGCCTTCTTCGAATTTGTAAAGCTGCAGGTAATCGGTAAATAATTTTTTATCTTTCTGGTACAGCTCAATTTTTGCCATGGCTGCGTTACCTGTCACATCAATGGAATTATACTTGCAGGTGATTTTCTCATCTTCCGGTCTACCCTCCGGATTCTGGGCTTTGCGTTTTTCTATACTTTCCAGCCAGCTGTAAATTGGAAGTTTTGTGAGCATGTCGTCCTGATTCATTCCCAACAAGTTGAAACCAGGATGAAAACCAGCTTCAATTTCCTCAATACTGCCTAAATTCTGAATTCCATCCACATAAGCAGTCTGGATGACTTGTTTAATAGCTTGTTTTTCTTTTTCAACATCCTCGGCATGCAACGTAAAAGTAACAATAGCGAGGGCAAAAAGTAATGCAAATTGTTTCATGTTTGTAATTTTTATTGGTTAGTAGATTCATTCAATAGTATAAAGTTCAGTCAAAAATTCCGATTTATGATATTTTTGTCTGCAAAATTTAGCAATTCCAGTTTTCCTCGTAGATAGAACCTCATGTTTTATTTATTGTTTTTAGTTTCCATCATTGGATAAGGTTTCATAGTGGTTTTTAAAAAGAAAGTAGATGGCCTCTCCCTTGTCTCCGGTTTCCCTGTCTTTTAAAACCACCCTGAAACGCTGTGCATCATCAAAGAACCGCTCTGGCAAGGCGGTCTGCAATAAATACCCACTCATGTAATACGTATTCCCATTCTTATCCTCGTTATATTCTTTTACCTTCTGCACAGAAAAAATTTCCACATTTTCTCCGTTAATTTCCACATTTATTTCAGATTTTTCAAGATCCGGAGCAATATCTGCGGGACTCCCCCCTTTTTTCTCCTGTTCCTGCGCTTTGCTCAGACTCATGGGTCTGAAATAAATATAATAAGAAGGATATGCACCTTGTGGCCTGAATGCATTCAACGCGTACACCTCCATTTTATGATAACGGGGATTGATCTCAACGTCATTCTGTGCAGGAATATTCCATGCCCAGTATTCAAGATGCGTTTTCCCGTAATGGTTCATATTTACCACAGCCATACCGTAATAATTTCCTTTCGAAACTTCCACGCTATAGTTACCATTCTCATCTGAAACAGTTTGATGAAGCGGTTCCCGAAAACTTTTATCCGGAAGTATTACATTGGCGCTGTCAATAGGCTGGCCTTCATAATCGCTTACCGTACCGTGAATTTTAACTTTTTCAGTTTGAGCAAATGTCACAAAAGGTATAACCATCAGTACAAATAGTAGAATCTTTTTCACAAATATTGTTTTTATAAGCAGGTTAATTGATTTTCAAATTCAAATATAATGGATCGGTCTTTTTATAACAATCCTTAATTTGTTCATCTGATAATAAAAGTATCTGAGCAAGCACTGGTTCATTTGAGTCAAATCCCTGAATCTGCTCAGAATTGTTCTCTATGTATTCCAACAATATATTTACAATACGCTCATTAGCCCTCCCATGACCTGAATCTCCCATGACAGCAAGCATACTTGCAAGTGCTAATCGTGGTTTCGGTGAAAAAATTATTTCTGAAAATTTTGCGTGCAATTCTCTTTTTTCACTGTTCCAATTCATGTATTCCCTTCCAATATATCTGCTTTCAATACTATGCCGGCCTTCGTGGGCAAAAATGGAAGCCTCCTGAACATAATTTTCATAAGTGTTAATAAAGCTAAAATACAACTCTCTTGCGCTGAGGTTTTTATATAAAAGACTGTCGTATAACTCATTCAGCACATCTAAACGCAATTTAAGAGAAATAGATCGCTTTAGGCCAAAGTCCGTTTCTGAAGCTCTGCCTTCTGAAATTAACAAAGAGAGCTTTGCTTTTTCCATACTGTCTGTAACCATTTTCCATGCACGGATAGGCCCTGACATATAAGCAGATCTAACCTGAACGATCTCATTAGCATTTGCCCATCCTCCTATTTCTCTGTCTTCCCAGAACCAACTGGAATAGCCATTGGAAACCATCATATCCAACTGGGTGAAAATTAATTCAGTCTCATAACTGTATTGATTAATTCTTTTTATTTGCTTATTAACAGAATGACCAAGGCAAAGCACATAGCCATTAAAATTACCCGTACTTCCCGTAAATCCTCTGGCTCCAAAATACGTTTCGGTAATTCTTAAAAATGCTTCTTCTGAAAAAGTCTGTTTTTCATGATCCACAAGATTTAGCCTATTCCAGAGCATCCTTCTATGATCTTGCAGAAACCTTCTGTATTTGTACTCTTCTGTATCCCTGTCACTGCTTGTTGCTATTTTTCTGTAATAATTATCCGTTTCCTTCTTAAGTATTTCTATGTAGTTTGCATATGCCAGAATATCTTCCATCTCTGCATCTTCCACAACTAACTCTTTTCCGTTGCCGTAAAAATCCGTTGCCAGCAAAGCAGCATAACTATAAAATCTGGAATTAGCCAAGGCCTCAACTATCTTCTTAAAGACAATTCTGTCAGTAACCTGAAAATCCCAGCCAGTTAAATATTTTTTCAAAACTGCGGCATGAGGCTTTAGATAATCTCCAGCCACTTCCGTGCTGGTAATATGATAATAAGAATTCCACCCATAGACTGCCATTTCTCCTTCTTTTTTTAAAAGAGAAATTCCAAGCAGCCATTTCGCGGCTTCGGCATGAGCCGGGTCCTTGACCAGGATTTCCTTAAGCTTTTCAGAAGCATTAAACAGCCATACATCATTTAGGGCTTCATTGGCTTTCAAATTTTGAAGACAGTTTCCATATACTGTCTGAGCATATTCCACTGCTGCCTCTGCCATTTCCGTTGTTGTACCAGCAATTTCATAAGCTTTTCTCGCTGATTGTTCAGCAGCTGTTAAAACCCCCACTTCCCGCTCAATCCGAGACTTTAAAATCAAGCTCTCTGCTTCTGCATCACCCAGTTTGATGGCTTCATCTAAACGATCGATTGCTGATAGCTTATCACAATAAAATTTCCAATCCTGAAAAGCCAATTTTCTTAATACTTTACATCTAGTCTCATTATCCAAAGCAGCCTGTTTTTTAAGCTCAAGCAGAATACTCCTTGCACCATGCAAATCAAGCTGTAAATAGGCATTTTCTGCATCATCAAATGTCTTCTCCGTAGCTAAAACCGGGTTGTCGGATTTAAACGGTATAATAAAACATAGAATAAGTATTAACTTTCTCATTTTAGAAGTATTTACTCGTCCCGCAACGTATAGGCAGGATTGGTGTTTGCAGCCTTAATGGTATTATATGAAACGGTTAGCACTGCTATAACAAGCGATATGACCAATGCCACCGCAAATATCCACATTTGAACATCAATTCTGTAGGGAAAATTATTCAGCCAGTTGTCCATTAAGAAATACGCCGTAGGCCAAGCGATCAAATTGGCAATCAAAACATTCATGCTAAACTCTTTAAGGAATAAACGGACTATATTGTTTGACTTGGCACCATTGGCTTTTCTCACTCCTATTTCTTTGCGTCGCTGAAGTGTAGCATAAAGAGATAACCCATACAAGCCGAGACATGCGATAAAAATAGCAAAAAAGGCAAAGTACGTAAACAAACTTCCAAAACGTTCATCATCTTTATACTGACGATCAAATGCTTCATCCAGAAAATTGTATTCAAATGGATAGTCTGATACAAATAGATTCCAGGATGTACGTAAATAATCTATTGTTTCTTCAATATTATTTCCTTTAATCTTAATGTTGGCTGTATGGCCTCTTTCATCCCATGCAATAACCAACGGCGCTATTTTATTATGCAATGAATTATAATGGAAATCTTCCAATACACCTATAACAGTCACATCATCCCAATAATTGCTCCCGGTTTGAATACTCTTACCTACCGGATCTTTCAACCCGAAAAATTCAACAGCAGCCTCGTTAAGCAGGATCGAACTGCGACCTTTCTGAGCAGATCTATCCCATGAGAAATTTTCTCCCTCAGCCATTTCCAATCCCATAACATCAACATAATCCGGGTCAGCAGGCTGAAAAGTAAATTGCTTGGTTTCACCGTTCAATTGCCATGACTCCTGCCAGGTTATCCTTCCGGCAGGCTGAGAGGCAAACGAAACAGCCTGTATATCTGGATTCTTTAAAAGTTCCTCTTTAAATACCTGCTTCTGATCTGCCAATTCTTTGGTGAGACTAAAATAAACCAGTTGTTCTTTTTCAAAGCCAAGGTCTTTATTCTTCATAAAGTTGATCTGCTGATAAATTGTCAGCGTCCCAATAATAAGAATGACCGAAATGAAAAACTGAAAGATGGTAAGGCCCCGGCGAAAACCCGAACCCTTTTTTCCCCTGGTTTGCTCACCTTTCATAACCGAAACCGGGTTAAAAGAAGTAAGGTAGAACGATGGATATAATCCAGAAATTACGCCGACAACTAATATTCCACTCAAAAAAATCAGCCAGAAAAAGGGTTCTCTAAAATAATGATTGGAAATTTCACCTTGTAGTAAATGATTGAATTGAGGCAATAAAAGTTCTACCAATCCCAGGGCAAGAATGAAAGCGATTAATGATATTAATACCGATTCACTCAAAAACTGCCCAATCAATTGTTTTCTTCTGCCGCCAACAACCTTTCGCAAACCTACTTCTTTTGCTCTGCTGGCTGCCTTTGCAGTGGTAAGGTTGATAAAATTGATAGATGCGATAAACAATATAAAAACAGCAATTGCTATGAATACATAAATAAACTTAAGGTTACCATGATTAACCCCTATTTCATACTTTGTATTGGTATCAAAATAAATATCGCTCATTTCAGTAAGATGAAAATTCATCTCCTGATCGCTGTTGAATTCTTTTCTGAATATATCTTCAAAATGGCTGCTGAATATTTCCTCCAATTCCTCTATATTCGCTCCTTCTTTTATTAATAAATAGTTAGGGTAATTCCATGAACCATAATCATTCAGAAATTCAGGATTTTTATTTATTTTTTCCAGCGTAGAGAATTCTGCTATTGCATTAACATTCAGATGGAATCGCTTTATATCTTCAATAACACCGGTTACTGTAAATAAATGCTTATTTTCCAGTTCAATCGTTTTGCCGACAGGATTAGAATTTCCAAATAATTTCTTTGCGACACTTTCTGTTAATACAACATCATAAGGATTTTGCAATGCAGTTTCAGGATTTCCTTCTATGAAATTAAAAGTAAATACGTCAAATACCTGACTATCCGCAAAAGTAAAATCCTGAATACGTTGCTCCCTGTCACTTTCATCAACTGAAACAAGCGGATTATTCAAGTTACTCAAACTAAACCTGACAAAATCCTCAACTTCCGGGAAATTACTTTTTACATCCGGTCCATAAGCAGTGCCCAGGATCCCCCAGTCATCTTTATCCAGACGGTAGATTCGATCTATATTCTCATTGAACTTATCATAATTCATTTCACTGTGAATAAACAATGAAATAATAATGAACAAAGCTACGCCTATGGACAGTCCTACAATATTGATAAAGGAATATACCTTATTTCTTTTAATATTTCGAAAAGCTGTTTTTAAATAGTTTTTTAGCATGAATATAATTTTAAAAATAATACTTACTAATCAAAATACGAACCGCAATCTGTTTTGCTGCTTAAATGAAACGAAGAAGTAAATTAATCTCCAATATATGAAAATTCCGAACGTGGTTGTAGGATAAATCTTATAATATCATTCATCTCTTAATGTATCAGCTGGATTTGTATTAGCAGCTTTTATAGTCAGAACACTCGTTGTTGTTAATGCAACCACAATGGCTATCAATGCTGAAACGAGTAACATCCAAAGCTGGATATCTATCCTGTAAGCAAAGCCCTGTAACCATTTATTCATAATATAGTAGGTCAATGGAAAGGCCAGGACAGAGGCAAGTGCAATCCATTTTAACATATCAGATGTCAATATCTTTACAACCCGGCTCTGTGTTGCCCCCATGACTTTGCGAATTCCAATTTCCTTTGTGCGTTTTACAATAGAAAAGGAAGTAAGGGCAAATAATCCTAAAAATGCTAGAATTAATGCCAGAATTGTCCCGAACGCAACCAATTTTCTACTTCTTTCTTCGTTCTTATACAAACGGTTTATATAATCATCCAGAAAAAAATAATTCATCATGTATTCCGAATCAACTTCTTTTAAAGCATTCTCAATGTATTCAATTGTCGAATCATGATTGCCGGGGCTCAACTTAATCGAATAGTGATTTTTATTAAATCGCTCATGGTATAAAGTGAGTAGCATAGGTGTAATTTCATGTTTTAAAGATGTATAGTTATAATCTTTCACCACACCAATAATTTCTCCTTCCCTGAAACCCATACTCATCTTTTCCCCAATCGGATTTTCAAGACCGAGTTCCTTCTGGGTTCTTTCATTGATAATAAAATGGTTTGCTTCATCACTATATTCTCTTGAAAAAGATCGCCCTTCTTTCATTTCCATTCCGAATGTCTCAATATAATCATAGTTGATTCTGTTTTCTGTTACTGAAATACCACTGCTTTGGGGTTTTCCATATTCATACAATGTTTGACCGCTTCTGGCTGACATACCGGGGACAGCTTGAGAAGATGTAACATATTCAATCTGAGGATTGCTCAACAGTCTCTCTCGAACCACATCAAAGCCATCTCGCAGCTTGCCGGTAATGCCATTCACTACAAGCACCCGGCTTTTATCAAACCCCATGTCCTTATTTTTCATATATTTAAGTTGCTGATTGAAAATAATGACAGCTGAAATCATAAAAATAGCAATGACAAACTGCAGCACTACCAAAGTTACTGTAAGCTTATTTTTAGGATTAACAGATTTTTGTCCGCCGCGGAAAATTCTTAATACATTAAATTTAGATAAATAAATCGCAGGATAATAACCGGCGGCCAAACCCACCAGAATTACAATGAGCAAAACAACTAAAAAATACTGAGGATCTGTAAAAAGATGACTTGTAAGATTACTTCCCATCAATTTACCGAATTCCCCGATAATTAACTCCACCAGTGCTACTGAAACAATGAATGCAAACAAAGTAATGAGTACAGATTCACTGAGGAATTGCGTCATCAGATTTTTTCTCCTGGCGCCAATTACTTTCCTCAATCCAACTTCTTTCTTCCTGTATTCAGCATTTGCTGTAAACAGATTTAAGTAATTAATTACAGCTATTAATAAAATAATAAACGCCAAAAATGAATAGAAATATACTTGTTGAATATCCCCATTGGTATTAAAATCATATTGAAAACCGGAAGATTTTAAATGAATATCCACTAGAGGCTGCAGATTATTTTCCCCAGAATAACCAGTTCCTTCAAATACTTTAGCAAAAACATCATCCCCTGTCTGACATAGTCGCTCCCTTACATCATTATTATCATGCTCCGGGTCAATTTTTATATAAGTAACAAATTCCAACCCTCCTCCAAGACTTTCGAAATAGGGGTGACTCTTAAGCTGCATAATCATATCGTGCTGAAGATGAGACTGAACCGGAAAATTTTCCATAACACCTGTTACACGGAAATCTCTCTTTGAAACACTAATCATTTCCCCAATAGGATCTTCATCCTGAAACACAGTACGAGCAACTTTTTCGCTAATAACCACTCCCTGTGGATCCTTCAAAACTTCCGAAGGATTTCCTTTGACCAGTTGATAATCAAACATAGAAAAAAAAGTAGAATCTGCATATAATGAATGGAAATCCTGGTAATGCTCATCCCTGTACCCAATTCTCTCTGATCCCCCACCTTTAAGGCGTACCATCTCAGCAACCTGGGGAAATTCCTTCTTTACTTTAGGCCCAACGTCGAGATGGTTTATAACCATTTCTGATCTCTGTCCGTTAGGGCGACTCAATTCAACTGTGAAACGGTATATATATTCAGCATCTTTATTAAACTTTTCATAATTCAATTCATGAAATACAAAGGAGAGAATAAGAAATACCGCACTCAAACCAACTGACAGTCCAAAAATATTAATAAAGGAATGTAGTTTGTGTTTCCTGATATTTCGGAAAGCCAGTTTTAGATAATTTATAACCATGATAATTTAATTTAAAGTTTTATTCATCTCTTAATGTATATGCCGGATTTTCGTTAGCAGCATAATAGGCTTGAGTTACAACAACAATAAGGGCAATAAGGAGCGTGATAAGGGTTCCTGTAATAAAAAACCAGATAGAAATTTCTATTCGATAAGCAAAATTGGACAACCATTGTTTAATAAAATAATATGCTATAGGCCATGCAATAAAGTTTGCAAGCAATACCCACTTGTTAATATCCTTTATAAGTTTCCAAACTATACTCCCTACGGTTGCTCCCATTGCCTTTCTTATTCCTATTTCTTTACGGCGTTTTATTACTACAAATGAAGTAAGAGCGTATAAACCGAGAAGTGCTATAATTATAGCTATTGTCGCGCTGTACATGCTGGTTTTATTCACTCGCTCTTCCTCTTCATACATAGCCCTGAAATAATCATCAAGGAATTCATATTCAAAAATATATTCATTGTCGATTTCTGTGAGTCCTTCTTTAATACTGTTTAATGTCCTGTTGATGTTATCAAGCCGAATCTTAACAAGTACATAACTGAAATCATCTCTTCTTGTAGAATGAACAACAGGCATAATTTCTTCCCTGAGACTTTCGATGTGATAATCCCTGATTATCCCTATGACCTTTCCACGGGTTTCATTATGATATATCGTTCTACCCACAGGATTTTCAAGTCCTAACATCTCAACAGCTCTTTCATTTAAAACATAAGCGTTGGTGTCGCTTGTAAATTCTTCTGAAAAATATCTCCCTGACAATATTTCTAAATCCAATGTTCTGTCATAATCATTTTTTACAATGTTATCTTTCACCAAAACACCCTGCTGCTCAGTATTTAGTCTTATCATGTTATGCATTGAGACATTCCCCGGATAACCAGTTGCTGCTGAGACCTCTGCAACCCCAGGAAGAACAGAAACTTCATTCTTTATAACATTATAATTCTTTTGCATTTTATCCGTCAGATTTTCAATAGCAACTACTTGTTCCTGATTAAATCCAAGCTCTTTATTTTTAGCATAGTTGATTTGGCTATAAACTGCAAGCAAAGTAATTACAAGAAATGATGCAATGGCAAACTGAGCAACAACAAGGATGACACGAAGCTTATTGTTGCCTCTTGTCATTTTTGCGCTGGACTTCAGTATAACTGCCGGCCTGAAAGATGATAAATAAAGAGAAGGATAAAAACCCGCCACTATTCCTAAAATTACGGCAAGACCAAAATATATAACCAGATTAACTGGTGTATATAATTCGTGACTAAATTCTCTGTTCACCAATGTCTCAAAACCATTAGAAAACAACTCTGCCAGCCCGATTGCAATGATAAAAGCTATAAAAGTCGTTACAAGTGATTCTCCAATAAACTGGTTGACCAGACTCCTTCTGTTAGCCCCGCTCACTTTTCTCATACCTACTTCAAGAGAGCGTGTCTCCGCCCTTGAAGTTTCAAGGTTTACATAGTTAATAACGGCAATAAAAACAATAAAAAAGGCAAGAAAGCTTAGTATGATAATTGTGCTTTTATTACCGGGTGTGGCAATAGTGTATTGCAATCCAGCCGAATCAAGATGAATATCATCCAGGTTTTGCAGACGGTGGTCTACTGTCATTCCAAAATCTTCAAAATATTCATTTACTCTTTCCTCTATAAAATTATCCAGCTTGCTGATATTAGAGCTATTTGCCATTTCCTCTTTTAAAAGATAATAGATGTATGTACTCATCCCCCTGTTTTCGAAATAACTGTCCAGGTTAGAATATACAGATAACGGTATGAGGAAATCAAACTGTAGGTGGGTATTCGCTGGTAATTCATCCAGAACACCTGTGACCTCAAGATTTCTATTGCCCCATTTCAGCGTTTCTCCTAGTGGATTTCTTTCACCAAAAATTTTTGTTGCCATCTTATCAGACAAAAGAATACCACCGGGGGATAAAGCAGTTCTCTTATCTCCTGCCTGTAAAGGAAAATCAAAAAACCGGAAAAAAGTAGTATCGGTAAAAAAACCAGCAAAATCATGAAAATTCTGATCCTCATAACTAAACTCGGTACCCCGGCCATCCAAACGCAATATGGATTCTACTTCAGGAATATCATCGATAACCCAGTTGCTAACTAACCCCGTAGAAACAGGCGCTTGAATAGTTTTAGTATCAGAAACTTTTACATTCGAGACAGAACGAAAAATCCGGTCTTTCTTATTATTAAAATCCTCATAACTGAATTCATATCGAATAAACGACAATAATAATATAGCCAGAGCCAATGAAACTGTCAATCCCAAGATATTTATAACAGCATAGACTTTATGTCTCTTCAAATTTCTGAGGGCAATCGAGATGTAATTCTTCAACATAGGTAATTTTTTTACAAACACAGTTCAATTCATGTGCCACAACATCAAAAAGACTGATTTACTGCATTTTAAAATCAGACAGATTGTTCATACCTGTTCGATTCAGGACAAAAAATGTACGAAAGTGAACACATTCCAATAGCTGCTTAGTGAATTATGAAATGAGGACAGCTAAAAATTGATACAAAGATATATAAGAAAAAAATCAGGAAGTGTATTACATGGTGTAAGTTAGAGTTAATATTTAGAAAGAAATGAATAGAGAGTAATTCTTTGATTAGTTATTCCCAGCTTTTTTCTCAGCCTACTTCGGGCTATGTCAATTGAATGAGGTGTTTGTTGAGTAATTGATGAGATTTCTTTTGTAGTCATATTCATTTTTAGTAATGTACATAATCTGCGATCATTAAGAGATAAATTAGGAAAGTCATCATTAAGATTCTTATAAAAGTTTTTATGAACTTTATTAAAATAAAGTTCAACTTCATTCCAAACTTCCTCATTTTGAGCAATTTGTATTTGACTAAGAATTTTTTGGATAATGTTTTGATTCTCTTGAACAAAATGCTCTTTATTTTCATCTATAAGATCTTTTACTTTAGAGAATACTTCATTTTTTCTATACAAGAAAATAGTTTTGGATGCTAAGGTTTGGTTAAGGTTTTCTTGTTCCCTGATAGCTCGTTTGGTGCGGTTTTTTTGTATCACGAATAATGCTGTAATAATAACTAGCAATATTACTCCAATTAAATAGGCTAAAAGCCTGTTTATTTTTTCAGTTTTTTCTTTTATTTGAGCTTCATAAGCTTCTATTTCTTTTTCATAATCAATGAACTTCTCAGTAATAGACTTAAATGTTTTATTAGAATAAATGCTATCGTAGATTTTATCATGATATACCCTCCATTCATAAGCTAACTTGTATTCTCCAATGCTGTTATATAGATAACTTAAATTTAAGGAACTATTTTTAATTCCTTCTTTAAAGCCAGTATTTTCGCTTAGTCTATAGCATTTTCTTAATAAATCTTCAGATTTATCATAATCTTTTATATAGTAGTAATAATATCCTAAACTGTTAAGCGATCTTATAATATTATTTTTGTTATTTAACTTTTCCGATAATGAAAGACTTTTTTGATAGTGTTTAAGGGAAGAGTCAAGATTCTCATTAAAAAAATAAGTGTCTCCAATATGGTTGTGTATTGAAGCAACCATCATTCTATTATTATTTTTTTTTGCCATTTGCATAGCTTGAGTGTAATAGTTTAAGGCTGTATCCAGTTTGTTATTATTTTTAGATATCAATCCTAACATGCTATATACATGAGTTAAAGTATAAGTATAATTGCCTGTATTACATATTTCTTCTGATTTTTTCAGATATTTAATAGCTTGTTTATTATTCTTAATATCCAGATGTAATTTACCTAAATTAATATACACCATGCTCAGTAATTTGTCGTTTTTATAAGATGTTTCTATTATTTTTAATGCTTTCAGATAACTATCAAGTGCATCAATATATTGACCTAAGGATGAATGAACAAGTCCAATATTATTATAAGTATTAACAACACCATAATAATTATCTATTAAATGATATATTTCTAAGGCTTTAAGAAATTTTTCTTTACTTAACTCAAAGTTTCCCAAATCCATATTTATTATACCAAGTAAATTGTAAGAATCAGCTAAACCGAGCTTATAATTTATATTTATCGACTGTTTTAGTGCTTCATTAGTTAATATCTCTGCCAATTCAGGTTTGTCTAAGCACTTATTGCTTGCTAAATGTATGATCTTTCGTATTCTCACTGTATCTTCTTTTATATCTGTGATTGAGTTTAAAAGACTGTCTGCAATTCTTTGGTCATTAGAGCGTAAATGACTTATTGGGTAGATTAATAAAAATATTAATATAAATAACCGAATATTCATTGTCCTTATTATCTTTATGTAAGTTATTGTTGTAAAATATACAAATTATATTCTTTAAAAGAATAGAATAATACAAATAAATGCTGCGTACGATATTTACTTCCAGCTAACAGATTAATTTTTCCTTTTTTCAAAAAATTCTTCAACATTTAGTCCTACAATTTGACAAATTAATATATCTCTTTAGAAATATACTTGAATCACCAAGATTCTCCAATAATTTTTAAAAAACCTTATGTTTTGTTTTTCAGAGCCTTAACTGTTATGTATAGAAATTATATATATATATATATTATCCGTATATATTTTGTATTGCCAATATTTCAGAGAATTTAAACACCAAAAATTATTTTTCCAAATCATAAGAGAAAATCTCTTATTCGATAATAAATAATTAAAAATAATTTTATCATGAAGAAATCTTTACCTACTTTAATGATGTTCTGTCTAATAGTAACCACTACGGCTACTTTTGCACAGAAAGATTACATCAAAGAAAAAGAAAAAAAAGAAGACACGATCATTAATGTTAATCCCGATCCAGACGGGGAACCATGGATCGCTGGAGGCATAAGAGAATTAACCTCAGAGGATTATAAAAAGTTAGAAAATGTTCCCAGCTTAAGTGAAAGAGTCAGAATTAAAAGGGCTCTACCGGAAAGGGTTAATAATGCAGAGCTACCTTACTTTAGAGAAATTTTCAATCAAACAGGTAATTGTTGTGCACAAGCTAGTGGGGTAGCGTACCATTACACTTATGAAATGAATAGATTAAAAGGAACAGAAGCCAATTCTGATTCAACTCTTTTTCCCTCTCATTACACATGGAATTTAGTAAATTATGGCCAAGATTATGGAAGTTGGTATTTCGATGGATGGGATAAGATCATAGAAAACGGTGTACCAACAATCAAGGATTTTGGATCTATAGATGCCGATGGTGATGAAACATTTTGGATGAGCGGGTATGATAAATACCTGAATGCTATGAGTAATAGGATAAAAGAATATTATAAAGTAAATCTAACTACTGAACAGGGAAGAGAAGAGTTGAAATCATGGATACATGATCATGGTCGTGGAGATGAGCATGGAGGATTAGCTAATTTCTCTGCACTCTCCTCTGGCTACGAAGTAGAGTACCTTGAATCAGGAGAACAAATCATAACATCCTGGGGAGATGGCGGTGCTCATGCGATGACAATTGTAGGATACGACGACAATATTTGTATTAATGGCGATTGTGGTGCCTTTATAGTTGCAAATTCATGGGGAAAATCATGGGGAAATGATGGCTTTATATATATGCCATATAGTTTGTGTTCTAAAACTGAAGAAAATGGTGGTCTACAAGAAAATGGCAACGTATATGTTATTGATGTGGAAGAGAACAATAGTATTGATCTCACAATGAAAGTAACCTTGGCTCATAGTAACAGAAGTGAACTATCTTATGAAGTGAGTTACAACCCTGATATTAATGCTTCTGAAGGTACCGTATCTATAGACCATGAAACGTTTGCAAACGCTGGTGGTGAGTGGCCCATGGGGGGTAAAACAACCGGAGATAATGATGAATTCACATTCGGCCTTGACTTAGAAGAGTTAAAATCGGAAGTTGAAGGGAATAGTGGAAAATTTTTCCTTAACATTCAGTCTTCAGATGGGGAAGGAATTATACATACAGCTTCATTGATGGATTATACGCGAGACGATCCCGAATTTATTGCAGAAGAATCAAATGTTAGTATTGAAGAAGGAGATAATATTTTAACTTTTAAACTCTATGATACAGATAAACCAAGAATTTCGGCATCAGGTCGTTCAAATGAAACTGTTGAAAATAATGGTTCGCTTGAAGATATTGATATTGAGCTAACAAATTTAAGCTTCAAAAATAGTTCAGGTAATTTAACAGAAGGCAGTGATTATACCTTGAATAATTTACCAGACGGATTAGATGTAGAAATAATAATAAACGATGCAAATAATGCCGTTTTAAATTTTAGCGGTAAGGCTAATGAACATGATAATATAAATGATGAATCCAATTTTGAAATTAGTTTTAAGGAGTCAGCTTTTGATGCTGATGACATAACCGATGTAGCGAATACGACTTCTACGGTTTACCTAAACTTTAATGATCCATATAAAGTAGTATTTATAGATATGGATAGTGTAAAAATTAATTCAATTAATGATTGGCATCCTTTCGATCTTGGTTTTGGTGATTCAGAATTTGGTGGCTGGTATGATGATGACGAAAATCTTAGAATTGAAACATATACAAAATCCCTTGTTTGTGAAGGAACAGATAAAAACATTGCTGTTCTTCCTTTTAATACAGAAATAGGACCAACATCAAACTGGGTAGAAGGTGGTGAATACCCGGATGAACACTATTTACGTACACCAAGTTACACCGAATGGGATGGGGAGCATGGATATGTTGGTATACAAATTTCAAAAGCTGGGGAAACATATTATGGCTGGCTTGAGATAAGTGTATCTGAGGATGGTTCTTCCTTTATCATTCATTCAGCCGCTTACTATAATAAGCCCAATGGGGTAATAAAGGCAGGAAATGGTCCTCAGCCAACTCTTACTACTCCTCAGGAAAAAGTAATTTGGGAAGATGATGTAATTAACGATGGAACTGTTACAGAAAAAATTAATTTTAAATTACTCGGAACTAATATCAATTATCCGGCAGATACTCATCTCGAAGAAGAAACAGATTTTAATATAACCGGCTTGCCAGAAGGGCTGACAAGTGCTGTCAAAGTATTGCCAGATAATACTCTACAAGTTTATTTTAACGGTAAGGCAACAAACCACGAAGAATCAGATAAAACCAACGACATTAAAATAGAGTTTACGGACAATGTATTTGATGGCAATACAGCTTCTGAAGTTCTTGGTTCTCGTTACTATTTTGACATCAATTTCATAGATGAATATAATATTATTTATGATGACCTTGATGATATAACAGCATCCGCCAGTGAAGAATGGACAAGCTTTTATATTGACGGTAATGAAGAGGCTAGTTTTGGAGCATGGTATTTTGAAGGGAAATTAAAAATAGAAACTTACGAAAGAAAAGCGCTTACTTCTGTTGAAGGCGAGCCTTTGCTTAAGTTAATCGAAAAAGATGAAATAATAGAAGGTGATTCCGAATTCTGGACTACGCCTGGTTATTATCCTGATCAACATAATGTATATACTGAAGACTATACGGAGTGGGTAGGTAAAGATGGATATGTAGGTGTTACAATTGACAGTAAAAATGGCAAACCAAGATTTGGGTGGATCCACGTTAATGTAGGTCCTAATGGTAACGCAATGACTATTACAGAAGCAGCATACCATGAAGGGCCTCTTAATCCTATTAAAGCTGGAAGTACGGAATCAATAACTACCCCAAGTATGAGTAAAGAAGGGGAATTTATCGAGTCCTATGCAAATGATGGCTCTTTAAATGGAAATGTTAATATTTCCATTATTAATGAAACCTTTAACTTTACTCCTGGACAAGAATTATCTGCTGGTAAAGATTATACAATTGAAAATTTACCCGATGGATTAGATGCTACAGTAACCGCAGTAGACGTAGCTAATATTAATGTGGAAATTTCAGGAAATGCAACAAATCATACTGTAGATGAAAGTACTTCACTTAAAATTACATTCCCGGATGAGGCTTTCTCTTCTGGAGATGCTTCAGTAATAGAGAAAAACCCGGTTAGTATTGGTGTTACTTTTAAAGGTCCATTTGAAATAATATATACCGATATTGATGACATAACCGTTGATGAATCCAATGAATGGAAATGGTTTCACATGGGAATGGGTAGTGAAGGATTTGGCGCCTACTGGAACAGTGAAGATGATGTGCTTACCTTTGCAACCTACGATCATTGGGTTGTGGGATACGAAGGAACTCTTGATATAACCCCTCTCGAACATGGTGATGTGATTGGAGAAGGAACCGAACATTGGGTAAAAAATGAAGATTATGATTTTACAAACCTGCATACATCTACATTTACTGAGTGGGCCGGAAAAGAAGCATATGTTGGTGTTAATCTTGATAATGGCGAATATAGTCATTATGGATGGATACGAATTGAAGTTGCATCTGATGCGTCATCTTATACAGTTAAAGATTTTGCTTATTACGATGCACCCAATATGCCTATTAAGGCAGGTTTTAAAGAACCTGAAGCAGTAATGCCAATAGCAGATTTTAACTATAATAAAGAGAATCTATTTGAAGGGGATACCATTCAATTTACTGATGAATCAGCAAATGGAGCTACTTCATGGAATTGGGAATTTGAAGGGGGTTCTCCAAGCTCATCAAATGAAGAAAATCCTGAAATAATTTACAACACTTCTGGAACATATAATGTGAAACTTATTGTAAATAATGATGCAGGTGCTGATACTTTATTTAAACAGGATATTATATCAGTTGAAAAAGCTCTTCCCCCGGTAGCTAATTTTTCTGCTTCCTCAACTGAAATATATGAAGGGGGAGAAATTGATTTTTCTGATTTATCTACTAATATTCCTACTTCCTTTGAATGGACATTTGAAGGAGGCTCTCCTGCTTCAAGTAATGAACAAAACCCGTCTGTGGAGTATGAAACTGCAGGAACTTATGCTGTGCATCTGAAAGTTGAAAATGAATTCGGAAATGACTCTACTGTAAAAACAAATTATATCACAGTTGAAGAAAGCACATTGCCTGACTATTGTGATGGAGATATACAAGAATATGAACATGACGGTCTTGGTATTAATAATATTAATCTGTCAAATATCGATAATAATAGCGATAGACCAGAAAGTGGATATTCTGATTTTACAGATAAGGTTATCAATCTTAATAAAGGAGAAGATTATGATTTTGAGTATAGTATCGATCCTAAATGGGAAGGTAATGCATTCCAGGCATGGATAGACTGGAACATTGATGGCACTTGGACATCAGAGGAAATCGTATTCGAAATGAACGGTACTGAAAAATATTCAGGTACCATAAGTGTACCAGAAAATGCCGAAACAGGTATGACAGGAATGAGAGTAAGATCAAGCTATTATGGTTATGAAGATGGGCCTTGCGCTGTAGGTTACTATATGGGCGAAGTTGAAGATTATTCAGTTTATATTACTGAAGCGAAAACAACACTTAGCCTTACCGCAAGCCCAGAAGGGAGTGGAACGGTAAATGGTAGTGGTGAATACGAAATAGGAGAAACTGTAAATCTTAATGCAACTCCAGCAACAGGTTACGAATTTGTTAACTGGACAGGTGATACTGAGCATATTGACAACCCTGAATCACAATCAGCTACAGTAACAATGCCTGCTGAAAACATAGCCCTTACTGCTAACTTCGAAGAGTCTGATGCTGAAATCTACCCGGTAACCTTCGAAGTTCAAACAGGCAATGGTTTACTTGAGGCTTCCGTTGATGGACAGCCAATAAGCTCAGGTGACGAAATTGCAGAAGGGTCAAAGGTTGTTTTTACGGCCACACCGGATGCTGATAACCAGGTAAAAGACTGGATTGTTGACGGGTCCTCTATAGGCTTAACGGATGAGACTTATACAATTTCCGATCTGCAATCAGCAACAGATGTGAAAGTCGAGTTTGAAGAAATTCCAACCTACACCCTTACTCTGAATGCTGA
>JAWLEB010000054.1:0-18165 GCA_041686375.1 Bacteroidales bacterium
CATTAAATCTTCAATTTCTTGTGTAGTTTTCTGGGAATAACCAGTTAAGGCTGTAAAAAACACAAGAAGTAATGTTACTGTTTTTTTCATAGTATTAAGTATTAAGGTTAGTTGCAAAATTATAATTTTTTACTTATTTCTCTTAAAATTCATCCTACAAAAACGCTAAAGCGATAAATTAAAAAGTCACCACCTTATCGCTATCCACCACCCAGTTGATGAATTCTTCCATGGTGCTGATCTCCGTTCATTCAATGAGGGGAGCATCTTTTAATCCTCTTGCATCCGCGCATGAACCACATATTTTTACCCTGGCACCTTTTTTGACCGCAGCTTTAATAATTTTTTCGATGTTGTAATAGCCGTTGGCCGTTTTTTGGTTTGTCACTGCCCATGCTGCAGCATCCGCTATTAGAAAGATTTTAACTTCTGTGTCTTCGTGATCTTTGTCAATCTGATTAGCCAGACGTAACGCGTTGTAAGCCTTTTTTGTTTCATCAGGGGCGTCGTTGATAATAATTAATTTAATCTGCCTGGATTTTATGCAGTGAACGGTTGACATTTTTCAGGATTTTTTCAGCCTCACCACGACTTTCACAATCTTCAACGTCATTGGCAATAATAAAAACCCGGTCTTTATCTTTATTATCGAAATAATATAATACCAATATTGGCAATTCGGTTGATTTGTGTTCCTGTTTTTGTGCAACACGAAATAAATGAACAGTTGGACGCTGAAGACCTAACCAGTTGCATTGCAAAGCCAATCCCAAAAAGAATGGAGAAAAGTGTATAAAACTTTCCGCTGGAAAATACATTGTGAATCCACTTAAAAGTGGAATCTCGGGCCGTCAGCAGCAAATCATTGTTCGTTTCGCTTGTAGCATAGAAATACCCGTTAAAAATTCAAACATGGATGAAAAATATGTCAAAAATGGCAAAACGACGGGAAAATTATCATCACCATAATGCAATACCGGTAAAACATAACTATCCTTCATGATCAAAGGAACAAGAAATTTATCTTCTGAATTTAAACATCCTGAACAACAGTTTTTAATTTTTTAACATTTAAAAAAGCAATATAGAATTGTGTTTGCCCAACTATTTACTATTTTTGACTAAATATAATAAATTCTGGTTAGTTATGAATAGCCGTATGATAGGAGACGAAGAACCTAAAGTACAGCAACTTAAACCAAACTATTCAGTAAAACGCATGAATAAATCAGAAAGTCCGATCAGTACCTTTACAAGGAAACTGAAGGAGCACGGAGTCTTTAAAGACGGCCAGAACAAAAAAATGATTTATCTGATATACTTAAAATTGTTTTTATCAGAGCCTTTCCGGTTGATAGAAAGAAAAAAATACAAAGAATATGTAGATAACATTGAGCCGGATAACTCCCCTGTGTTTATTATCGGTCACTGGAGAAGCGGAACCACATATACACATTTGCTATTAAGTCAGGATCCGAATTTTTTCTTTCAGAGTAAATATCAGAATTTTTTCTCAGACAATTTTCTTACTACCGAACAGTTTTTCAAACCCGTTTTATCCAAATTCATTAATATGTTCCAGCCGATAAAACACTGGAAATCGAGCATTTCAAAAACCATGGATCTGGATACTCCATCAGAATCAGACACAGCGCTTATAGCAGAGATATCTGAATTCACATATCACTGGGCACACCTCTTTCCCAAGGCTTATGAGGAGTATTTCAACAAATTTCTGTTTCTGGAAGATATCAGCGAGCAAGAGCTATCGGATTGGAAAAACACTATGCAAACATTACTTAATAAAGTATATTTAAAAAATAATAATGGAAGGTTACTGATAAAAAACCCCGGTGATACTGCCAGAATAAAACATCTTTTAGATATCTACCCGGGAGCCAAATTCATATTTCTCCACAGAGACCCTTATGAAGTTTTTTATTCCAATTTAAAACTTTGGTCGCAAGTACAGAAAACTGTTTCCTTACAAAGTATTTCGGAAAAAGAAAAAAAAGACATCGTGCTGAATGTATATCGCAAGTTACATCAAAAATATTTTGAAGAAAAAAAATTGCTCAACTCTAACCAATTGATAGAAATCAGCCATAAAGAACTTGTTGAATATCCTGTACAGACTTTACAGGATATCTATAAAAAGTTGGAATTACCCGGCTTTGATAAAGCAAGGCCATTGTTTAAAGAATATCTTGAAAACCATTCTACCTGGCGTAAAAGTGAATATAATTTTAACAGGGAAGATATCCGTGATATTAACAGACATTGGGATGATGCTTTTGACATTTGGGGGTATACCAAACTTATTCCGGATGTTTATAATCCTTCATAAGGACTCAATTCTTCATATTCAAAAGGAATAATTATGCACGAGTATGGAGGGGGATAAAAACAATAATAAGCAGAACAAAAAATGAAGCCAGTATAGCCCCTGACCAGAATACCCAAGACATTCCCCACAGGCCAAATAAAATTCCTGCAAGCAAAGGGCCTGCAGTCTGACCTGCCCTTATGGCCATGCTATTTACGGACATAAAAGCGCCTCTGTTGCTAAACGGAGCAATACTAGTCAGAAGATTAAAAATGGCAGGGATATTAATGCCTTGTCCCACACCGATTATCAACATCAAAAGGAGTAACATCCAGACGTTATCAACAAAAGGTATCAGAGCAAAACCGATAAGATAGGTAACAAAACCAATCACAATCAAATGTTTTATAGGCAACACCCGGGAAATACGGTCTAGTTGAGAAGCCACTCCTGCTGTAGATAAAGCAAGAACGAAAAACATAAGCCCAATTTGGGTGGATGATAAGCTGAATTTATCTTTAAGAAGAATAGGCATATAGGTCATTATTACGCCAAACAGCAAAATAAATGAAGCAAAACATAATAAAAACAGCGTGATCGCCTCCCTTTTAAAAATCGATTTCAAAGAGCTTCTGATATATTGGGACAAATGTGCCTTTTCTATTGGTTCAGGATTATGTAGTCCAAAATATACCCAGACAGCAACAAAAATTGCCAAAGCAGGCAACAAGAAAGGGTAGTACCAGTTAATAGCAGCCAGTAGTCCGCCGATAGCAGGAAATATTGCAGAACCTACACTAATGGCTCCACTATTGTACCCCATAGCTTTAGCCCGCTTTGATCCGGTAAAGATATCACCGATTAGTGTAACATTTATTATACCAAGGCATGCTGCACCTAATCCCTGAAAAAAACGCAGAATCAATATGGTTTCAAAGACCCTTGTAAAAAAGCACATAGTGCCCGTGATGCCGAATAAAATTAGTGCTGCAATTAAAATACGTTTACGCCCATATCGGTCAATTATCATTCCCACTGCAGGCCCAAGCAAAACGCTGGGTAAAGTAAAGACGGTAATCAGCCATCCGATTTTATCAAGGGAGACGTTTAATGCATTGCTCATATCCCCAAAAACAGGAACAATGGAAGTAACCCCTATCACAGACAATAAGGTTATCGTTAAGATGATGTACAAATTCTGTTTCTCGTGTTTATCCGAGTGCTCCATACATGAATTTCAAGGAAAATGATACATTCGTTTTCTTTTAGTGAATGTCGGTAAAATTAAAAAACTTAACCGGAAATTCAGGCTTCTCTTAAGTTTTTTGGTAAGATATGATCATTTATTGACAAATCAATTTTATGTTTTCTTTCGCCCTGACTTGTATTTCAAAACAATTAAAACAACAGGGACAGACAAGTCAGCCCTCCGTCCATTTTTTGAAATTCAGACATCTCTATTTCAATGATATCATAACCCAGATTCATGAGTTTTTGTTTTGTTTTGGGGAATCCTGCAGGAACAAGTAAAAAATCGTTAATCAATAAACAATTCGCTGCATATTGCTCATCGGGTTCAACCTTTACCACATTAAAAGATGAGAAGAATTCTGCAAACTTATCAATGGATAAAATATGCTTCCCACCGATACAAGCAACTCCCGTTTTAAGATGAAGAAAAGATTTTACAGGAATTTTGGATGATGTATAACCATAATTTGATAAAATCTCAGTAAGTTGTCGTGCTCCTTCCTCATTGGTTCTTCCCGATATACCAATATAGAAATGATTATCAACCCGAAATATATCCCCTCCGTCAACATTTCCCGGAAGTTCAATCGTTTTAATTTTTTTATGATTTTTCAATATTTCCTCTATTTTTTTTTCTTCTCCCAGTCTTGCAGGATCTCCGGGCTTAGTAATGACAGCCATATTATCTGTGATAACGGCTGTATCTTCAACAAAACAGCCATCCGGATAATTTTTATCAGCTTCAAGAATCTGTACATTCAGTCCACACTGTTTTAATGTATTATAATATGCTTTATGCTGTTTTAAAGCCTTTTCCACAGATGGTTTCCCAAGTCCCGAAGAAGAAATCCCGTTGGGAAAATTATTCCCCGGTTTTCTTACAATTGCATTTGTTAATCTCTTCATTTTGTTTATTATTATTTGTCAATCGCCATCAAGACTCCTGCATAGGAGTTTGTACACCCCGGCACTGTCAAGTTATAAGATAACTAAAAATATCACATGCTGCGAAAATTTCACAATTTAAGTCAGGGCAAGACAGAAAAGGAGTTCAAACAATTTTGTAAGCCTCTGATTCTGTTTTGCACTTAAAGCAATCAAATTAATTATCCATATAAATTTATTTTTTACCTTTTATCAAATTGCATTTTAAACAGTAATATTATTTTTCCACAAACAATACAGGAATAGAAAATTGAAGCAGGATTGTCTCTACAGCCTTGGATTAAAACCTGCTGAAGCATCTGAGCCAAAGGTATATGTGAAACCGATATGACCGTTAAACTGGTAATCAGTTGACCGCCTTCTTTGTTCCAGAAGAATTTCTTCAGCAGACATTTCTTTCATAGGTATGGCAACCAAATCATTAATGAATTCAAAATCTGCTTCCAACGTTAAAGAAAAACCTTTGAAAAGTCTAATATCGAGCTGGCTAAACAGTTCTACACTGTTTGAATTAAAATCATGAAAGTGTTGTGAACCCGTTATTCCGGCCTCAATACTTCCCCACGGCTGACGAAAATCTGCAGACAGAACCAATGAATGGCCCCACAGGGACTCTTTATTTTTTCCAAAAACGGTCTTCTGAATATAATCATTGTAGGAATAATCAATTTTATAGGCAACTGCAATAGAACGCTTAGTGGCTTCACTGTAAGGGAAAAGGCTGTATTCAATTGCCGGAGACACCTCAATCTGAAAATCCATATTATGAAAAGTGCTGGAAAGCATATTATTAAATACGCCTGCAGACCAATGTTCAGAAATACTTTTTATCAAATATCCGTGGAATCCATCCCTGTGCGTTATAGTAGTTACAGTTGAGTCTTCAATATCATAATTTCGCTCATTATAATTAAAATAAGGGCGCGCTCGGATTTTCCAGTCTTCGGTAACTTTATCAGCGTAAAACCCATATCTGATATGGGTGGAGTTTCTGGTTTGCTCTGAATCAAAGTATCCGCCGCCATATATTTCAAAAATCCATCTCCTCCAGGGATCTTCTTCTTCCTCAGTGGTTCCATTCAGAGTATCTGTTGTATCATTAATTTGATAATTTAATGAAATACTTTCTCCTTTTTCATCAATGCTTGCTATGTAAGATGCCAGACCAATTTTTATCATCCTTGTATAACCCTCTCTGATCTCATAGTCTGTTTCTGACCCTTCAGACCAGTATCTCAAATCATTGTTCATTCCTGCGTAGATTTTTCTTCCAATAAAAGACAAAATATAATGCGTTCCTGCCTTCCCCGCAGCATGCCTTGACATAATAATATGTACATCTGCAAACTCTTTATCTCGTACAAATTCAACCACAGGAATTTCCTGTTTTATAAAATCCTCGTCGGCCCAGTATTCCAGGTCAAGATAGACATATAATTTCTGCTTATCCGATTGATTAGAACTACTATCTTCTGAAGAGATCGTTTCTCCTGCAAAGGAAGTTAATGCCGGTAAAAGAAGAACAATAAGAAATGAAAGTAAAGCCTTTGGAAGAAAATTATCTGATTTCATATGATTATTAGTTTGATTATCTGATATTTATTGCTTTAAAAATCAGTATTTTTTGATTTCTATACCCCATCGAACCCTCATGCATTGTCTACCGACAGGTACGGATTTATGCATAGTCTTTTTTCTAAGCCAGTGGGTGAGGGGTACCTAGGAAACTTATATTTAGATTATTTTTATTAATATTTATTTCTATAACGATTCCACCTATTGATTGAAAAATATTTATGACGTTTAATTTCGTCCCTCAATTACTGAATTAAAATATGTTTTCAAACATAAGAGAAAAACAAAGAGAACCCATGAATTGTTCTAATAAATAATTTTTCTTCCAGTATATGCATTTTCCTAAAATACGTCATCCGGAAATATCAAAAATTTCGCAGGCCGTTTAAGGTTGAAATCAAAATGGCAAGAAAAACACCGAAGAATATTATCGAAAATGATATGTTCAGGTCCAGAAGCACTCCAAAAATAATGGGCCCAATAGCTGTACTGATAACCATTACAGTTATAAAAATGCTGCGGACACGTCCGATAATATCTGTACCGTAAATTTCCGCCAGCATGGCATCCTTGATTGTGCGTCCTGCTCCATGTCCTAATCCCATAAACGCTAATGATACAGGATATACCAATGGCTGATCGAATATAATCAGCACAGGTAGACCAATAAGGTAGGGGAACAAGAAATAAGGAAATAATTTTTTCCCGGAGAATCTGTCCACAAAGCCACCAATTCCCAAAACACCCAAGGCATTGGTCAATGCAAAAGCAGAAATAGAGCCGGCAACCCATTCCGGGCTCCAGCCTTTTGCTTCACCCAGTTTAAGCTGGAAGAAGAAAATAGCTGTATTGGTAAAACCGATCATAAAAACCACCGGTGTAATGATCCAAAATCTTCGTTCTCTTATGATTTTAAGGATATGTACCTTCTTCTTACTCCTTTCTTCTTTAGGAGATTGAATTTCATACTCCTGAATTCTTTCCTTTGAGCGATTTAAAAGTAAAATTGCCAGTGGAGCTACTACCACCAAAGAGTTTAAAGCTGATACCTGAAGCGCACCACGCCAGCCAATAGTGCTGATAAGTAATGTTATCAATAGCGGCAATGTGGCTTCTCCAATGGGATGCCCTGTGCTTGCAACCCCAATAGCTTTTCCGCGATTGGAGTCAAAATACCTAGCCATAGTGGAAACAGAAGTGTGAGTCATAAGTCCCTGCCCAAAAAGACGCAAACCATAAAATGCTATGACAACAAGAATCACATGATAAGAAAAGGAAAGCAGCAACAATGCAGTTGTTAGACCCAAAATAACCAGCAAACTATAGTACTTGGTTCCTGCTTTGTCGAAATATCCTCCCAGCCAGGGTAATGTCAATGCACTGCCTATAGTGGCTACTGCGTAGATGGCACCGAATTCGGTATTGCTAATATTCAGTAATTCTTCAATTGATGGGACATAAAGAGAAAGCAAAAAAGTCTGGCCAAAACTTGAGAAAAATGTAAACAAGAGTCCAAATGCCAATAAGCTAAAATTGTATTTTATAAAAGTATTTATCTGTCGTTTCAAGATGAATTGGGTTCAATTCGTTAAAAATAAAGCACGAAAATAATATTTTATGTGGAACATAAAATGATAGATTACTTCAGCCCGAAAAATAATATAATTAGAATGCAGATGATCGATGATGATGCCGGATAGCTGATACCTGATGCAACCTAACTCTTAGCGATTGAATGAAGAAGAAAACTGATACGCGACACATTAAACCCGAAACGGATGCGTCATCCTTAATTTTTTCACGCATTTCATAAATTATGCAAAGCTTTCGTCTTTAATATTTCCATCTATTTGCCAGTGCTACAAGTGAAAGCATGACGGGTACTTCTACCAGAACGCCAACAACAGTAACCAAGGCTGCCGGAGAGTTTAAACCAAATAACGATATGGCAACAGCTACGGCAAGTTCAAAGAAGTTACTCGAACCAATCATTGCAGCAGGGGCCCTGATAGCATGGGGAAGTTTTAAAAGTTTTCCCCCTTTCCATGCAATTATAAAAATGAAATAGGTCTGTATTACCAGCGGAACGGCTGCAAGAAGTATAATAAGCGGATTATTCAGAATGTTCTCTCCCTGAAAGGCAAAAATAAAAACCAGGGTAACAAGCAGTGCGCTGATAGAAACAGGTTTCAAGCTGGGCAGAAAACGGTTTTGAAACCATTCCTCGCCCTTGCTTTTTCTGAGTATCTGGTTTGAGATATAACCCGCAGCCAGGGGTATAGCTACAAAAATAATAACCGAAGACAGGAGCGTTCCGGACGGGATACTGATATCTCCTATTCCCAGTAGCAATCCTACTATAGGCACAAATGCTACCAAGATGATAAGGTCATTAATGGAAACCTGTACCAAAGTATATGCAGGATCTCCCTCGGTAAGATATGACCACACAAAAACCATTGCTGTACACGGAGCTGCTCCCAGAATAATAGCTCCGGCAATATATTCATTAGCCTGAGCGGGGTCAATGATGGCTGAATAAACCTGAGAGAAGAAAAACCATGCAAAAAAGGCCATTGTAAAAGGTTTAATAAGCCAGTTCACAACTAGCGTCAGACCAATTCCTTTAGGCTTCTTTCCCACATCTTTAATAGAAGAAAAATCGATCTGCACCATCATGGGGTATATCATCAACCAGATTAATATGGCAATGGGAATGTTTACCCTGTTCCACTCCCATTGGCTGAGTATTTCTATGCTTTCGCCACCAATCCGTCCGATAAGTATTCCTACAGCAATTCCCAGGGCAACCCAAAGGGTAAGATATTTTTCAAATATTCCTATTCGCTTTTTTTCACTCATAGTTTTTCTTTTTTGCATTAACTGTTATACTGTATATTCCATTCTGAGAAGTCCTGAATGCTTCTATGTCTTTTTCCGAAAGATACTTCGAAAGAACTTCTGAAGGTATTACAATCTCCTTTTCTTTATGAATCTGAATATCCGAAAATCCAGTTTGCTGAATAATATTCAGATATTCATCTTTGGACGATGCCCCGGCTACACATCCTGCATACATTTCGGCGCTTTTCAGAATTGGGGACGGAAGTTGGCCAATTGTTACCACATCAGAAATGCAAAAGCTGCCTGCAGGTTTCAGGGTGCGATAAATTTCTGCAAAAGCTTTCTTTTTATGCGGAACCAGGTTAAGAACACAATTGCTGAGAACCTTATCCATTATATCATTATCAAATGGCATAGATTCGATATCCCCTTTGATAAATTTAATGTTTTTGATTCCTAGTTTTTGGGCATTCCCCCTGGCTTTATTCAACATTTCATCAGAAAAATCAATGCCATAAACGAACCCCTCTTCTCCAACAAAAGAATGTGCAACAAAGCAATCATTACCAGCACCAGATCCTAAATCCAGCACAATATCTCCTTTCTGAAGATTGGCAAAATCAGTGGGGATGCCACATCCTAAACCTAAATCAGCATCTTCATTGTATCCTTGTAAATTGGAATAATCATCGCTGAAAACTGAATAATCCATATCTGAACAGCAGTCCGTCCCACCACAGCAGGAATTCTTGTTATTTTCCTTACTTTGTTGAGCGATTTGGTCATATTTTGACCTAACTATACTCTTGATATTTTTCTTTTTAATCTTCATATGTTTCTTTTTAAGAGATTTTTTAGTGTTTTATATTTTTTGTATAGAATGCGTAAAATTCTTTTTCAATCATATCCCTTACCTCCCTGTACTTATTGAGAATTTCTTTATCTGAACCGGTTGCTCCTGCCGGGTCTTCAAAACCCATATGCAGCCTTTGTTTAACATCTCCAAGGAATACAGGGCATGTTTCTTTGGCTGAATCACAAACAGTTATTACATAATCAAAAGACTCATCGATATATTTATCCACATTTTCTGGTTGATTGCCACTAATATCAATTTTTTTTTCTTTCATAACCTGAATTGCACGAGGATTAACTGCTTTTTCAGGTTTAGTACCAGCCGAATAAACATCGGGATTTGTATCAAATGATTTAAGAAATCCTTCTGCCATTTGGCTTCTGCATGAGTTTCCGGTACATAGAATAAGTAGTTTCATAGTTTTGTTAATTAATTCGTTAATTGGTTGGTTCAGTTGATTAAGTTAAACTAGTTCCTCTCAATCACTGAATTAACTTAATCACTTTCCCCACCTAACTACAATGAATATTTTCGTCAATATCAACTTCTTCTAAAAATGTTTCCGCCATTTTCTTTAGCTCTTTAACCTTTTTAGGATCAAGACAGTAATTCGTTTTATGACCGGTTACGTGCCCCTGAATCAATCCTGCATTCTTAAGTTCTTTTAAGTGTTGATTAACTGTTGTTCTGCCAAGTGGCAGCTCTTTACTTATATCACCTGAGATGCAATTTTTAATCTCAGCAAGATATTTAAGAATCTGTATCCTTGCCGGATGTGCCAAAGCTTTAAACAATGTAGCACATTGCTGCTCCTTTTTGTCAAACAATTCGTTTTTTGCAAGCACCATAGCTGATAAAATTATAAGTTTGACGCAAATATACGTCATTTTTTTAATTGATGTATATATACGTCATTTTTTTTTAAAATTTTAGTCTATAATATATGAAGGAGGTTTTCAGTGAAAGGTGAAAAGCAGGAATCAATGACAATAGAGGTAGACAACCTCAGCAGGCATTTATCGGATAGAATTAAATAACTCTGAAAAGGAAACGACAGAAATAAAGAGTTGCTAAGCACTTACCATTGTAAAAAATGTAAGTCAGTTATTACTTGCTTTTGTAGAGACACAGTGGAATGTGCCTCTACAATTTACAGCGTGGAAATATTATTTGATCATTTTTTCTCTTACTTCTTTAACAACCCTTCCTCGTTTAATGCATCTTCAAGAGCCTTGCAGAAGTACGGCAGATCGTCGGGAAACCTGGATGTAATATAATTGTCATCAACAACCAGAGAATCATCCACAAATGTTGCTCCAGCTTCTTCAATTTCTTCTTGCACTTCTTCGTATGCTGTACTTGTTCTGCCTTCTAGAACTCCTGCAGTTACAAGTATCTGGGGACCATGGCATATACTTGCGACAGGTTTTCCTGAATTGAAAAATTCACGGGCAAACTCAACAACAGCCTCATTTTCTCTCAGTTTTGACGGAGCCTTGCCACCAGGAATAATCAGTGCATCAAAATAATCAATCTCGGCATCTTCAATAGCTTTTTCAATCTTAATGGTAAAGTCACTGTTGTAGGCTTTAACTTCACCAGTTTCAGGGCCTAAAACTTTTATATAGGCTCCTTTATTTGTAAAATAACCAATTGGCATATAGGCTTCTGCATCCTGAAACCCTTCGCCTACCAGTACTGCAATTTTTGTCTTATCAACATCTTTTTTTTTGTCCTTATCTTTGTCTTGTTCCTGGAGCTGACAACCGGCAAGCATGATTAATGCTCCCAAAATAACTCCTGCAAATACGAGGTTTTTTAACTTCATAATATTTAGTTTTTAAGGGTTTGGTAAAATTACATTACAAATTATAGTGCATCATGAAACAAACCGAATATTTAATAAAATTTCAAAATAATAAAAAAATCATAGTTATTTAATAACGAAAAATATAGAAGGAATTAGTATATTTATGAACTGACATTTAAAAATTCCTAAATAAAAAATATCGCTTATGAAAAATCTAAAGAAAATTTGGTTTGTATTTTTGATGCTTTTCATAAGCATCGAAGTGTCATACTCCTCAGGCTTGCATGCCAATGAAGACGAAAAGGGAGTAACAATTGAAGACGTAACTAAGATCAAGCAAGTTACCGGCGTAACCCTTTCAGAAGATGGTAACCACATTGCCTATACGGTTAATGCACCGGCTGATCCGGTAAAGAAAAATGAATCAGCTGAAATTCATTTGTATGTATACAACAGCAATACAAATGAGCATGTTTCATATTATACGGATGGAAGTGTCAGAGATGTTAAATTTCGCCCGAATCATAATACCATCACGTTTATCACCCGTAAAGAAGGGAAAAAAATAAGTTCCATTTATGAAATGCCTATAAATGGGGGAGGAGCAACGGAACTATACGGATTTAAAACCTCTGTTAACAGTTATGAGTGGGCTTCAGACGGGAATAAACTGATTTTTACCGCGAGGGAACCTGCTAAAGAGAAGAGATCAAAACTTCCATTTCAACCGGAAGTGTATGAAGAGGGATTGAAAGATCGCAAAGCTTATTTAATCAATATAGAAGCAAAGCAACCTAACCCAAAACCTCTAAAAGTAGAAGGAACCATATACACTACCCGATGGTCGCCCGATGACAAAAAAATTGCAGTTGCTGTAGCTCCTACTCCTCTGGTTGATGACTATTATATGAAACAGGATGTAAAAGTTATCAATGCGGAAACACGCGAAGTTATAGGCAATGAAATTAAGCACGAAGGAAAACTGGCAGATATTCAATGGAGTCCCGAAGGAAGTGAGTTAGCCCTTTTGGCAGGAAATGATATTCATGATGTCATTGCTGGACGTATTATGGTGGTCTCTGCAAAAGGAGGCACTCCAAAAAACATTCACCCCGATTTCAAAGGTAAATTTGAACAGATAGACTGGACTTCACCAGAATCAATAAATTTTATAGCCAGTGAGAGTACTGTAAGAGGCTTCGGATCAATCAGCCCTGATGGATCAGATTTTTCATATAAAATAAAACCTGGTAGTCAAATTTTAGAAAGTTTCTCTTTTGCAGATGATAGACACATTGCCTTTCTTGCGAATACACCGAAACACCCAAATGAAGTGTATTATATGAAAGAAGACAATAAACCCGAACGGGTAACTAATATGAATACCTGGCTGGATAAGAAACAAATGGGTGAGCAGGAAATTATAAGCTATGAAGCAAGAGACGGGAAAAATATTGAGGGACTTTTAATTAAACCTGTTAACTATGAAGAAGGCAAAAGAGTGCCTCTTATTGTCAGGGTTCATGGTGGACCTGAATCTCATTACAGTAATGGATGGCTAACTGCTTACAGCTCACCTGGACAGGTAGGCGCTGCAAAAGGGTATGCAGTATTTTATCCAAACTACAGGGGAAGTACGGGTAGAGGTATTGAATATCTGAAAAGCAGTCAAGAAGACGCTGGAGGAAAAGAATACGATGATATTATGGATGGAGTTGATTATCTTATTCAGGAAGGTATAGCTGACCCGGAACGTGTAGGCGTAACAGGAGGTTCATACGGTGGATATGCAACCGGATGGATGGCAACGTATTACTCCGATCGTTTTGCTGCCGGAGTAATGAATTTTGGTATCAGTAACAAGATTTCTTCCTGGGGCACCGGGGATATCCCGATGGAAGAATATCTGGTCCACAGCAGAGAATGGTTCTGGGAAGACAATAACTGGCAAAAGTATTTAGAACGAAGTCCGATTTACCATGTTGATAAAGCAAAAACACCATTACTCATTACTCATGGTAAAGCTGATACACGTGTGGATCCCGGTCAATCTCTTGAAATGTACCGACATATCAAAGTCAGAAAACCTGAAGTACCTTTGAGGCTTGTTGAATACCCCGGGGCAGGACACGGATATAGAAGGGCTTCAGTTCGTTACGACTACTCTCTTCGCATGTTTAGATGGTTTGATACGTATTTGAAAGGCGATAAAAAATTACCTGAAAGGTCTATAAATAAAGAACTTCCTTCCAATGACAAGGAATGATTCTTCTGTTAGACAAGGAGCCAGACTAAAATCTGGCTCCTTTTTTTAGCGGCTAATAATGCATAAACTCGCATTATAGACTATGTAACTGAAATAGTCAAAGTAAAATGACACCCGGTATTACCTTTTTTTAGTTATTTTGTTATCTCAACCCAAAGTTATTCCCAATCTGCATTCACAAAGAATTTTTCGGATACACTAAACCAAAACCGTCTGAATTCCGTAATCATTACTTTTTCTTCAAATCTATGCTGCCTGACTCACTCCTGAGTTTTATATGGTATAAAGATTATGAAAAGTGCCATTTCATTTTTATAATGACCCGGAGGACTATTTACAAATGGATAAGGCAGGACACGCATATGGATCCTATTACCAGAGCCACCAGGGTTATTATGGATTTTGCCGGATTGGACCAAAGCACAAAAAGCTTTACTTTACGGAGCGCTCTGGGCATTTTGTTTCAAACATTCATTGAAATTTTTGATGGAATGTACGAAGATTACGGTTTTTCCTGGTAAAATCAAATTTATCTACCTAGAAAATTGTAAAAACTGGTACATTTAAATCGCATGGAAAAGCAATTTAGTTGAAAAAATAAAGACGATCCATGAAATCTGAAATCCGTTTTTCATAGGGCATAAAAAATCGGCGGTATTGTTCAGCTTACATTTAATATAATATACTATTGCGTCTTTCGATAAATATCAATAATTTAGTGATGAAATTTTAGAGAATATTATAAATTAGTTTGTAACCATATAAAAAACGGAGGAAATAAGTTATGCATAGGAAGATAATTACTGTAGCAATAGGTTTATTATTATTAACAAGCTACGGATGTAAGAAGAAAGAAATTGAAGAGCTCCAGCAGAAAAATGAGGAGTTGACACAACAAGTTGAAAATAAAGATTCACGGATCAATGAATTAGAAAATTATCTGGACAAAGTCCATAAAAATTTGCAATCTATGATAGAATCCCAAAAGCTTGGTGATTTAACAGGATTGGAAAAAGTTGCCGATGGCAAACTAAGGGAAAGACTGGAAAAGGCAAACGAACTGGTTCAGGAAAGTAAAGAAAAAAAGGAAGCCTTTGAACAAGAAATAAGCGGCACCCGTTATCAGGCCAATAAGTACAAAAAAGAAGCTGATAAATTACAAAAGGAACTTCAGGAAAACGAGGATTCCCTGAAAGTTGTTACGGAAGACCTCGAAAAAAGAATGAAGGAAATTAAAAAGATGACTGCCCAAATCGCAGATCAGGATTCTACTATTGATAAGCTTACCGAAGAAAACAATGCTTATCTGGATTCACTGAATGAAAAGACCAGGATTTTAAATACGGCGTATGTTGCAGTGGGTGAAGAAAAAGAACTAGAAAATAAAAATATCATCAAAAAAGAAGGTGGATTTTTAGGTTTCTTGGGGCAAACTAAAGTCTTAGACCCTAACTACAATAAATCTGATCTTGAAACTTTCAATATAGAAGAAGAAAACTCAATAACAATAGAGACCAAAAAACGCAAAGCACAAATGGTTACGCCACATCCGAAAAATTCATATACAATCAAAGAAGAGGGTGATGAAAAAATCATACTGGAGATTAATGATCCGGAGCAATTCTGGAGAGCCGGGAAACAACTTGTAATTACTTATTAACAAGGATACAATAATGATGGTTATTAAAGAAAACCTACCTGATGAACGATTCAGGTAGGTTTTTTTATGAATATGTAAATTGATTGGGGTTACTATTGTTCCGGGTTTTGTGTTTCGATCTTCAGACAACCATGTTTAAAAACAGGGTGTGGCAAAGCAAACACAGTATGAGCATAAAAAATAAAAAGGTCATCAAAAAGAATTCGAGTATTCCAATGCCAGATTTCTTTTTTTTATTATATTTGACAAAGATACCTTAAAATCTTCATTATAATAAAGGTTTTCATGAAGATAGTACGCAAACTTATACCGCCTGAACAATGGAGGATGCCAGTGATCGTCCTGATAGGTATATTTGTTGGTTTGGGCATATATGCTTTTTATATCTCTAAAGCTCATTCTTATATTTCTGATGATCCTCAGACATGTGTGAATTGCCACATTATGGCACCTCAACATGCTACGTGGTTCCACAGTTCACACAGGGAAGTTACGAACTGCAATGATTGTCATGTACCGCACGACAATATATTTAATCACTATTACTTTAAAGCTAAAGACGGATTAAGACATGCAACAATATTTACTTTAAGAAATGAACCCCAGGTTATTAAAATATTAGAAGCCGGGCAAAATGTCGTACAGCAAAATTGTATACGCTGTCATGAACAATTAATCAAAAGCCCTACGCTCATGACAGAGAATACAATGCAGACAATTACTAATCGAACGGATCGGCAGTGTTGGGAATGTCATCAGGATGTTCCCCATGGCGGTGAAAACAGTTTATCACTCACTCCTTTTGCTCGCGTTCCTTTACCTGAGAGTCCCGTACCACATTGGCTTCGGGAAATGACTGAAGACTGAAATTCAGGAATGTTATTATATAAAAGATAGAAACCTAAAATACTGAACATATGATATCAATACGAGAGCATGTAAGACGCAACCCGTGGCTGGGATGGGTGTTATTTTTTGCCACCGTTGTTATAGTATTTTTACTTGGATTACTCGCGTCATCAATCATGGAACGAAGAGCAGAAGCGGTTTTTTCTTATCAACCTGAAGTTGAACATAATCAATGGGAGCCAAGAAATGAAATATGGGGAGAAAATTTCCCGAGGGAATACGATACATGGAAAAATACGAAAGATACAACTCTAAGGACCAGTCATAATGGAAATGCTTTTATAGACATGCTTGAAAGAGATCCCCGTCTGGTAATTCTTTGGGCAGATTATGGTTTTTCTAAGGAATATGCACAATCAAGAGGACATTATTATTCTATAGAAGATATGCGCAATAATTTGAGAACCGGAGCACCGGTTGACGGACAAAGCAGTCCAATGCCAAACACCTGCTGGACATGCAAAAGTCCTGATGTGCCCCGGTTAATGAGTGAAATCGGTCCGCAAAAATTTTACAGTGGTTCATGGGAAGAAAAAGGGCACGAAATTGTTAATCCAATTGGATGCGCTGATTGTCACGAAGCAAAAACGATGAATCTGCAAGTATCAAGGCCTGCATTGGAAGAAGCATATCAAAGAACGGATAAGAGCGTTGAAGATGCATCACACCAGAAAATGAGACAGTTAGTTTGTGCTCAATGCCATTCAGAATATTACTTTAAGGGTGAAGATAACTATCTTGTCTTTCCGTGGGATAAAGGATTAGGGGTGGAAGATGCTGAAGAGTACTACGATGAGATGGAATTTACTGACTGGACACATGGAATCTCCAAAGCTCCAATGTTAAAAGCACAACACCCTGATTATGAATTGTTTACAGAAGGCATTCACGCCCAAAGAGGATTAGCCTGTGCAGATTGTCACATGCCATATACCAGTGAAGGAGGTCAGAAATTCACAGACCACAAGATAGTATCTCCACTAGACTATCTGGATAAAACATGTGCAGTATGCCACAGAGAATCTGAAACGGAATTGACAAATAACATCAATGAACGCTTTGATAAAGTAAAAGAAGCACAATATAAACTGGAAGATCAACTTGTTCAAGCCCACTTTGAAGCTAAAAAAGCATGGGATTTAGGAGCAACAGAAGAACAAATGGAAGATGCGCTGTTGGATATCCGGCATGCTCAATGGCGGTGGGGATTCGTGGCAAACAGCCATGGAGCTCCATTTCATGCACCAATTGAATCCTTGAACATATTCAGCTCAGGACTTGATATTGTCCAGAACGCCCGGCTGAAATTATCCCGTATACTGGCTGATTTGGGATATAATAAAGAAGTTGAAATACCTGATATCTCTACAAAAGCAAAAGCACAGGAAGTGGTTGGCCTGAATATGGATAAATTAAATGAACAAAAAGAGAAATTCCTGGATGAGGTTGTACCAGAATGGGATAAAAAGGCAAGAGAAAGAGAGAAAACTTATGAAGTGAAAGAACTTAATCCATAATACCAAATTACAAGAGCAATAAAATATCCCGGAAGAATACATTCCGGGATTTTATTTTACGCCCATATAGTGGCTTTTAAATATTTCAGAAGATCATCCACTCCATTCTTCCTGTTTTGTGCATTGGGTCACCCACTTTTGATTTTCATATTTAAGAGTTGATTTTGCAAATCAGTTGGCTGCAAAATTTTAGTTTTGATCTTTCT
>JAWLEB010000055.1:0-11366 GCA_041686375.1 Bacteroidales bacterium
CTATGCATACGCTAAATATTTTCACCCTATTCTAAAAAAAAAATATATCTTTGCACGATAGTCAAAAAAACAAGTTGAATATATAAAAAATAACACAAATGCAGTTAAAAGGAGCAATAAGGCTAGTAGCGATTTTGTTAACACTTATTTGTATCTACTACCTCTCATTTACAGTTGTTTCAACAAGTGTAAAAAAAGATGCAAAGGAATATGCAGCGGGTGATTTAAATAAAGAAGCCGAGTACATGGATTCAATTGCCAATGAGGAAGTATACAATTTTCTTGGTTTTAGAAAATACACATTTCGCGAAGTACAGCAAAGGGAAGTTAACTTGGGGCTAGACCTCAAAGGGGGGATGAATGTAATTCTGGAGGTTTCAGTTGAAGAAATTATAAGATCATTGGCGAATTACAGCGAAGACACGACTTTCCGACAAGCGTTGGATCGTGCAAACGAGATGCAAAAGGAAAGAAGAGAAGATTTCATTATTCTTTTCGGAGAAGCTTTTGAGGAGATTGATCCCAATGCAAGACTGGCAGCAATATTCAACACCTACGAGTTAAGAGATCAAGTCGACTATAACTCAACCAATGATGAAGTATTGGATATCATTCGGGAAGAAACGGAAGACGCCGTTGATAATTCATTCAATATATTAAGGACAAGAATAGACCGTTTTGGCGTTGTTTCTCCAAATATTCAACAACTTGAGACCACAGGCAGAATTCTGGTAGAAATGCCCGGGGTGAAAGATCAGGAACGTGTAAAAGACTTACTCCAGAGCACAGCCAGCCTGGAATTCTGGGAAACCTACGACAACACAGATGTTTATGAGTATTTGGCTGAAGCCAATGAACGAATAAAAGAAGTTGAAAGAGCGAAAGAAAAACTGGATATATCAGAAGAAGCCTCAGAAGAAGATATCATGGAAAAAATGGAAGAAGAAGGGGTAGAACTAGAGGAAATGGAAGAAACAGAGGATGATACTACTACTTCAGAGGAAGATACAACCGAGGCAGAATCATTAATAGATCAATTAGAAAGTGAAGACACAACAAGAGGCGATTCAGCTGATCTGTCATCTGAACAGATGGAACAGGAATATCCTTTATTTTCCGTTTTACAACCCAGGGTAAATCCAAGAAACAATCAGCTAATGGAAGGCGCTGTCATTGGCTTTGCACACTACAGGGATACCGCTAAAGTCAATGAATATCTGAATATGGAAAGGGTAAAAGCCTTATTCCCGCGGGACATGGAATTTCTTTGGGGAGTGAATCCTCATGAAGGTGATGAATCGGATAGTTTCTATCCTCTTTATGCAATTAAAATAACGGGAAGAGACGGACAAGCTCCACTAACTGGAGATGTTGTAACTAGCGCAAGAGCAGAATTTGGACAAGATCAAGCTAATCCGGAAGTTTCTCTTTCAATGAATACAGAAGGATCTAAAACATGGGCAAGGTTTACTAAAAACAATGTGGGAGAAAGCATAGCAATAGTACTGGATAATATGGTATATTCAGCCCCTGTTGTACAACAGGAAATTAAAGGAGGAAGAACTTCCATCACAGGCCTCTCTTCAGTTCAGGAATCTAAAGACTTGGCAAATGTTCTTAAATCAGGCAAAATGCCTGCTCCCGCTAATATTATACAAAGTCAGGTTATAGGACCATCATTGGGACAAGAAGCGATTAACAGCGGACTTAATTCTTTCTTTATTGCTTTTATTATAGTGCTGCTGTATATGGTCTTCTACTACAGCCGTAGAGCCGGTCTGGTAGCAGATTTCGCTCTTCTTGCAAATATGTTTTTTATACTGGGAATTTTAGCATCTTTGGGAGCCGTACTAACCTTACCGGGGATAGCAGGTATAATCCTGACAATTGGTATGTCAGTTGATGCGAATGTATTGATCTACGATAGAATCAGGGAAGAACTAAACGCAGGTAAAGGCATCAAATTAGCTGTCAAAGATGGCTATAGAAATGCATACTCTGCTATTTTCGATGCGCAGATTACTACATTCCTGACCGCTTTTATTCTGTATTCCTTTGGTACTGGTCCTATAAAAGGTTTCGCTACAACTCTGCTCATTGGTATTTTAACATCACTGTTTACAGCAATTTTCCTTACCAGGCTGATTTATGAAAGATATCTGGAGAAAAACAAAACTATAACTTTTTCAACTAAACTTACTAAAAATGCATTCCAGAATACCAATTTCAAATTTCTGGCAAAAAGAAAAGTATTCTATGTAATTTCAGGCATTCTGATTGTTATCAGTTTATTATCACTGGCAACAAGAGGATTAAACCAGGGAATTGATTTCACAGGGGGGCGAAGCTATGTTGTCCGGTTTGATGAGTCGGTAAATCCAACAGAAATTCAATCTGAACTTCAGGATGAATTTGGTCATGCACCAACCGTAATAAAATTCGGTGACGATAATCAAATAAAACTGACAACAAAATATAAAATAGAAGAAGACAGCAGAGAAGTTGAAGATGAAGTCAACCAACTGTTGTATGAAGGCCTTAAGCCCTATTTAGAAGAAGGTGCCTCACTCGAGGAATTTAACTCGGATTATATTCAAAGTTCAATGAGGGTTGGTCCGACCATTGCAGTAGATATAAAGGTTCAGGCTATATGGGCAGTCGTGTTTGCATTGTTAATAACATTCCTGTATATATTCTTTAGATTTAGAAACTGGCAATATGGATTGGGAGCATTAACAGCCCTGATACACGATGTGATAATTATCCTCGGACTGTTTTCATTGCTATATAGTGTCATGCCATTCTCAATGGAAATCGACCAAGCTTTCATTGCTGCAATATTAACAGTTGTCGGTTATTCAATAAACGACACCGTAGTAGTCTATGACAGGGTAAGAGAATACATAAAGCTGTATCCAAAACGAGAACGGTTCCAGATTATTAATACGGCGCTGAACAGTACTTTAAGCCGTACGTTCAGTACTTCGCTCAGTACATTTGTCGTACTGCTGGCCATCTTCATATTTGGAGGTGAAGTAATCAGAGGATTTGCTTTCGCCTTGCTAATAGGTGTCATCGTTGGTACCTACTCATCACTGTTCGTTGCTTCACCTGTAGTATACGATACAGTGCATAAAAAAGCAAAGACGCCACAAAGAAGCACACAAAAAAAAGGAAAAAATACTCCGAAAAATAAGAGAAAAAAATAGAATATAATATTTAAAGACCTGAAAAAGAGAACCCCGACAATACAGGGTTCTCTTTTTTTGAATGTAGCTTAAAGACATGACTGTTTTAAGCATTTTCTTTTCTCAGGATTTCAGATTAATGTATATTTGCAATAAGACAAAAGAATAATATTATGTATAGTATAACTCTATTTATCAGTGGCGGTGAAATTTTCATCATTCTATTGGTTGTACTTCTCCTATTCGGGGCAAACAAACTCCCTGAAATAGCCAGAGGATTAGGTAAAGGATACCAGGAATTCAAAAAAGCGACGAATGATATACGCAGCGAATTTAATGAACATACAAAGGACATAAAAAAAGAGGCTAACAATTTAAAACAAGATATTGAAGATTATACTGAATTTGAGGAGAAAGAAGACCCATTTAAAGACGTAAATAAAACCGACACCAAGAAAGACAACGAATCCTCTACAGAAAACCCAGCCGCCGACACTCCACATGACAAAGAATAAACAATATGGAATTTATATACCTGGTGACCGGTCTCGTCTTATTACTAACAAGCGGAGAATACCTGGTACGAGGAGCTGTTTCGCTTTCCTCACATTTTAAAATATCAAAACTGTTAGTGGGCATTGTTGTTGTATCGCTGGGTACTTCAGCGCCTGAACTTGTTGTAAGCATTGATGCAGCCCTAAAAGGACATCCGGATATTTCAACCGGAAATGTAATTGGATCTAACATTTCTAATATAGCCCTGGTTCTTGGACTGACAGCTATTTTAATTCCGGTTTTTGTCAAAAAAGAATCATTGAAATGGGACTGGTCTATGATGATGTTTTCCAGTATTCTATTGTATTTCTTTATGCTAAACCTCTGGATTGAATGGTGGGAAGGCACTATTTTCGTAGCTCTGCTGACATCTTACATCTATATTTCAATCCACAACTCCCGCAAAAAAGAAAGAAAATTAGGTCTTAATATCGTTAAACCCCGATACAGTTTATTAGTCTCAGTTACATTAGTCGTTCTTTCATCTTTTGGTTTGGTTTACGGAGCAGATTCTCTTGTGAAAGGAGCTGCAAAAATTGCAGAAAAATATGGAGTAAGTGAAAGGGTTATTTCTGTCTCTCTCGTAGCATTTGGTACAAGTTTACCTGAACTTGCTACATCAGTGATGGCGGCAGTTAAAAAAGAGGCAGATATCTTTGTAGGGAATATAATCGGCTCAAACATATATAATATCTTAGCCATACTGGGAATTACGAGCATTGTAAAAGAAATCCAGGTTAACCCGGGCATTATCAACTGGGATATTTTCTGGATGCTGGCAATTTCCATGCTTCTCTTCATATTTGCACTGCCTCTCAAAACTTGTAAACTCAGCAGATGGAACGGCCTTTTGCTGGTTATCAGTTACAGCAGTTATATCTATTTGGTACTGCTGAACAATTAAAAACCAGAAATTGAAAAGATAAAAGGAATAGAAAGATTATGGGAAAAATCAGTTTGCTGATTCTTGCGGGTGTTGTTTTTTTATTATTTTGTTCAACAACTACTTATGGGAAAGAAGATACCAAAAATAGGCTTCAACAAGATACAACCCAACAGAAAAGACAGATAATAGCAATAAAAACAGATGACATTATCCAGGTTGACGGTCTTCTGAATGAGAACGCATGGAAGAAAGTCCCGGCGGCAGAACATTTTACAACTTACTCCCCTTCCATTGGAGATACTTCAAAATACACCACAGAAGTAAAGGTAGTATATGATGACAACGCAATCTTTTTTGGAGCTTTTCTGAAAGACAATCCGGATAGCATGCTCACTGCGTTAAGCAAAAGAGATGATGAAGATGTCAATGCAGATAAATTCTGGATCACGCTAAACCCATACAATGACGGAAAAAACATATTTAAATTTGCAGTCACACCAACAAACGTACAAAGCGATATTAAGATGTCTCCCGGGAAATATGACAGATCATGGGATGCGGTCTGGCAAAGCGAAGTAGGTATTATTGACTCAGGCTGGGTTGTAGAAATGAGAATACCTTATGATGCCATCCGTTTTCCCAATGGCAGCAAACAAAACTGGAGTGTAAATTTCTGGAGAGAAGTCAAAAGGGAAAGGGCAATATCCTCATGGAATTTTGTAAACAGGACCAAAGATAATGAAGGAAGTCAATATGGAGAACTAATCAATATCCGGGATATACAATCCCCCTTCCGTCTTTCTCTTTTCCCTTATGTTTCAGGCTATCTATCCCCAACCAGTGATGGCGCAGATTACTCCTATTCAGCAGGAATGGACTTAAAATACGGAATTAATGAAAGCTTTACTTTAGATATGATCTTAATTCCTGATTTCGGACAGAAAAAATCGGATAATACGGTACTGAATCTTTCCCCTTTTGAAGTAAGATACAGCGAAAAAAGACAATTCTTCACAGAAGGGACCGAATTGTTCAATAAGGCAGGATTATTTTATTCACGTCGTGTTGGCGGATTACCTGCGGGATATGGCGAAGTGGGAAAAAAGTTAAATGAAGAAGAAGACATTATAGAAAATCCTGATGAAGCAAACTTGATCAATGCTACCAAAATTTCAGGAAGAAACCAAAATGGGCTGGGCCTTGGCTTTTTTAATGCTGAAACAGGGAAAACCTATGCTACCGTAAAAGATACAATTAACGGACAGAAGCGAAAAATACTAACAGAACCCTTTACCAACTACAATATCTTAGTAGCTGATAAAAATATAGGACAAAATTCGTATATCAATCTCATTAATACCAATTATTTTCAGCCCTCAACAGGAAAAATTGAAAATGTAACCGGTACAGCCTATAAAATATCACCGCCATCAAACAACTACGCAATATGGGGTACAGGAGGAAATAGTATTCAGCAGGATTCCACATCAGGGAATTTAATCACCGGACAACGATTGGATACAAGAATGGGTAAAGTAAGTGGAAACTTCACTTTTAATTACCGATTCCGTCTTCTAACAGATACATATGATCAAAACGCTTTAGGTTATTTACGAAAAAACAATGAACTTACAAACCAAATTAATATTCGCTATAGAGGATATGAACCCACTGGTAGCCTTCTAAACTGGAATGCAAGACTTTCATTGCATCAAAATTTATTGTATAAACCACGGCATTTTTCGGAATTTAATATTGTTGCCAGCTATCATGCAACATTTCAGAACTATGTATCCGGAGGACTCTGGTCAAAATATAGGCCAATAAAAATGTATGATTATTACGAACCTCGCCTTGAGGACAGAAAGTTTCAGCGACCTGAATTTTTTTACATCAATACATGGGTATCATCTGACTCCAGAAAACCTTTGGCATTTGATTTGAAAGGAGGCATGCGCAAAGGTGATGGGGATGGATATTTTTATTCTGCAGGCCCGCGAATTAGAATAGGAAATAAATTCAACTTACGGTATAATTTTGAATATGACCTAGATCAAAACAAGAAAGGATATGTGACGAATTATACCGAGGAAAATGTTAATATCATTTTTGGACGAAGGGATGAAACTACATACACCAATAATATAAGCGGATCCTTTATTTTTAACAACAAATCATGGATTAACCTTAATTTTCGTCATTACTGGTCTCAAGTGGATTACAACAAGTTTTACAAGCTCAATCAAAACGGAACACTAAATGAAAATATAAATTATCAAGAAAATGAAGACTTCAATTTCAATGTATTCAACATTGATTTGATGTATTCATGGAATTTTGCCCCGGGCAGTTTCCTAAATGTTGTATGGAAAAACAGTCTGGCTGAAAGTGAAACTATTCAAGGCAATGAATTTTATGATTTCTTTGAAAATTTTAACAATACGCTGACTTCAAATGGAATATACAACAGCTTCTCCATTAAAATTTCCTATTACCTGGATTACAAATATTTGCTAAAAAAAGCGGGATAGAAAAACAAACAAAACACAATATTATAAAATATTTATTGTTACGAACTAAAAAAGAAAAAATATCATATGAGGAACTTAAAATTATTGAGTACGCTAATATGCACACTAATTTTTTCTCAGAATGTTTATGGACAAAGAGCTTTTAGTTTTTTTACTGCAGATTCTGCCCAACCTAAAAAACAAGTTCAGACAAAAAAGATAGAAGATGAAATTACTTTAGATGGCAAGCTTAAAGAAGCTGAATGGCAAGAAGCTCCCACCACCGAAAATTTTTTCACTTACTCGCCTTCTATTGGTAAACCCTCTGATTATGACACCAAAGTCAAAGTGCTATATAATAACCAGGCAATTTATTTTGGAGCTTTTTTAAAAGATAATCCGGACAGCATACTCACATCCCTAAGCAAAAGAGATGAAAAAAACGTCAATGCAGACAAATTCTGGGTTACGCTCAATCCTTATAACGATGGAAAAAATATTTTTCAGTTTGTTGTTACAGCCGCTAATGTGCAGAGCGATATAAAAATATCGCCACAAAATCAGGGAAGTGGTCATGGATGGCCGGGAGACAGTGACTGGGATGCTGTGTGGGAAAGCGAAGTAAGCATTGTCGACTCAGGATGGGTAGTAGAAATGAAGATTCCATATGATGCCATACGCTTCCCCAATAAAGAAATACAAACATGGGGCGTAAACTTTTGGAGAAATGTAAGAAGGGAAAGAAAAACCTCAAGCTGGAGCCTGATAGACAGAACTAAAGATAATGAAGGTACACAATACGGAGAACTGCTAAACATACGGGGTATCGAGCCTCCTCTCCGGTTATCTCTTTTCCCTTATGTATCAGGATATATTCACCCACACGATGGAGATTTGGATTATGAATATTCTGCCGGACTGGATTTAAAATATGGCATAGATGAAAGTTTCACCCTGGATATGATTCTTATACCGGACTTCGGACAGAAAAAATCAGATGAAACCGTATTGAACCTGTCACCCTATGAAGTACAGTACAGCGAAAAACGCCAATTTTTTAAAGAAGGAACTGAACTATTCAACAAAGCAGGATTGTTTTATTCACGCAGAATTGGTGATGAACCCGATGGTTATAACGAAGTTAGCAATAAACTAAAAGAAGGAGAAAAAATTGTTACCAACCCGGAAGAAGCAAATCTAATCAATGCTACCAAAATTTCAGGCAGGACAAAAAAGGGCCTGGGGTTAGGATTTTTCAACGCCGAGACGGGTAATACACATGCTACGGTGAAAGATTCTCTGGGGAACACAAGGAAAATAAGAACACAACCGTTTACCAACTACAACCTGATGGTGGTAGACAAAAACATTGGTCAACACTCTTATGCTAATGTCATCAATACCAACTATTACCAACCCTCTTCCGGCAAGCTGGAAAATGTAACCGGAACAGCATATAAAGCCGCGGATAAAAATAATGAATATGCTGCATGGGGAACAGCAGCATACAGTATGCAAAAAGACTCAAGCTCAGCTACAATAATTAACGGACAAAGCATTGATGCAAGAATCGGAAAAATCAGCGGCGATTTAAAATTTAACTACCGACTAAAGCTGTTAACAGATGAATATGATCATAATGCACTGGGATACTTGCAAAGAAACAATGAATTTTCACACTATCTGAGCCTTGATTATGGAATTTATGAACCGCAAGGAAATATCATTGACTGGAATAACACTCTTAGCTTTGATTACAATAGCCTGTATAGCCCACGAGAATTTACAGATTTTAATATCCATGCCAGCAACCGTTTAACATTAAAAAACTACCTGTCCATTGGAACAAATTTAAGCTACAGGCCAACAAAAATGTATGATTACTTCGAACCCAGGGTAGAAGGCAGAGTATTTAAAAGGCCTGAATCTATTGAAATAACATCATGGGTGTCTTCAGATTACAGAAAGCCGCTTGCACTAGATCTCCGGGTAGGATATAACAAAGAATTCGATGATGGCTATTTCTATTCAGCAAGTCCTAGAGTTAGAATAGGGGATAAATTTTTAATTGTCTATGAATTTCGATATGATAAGAAAAAAAATGAAAAAGGATTTGTGAGAGTGAACCGTGATGATAATTTTGATATTATTTTTGGCCGGAGAGACAATACAACATACACCAACAGTATCAACAGCTCATTCATTTTCGGCAATAAGTCCTGGATAAGCCTGGATTTGAGGCATTATTGGTCTCAAATTGATTACAACAAATATTACACACTGCAACAAAACGGAGGTCTTTCTGAAGACCCCGCTTATAATGAAAACGAAGACTTTAACTATAACATATTCAATATTGACTTGATGTATTCATGGAATTTTGCACCAGGAAGCTTCCTTACAGTTGTCTGGAAGAACAATATCCTTGAGCAGCAAAATATAGAAAACAACAATTTCTATTCGTTTGGTGAAAACATGGAAAATATGCTCAACTCCAATAAAATGCAGAACAGTTTCTCCATCAAAATCTCTTACTATCTGGATTATAAATACTTACTAAAAAATCCTGGATAATTACGTGCCGTATGGAAAACAGGACAACAAGACTTTTTTTTGCAGAACCACAAACCTTGAGTTTGTTCAAAGAACAAAATAAAAATAACCATTCTCTCTGTTTTTATGATATTATTAATTATCCAATTGTCTATGTTTAATTAAATTTGTACAATTTTATATGATAAAAACAGAAGGTGATGTATTATGAAGATTGAATACCAGGTGTTTGAGAAGGAGAATTTGTTGATTCACAAATTTTATGACAGGTGGTCAACCCGGGAATATAAAGATTACATAACATTTTCAATAAAAAACCTGAATTTAGGAGTCGTCAATAAAATTCTGACTGATTTGAGGGAACTGGAGGCCATTCAACCCTTATTTGATGAAATTAATCAGATCCAGGCAATAAGCAAAGAAATTCCCCTTGATAAATACATAAATGTACATCTTGTAACAGATCCCATGCTAACAGTAGCAAGCCACATTTACCAACAAACAATGTCGCCTGGGGATAAAATTCAATATACATATTGCAGTACATTAGCGTATTCTTTGGAACTGCTGAATCTCAACATAAATTCGCAAGAAGCTGAAAAGCGAATTAATAACCTGGAATTTAGCTTTAATGCTTAATGCTGTTTTCTGTAAAATTCAAATTGACGCGTTAAAAGGGAAAAAATATACACTTAACAGTCATTAAAAATCATTTAGGCTGAATGGAATAGTATGAATTCTTTGTGTCTTCTTTATTTGTGTATAAAGAGTTTTACCTACAAATTTTGTTTATCACAAAATATTTATATATTTGATCAACCTAATCTTCTGCTAAAACTTATAAATTCAATCATTATGTTAGTACATCAAAACAAAAACGTCAAAATTACATTTGACCAAAATACAAAACGTTTAAAACAGAAATGGGATGGTTTTGCTTCATCAGAAATATTTAGGGAAGCAATTGATAAGACTAATGAATTTGTGAAAAATAATGATGTAAAAACCATTATTTCGGATACACTAAACCAGAAAGTTGTAAAATCTGAAGACGCTGATTACGCAGCTAATACAATACCAAAAATGGTTAGTAACGGTATGAAAGCTATGGCTTTTGTTGTACCTGAGAATGTATTTACCCAACTGTCCCTGAATAAGTTTTCAACCAGTGTTAAAGGTGAGATAACCGGTTATTTTAATACCATAGCTGAAGCGGAGAAATGGCTTGATGAAAAAGCTTAATAAATAAGCTTAATGAAGATATGTTTTTATTATCAGAGAATAACGCTTTAAAGATATTATTAGTCTAAGATATCTTTAAAGCATTTTTTATGATTTTTTATTTATGACTACAACATGACCAACAGCTCATGTACAAGATGCATTATCCGAGGTTATGAAAAATGATCCGGAAAACTTTTCGTATCAGAATAAGATTGAATTTGAAACTTTGCTGGATTTTTGCCTGAAAGAAATTGGGGAAAACACAGACAAGCTCTTGGCAACACTTTTCATAAAAGCTTTAAAAAGCAATGCTCTGAGAGGATACCTTCCTGATGGAGATTTTGATTTATTTATAAATGCCTCCCTGGAATTGCATCATATCCAATCACCCTCACAAAGAGATGTTTTCATTGCAGAAATGGCAAAACTTAAATCTGCAGCATTTTTGCT
>JAWLEB010000055.1:11466-17446 GCA_041686375.1 Bacteroidales bacterium
CATTTTTGCTGCCACGCAAATAGACGAAATCGAACAGTGGAAAACATAAACAAGAATAAGTTATTTTCTATTTACCCCGCCATAAAAAAAACCGCTGATTTACAGCGGTTAATGACTCTCTTAGGTACCCAGGGCGGGACTTGAACCCGCACAGCCAAGGATGGCCATTGGATTTTAAGTCCAACGCGTCTACCAATTCCGCCACCTGGGCACATTTGAGCGAGAAACGGGACTCGAACCCGCGACCCCAACCTTGGCAAGGTTGTGCTCTACCAACTGAGCTATTCTCGCCTGTAAATATGTTAAGAACACTGATTACAAATTAAATTGCGGATGCAAATATATCTATTTTTTTTATTTTCCAAAAGCTTTTATGCTATTTTTTAATTCAGTTCCCGCTTAAAGCCAAAAACCAACTGCTGGCCTATTTAGAGCAACGTAACAAAATCTTTCTTATGGTATTTTATGGCGAATAAACCGGTAATTTTACATAAAATACTGTACCTTCCCTCTGCTGAGTCTCGTACCAGATTGTTCCACCTGTATCTTCCACAATCTTCTTGGATATGGCCAGTCCCATACCCATACCACCTGATTTTGTGGTAAAATTAGGATAGAACAACTTGTTTTCAATGTCTTCAGTAATTCCTCTTCCGTTGTCAATCACAGATAGAATAACATTATCCTCTTTCGTTTCCAGACGTACTACAATTTCTCCTTTCCTGTCTGACGGTATGGATTGTATGCTGTTTTTCAGTAAATTACTCATTACCCGTCTCAATTGATCTGCATCTGCATAAACATAGCAAGGCTGATCCGTAAAGTCTTCAAAATATATGTCAATATGTGCTGTAGGTTCAAAAAGATTAACTACATTGTTTGTCTCTTCTTTAATATCAATCTTATTTTTCCTGGGCGGAGGCATCTTGGCGAAATTGCCAAACTCCGTAGCTATAAATGATAATGCATTGATTTGACTGATCATTGCCTCTGTGAACTGCTTAATCCTATGATCAAAATTTGAAACTCTGTCGTCCCATGCCCTTTTTAGATATTGTACTTTCAATTTCATTGGAGTTAAAGGGTTTTTTATCTCATGGGCTATCTGCTTAGCCATTTCACGCCATGCGGTCTCACGTTCAGTCTGGGCAAGCCGTCGTGCATTTTCATCAAGTTCATCAACCATCCTGTTGTATTCCCGGATAAGCTCTCCAATTTCATCATAACTATCATACTCAATCTTCTCATTCGCCCTGTTCAGGCCTATTTTCTCCAGTTTATGACGAATCAGACGCAACGGACGTGTTATATTGTTTGAAACTAACACAGCCACCAGTGTTCCAATAATGATAAGAAATACGTAAATATTCACCATCACCATAACAACGGTATACACTTCTTTTTTTAAAGCCTGTTGGCGTGTAAAATAAGGTACATTCAGATAAGCCAATGTTTCCCCGTGTTCATTATAAAACGGAACATATGCCGAATGATACTGTAAATTTCCCAGCACTTCACTATGAATGAAGCGGGGCTGACTCTTAACAGCCAATTCCCGGTAAGCTTTCGCATCCATTCTACGTCCTAACAATCCCTGTTCAAAAACCTGCATGCGAGAGGAAGCAATCAAACGACCATCAAGATCATATAAGTTCATATCGACATAGAAAACATTGGATAAATTAACAAGTAAATTAGTCAGATAAGATTCCTGGTCCGGTTTCAACTCCGTTTCCATGTGTAAATTATTCTCCAATTCAACCAGAATAGATTGCAATTTTTCGCTTATTGTTTCTTTCTGCTTGTCCCGAAATTGCTGAGTGGTATAGTAAACCGTTCCAGTCCCCACAGCAATCATTGATAAAAGAAGTAAAAGTATCAGAGAGAGTTTGATCTTATTCTTAAAATTATAATTAAAACGTTTTAAATTATTCGGAAAGTGATATAAGAATATAAAAGTTATAAAAAGGATAAAGCAAAACGCAAAGATATAAGAAAATTGTGCCATAAGATCCAGAAATGTCCTGTTGGCCTTACTAATAAGAATGGTCATATCTTCTTCAGGCCGATAAACAAGATGATTGAAGCCATCATAATTAACAAACTGATTTTCACTATCAGTATTAAAAAAGCCATCTAATTCAGTAGGATAAGGAAAATTCCCGGAACGGTTTACCAAAACGTTATTCTGGTATTTAGCATAAGAATAATTGTTAAAACGCTCATTCTGTGCGATTTCTTTATCCAATAATAATTCAGGGTACCCAAGATGAGTGTCTGAAAGCTTGGAATCAATGGATACATAGAGTTTTTTTTCTTTATCGGTATTTTCGTCATTAAATTTTACCACTCCAATATAGGAAATACGACCACTAAAATTATCCAGAAAATAAAAATTACTCTCAGATAACGGAACGCCTTCTTCATGAATCATCTGTTCAAAAAAACTATAGCAGTGATAAATCTCAGTAGTATTGTCTTCATAAACCTCCAGTTCGTCGTTTGGATCACAAACAGATATCTGAAGTTCATACTTGCGGAAATACCCATGAAAATATTCATTTTGTATGTATTCAAGGATATATGGCTCATTGGCAAGGTGGTTTTGCATATAATTCTGAAGAACTGTATCGTTTTGCATCTCATCTTCCAGCTCCTGGAAAAGGTACTCTCCCACCCTGTCTCTCTCATTTTCCAAGCTGGTTACCAACACTTGTCTTTTCTGCTTTTCCTGATTGCCGGAATGGTACTCTAAAAAAAAAGTGAGAAACAACACAGAAAAAAACAATACCAGCACATTTCGTGAGTAATAATATGCCTGATATTTAAACAGGAATACCACATAAATGAGATTGATAATCAGAAAAAATATAACAACAACCAAATGTAAAGAATACCCGGCAATAATAAACACACCCACGCTAGCTGCAGAAAATATCAGAAAAAGGGGAACAGCAGATCTCCATAAGAAATTGGCAGTGAAACGTAATAAAAGATGCAATAGCATAAAGTAATTAACAAAAATTAGAAATATAGCCAGTAAGGCTAAAAAACTATATACCGAAAGGTCAAAAAAATTATAGAAAGACAGGGTTATATTGGAGTTATAGATTACTGAAGTAACCAGATGATGCGAAAAAACAAACCAGCAGGCGTTTAAAGCAGCGACAAGAAACAGTAAGACTACTATTTTTGTGGATGAAAAATTTCCAGTCGAAATTTGATTCTTGACCAGCTTAAGAATCAAATACAAAACGAACCAGGTGGATATAAGCAAAAACAGCAAATCTCCCAGACTTGGAATGAAAGAAGAAGAAGCGTAATGGCTTGGATCAAAAACAGGTAATTCATACAGAGCACCAGGAAACTTAAACACAACCATAAAATACCTTAGCAATGCTATTCCTGCAATCACTATTCCAATCTCCCGGATTTTTTTCTTTTCTGGTAATTTTCTGTTCAGTAACTCATATAAAAATGCTAATAAAACAAAAAATAAACCGAAAAACAGCAACCCAAAAAGTACAGGAAAAGCTGTCTTATCTGCTTCCTCATCGGGGACAAGGGAAAAAAGATACCTACCATCATTATCTTCAACGCGAATACCTGTCTCTTCATCTAAAAGAAGCTCAGTTGTCCCGGGAATATTAAAGTCTTCCTGAAAAGCATCGTTGATATATTGATTTTCATAGGGATATTCATGCTTTATCAAAACCAAACCAACGGCCTTGTATGAGCCAATTTCCTGCATTATATGCCAGTACCATCCATTATCTAATTTCACAATTTGTGAAGAATCGGCCGTAGTATCCAGTTTATGATGAGCAATCTGATTATCATTCCAGTATACCATCCTGTCATCATCAAACAAACAGAAAAAGATACCGTCAGGCTCTTCAAGCTGCGCAATATCATCAAAGACATTTTCAGACGTATTCAGGCTATCAGCTAACCTTGCGTCTACCTCATGAAACCATCTCTTTACCTGTTTTTGCTTTTCATCAAGCGTTTGGGATATATGCTTTTCATCTATCGCTTCTTCAGGAGAAGTATTTAACCTGTCATTGATAAGAAATGTAACCAGTAAGAGTGCTATAAATATTACCAGAAATAAAACATCACGTCTCATAAATTATATTTTATATTCTTCTTAAATTCAATAACCAGATGATCTCACGCCCCATGATGATAAGGTTCATGATTGATAATGGTAAAAGCCCGGTAGAGCTGTTCCAGGAAAATCAACCTTACAAGCTGATGTGAAAAGGTCATTCTGGATAATGAAATAGAAGCATCTGCCCTTTGTTTCACATCATCAGAAAAACCATAAGCGCCACCAATAATAAAGACCAGTTGTCTTTTACTGGAATTGAATATATTAACAAGCCATTCTGCAAATTTATCAGAAGAATATTCTTTCCCTCCTTCGTCTAATAGCACAACAATAGAATCTTTCTTAATATTCTTCATAATCTCTCTTCCCTCCTTTATCGCTACTTCCTTTTCTGTCATATTTTTCGTAATTTTTGCAGCTGGAATCCCCTTTATCTCAAAAGAAATATATCGCTTTATTCTCTTAAAATAATCCTCTATACCCTCTTCAAGATATGAATTTTTCGTTCGCCCTGTAAAAATTAAAGTAAGTTGCATCTGTTTATTTTTGTATTCGTAAAATTAAACTTATATTAGAGTTTCAAAATGTCAGAAATTTCGGTAAATCAGACAACTTTGGTTCAATTTTTGTAAATTTATTCAAATATACCGATTAATTAATAAGATATGAATTATCATGCAAAAATAGTACCCATTGTTATTCTCATCGGATTTATCATGCTTACAGGAACCAGAATTAATGAGGATGAAATTCCCGGCGATATTGCCATTGCCTTTAAAGTAGGTACGGCAAAAGAATTATCCAGATTCTTCAATGAAAACCTGGAGTTATCAGTTCTGGAAAATGACGACATATACAGTCGTTCACAAGCTGAACGGATAATGGATGATTTTTTCAAAGAGTATACCCCGAAAAATTTTGAATTCATTCATGAAGGAGGTAAACAAGATGCCAAATATGCCATAGGAAAACTGGAAACATTCAATGGCACATTCAGGGTATATTTATTACTGAAAAAGGAGAAAGAAAAATTACTTATACATCAATTAAGAATTGAGAAAGAAAATGAATAACTCTTTTCGAGAGCACCTTATAGATTTAGCGATTAGTGAAGATATTGGAGACGGAGATCATTCCTCACTTTCCTGTATTCCAAAAAATAAAAAAGGCAAATATCAGCTTCTGATCAAAGAAGACGGCATAATTGCCGGTATTGATGAGGCCAAAATGATATTTAAGAAGATAGATAAAAAAATTGAACTTGACACTTATGTTGAGGATGGAACAAAAGTAAAAAAGGGAGATATTGCTTTCACAGTCAAAGGGAAAGTATTATCATTATTACAAGCAGAAAGACTGGTTCTCAACATCATGCAGCGGATGAGCGGAATAGCTACACGTACAACGGAATATACCAACAAATTACAAGGACTAAAGACACAAGTGCTTGATACCCGAAAAACCACACCCGGTATGAGGTATTTAGAAAAAAAAGCCGTTGCACTGGGAGGAGGTGTCAATCATCGCATGGGTTTATACGATATGATAATACTTAAAGATAATCACACAGATTTTGCAGGAGGCATTTCACAAGCCATTAGAAAAACCCTGAAATATTTGCAAAAAAAAGAGAAACCTCTGAAAATTGTAATAGAAGCCAGGAATCTGAATGAAGTGAAAGAAATTCTGGAAACTGGGGGAATAGACAGAATTATGCTTGATAATTTTTCACCTGATGATACCCGAAAAGCAGTGGAGTTAATTAAGGGGCAATTCGAGACAGAATCGTCAGGTAGAATAACGCTTGAGACGATACGGGATTATGCGGAATGTGGAGTAGATTATGTTTCTGTTGGTGCATTAACC
>JAWLEB010000056.1:0-16586 GCA_041686375.1 Bacteroidales bacterium
AAAACTTCAAATATTTTCGAAAATATTATTAACAAATTTATACTGGATGAAATATTAAATTTTTTCCATTTTCACACAGTCTCTAAATCGTGGTGCTATGCTCATGCTGCCAAACTAACCGCAGTTGCTACACTCCATGAGTACAGCAGCATGATTCAGCATGGTGTCAGTTAAATAAGCCACATCACCATCCCCCACGCGCCTGGGTTATGCAATGTATTTAAATAATAAAAAAAATACGCTTTTAGGGACTTCCATATCAATTGGTAAAAATATAGTAGCTGTCCAAATAAGATCACTTAGCAAAACGACTCTTAAAACTTTTTGGCCAGCTGCCACAACTCATACGTAAAAATTTCTCTTTTGGGTTATAAGTAATTCAAAGTAATTATTTTGCGAAAATGCTTTTTGAAAAGAAATAATGTTATATCTTTGCGGGACAAAAATTTTAATAGGTTCAAAATTTAAATTCGTAAAACACACAGTATGCCTGTAAAAATTAGATTAACAAGAAGAGGAAGAAAAAAGCAACCGTTTTATCACATTGTGGTTGCAGATAGTAGGGCGCCACGTGATGGCAAGTACATTGAAAAACTTGGAGTGTACAATCCTACTACAAAACCAGCTACTATAGACCTTAACTTTGAAAAAGCCCTGGACTGGGTTCAAAAAGGAGCCCAACCAACAGACACATGCAGGGCAATTCTTTCTTATAAAGGTGTAATGTACAAAAAACACTTGTTGAAAGGTGTAACTAAGAACGCTTTAAGCGAAGAAGAAGCTGAAAAGAAATTCAATGAATGGCTTGAACAAAAAGAAGCTTCTATACGGTCTGAAAGAGAAAAAGAGATTCAAAATCTGAAAGCTGAAGAAGAAAAGCGTATTGAAGCCGAAAAGAAAATTAGTGATGCAAGGGCTGAAGAGTTAGCTAAGAAGAATGCTGAAGAGGCTGAAAAAGCTAAGGAATCCGGGGAACCTGCAAAGGAACAAGAAACAGAACAGCAAGCCGAAACTGAACAAAAGGAAGAAGAGCCCAAGGCAGAGGAAAAGCAAGAAGAAAAAACGGAAGAAAAAGAAGAGCAAGAAAAGACCGACGAAACTGAATCAAAAGAAGATTCCGATTCAAAAGAGAAGTAAGAATTAATACACCGTACGTTAAAATTTTAGCATAAAACGTTCCTTATTTTAATTCGTATTTTCCATAAAGGTCTAAGCTTTAAAAAGCTCTAAACTTTTTACCAAAAAATCCAAAAGGTTGATTAATTCTAAATTTTAATTTGTGTGGAATTAGAAGATACAAGGAAAACGGGAAGAATTCTAAAAACACACGGTAGAGAAGGAGAGCTTTTAGTCCACACTGATTTTGACTTACCAGATACTTTTACAAAAGTGGAATCAATTTTCATCATGATTGATGGACAAGTGGTTCCATTTTTTATTGAATCAGCCATAATAAAATCTTCAAAAACAGCAGCAGTTAAACTTGAAGACATAGACACTCTGGAAGAAGCTTATGAACTAACAGGGAACGAATGGCACCTTGAAAAAAAAACATTCACAAGTCTCTTTGAAGCAAGCCCAAAAAATGCTGATTGGTTAACAGGTTACACTGTCATAGACCAGGAAGGGAATATCATAGGTGAAATTGTAAACATTGAGAACATACCTTCAAACACATTATTGATGGTGAAAACACAAGATAATGATTTTCACAGGATACCCTTTAATGAAGAAAAATTGTTCTATGTAGACGAGAACAAAAAAATAATCAAAATCAACATCCCGGAAGGACTGTTAGACCTTTAAGATTAAGAGTCAAAATCAACATCCTGCTCAAAATTTTTAATCGCTTCTCTCCATTGGTTTGGTAAAGGTATTGAATCTTTTTTCTTATAATCATAGCCAGAAAGAATAGCTCTGTTTATACATCTGATATCTGAACTTTGAGGGCCTGTCAGACGTTGTTCCATATGCAGGCTTTTATTCCCTAAACCATTGACTTTAGTGAGCACAAATATTTCATCATACATATCAACAGCCTGCAGAAATTCTATCTCAATCTTAACCAATACCAACAATTGATCATGCCAATCTAACCTGTCACCAAACACTTCTTCAAAATATCGCATCCTTGCAATATCAAAATAGTTCTGGTATACAGAATTATTAACATGCCCAATCACATCAACATCATTAAATCTCAACTGTATAGGTGTGCTGTGGTTAAAACTCATATTTTTACTCATTGTCAAATCACTTTTTAATGCAGCATTTAAAAATATTTGTCGTATTTTATTAACAAATCAAAAATACAAAAACTATGAAAAAGAAATCAAGCCGAATATTTTTACCTTTCTTCATGGCAATGATGCTGTTATTTACTGGTACCCATATGACAGCACAGAAAACAAGGAATGTATCAGATTTCTCCAAGATCAGTATCGCAATCTCAGCAGATGTCTATCTTTCTCAGGGGGATAAAGAAAGCTTATGCTTGGAAGGAGACCAGGATATACTGGAAAAGATTGAGACTGTAGTTAGCGGCAATACATTACAGATCAAATACAAAAGCTCATTCTTCATGCCACGAAAGAAAAACATAACCGTTCATCTAACAGCTAAAGATATTGACGAACTAAACATAGCAGGATCAGCAGAGCTGAAGGCTAAAACAAAAATTAGCGCTCCGGAAATAAATTTCAATATTTCAGGTAGCGGGAAAATTGAGATAGATGAGTTAGAGACCAACAATATTGAAGCTTCAATATCAGGTTCAGGTGATATTATTTTAAAAGGCTCAAAAAAATTAAAAAACATTGATTTATCAATCTCAGGTTCTGGTAAATATATAGCACCAAATCTTCAGACTGAAAATATTCATGCTTCAATTTCCGGATCAGGAAAATGTGAGGTTTATGCAAGTAAGAAGTTAACAGCGAGTGTCTCTGGAAGTGGGAAAGCCTATTATAATGGAAATCCTGTTGTAAATGCAAAAATTTCCGGCTCTGGAAATGTTTCTAAAAAATAAATATCATTTCAGTTTAGGCAGAATACTGTAATTAGAAAATAACTGTAAACAGGGATTCCAAAAATCAATCACGAATAATTTTCACCTGACCATCGGGTGACAATTTTAGGATGCTCGATGGTTTTGCTTCCCCGGTTTCCTCCTGTCTCCATTTCACAACAAAGTCTACTGAATCGATTATTCTTTCATCAATCTCCTGAAAATTACGGGGGGATGCCATGTTGCTAAAATTGGCTGATGTTGAAACAATTGGCCGGTTAAGTCTGGAAATTAACTTTTGACAAAATTCATCGTCTACAACACGTATACCGATACTCCCGTCTTTGGCGACTAAATTTTCAGGAAGATTTACTGCATCAGAATATATAATTGTTAATGGTTTATCGGTCACTTCAATTAAATCCCAAGCTATATGCGGCATTTGACTCACATATCTCTCCGCTGTCCCTGCATGGTCCACAAGAATGATCATGCTTTTTTCCTTATCCCGCTCTTTAATACGATAAATTTTTTCAATGGCTCCCCTGTTTGTAGCATCGCAACCAATACCCCAGATTGTATCGGTAGGATAAAGTATTGTCCCTCCTGTTTTTAATACTTTCAATGCTTGATTTATATCTTCCTTCATAAATTATAATATCGTTTCAAGTTTATCAACGGTCTGTTCAAAATTAAAATTTTTCTTTACATTTTGCATTGATTGCTCCCCCATAGTCTCCCTGAATTTTTTATCTTTCAATTTCTCAATAAATTGCCCCAGTATATCCAGGTTTTCCTTGTCAATTAAAAAACCATTTTTCCCATGTTCGATTATTTCTTTGTTACTTCCCTGACTTACTGCAATAACAGGCTTACGCATAACCATTGCATATAAAAGTGAATAGTTAAATGCATTGGAGATGTCGGGACTAATATAAACATCTACAGAAGCAAGAAATTCCTTGAGACTTCTACCTATCATATCAAAAGAAACAAATTGGGTTAAGTCATTTTTGCGTAAAATTCTTCGAAACTCCGGGGAAAGAGTATCTTGATATACTATAAACTTTACATTGGAGGAATCAAAATATTCTTTGAGATGCCTTAATAACTCAATGCATAAATTATCCCGGTAAAAAGCACTGTTGTAAATTCCAATACGTAATTTTTTCTCATCTTTCCCCTTGGGCCAATTTCCGTTGACACGTTTATATCTATCCAGATGTAAGCCCTGATAAATCACCTCAATATTGGGGGTTTTTACTGTGTTTCGCTTTTCTGTGAGAATTTCCTCTCGGTTGGCCTTTGAATTGGTTATAATTCCAGTGATAAACCTATTAAAAATCAATCGATTTAGATGGTTTGATTTTATTCCGGGTACAGTTCCTTTACGAAAATATATTTTGCTTACCGGTGATAACATTTTGGTAAATCCTACTACTGCCAAGTCATTCGGATAATTAAAAAACAAAGTGTTCACAAAATTTTTACGCAGAATAAAAGCCAGACGCATTATATCATACAAGAAAAAACCTGTTCTGTTATATGGAACAACTTTAACTTTCTTCGTTTTCAGCCTTGTGAATATTCTATGCTTTCCTGGAGCTATAAGAACTACGTCATAACCCCTTTCATACAAAGCTAATGACGTATAATAGTGCCATCGCTGAAAATTATTCCATGAAGCCGATGTAATTAAAAAACCAATTCTTGTTCTCTTCATTGTCGGAGTGTTTCTTAATATAAAGTTAATTTTTTTTATTTAACTAACAAAAATCGTTTTTGATATGAATAATCAAAAATCATAAATTTATACATATCAGGAGTATATAGAAATATCAAAACACTCCCGATATGATTTCTATTATATGCAAATACCCGATAAAAATAAAAAAGTTACAAACTATATTTTTCCTGCAATAGCATTTGCAGCACCCTTAATAAGATTGTTGATTAACACACATTTTATACCAAAATCCATGACTATTAACCAAATTTTCTTTATAATTTAGTGCAGTAAACAACATTATAAAACTTAATCATTATGTTTAAAAAAGATGTGTATATAAAAAGACGAAAAAGGCTAAAAGAGAAAATTAACAATGGTTTTATTGTAATTCTCGGCAACAGCGAAAGTGCAATGAACTACCCTTCAAATGCATATCACTTTCGGCAGGATAGTTCTTTCCTGTATTACTTTGGTCTTGATATGCCCGATTTGGCAGGAATTATTGATGTGGATAATGACAAAGAATATGTTATTGGAGATGATGTAAGTCTGGATGACATTATCTGGATGGGACCTCAGCCAAGCATGAAAGAACTGGCTCACAACGTGGGTGTTGAAAATGTCAAACCCAACAAAGACTTCGCTGAGTTCTTAAAAAATACGGTTAACAAAGGGCAGACACTACACACATTGCCTTTTTACCGGGGAGACAATGTAATAAAGTTCGCTGAGCTGCTTAATATTCATCATTCTGAAGTTGAAAATTACGTTTCAGAAGAGCTTATCAAAGCTGTCATTGCTATGCGGAATATAAAAGACCAGCATGAAATTGAAGAACTGGAGAAAGCAGCAGCAATCGGTTATGAAATGCATACAACCGCCATGAAAATGTGTAAGCCTGGTGTTTATGAAAGAGAAATTGCCGGAGTTATTGAAGGCATACCCTTAAAACATGGAGGCATGATTTCTTTTCCAATTATTCTGTCTCAACATGGCGAAACGCTTCATAACCACTATCATGGGAACATGCTTGAAGAAGGAAAAATGATGCTCACAGATGCCGGTGCGGAAACACCGATGCGCTATGCTTCTGACTTTACCAGAACAATACCGGTTGGAGGCAAATTCAATGAAAGGCAGAAAAATATCTACAATATTGTTCTTAAAGCTAACAACAGAGCTACAGAAATAGCAAAACCGGGATTACCCTATTTTGAGGTACACACAGAAGCCGTAAGAGTGTTAGTAAAGGGGTTAAACGACCTCGGAATTATGAAAGGCGATGTTGAAGAAGCAGTTCAAAGCGGGGCACATGCTATGTTCATGCCTCACGGATTAGGTCACGCCATGGGACTCGATGTTCATGACATGGAAGGCTTAGGTGAAAATCTGGTAGGATACGATGAAGAAATTAAACGCTCTTCTCTGTTTGGTTTTTCCGGATTACGATTTGGTAAAAAATTAGAACCCGGGCATGTAATAACAAATGAGCCCGGCTGTTACTTTATCCCGGAATTAATTGACAAGTGGGAAAAAGAAAAGAAATTTGAACAGTTCATTGATTACAAGAAGGTACGGGAATATGAAGGCTTTGGAGGAGTACGTCTTGAAGATGACGTCCTCGTTACCAAAGAAGGATGCCGCTTATTAGGAAAACGAATACCAATTACTGTGGAAGAGGTTGAAAAAACCATGAATTCATAAATATTCGCAGATGGAATAAAAAAAACCGGGACTGAAATTCATCAGTCCCGGTTTTTTTTATTCCATCTTTCTTAATCTTTCTCTTCTGAAAAGGAAGCCCTCAACCACTCACGGTTCGATCTTGCGATATGGTCTAATGAAATTGATTTTGGACATTCCACCTCGCAAGCTTCAGTACTGGAACAGCTACCAAATCCTAATTCATCCATTTTCGCAAGCATATTCAAAGCCCTGTTTTTTGCTTCGGCTTTTCCCTGCGGCAACAGGGCCAACTGTGAGATTTTAGCAGATACAAAAAGCATAGCCGAAGAATTCTTGCAAGCAGCAACACATGCTCCACATCCTATACAAATCCCTGCATCAAAAGCTTTGTCAGCTTTTTGTTTTTTAACAGGTATTGAGTTGGCATCGGGAGCAGAACCCGTGTCAACAGAAATAAAACCGCCAGCCTCCATAATTTTATCAAGCGCTGTCCTGTCTACAATCAAATCTTTAATAACCGGAAAAGGCTTTGCTCTCCATGGTTCAACAGTGATGGTTTCACCATCTTTAAATGACCTCATGTGAAGCTGGCAAGTAGCCACTTCTTTTTCAGGTCCATGGGGCCTTCCGTTGATAAACAATCCGCAGCTTCCACAAATACCTTCTCTGCAATCATGTTCAAAAGCTACAGGATCGTCTTCGCCATTTTCAATAAGTTTTGTGTTCAATGCATCCAACATCTCAAGGAAAGACATTTCAAGATTTATATCATCCAATTCATAACGGACAAATTTACCCTTTGCCTGAGCATTGGGTTGGCGCCATATTCTGAGTTTAACTTTCATTTGTATATTGTTTTTAGTTGTTTATCAAATGTTTATCTGTCGAAGGCAATTTATTGCCAAAGGCGGAGAACTTACCATAATAAAATAGTCATATCCTTTTATGAGATTAACGATTATTTATTTTATCATGGAAGTTTCATATTGTTCTGTTCTATTCATTATTGAATAAACTGATATCAAATAATTGTGTTTCTACTTGTAGCTTCTCACCTTAACTTCAACAAATTCATACTTCAGTTCTTCCTTGTGGAGTTTAGGCTCTTTGTCGTCACCCTGGTACTCCCATGCAGCAACGTACATATAATTTTCATCATCCCGTTGTGCTTCTCCGGCTTCAGTTTGATATTCTTCTCTGTAATGCCCACCGCAAGATTCATTACGGTTCAGAGCGTCTTCTATAAGCAACAATCCCATATCAAGGAAATCTGCTACCCTGATGGCTTTTTCAAGCTCCTGGTTAACTTCATTCATTGTACCAGGAACCTTAACATCCCGCCAAAACTCCTCTTTAAGCTCTTGTACTTCTTTCTTCGCCTTTTTCAAACCTTCAGCATTACGCTGCATTCCACATTGGTCCCACATGATTTTACCCAGCCTTTGGTGGAAAGATGTAGCTGTTTTTGAGCCATCCACTGCCAGTAATTTCTCCAGTCGTTCTTTTGCAGTTTTCTCTGCCTCTTCAAACTCTTCCTCTTCCGTTGTTAATCTGGATGTCCTAATCTTATCGGCAAGGTAATTGCCAATGGTATTCGGCAGGATAAAATATCCATCAACAGCCCCTTGCATTAATGAATTAGCTCCGAGTCTGTTAGCGCCGTGGTCTGAAAAATTTGCCTCTCCAATCGCATACAAACCCGGAATGGTTGTCATTAGTTCATAATCAACCCATAAGCCACCCATAGTATAATGCCCGGCAGGATATATTTTCATTGGCGTTTCAAGTGGGCTGTCGCCAGTGATTTTCTCATAAAGTTCGAACAGATTTCCGTATTTATTGTAAATCGCTTTCGGACCCTGTTCTTTAATTGCATCTTTAAAATCGAGATACACAGCCTGACCGGAAGGGCCTACTCCATATCCTTTGTCGCATCGTTCTTTCGCTGCACGTGCTCCAACATCCCGTGGTACAAGATTACCAAATGCAGGGTATCTGCGTTCAAGGTAATAGTCTCTTTCTTCCTCAGGAATTTCATTTGGATCACGTTTATCCTCTTTGGCTTTTGGCACCCAAATACGACCGTCATTTCGTAACGACTCAGACATTAAAGTCAATTTAGACTGAAAGTCGCTTAATTGAGGAATACATGTAGGATGAATCTGAATAAAACTTGGGTTGCCAAACAGTGCGCCTTTTCTGTAGGCAGTCATTGCAGCCGAACCATTTGAAGTGACTCCTAATGTAGATAGATAGTATATTGTTCCATAACCTCCTGTTGCCAGGACAACTGCATGTGCTGAATGTCTTTCCAGTTCACCGGTTATAAGATTACGCGCAATAATTCCCCGGGCCTCACCATCAACAGTAACTATTTCAATCATTTGCCTGCGCGAGTACATTTGCACTTTCCCCTTAGAAATCATTCGTTTCAGGGCTGAATAAGAACCCAAAAGCACTTGTTGCCCGGTTTGTCCCTGGGCATAAAAGGTTCGTGAAACTTGCACGCCCCCAAATGACCTTGTCGTTATTAAGCCTCCGTATTCCCTTGCAAAAGGAACACCCTGGGCTGTTAAGGTGTCAATTATGCCGTTGCTTGCTTCCGCAAGCCGATATACATTCGCCTCGCGAGCCCGAAAGTCGCCACCTTTAATTGTATCATAAAATAAACGATAAATGCCATCTCCATCGTTTCTATAATTTTTTGCTGCATTGATTCCTCCCTGAGCTGCTACGGAATGTGCTCTCCTTGAGCTGTCCTGATAGCAAAAGACTTTAACGTTATATCCTAACTGGGCAAGTGTTGCAGCAGCCGGTGCACCGGCTATTCCTGTTCCAACAATAATTATATCAAGTTTTTTCTTGTTGGCCGGACTAACCAGTTTCATTGTGTTCAGATAATTGGTCCATTTTTTCTCAAGCGGACCTTCCGGAATTTTAGCATCTAATTTCTCCATAATATCTTATATTTCGATTGTTTCAAAAATGTACATACGATTAATTGTAAGTGATAAGAAAATAAATCGGAATTACCGCAAAACCAGTTGCCATAATCACAGCGAAAATGTAAGCTATGGTCTTCAGGCGTTTTCTCCATAAATCATTGTCCCATCCCAGTGACTGGAAAGCTGCCCAGAAACCATGTGACAGATGCAAGCCTAAAAAGATAGCTCCCAACACATAAATAAGATCATACCACCACCAATTGATAAACAATTCCGAAACCAATCCATATAAGTTGTCCATCTCAACACCGTCTATCATAACTGTATCAACCTGTCCGAATTTGGCTTTCCAGAAAAAGTTCGAAAGGTGAATAACCAAAAAGATCAAAACTAATCCTCCCAGGATAAACATGTTCCGTGAAGGCCATGTGGTACTTTCTTTCCGGTCAATTTTCTTATAACGAACAGGCCGCATATTCTGATTTACATATGTAATATACGCCGAATAAATAATATGGATAATAAAGCCTAATGCAAGTATAGGCTCAATAACCACAATAGCAGAATTCGTTGCCATAAAGTGAGCAGCAGAATTAAAAGCCTCCGGCCCCGCAATTAGCAAAGAATTAACCGTTAAGTGAACAATGAGAAACAACATGAGAAAAATCCCGGTAATACTCATTATAAATTTTTTACCAACTGAAGAGGTGAAAAAGTTGCCCATAGGTAATGTTTTTTATGAATTTTTATATTATTGCAATATGATTATAAATTAGCATATATACAAATATATGCCCCTATATATCTAAAAGAAATGTTACGTAACAGAATTCTACAATTTAAAATTAATCTAAATTTATGACAAAAATCATATTTAATGTATTGAGTAGAAAAAACAGGAAAAAATTACAAAAAAGATTGGGTAAGGATTCCTTAGCGGTTTTTTTTTCAAACCATAAAATGCCAAAAAATGGAGATCAATATTTTCCCTACCGGCAAAATTCCGACCTGTTTTATCTGACAGGGATTAAACAACCTGAGACAATACTTCTTATAAGCCCTGAAGATGAAATTCTTTTTATCCAAAAACCAAATCCTTCTCATTCCCTGTGGGGAGGAGACTCGCTTTCACCGGAAAAGGCATCAAAAATATCAGACATAGCAAATATCAAATATACAGAGGAATTTAGGGAAGTCTTTCATCAAATCACTGTTAAGAGAAAGGCAGTATATTTTAACACCGCTCTGAAAATTACCGATGTCCCGATAAAATCACGTGATGAAAATTTCTTGAAATGGTTTCGTGAAACTTACCCATTCCACCAGCCAAAGAGCATAAGACCAATCATGAAAAAATTACGTATGGTGAAAGAACCAGAAGAAATTGAGCAAATAACTGATGCAATCAACATTACAGAACGAGTTTTTATGAAATTATTCCCGCTGATCAAAGCCGGTGTAAACGAAAAGGAACTTGAGGCGAAGGTGAGGTATGAATTCATGAAACAGGGATGTGATGGGCCTGCATATGACCCTATCATTGCATCCGGTGAAAATGCATGCATATTACATTACATCAATAATAACTCTATCTGTGCACAAGAAGATTTACTACTGATGGATATAGGCGCTGAAAGCAATTACTATGCTGCAGACATAACAAGAACCGTACCTGTTAGCGGGAAATTCAACGATAAGCAAAGAGAATATTACCAAGCCGTTCTGGAGGTCATGGAAGAAACTATACAAAAAATTAAACCGGGAATTAACCTGAAAGACCTAAACAGCTTCACCCGGGAGCGACTTACCGAAAAGCATATAGAATTGGGGCTTTATACAAAAAGCGATAACGAAGATCAGCAATTAAGCACGAAGTATTTTCCCCATGGCGTTTCTCACTTTATGGGATTAGATGTCCATGATTATGGAGATAAAGAAACTTCGCTTGAAAAAGGGATGGTGCTTACATGTGAACCTGGCCTTTATATACCGGAAGAAAACATTGGAATAAGAATAGAAGATGATATTTTGGTAGATGAAAAACCCATCAATCTATCGGGCAATATCCCCAAAACAGTTGAAACGATAGAAAAATTAATGAACACAAACTGATGCAAACCAAGACCGAAGGTATTGTTCTTCATCACATAAAATATTCTGATTCAAGCCTCATTGCCACAATTTACACGCGGCACCATGGCAGATTATCTTTTTTATTGCAGGGTGTCAGAAAAAAAAGGAGCAAAGTAAAACCCAATCTCTTACAACCCCTGTTTCTGCTTAACATAGAAATGTATTATAAGAATTCACGTCAGCTCCAAAAGGCAAGAGAAATCAGTGTATACAGCCCATTTCAAAGCATCCCTTATGACTACAGAAAAAGAACCATTGCTTTATTTTTAGCAGAAATATTATATAAAACCTTAAGGGAAGAAGAGAGTAATCCTCCTTTATTCGACTTTATTTTTAATCATATTCAGATGCTGGACCTCAAGGAAAGCGGGTTGTCTAATTTCCATATTTATTTTTTGATACACTTAACCAAATATCTAGGTTTTTTTCCTCAGGACAATTATGACAAAACCCATAAATTCTTCAACCTGAAAAACGGCGCCTTTGTCCAATTTAAGCCAAACCATGAGGACGCCTTAGATAAAAAGGAAAGCGCTTATTTGACGAAATTTCTCAAGCATTCTCCCAATCAAATGGAAGGAGAAAAAATTCCACATAAAACAAGACAACAAATAATAGAAAAGCTTTTAGACTTCTACTACATCCACAATTCCGGACTTTCAACCATCAAATCTTTTGAGGTACTCAAAGAAATTTTCAAATAACATCCATTTAACCTAATTTGAATTCGTTTATTTAGAATGTCTGTTTAGGTATACTTTTTGATAAACATAAAAAACGGCTTTATCAATTGCCTTATTAAACGAACAATTATTATTACCTTTACACCCATTTTTCTAAAACGCAACAGAAATGTTTTATAACAAGTTGACTGACACCACAAAAGACCTCTTTTCAATTATCTCTGATAAAGCGAAAGAGTACAATGCAATCAATCTTGTCCAGCCTGAAAATAGTGAATGTCCAGAAAAACTAAGTAATTTAGCACACCACTATATTGCAACTGGATATAATCATTATGCACCCCCTTACGGTGTTTATCCCTTAAGAGAACAAATTGCAAGGAAAGTGAAGTCAGATTATGAGCACGATGTAGATCCCTATAAAGATATTACGATAACTGCAGGTGCTAACCAAGCGGTTTATACAGCCATAAGCTCATTTGTGTCAGAAGATGATGAAGTTATTGTTTTTGAGCCAGCCTATAAAAGTTATGTTCCTTCCATACAAAATCTGGGTGGGAGACCCATTTATGTTCCCCTTAAACTACCTGATTATCACATAGATTGGACAGAAGTACAGAAAGTAATAAGCTCAAGAACCAAAATGCTTATTATAAACAGTCCGCATAATCCAACAGGAACAATTTTATCTAATGATGACCTTTTACAACTGAAAAAAATTGTAAACGGCACAAATATCAGAATCCTCAGTGATGAGGTATTCGAGCATTTCATTTTTGGCAACTATCAACATCAAAGTCTCCTTCAAATTCCTGAATTATACAAAAGAAGCATTATTGTTTCATCGTTTGGGAAACTATTTAATATTCCCGGATGGAAAATAGGCTATTGCATTGCTCCTGAGAACCTCACCAAAGAAATCCAAAAAACGCACACGTTCCAGATTAATTCCGTAAACACACCATTACAGTATGCAATGGCTGAATATCTTAAACAAAGCATCAATAAAGAAGAAATTAAAAGAAAATATGAAAAAAAGCGCACCCTTGTTCAGGAGTGCCTCTCCCATACAAACTATGAGCTCATTGAAACAAAGGGAACATATTTCCAGCTTATTAAATATGATAAAATAAGCAATGTAAAAGACACTGATTTCGTTAAAGATTTAATGAATAAAGGTGTTGCATTGTTTCCTCTGTCCTTTTACTACCACGATTTTGTTGATAATAAGGTGGTGGGGTTAAATTTTGCACATCCCGATGAACATCTGATAAAAGGTTTGGAAAAACTGGCAGAATTTAAATAAAAGAAGCACATACAAGGCTATCGGTAACAATCAAAGAACAAGGTCAAAAGCAGCCGTAACTTTTATGTTAAAAAGGTTTAAAGCCAACAAGTTTACTATGCTTAGGAGTTTATTACTCCATATTTTTATCTATATTTGACGATTAGGGAACCCTTGTTGAAATATGAGTACATATTGCAAAAACTGTTCAACATATTTTTACAGGCGCCTTCTGACGGTATGCACGAAATTATTTATAAAAACATCACTTAATAGGCTATGCAAATCATCAACTCATTAATTAATTGGCTGAATGTTAAAAGAATATATCAGATTGAATTATTTAAAAAACATCCCTGCGATGTTCAGCAGGAACAATTGTTTAAAATTATAAATAAAGCCCAGAACACGAAATTCGGGACAAACCACGACTTCAGAGATATAAAAAGTATCCAGGAATTTCAGAAAAATGTCCCTTTCCACCATTATGAAGATTTTAAACCCTATATTGATAAATCCCTGCAAGGGGAAAAAGACATAATATGGCCCGGTTCAATAAAATGGTTTGCCAAATCATCGGGAACTACAAGAGATAAAAGTAAGTTTATTCCGGTTAGTAAAGATGCTCTTGAGAATTGTCACTTCCGGGGAGGAAAAGATACCCTGGCATTATATTTTTTTAACTATCCAGAATCAAAATTATTCACAGGCAAAGGACTTACCCTGGGAGGCAGCCAGCAAATCAATAAAATCAGCAACAAATCTTTTTATGGAGATCTCTCTGCCATACTTATAGATAACATGCCGTTCTGGACTTATTTCGTCAAAACGCCAAGTCAGGATATTGCCTTAATAGCCGAATGGGAGGAGAAACTTGAAAAGATCACTGCTTCCACTGTTATGGAAAACATTACCAATATCAATGGCGTGCCCTCTTGGATGATGGTGCTTATAAAGCATATTCTCAACAAAACAGGCGCAAATAATATCTTAGAGGTATGGCCTAATCTTGAATTATTCGTGCATGGAGGAGTAAACTTTCAGCCTTACAGAGAACAATTTAAAAAACTTATACCGTCAGACAATATGCATTATATGGAAGCTTACAATGCTTCAGAAGGATTTTTTGCTCTTCAGGACAGTCCGGAACGAAGTGATATGCTCCTGATGCTTGACTATGAAACGTTTTATGAGTTCATCCCTATGGAAGAGATAGATAAGGATAACCCACAAGCTTTAACCATTGGAGAGGTAGAAACAGGCAAGAATTATGCACTGGTAATATCAACGAATGGAGGATTATGGCGCTATTTAATAGGAGATACCATTAAGTTTACAAGCTTATATCCACACAGGATTAAAATTTCAGGCAGGACAAAACATTTTATCAATGCTTTTGGTGAGGAAATCATTATCGATAATGCAGAAAACGCACTCAATAAAGCCTGCAAGGAAACAGGGGCACTGATTAAAGAATATACTGCCGCACCGGTATACATGGATACCCAAAACAAAGGCAAGCATGAATGGTTAATTGAATTTGAAAAAGAACCAGCGAATATAAAAAAATTTGTAGCTACTTTAGACCAGGCTTTACAGGAAATTAATTCAGACTATGAAGCAAAACGGTATAAAGACATCACACTTGCTCCTCCAGAGGTAAATAAAGCCCGATTCAGCTTGTTTTATGACTGGATGAAAAAAAGAGGCAAGCTGGGAGGACAAAATAAAGTTCCCCGTTTATCAAATAACAGAAAGTATATTGATGAACTCTTAAAAATGAATAAACAGGAAAAGTAACCTCAAAAAAGATCTGTATCCTGATTTTCTGTTTAGGAATTGGCCTCTTATACAGATCAGTACTTTATAAATTGTTAATAACTCTCCATTTATCCAGAAAAATATTTATTACTTTTACAAAAAGCTGATATTATATCATTGTTCAGCGATTTATACTGCTCGAAATACCATAAATCAATAATAGAAATGATTGTTTCAACACAAAATAAAAATCAAGTGAAACAGAAGAAAAACAAAATCCAAAAATTAAAAAGAGTCCACAGAAAGTCCATTCTATTTAACCAAAAAGAAATTAATGCAATTAATCATTATTGCAAACGCTATAAAATAAAAAACAAGTCCAAACTTATGCGGGAATTCATTATAAGTGCCATATTACAAAAATTTGATGAAGATCATCCTTCCCTATTTGACGATCAACCCAATTTGTTTGTCAGTAAAAACAAAAACAAATAACTATAAATTAGCAAAATATGCATATAGCAATAGCAGGAAATATTGGATCCGGTAAGACAACCCTGGCCGGGTTACTTGCTAAACACTACGGCTGGGAAGCCCGATACGAAAGGGTGGATGAAAATCCTTATCTGAATGATTTTTATGAGGACATGCAAAGATGGTCATTCAATCTCCAAATTTACTTCTTAAACAGCCGTTTTAACCAAATATTAAAAATCAAAAAATCAGAAAAAACAGTAATACAAGACCGTACAATTTATGAAGATGCTTATATTTTCGCACCAAATCTTCACTCCATGGGGCTGATGTCCACAAGAGACTTTGAAAATTATTTTACCCTTTTCAATCTTATGACATCACTGGTAGAACCCCCTGACCTAATGTTATACCTTCGTGCATCTGTTCCAACACTTGTAAACCAAATACAAAAAAGAGGGAGGGAATATGAAAACAATATTCGCCTCGATTACCTAAAAAAACTTAATGAAAGATACGAATCCTGGATAGATGCCTACAATCTTGGTAAGCTGCTGATTATCAATGTTGATAATACAAACTTCTCAGAAAGCAAGGAAGACCTGCGTCAAGTTATTGATAAAATAGACGCTGAGATTCATGGATTATTTTAATAATACAAAAAGTCATTTCTGATAAACAGAAATTTACATACCTCCATCTTAATCTCCCGTATACATAAACGCTTTAACAGGCTTTATTTCAACAGATTAATATGTTGAAAAGATACATGATACCTGCTTATTTTTTTTGTGTTTAGAGAAATTCCTGGCCTCCGTTATTGATTTGAAGCCCGTGAACGGGCCGGAGGTGGGGTATGGCAGATATTTCGGATCACCACGAT
>JAWLEB010000057.1:0-10714 GCA_041686375.1 Bacteroidales bacterium
ATGGGCTGGATTTGCGGGGTGGTAGGCTGATTTTTGCCTGGCATTTTTTTCGTCCTTTTTTTTGGTAATGAAAAAAAAGGACAAATGCTGATAAGGGCAAGAATGATGCTAACAGGAAAAAAATGAAAATCAAACATCTTAATTTCATCACCCCTGCCTGCTAAAACCCAATGTATAAAAACTAATAGAAAAAAGCCCGCTTTTATAGAAACTCCTATATACATAAATTGAGTATTGCTTTGCAGCTAATCAAATAGTTAGTATTCAAAAAAAAATGCCTAAACCTTATTTACTGTCACAATAAAAGGTTTAGGCATTTAAATATATCACATCAATGCTAAAAAGCTAGTTGCTCATTGCCTTAACCCATCTTAGGGCGGAAATGTTAATAGGTGTTGCATTGGATAAATTATCGCTAACAGGACAACGAACTTCTATTTGTTCCACCCATTTATTCAAAGTTTCTTCGTCGGCATCGGCATCAGCATAAATCTTTACCTCGATTCCTTTGAAACCAGCCCTTTCATCCTTAGACTTTCCCATAAATCTTGCCGGATCCAAGTTTCCACTCATTTCCATACTCATACTGCGAAGTGTAAATCCCATTTCTTTAGCTACCAGATGCCCGACAACCGTCAAACAGCCAGACAAGGCACCTAATACGTATTCTACCGGGTTAGCTCCTTCATCGGTTCCCCCAAGATTTTGAGGTTCGTCAATGATCATTTTAAAATTACGCGCTTTTACTTCTGTTTGCGTAGCATTTTTGCTTTCTGCTTTTATTCTTACTTGCATATCTTTCATAATAGTTTTTTTATTTGTTATTAAATTAACACTGTTACAAATATAACACAAAAAAATAAAAATTGTTGTGTTAATGTGATGTTTTTCCGCAAAAAATTCCCTCTGACAGGTCAAAAGGCTATTTATCCTGCAGTTTTTAATCAAGCTTTTCAGAGCCCTGATTTGTCATCACAATGCAACCCAATATGAGCAAACGAAATTTGCTCTAAAAAAGAGTCAGAAATGCCTTGAGCTGATGATTCAAAATTCACCAGATGTTTTTGTTGAACTGGATGAGAATGGTACTCAAAAATATGTCAGTCCGGTTGTTGAGCAATATACCGGATATACACCGGAAGAATTTCAAATGCCTGTTTCTGAATCTTCTGGAATGAGCACGTACTGAGCAGGGTAATATAAAATACGAATCGGTACACATAGACGTTGCAAATGCCATTGAGAATAACAATCGATGTACTATTGAATGACAACTGTTAAAACATGAAACTTGAAACCGAAATTAAGCCTATTTTACCTCGTATTCCTCATCACTAAACAGATTCAGTAGCTCAAAAGCTTTGGCTCTCATACCAAAAACCGATTGTTGATTTGATAAAATAACCACTTCAATATTTTCTGTTGGAAACTTAAGGATTATATGCGTATTCCCGTATCCAGTGCCTCCCTGATACAGGTATTTTTTTCCATTGTTGAACCCCTTGCGCCAGCCATAACCGTAAAATTCTTTGGCTCCCCGTATAAATCCTATGCGTAAAGCTTTTGACAAGGTCTTTTTTTCGACAAAAATATCTTCTTCCCATGCTTTCAACCATTTTTGCAGGTCTGCAGACGTGGAATATAAGCCCGTTAAACCGCGCAAATAGTTCCTGCCATCAATATCCTGAACAGCTTCAAATGTATTTTCATCTCCCTCTCCATTGGCTCTGTATCCAACCGCTTTGTTTTTAATTTTATAAAACCAGCCTCCTTTATAAACCTCGGAATTATTCATACTTAAAGGCTCAAAAATGTTCTCCTGAACAAATTTGCTGTAATCATCTTCGGTCACTTCTTCAATGATCAAAGTCAGCAATGCCGCGTTCGCAAGATTCATATCGTCTTTTTCTCCCGGTTCAAAGCTCAGTTCATCCTCAGTGTGTAAAAAACCTTTCACTTTTTCAGGGGTATCATACTTCTTCCTTTGCCTTTGAAAAGAAAAATTTGGCAATCCAGAACTTTCCTCCAGTAGATCCTCTATTGTTAAATGCTTTGCATATTCTGGCAAATCAGACAAATATGTACTTATCTCATCGCTGTAATTTATCCGCCCCCGATCTTTCAGTATCATAACACCCATAGCTGTAAACTGGGAAGTTAATGTTCCCATATTAAACTTTATATCCGATGAGACGGAAGTATTAGATTCAATATCAGCAAGTCCGTAATTTTCCTGAAACACAGTCTCATCATCTTTTATCACAGTGATACTAAAGCCGGGGCCTTGTTCATAAAGATAATCCAGGAAAATCTCTTCACTTTTTTCGCGTGCTTCGTCCTGCGCATAACCTTTACTAAAAATAAAAAACAGCGCTAACGGAACTAAAATAAATCTTCTCATATTTTTTTACTTATATTATTTATGCCTTTCACAATAGGTATCTATCATCTCCTGTGCTTCCTGATAGCCATATTCAAGTGCTTTCTTAAAGTCATCACATCCTTCTGGAAATTTATTCAGGTTTATTTTGGATACCCCTCTGTTGTAATATGCCTCAGCATAAGTGGTGTCAATTTCCAGTGCCCGGTCATAATCTTCAATAGCATCATGGTGATTGTTCAATACACCTTGGGTAACACCCCGGTAGTAATAGGCTTCTTTGTATGAGGAGTCAATTTCAGCAGCTTGTGAATATGCTGAAATGGCTTCATTATGTTCTCCCATATTTGCGAAGGATAAGCCCAGTAAGTAGTATGCCTTTTCATTTTCCGGTGCATGCCTGGTGGCATTTTTCAGGTCTTGTTTTGCCTGTTGGAAGTCTCCCATGTGCATTTTTGCCAGTCCTCTGTTAAGCAAAACTTTTGCATTCTCGGGTTCCATCTGTAAAACCTTTGAGAAGTCTTCAGCAGATTCCCTGTACTGGTTGGTCTGTGCGTAAGCATGACCCCGATAATAAAGGGCATCTCTGTGGTCATCCTCCTTATCAAGGACATTTGTAAAATCTGGAATAGCCCCATCATATTCTTCGATAAGAAAATAAAGGTATCCTCGCTGGTAGTATAATTGGGTCTCACCCCCGGAAATTTCAATTAAACGGGTGTAATCTTCTATGGCTCCTTCGTAATCACTTAATTCAGACCGTGCCTGAACTCTTTGCTCATAAACACTCTTATTCTCCATGCCCAATTCCAGCGCTTTCGAATAATCATCAACGGATTGCTCTTTCTCGTCCAGAGCTCTGTAAGCTGCTCCGCGTTTAAAATATGCATCTGCAAAAGTGCTATCTAAGCGAATTACTTCAGACAGGTCACTTACAACCTTATCATAATTTTCCCGGTCATATTCAATCAAAGCACGATTATAGTAAGCCGGCTGAAAATCACTATCCAGCTGAATGGCCTGACTAAAATCATCGTAAGCTTTATCCTGTTTTTCCATCTCTGAATATGTGAGACCGCGGTAGAGATGCAGATGCGGTGAAGCGGAATCCAATTCTATCGCTCTGGTATAATCATCAATCGCATTGTTATAATTTTCCAGGGAGTCATATGACATAGCCCTGCCGGCGTAAAACCCGGCTTGTTCATCATCATATCTTATGGCCCTGCTGTATTTTTCCACAGCAAGTTCAAAGCGGGAAGAATCATAATATTCCTCCGCCTGCTTGTAACTCATCTCTGCAAATTTAGGCCGTAAAATATAAAAGGCTATAATGGCTACAATAAGAAAAATTATGGGAAAAATCCATTTCTTCATAACGAATCAGGTTTAGTTATAATGCTGTTAACACATCCAAAGATAAAGAAATATTCAATAAATCGAAATTCACCCCTTAAATTTCGTCAAGACTAGTGGAGTGATAATCAAAAAATATGAGTAACCAATAAAGTCCTAATCTGCGCTACAATGCAAAATTTGCTATAACATAATTTACAAAAATTTATGAATAATGCAGGTTAGACTCCCGCATACATAAACCGTAAAAATTGGTTAAACGGTTAATTAGTTGATTGGTTAATTGAGTGAAATTAGGCTGAAATTCTGAAACCTGAACTGAAACGCGAAACATGAAACCGCTCTCAATCTTCTAAACCGGGCATGAAACACCTCTACATATCGCCCCTAATGGGGCTTAGGGGATTGATTTAGCCTTTCCCTTCTATAAACATTCCGCTGCTACGCAGCTACAAGGTTTCATGCGAATATCTGACATTCTTCTTTATTTTGTCAATGTATGGCGCTTCCATAAATAATGCCGAACCTACGGTTCTCTTATAGATTTTGTAATACTTTTTCTACCATAATTCCGTGCCTACGGCACTCTAACAACTACTGCATGACAATCGAATAACTAGCGAATGACTACCGAGCGACCACCGAATGACACCTGATACATTACATCTGAACGTGAAGAACCGCTCTCAGTTCATTCCTAATGCAATACAACTTTCTTCTGATAAATGTTATCTCCTAACTGCAGTATAAGATAATATACTCCCCTTGCATAATTATTTGTTTCTATAGTGATTACATCATCAGTTCGGTAATCTTCGCCTGAGTATACTACAGCGCCTGTAGCATCAACCAGGCGCATTGACCTAAGTAAGCTTTCATCAACATCCAGTTCCACAAAAATCTTATCCCTGGCCGGATTGGGAAAAATCTTAATATTATCTGTCTCTTCAACAGATTCAACACCTGTATCATCAATATCTTCTTCGCCTTCAATTAAGACTATGGTATCCGCTGCGGAGCAACCAAACTGGTTAGTAACCCTGACCCAATAAGTGCCTTCTTCATCTGCATCATATGTCCTGTCAGTAGAACCATCCTGCCACTCATAGGATGAGAAACTTCCGGGATCCAGTGTATAAGGGAAGTCCTCTGTCCATACTGTATCTTCTTCAAAGCTAATGTCAGGTAACTCATACACCCTGAATGTCTCTTCTAATTTATCATTGTCAGGATAAACATCCTCCGCATAGTTCACAGAAGCGCTAATTTCATGTTGTCCTGCATCGTTAGCCACCGTGTTCGTTTCAAAGGTGTATTCTATTGAGCTGTCAACTTCAAGCTGCTCCTGAAGTTCATATTCTTCCTCGACATTATCTCCTTCCTTAATATTATATTTCAACGGAAAGGTGATACCACTTACAATAGAAGTATTGCCGGAATTTGTTAACTCAATTTGGACTTCAATAGAATCACCATAATTACAGATGCTGACTGGATTAATCAGATCCGTCACACTCATGTCAATGATATTCAACATAATTTCAACCGTATCCGAACCTGGACATCCATAATTATCATTGACTAGCACCGAATACAGGTGATCATCAGTCTGATTTTCCTCTGTTACAGTAAAGGTTGATGATTCACTACCATCATGCCACAAGTAGGATTCATAATCTCCAGGGTCAAGTGTATATGAAGCCGCTGTCACAACACTGTCAGGACCCAAATCAACATCAGGATAACCATATGCTGTAGTAACATCAGTTAATGTATCGTTTTCAGACCGCATTTCATCAGGTTGCTGAGTATAAAAGTCAAACTTATAATCTCCAAGATTGCTGAGATCCGCTGTGCTGTCGAATACATGTGTCATTGAACTGCCCGGCAGGAGATCATAAGCAACCTCTATGGTGTCTGTCTGCATGGTCTGGGTATCTAAATCAAAGCCCACAAAAATACTGTCGCCCGAATGCACTGTATCCGTACCGTTATTTAATATTTCAATTTCTGCCTGTGAACGCTCAGACAATTCACAATCGGATACCGGAGCCAACTTCTGGGATGCCATTAAATCGTGTATCAACAACTTAACGTGTGCTGAATCAGAAGCCGAACAACCGCTTTCATCAGTCACTGTTACTGTATACCACTCGTCACCGGTGGTTTCGTATAAGGAGTCAGTAACCAGAAAATCCGGTGAATTATCTTCTCCATACTCCCATTCATATAACGGATAGCCTGGTTCAGCATTTATTTCATAACTAAGCGCTGCCACTGTTGTGTCGATGTCCAGGCTAAAATCCGGGTATCCATGGGAAACAACCTCTTTGGACAATGTATCATTTGAATTATCTGTTTCATAATGTTCAGGAACTAACTGGGTATACACCTGAATATCATATGTAAAATCAAGTGCTGACATATCCAGTGGCTTTGTAAGCTCGTAAATGAAAGCCTCGCCCGGATTAACCTGCTCTTCCATAAGCAATGTATCCCGAACATCTCCGCCTTCAATTGAGGCACCCACAATGACACTATCATCAACAAACAAAGTATCGGTACCGTAATTTCTAATCCTTGCACTCACGTACGTTTCTTCCCCAATCTCACAATCAGAAACCGGGTGAAGGATACTGTCAACTCCGATATCTGGCATAAGCCTTGTAACAACTACAGAATCAAAGGATTGACAACCAGTCAGTATATTTGTTACAATTACAGAAATAGTGTCTTTATCGGTTATAGAGAGGTTGCTAAATTCATTTCCCGAAGCATCACCCGGTCCAGTCCAGTCATAATCATAATCCGGATCACCAGGTGTACTCAAAACCAGGGTATCCGGCTCAACTGTGTTAATATCCGGGCCGAGATCGGCTGTTGGGTAGCCGTGGATACTGACTTGCTTGGTGGTTGTGTCGTTAGATGATTGATAAAATTCACTGTCTTTTTCCATTATAGTATAAGCAGTGAGTGAATAATCCCCAATTGTGTCAAGATCTAAAGTTTTGTCTAAGGTAAATTCATAAGTGCTGTCTGGAGGTACCTGTTCATTTACAACACAAGTATCGAAGACAGAGACTGTTGTTTCAGTCTCATATTGCATGTCAATGCCTACTGCAATGCTGTCACCTACATTTATAGAATCCAACCCGAAATTTTTAATGCTAACCACAGGATAGACAGAATCAAATGGTTCACATTGAGTCTGAGGCATCAAAATTGTATCGATACCAACATCATCGGGAGCATTGAAAATGCGTATGTCATCAAAAGCCAATCCTTCGTATTTTTGGGAACTATTGCTTGCAAACTGAACACGAAAACGAACTTCATCTTGATTTGTAACTTCAAGAGGCAAAAATGTTCTTACTGTATACCACTGAAAACTTCGTTGATCCCACCCGGGTCCATTTAAAGCTTCGACTGTATCATTGTTACTATACCATGTCCAGTCAAAATTACCAACATGATCATAAGTTAATGAATCAACTGTATGCCAATCCTCTTCATCACCAGTAGTATATTGTATGTTTGCCCCATCATAATTCTCTTCCCCATCACTGAAAACTCTTAATTCAATAACCGGGAAGTTCTGCTCTCTCGTATCAAAACACGGTCCTATCACATATGATTGTTCTTCATCGTTATATCTTCCATCCAGGTTTGTTAACCAGGCATTATCCCCTTCCTCTTCAGGTCCTATAGTTGACCCTTCTGGCACACCCCATTCCCATGAACTATTCATGCTTGCCTCATCAATCTCCCAGAAATCATTCTCATTATCTTCAAAATCGTATACATAAGGTAACTCATACGTAGGGGGAGCATAAATTTCAGTATGCAAGGTATCATTATCAGTTAATTCATCTTCAGGATAATCCGTTGTAGCAAAAACATTTTTGTATAATCTAGGCTCCGAAAGATCAACTGTAGACGAGAAAGTAAATACTGTATCGCCTTCGACAGGAATGCTGCCAAAAATTGTATCCTTCACTATCGTTTCACCACCATCCACAGAACATGAAACCGGTATAGTGTCATTTGTCGGCTCACCTGCCTTGTTTGCCACACGCACAGTAACGGTATCATGGGCGGTATGGCCACATCCATCCTCCGGGCTAATCCATTCGCTCACATAAACATCATGGGCTATGTAATTACCATACAATGAGAAATTATCAATATTCCATCCTGAATAATTTTTATCGGAAGTGGTTGGGCCAATATTAAAACGAAATTTTACTTCGGTCTTATACTCAACAGAATCAGGCAGCTGAAAGTCTATCTGCCTCCATGAATTATCCCTCACAAAGGAAGTATTATGCCACAAAGTATGCCAGTTTTCTCCATTATCCCAGCTAACATCAACAGTTGCTGAGTCATTAATTTCAACATTCAGCCACCTGTAGAAGGTTAAGTTTAAATCCCTGTAATAATTTGCATCGATTGTTTTGGAAACAGCTGTATATTCCCGGTCTGTAAGATTGGGCTCATAATCTCCAAGATAAGATCCCATACCGGTCAGGTCGGTTCCCAGCACATATTCTTCTTGATATGCTTCTTCTGGATCCGGATAGCCTGTCCATCCCCCTTTGCCTTGTGGCTGATCTCTTTCAAATTCTCCCTCAAGGGTCCATCCATTATCGGTTTCAAAATCATCGTAAAATAAAGATTCTTTAATAATTCTTTCTCCTTCCGGAGACTGGTCTGTTTCTGGATAAGAAAAATTTCTGATATGGATATTGCCTGCTTTGATCATTGCATCAGCTACGTTATTATGAATTTCATGGGTACTATCTGCTGCAATGTCATAGGTGACCCATAAATATTTGGTTCCTTTTGAAAAATCATGTTTAATATCCCTGAAATGAGCTTCTCCATTTTCAAAGCTAACTGCACTTCCTAGCTGCTGCGAAATATTAAAAAACTCCTCTTGAGTTAAGAATAGTTTTACCCCATCTTCTCTTATATTTGCATCATCTGTATTTAATGAGCTCACGGTTAAAGAATCAAGATAAAGAGACCCGGTGTTGCCACTCACCGATACATCAATCCTTAAAATTGGATTAACCGATGACTCGGATACCACGGTTTCTATAGAAGCCTGGTTAACAGATACACTATCAACTTTTTTAGGTACAATACCCCGTTCAACTACCAGTACAGAATCAATACAAACTCCATGGCCACCATTAGCCATTCCTTCAAACCCCAGTATAAAGGTATCCTGTAATGCTCTTTCGGGTAATTCAATTGTTCTGATTTTCCATTCACTATTTTCTGTGGGATTCATATATTCCTCCAGGAATACCCAGCTACTGTCCTCACCTGCTTTGAAATGGACACGAAGATTGTCATAATCCCCACTCCATTCTTCCATAGCATGGGCAAAAACTAAATCCGGTTTAATTGCATATTCAAGGTCTATAGAAGGGAGTTGTAATATTGTAGTCGGAGTACCAGCCTCAGAGGCATAAAAGATAGCATTTGCATTTCCCTGGTATGCTGATTCAGGATTTCCGCTATTGGGCATGCCAGGATCAGTACTATGACCTCCATCCAGTGTATCCCAATCTTTGTCACTTTCAATATAAACATTCCATTTTGAAGGTATTTCAATATCATCAAATGTCTGATAGTAATAGCCATTCTCAGAAATTACAACTGAATCAAGACTAACGCCATAGCCATAATTTCCTGTTGCCTGAAACCCTAAAATGAACGTATCCACCAAAGCCTCATCAGGTAAAAACAATGAATCTCTTGCCCATTCATCTGCCTCGGTGGGAGCAAAATAAGTGCCTAACGATCGCCAGGGATCATTTTCCCCGGTTTTATATTTCACCCATAAACTGTCATTTGTCCCGTTTAAAGCTTCCTGTGCATAAGAAAAAGATAACTGTGGACGGATGGCTTCTGAAAGATCCAGAGTGTCAGGAATCAGAATAGTTGAAGTGCGTTCTGATGTTTCTGTATAGAATAATGCATTATCGATTCCCTGGGCTGCTGATGAAGGATGTCCATCAGGCCCTCCTTCTGAGGTTTCCCAATTATAATCTTGATCTATATAAACATTCCATTCAATGGGTATTCCATCTTCAAAATTTTCTATTAAGAAATTCTGTCCCATTAAACCTGCAGGGATAATTATGCAAACAATTATAATGAGTAAAGCTAATTTATATCTCATTGTTTTCAATTCTTATAACTTTTAATCATATATTTACGTAATCAATTTGATACATGTTTTAAATTTATTGATAAATCTACTATTTTTTTTTTATCGAAATACCAAATTATGAAGTTAAAAATACATTCTTCTACTCTAGATAAAGCAAAGATTTTTTTATTTTTACTGGTTGTTTTATGTATTGTAAGCAATGTTACTTTTGCACAAATTGCCAAAGAATTCTGGTTTGCAGCACCGGATATAACAGACGGACACTACCAATCCGGCGCCTACCCGGGAGGAGAGCCTCTGTATATTAGTGTAGCTGCATTAGAACTAGAGGCAGATGTAACTATTGAAATACCCGCAGCAGGCATTACGATAGATAATATCACATTAGATCCAGGAGAATCTCAAAGGATAGACCTTACTTCTTATAAAAATGATCTCGAACATGTTGATCCGGGAATAGTAGACAATAAAGGACTGCATGTTTCCTCAACCAATCCCATCACGGCATATTATGAGGTTGCAGAACCAAATAACAAAGATATCTTTTCTCTAAAAGGTGATAATGCAATGGGAACTGAGTTTTATACTCCTTTTCAAGATCAATGGAGTAATGGGAATTATGACCCCCAACCTTATTGTGGATTTATTATTGTTGCATCAGAGGACGATACCGAGGTTAACATAGACCCTTCTGCCGGAATCCAGGCCAATCCAACCGGAACACCGGATGCAGCTTTTTCCATAACGCTTGATAAAGGAGAAACCTTCGCATGTATTGCAGATGGAACAGCTCC
>JAWLEB010000057.1:10814-15661 GCA_041686375.1 Bacteroidales bacterium
ATACAACCGATGGAGTTCCCACAGGAGAGGTAACAAAAATTTATAACACCGAAGATGTTTTTCATATGGGATTTAACAATGGAGGAGATAGAACCGGTTGTAATTATGGATATTTTTCAGATTTCAAAGAAAGTGATGCGTCAGCCAGTGAAGCAGGTACTGAAGATACTTATATCAAAAAATGTTTTGGAGACCCTGTACAGTTAACAGCGTATGGTGGGTTAGACTACCACTGGTCGCCCGAAACCTACCTGGATGATCCATATAGTCCGTACCCTGTTCTTGAAGCAATCCCCGGTACTTATACTTATGAAGTAACTGTTAATCGCCCATGCTATGGGGACACCATAGTTGATGTAGATGTAAAAATATTTGAACGGGTAGAGGCTGATTTTTCTCTTAATCAAGCTTATGGATGTTCACCTCTGGAAGTGGAGATAACAGATGAGTCGGTAGGTGCAGATACTACACAATATCGTTGGGAATATGGAGATGGTTCTTCCATAAATTACGACTATGATTCAGTACATACCCATACCTATATTAATAACACAGATACAACCCAGCAATACAGGTTGTACTTGCTCGTGAAAAATGAAGATGATTGCGTGGACACCCTGGGAAGGACAATAACTGTCGAACCCTGGTTAAATGCGGAAACAGAACCTGCACCTGATACTAGCGGGTGTAATCCGCTGCCTGTACAATTCAGAAACAATACTACAGGAGGCAACATGGACTCCACAACTTATCATTGGGAGTTCGGGGATAACAATTCCTCCAATGATTCTATTCCTTCTCACACTTTCGAAAATTCCTCAGGAGATGACACAACCTACACCACCGTTATGACGGCAGAATCAAAATTCGGTTGTCTGGCGCATGACACCACAAATATCACGGTTCACTCTTATATTAAAGCAAATTTTACATTGGACAGTACCGAAGCTTGTTCGCCTGTGACAATCCATCCGGATGCAAAAAATTATCCGGGCATTTCTGAATACACCTGGTATTTAGAGGGTATCGATACAATATCCAATGCCGGATCAGACCCCGGGAAACCAGGGCCATTTAACTACGTCAATCATTCAGGTTCTCCCGACACCCTGGAGATCAAATTAGTTGTTGCAAACACAGGCGGATGCCAGGATTCAATGAGCAGACAAGTGGTTGTACACCCTGAGGTGCGTGCAAATCTTTCACCTATGGACACTTCAGCATGTAACCCGATGAAGGTAGAGTATACAAATTTATCTTCCTATATAGATACCAATGACGCAACAAATTTTACTTACGAATGGGACTTTGGGGACGGGAATAACAGTGAACAGACCAACCCTTCTCATACTTTTATTAATCCAACATCTTCAGATACAACATATAATGTTTCCCTGACAGTCACCTCACCCAATGGCTGTAAAAATGATACGAGTGCTGCGGCTGAAGTCTATTCTTATGTAGAGGCAGTTTTTGCTGCCACAAATACCTCGGGTTGTTCACCACTCAGCGTTTCTGTGGGCAATACATCCAAAGGAGATATAGACTATTACTGGTTTTGGGATAACAGCACAGTGGACACATTAAATCCGGACTCTACTTTATCGGATGATACATTTACAAAAACATATACAAACAGGACGGGTATCACACAAGAAAAATACCTCACCCTTATTGTATCCAATGACAAGGGTTGTACAGACACATTAGAACGTAAGATAACAATCTATCCTGAAGTCACTGCTGATTTTACTCCCCTGGAAGCTGAAGGCTGTAATGAGTTTACCACAACCATGAACAATGGTTCGCATTATACGGATACGACTAATACAAATGGCCTTTTTTACGACTGGGATTTTGGTGACGGAGGTTCCTCCAGCGAGACACATCCCGAACATACGTTTAGCAATTCACTTCCTTATGATACAACCTATAATATTGAATTAGCGGTAGAATCAGATAACGGATGTGTTGATACAGCTTATGGCGATGTTACTGTCTACGATTATATCAAAGCCGATTTCTCTGTAGATAATACCGTAGGATGTGCTCCGTTTTCAATCACTATAGATGAATATTCTTCGGGAGGAATCAAAAATTATTACTGGGATTTTGGTGATGGCTCAGATACAACAAATGCTACAGGCTCTTTTACCCATGAATACCAAAACACAACCAATGTTCCTGTGACTTATACACTGTCACTTGTAGTAGAAAACAATGATGGTTGTTATGACACTCTTAAAAGAGAAATTAAAGTGTACCCGGACGTAGAACCAGACTTTGAAATGTCCCCTGACGAAGGATGCCACCCGGTCGATGTTGATTTTACCAACAATTCTACGCCCGACGGTGATTTGTCATATACATGGGACTTTGGTGATGGCGGATCTTCAAACCAGGAAAAGCCTTCTTATACATTCACTAATTTCAGCAATACAGGTGATTCAACTTATACTGTCCGGCTTATAGCGGAATCGGATTATTATTGTAGAGACACCATAGAGAAAGATATACAGGTATACCATAATCCCAAGGCAAAAATGGACGTGAATACAACAGAGTCTTGTCCGCCGCTGAATTTGGAGGCAGACAACGAGAGCACGGGCGGAGATACATACACATGGAACTTTGGCGATGGTGCAGACTCAATACTTACAAATACTAATCCTGTAAATCATTCCTACGATAACACAACCAGCAACGTGGCTAACTTTGATTTGCAGTTAATAGCTGAAACTACAGAAGAATGCCGGGACAGCACACAACTGCGCCTGAGTGTATACCCAAGAGTGACAGCTGATTTCGATGTAAAAGATGATTGGGCAGGTTGTCATCCTTTCAATGTAGAATTTGAAAATGAATCCGACAATGCCGATAATTATTACTGGGACTTCAAGGACGGTGTGACTTCTAACCTTGAAAACCCACAAAATCGGTTTGAAAATACCACAACAAGCGACAAAGATTTTGAGGTATTATTGCATGCAACCTCAGACTTTAACTGTGAGGACTCAATTACCCAACCTGTAACTGTTTATCCTTCGCCGAATGCTGCTTTTGCAGTAACACCCGTTTTACAGATTTATCCTAATGCAACAGTCAGCATTGACAACAATACCAATCATACAGATGCTGGAATTTGGGATTATACATGGGATTTTGGTGACAATAAAACATCTACCGAAGTACAACCCGGAGAACATACATATGATACATGGGGAGATTATGAAATCTCTCTTCAAGCTGAAAGCGAGCACTGCTATGATTCTGTATCTCACAATATAAGCATCATTGCACCTGTTCCACGTGCTGATTTCAAAACCGATATCTCAAAGGGTTGCCAACCTCTTACGGTGGAATTTACTGACCAGTCACTTTATGCCGAGAACTATCACTGGGACTTCGATGATGGAGAAACTTCTGAGAATCCAAACCCGAAGCATACATTTACTGAAGCGGGTACATACTATGTTAAACTATCCATAGAAAGTGAAGGTGGAGAAGATTATGCATACAAGACCATACAGGTTTACCAAAAACCAGAAGTTAAATTCGAAGTTGAACCCCACATGGTAATGCTCCCGGATGAAAAAATAAAATGCTATAACTTCTCTGAGTATGGTGAATACTTTGAATGGGACTTTGGTGATGGAAATACTTCGGAGGAAGAAAATCCCGACCACCTTTATGAAGAATTGGGTGAATTTGACATCAGCCTTCTTGTGGAAAGTATTGATGGTTGTAAAGATTCCTTACGTAAAGAAGACCTGGTAGAAGTAAGAGGTAAAGGAAATATTGAATTTCCAGATGCTTTTACTCCCTCTGAAACCGGTCCAAGCGATGGGTACTGGGAAGAAGGAAGTGAACTGGACCTGAAGAATGAAATTTTCCACCCGGTTGGAGAAGGAATAGTAGATTACAAGCTAACTATTTTCAATAAATGGGGAGAAAAACTATTCGAAAGCAATGACTTTAATGTAGGCTGGGATGGTTATTACAATGGAGAGCTGATGCCTCAGGATGTATACGTATGGAAAGTTAAAGTAAAATTTGCTAATGGCGAATCGTTAGAAAAAATGGGAGATGTAACATTGATTAGGTAGTTTTTTGAGCTCCTATATACATAAACCATGTTAAATAATTATCTACCAGCTTTTTAATTGTGTCAAAAAACGGATAAATTTTTTGCAAAATTCTTTCATTTTTCGAACCATACAATAAACATGTCATCCCTATCGGGATTTCGAACAGGGGGGGCACATTCATATCCCGGCATTCACATGCCGGGCTACAGAGATATCATCCCTACGGGTTTTCTATTGGCTATTAAATAACCATATTTATAGCCACCGGCTTCAGATTTAGCCCCTCTCTCTGTGAGAGAGGGGTTTGGGGAGAGTACGATTCGAATCAGCAGTTACGGTTGGCTTTATCCCGCAACCCTTTTCCAGTCATTAAAACTACGATGCATTAAAAGTCTGAGGTACTGTACTCTTTTCCTAAATCCTTTTCTCTCCGGAGAGAAAAGGACTATTGCCGCAGCCTCTTCTTTTCAGCTAATGTTACTGCCATTTTTTTATTGAGAAATGCCGGAGGCATGACATCTCTGGTGCGGATGTAAATCCGGGTGTAAAGAAAACCGCACCACGAGACAGAATCCCGTAGATGGTATGTTTCTAAATTTCTCTACCATAATTCCGTGCCTACGGTACTCGACCAGCTACTGCCTGACTACTGTTTGACTATCGAATGACCACTGATTAAACCTGGAATCTGAACCCTCAAACCCCAATGTATAAAAACTAATAGAAAAAAGCCCGCTTTTAGAGGGACTCCCGTATACA
>JAWLEB010000058.1:0-15149 GCA_041686375.1 Bacteroidales bacterium
GAAGGATCTAATTTTATAAGTTGCCCTGCATTAATTCCAAACTTCACAGCAGTATGGTAATCTTTTGGTGGAAAAAATTCAAAAGAAAACGTTCGTTTCTGCTTTTCAAATATTTCTGTAATCTTCATATTGTCCTTTATTTTTTACTTATTTTTCACTTATCATAATCTAATACAGAATGCAGCCATTTCTCAGCTTCATCTACATCCATTTTTGTTCTTCGGGCATAATCACGTATCTGATCCTTCCCAATTTTTCCTATGCCAAAATATTTTGATGAATCGTGAGATATATAGAAACCCGTAACGGAGCTGGCCGGTTTCATTGCAAAACTTTCGGTCAGCGTAATGCCCACCTGATTCTCCACCTCCATTAATTCAAAAAGATGCTTTTTCAGGGTATGATCCGGACACGCCGGATATCCAGGAGCCGGTCTTATGCCTTGATATTTCTCTTTTATCAGTTCCTTTTTAGATAAATCTTCTTGGGGTTCATATCCCCAGTATTTCTTACGTACCCACTCGTGGAGAACCTCAGCAAAAGCTTCAACCAACCGGTCGGCTATCAGGCGGAACATAATACTGTTATAGCTGTCGCCTTTCTGTTTAAAACGCTGCACATGCTCTTCAGTATCCAAACCGGTCGTAACCGCAAATCCGCCGAAATAATCCTTAATACCCGAGTCAACAGGTGCAATAAAATCGCTAAGGGAAAGGGCATATCCGTTTTGGTCGTGCAATTTTTGCTGACGCAACATAGGGATACGCATTACAATCTTATCTCTTTTTTCATTCCTGAAAACAATAATATCATCACCATCAGAGTTTGCAGGAAACAAGCCAATTATACCTTTAGGATGGATCAGCTTTTCTTCAATGATTTCCTCTAACATATCCTGTGCTTCATTAAAGACTCGCTTTGCTTCAGTGCCCACTTTTCCTTTTTCAAAAATTTTAGGGAATACACCCTTCAGCCCCCAGCCATGGAAAAATGGCGTCCAGTCAATATATTTTCTCAGGATATTCAGATCAACATCACCAAAAACCTTAGTTCCCAGCATTTTGGGTTTAACAGGTTTCTGTATTTTATAATCATATTTATATCGTTTCCTTCGGGCATCTCTGAAAGAAACAGTTCTTCTGTCTGCTTTTCTTTTGCGATAGCTTCTGTGTAATCTTTCCTGCTCTGCTTTTATGTCCTGTATAAAACTTTCAGCATCAGGGCCAAGAAGATTGTTTGTAATTTCAATACTTTTTGATACATCCGGAATTTGGATAACCACCCCTGAATAACGTGGTGCAAGATTAACAGCAGTATGTAACGGGGAAGTCGTTGCACCTCCCACGAGAACCGGAATTGTAATATTTCGTTTTTCCAGTTCATTAATAAATTCAGTCATCTTATCAAGAGAAGGAGTAATCAACCCGCTAAGACCGATAATGTCCGGCTTTTCTTTCTCAATATTTTCAAAAATAATTTCCGATGGAACCATTACACCCAAATCAATAACTTCAAAATTATTGGATTGCAGGACCAATGAGAGGATATTTTTGCCAATATCGTGCACATCGCCTTCTACAGTGGCAAGAAGTATCTTTTTATTTCTATACTGTTCTGATGAAGCACGTTTTTCCTTCTCCAGCTGGGGTGTTATTATATCAACTGCCTCATTCATAACCCTTGCGCTTTTAATCACCTGTGGCAAATAAGTATTACCCTTTCCGAATGATTCGCCAACCTTATTCATTCCTTTCATCAAAGGACCCTCTATAAGGTCAAGAGCGGTATATTGCTCCTGTAAAGCCTCTTCCAAATCCTTTTCAAGGTACATGTTGTTACCACTTTCTACAGCGTTGACTATCCGTTTTTCAGGAGATAGTTTTCTCCATTTTGATACCGCAACAGTTTTTTTGCCTTCGCTACTATAATGAGTAGCTAACTCAAGTAATCGTTCAGCAGCATCTTTTCTCAGGTAGAAAACAAGATCTTCAATATATCTTTTCAGTTTTGCCGGGACTTCATCATATTTATAGATTTTCTCCGGGTTGAGGATAGCGAAATCCAGACCAGCCTCTTTACAATGATGCAAAAAGACTGAATTCATAGCTTCCCTTAAATAATCGTTTCCTCTAAATGCAAAAGAAACATTGGTAATTCCTGCATTCACCTTTGAATAAGGGAGATTTTGCTTTATCCATTGCACCGAACGGATGAAATCCTTAGCAAAATGGTTATGTTCGGGTATTCCAGTACCTACAGATAATACATTGGGATCGAAAATTAAATCTTCAGGGGGAAGCTTTAATTCGTCAGTCCATATTTGGTAAACCCTCGAACAAATTTCAATTTTCCGGTCAAAGGTATCCCCCTGTCCTTTCTCATCAAATGCCATCACTACTGCAGCAGCTCCAAGGTCATGAATTTTTTTCGCCTGCTCGTTAAATTTCTCTTCTCCATCCTTAAGACTTATCGAATTCACAATCGACTTTCCCTGTAAACATTTAAGAGAAGACTCCAACACTTCAAAATGAGAAGAATCTATCATAAAGGGAACACTTGCCACATCAGGCTCTGCAGAAAGCAATTTCAGAAAATGAGGTAAAATGGATTTGGTATCAATCATGCTCTCATCCATGCTGATATTCAACATATCCGCTCCAGCCTCAAGCTGTTGCTTGGCAATCTGTACCGCCTTGTCGTACTGCTCTTCTCTTATGTATTGTAAAAATGCTTTTGAACCCGTAATAGTTGTCCTTTCGCCTATTTTCATCAACCGGGTAGCCTCTTTCACCCCCAGGGATTGTAATCCGCTAAGTCGCGTAGTTCTGCTCCGTGGTAGAATTACCCGGGGATTATATTTATCAGAAATTCTTTTGATTGCCTTAACATGGTCAGGAGTAGTACCACAACACCCACCAATAATATTGACCAGTCCATTGCTAAGGAACTTTTCAAGTTGTCTGGCCATTTCAATTGCGCTCTGCTCATAATCACCCTGCTCATTAGGTAACCCTGCATTCGGATGAGCGCTGACGTTAACCGTTGATTTAACAGCCAATCTCTCCAGATACGGTAGCATTTTATCAGCGCCAAACGAACAGTTCAACCCAATTGAACATAAACCGTAAGGTTCAAGCGAGTTGAAGAAAGCTTCCACAGTTTGCCCGGATAGAATTCTTCCGCTGTCATCAATCGTACCTGAAACCATAACAGGCACATGGCGCTCATAAGAATTGCGAAGTTGATTTATGGCGTATAATGCAGCTTTTGCATTAAGTGTATCAAAGACTGTTTCTATTAGTAATAAATCAGCTCCCCCATCAAGTAATCCCCGGGCTTGTTCCTTATAAGCCTCAACCAATTCCTGGAAGGTAACATCCCTGGATGCCGGCCGGTTAATATAAGGTGAAATGGAAGCCGCATTTTTTGTCGGACCCATAGCTCCCGCCACAAATACCGTCCGTGAATCACTTGCATATTTTTCTGAAACTTGTCTGGCTATTTGAGCAGCCGAAAAATTAATCTTGTAAACATATTGTTCCAGACTATATTCCTGTAATCCAAATTTATTTGCATTGAAACTATTTGTAGTAATAATATCTGCCCCTGCTTTAATATAATCTTCATGTATTTCCCTTACTATATCAGAACGTGTAAGGCATAGCAGGTCTTTTACTCCGGTTAGATTAATGGAAAAATCTTTAAACAGATCTCTTTTGTATTCAGCATCGGAAAGCCCTTTCTGCTGCAGGAGGGTTCCCATCGCACCATCCAGTACCAGAATTTTCTCTTTAACAATCTTTTGAATATCCATTAGCCGCTCCTTTCTAAATTACACACACCTAAACCCCAGAATCAAGAAATTCTTATAAACATATTTTCACAATAACAGGATTGAACTGTTGTATTCTTTAACTACAGCGTGGTTAGGACTTTTATGTGTCTATGAACCTTCATTGCACCTTTTGTAGCTATTGCTTAAAAGTCTCAGCAAGTAAAGATTTTAGCATCAAAATATTGGTTTACCCAATATTTTCTGTGCAAACATAAACATAATATACTAAAATATCAAAAATATCCTTAGTATATTAAGTATTTAGGATTCTTATATTTATATTAATAAGAATATCAACCAAAAAACAAATTAAGAATTATTTTCTTCTGTACAAAATATTTAATCAAAATTTTTATATCCTGGTATTTTTATGGAACACGGATGACACGGATCAACGCGGATTTGATATAAATTATCCGCGGCTATGTGTAGATCTGCCTCATCTGCGTTCCATCATTTATGGTGAAACTTTATTATGCGGCACAGCAAGAAACTGAAGCTATTGACAAGTATCTTTAGCTAAACTGCGCGCAGGCCAGGAAAAGTCGTCGGGGTGTATGGAAATGGAGGGAAGGTAAACTGACCTTTTCTGGCGTTTATTGGTTCTCAGGCAATGCCAAAACCCCCCGGATAATGGCAGCAGTGATGCTAACAGGAAAGAAAAGAGAAAGAAGCCACCCGCTTTTAGGGGACTGCATGAATAATGCAGGTTAAATATTATCTCCCATGTATTGCTATTCTTTCAAATTTTACGTTATTTTTGGTTATAGATATAAAAGTAAAAAGCAAAATTTCGTTGGAATCAATAAAAATCTTGTTATATGCACTATGCCCTAGTAAAAGACACGTTGATACCGGTAAGGTTTGCTCCCTCCCATAAGAGCGAAATGACTGATCAAATTCTTTTTGGAGAATTTTTCGAAATTTTTGACCAGCAAGAAGAATGGAGTTTTATAAAAAATAAGTTTAACAACTATACAGGCTGGATAAACAACAAACATCGCTACTCAGTCATTTCAGAAGATTTATACAGAAATATCCCTGATAATTCCTGCAAAATAACTACAACGCCATATTCTCAAGTCAAAAATGATTCTGATTCAACTACCCTGGTTGTTCCGGGAGGAAGTGTTTTACCGAATTTTGACAGAGAAAACTCCAATTTTTATATTGATAAAGAAAGATTTATGCTTACATCTCATTCTCCGGTAGAAGTACCGGGTAACAATGCAAGAAAAAAGATACTTGCTTTTGCAGAGCAATATCTCCACACGCCCTATTTATGGGGAGGAAAAACAATTTTCGGAATGGATTGTTCCGGATTTATCCAGATAATTTTCAGAATGATGGATATTCATATTTCAAGGGACAGCTCCGACCAGGTAACTTACGGAGAGACTGTAGGCTTTTTTGAGCAGGCGCAACCCGGTGATTTAATCTTTTTTGATGATGAAGAGGGCAATATCACTCACACGGGTATCTTAATGAATAGTCATGAAATCATTCATGCCTCCGGAAGAGTGAGAAAAGATTTAATCGATCACCAGGGCATTTACAACAGAGAAACCCGGAAATATACTCATAAGCTACGCATCATTAAAAATTTCTTAAAAAAATAATAGTATGAGTTATACTTATGACTATCCAAGACCAGCAGTTACCGTTGACTGTCTGATTTTCAGAAAAAACAGGGATACATACGAAGTTCTTTTAATTCAGAGGGATAAACCGCCATTCGAAAGCAAATGGGCACTCCCGGGTGGATTCGTAGAAATTGATGAAGAGCTTGACAAAGCAGCCCACAGAGAACTGAAAGAAGAAACACACCTGGAAAATATTTCACTAAAACAATTCAAAGCCTACGGTAAAATTGACAGAGACCCACGAGGCAGAACCATATCCATAGTTTATTATGGTTTTGCAGACAACGAAAATCAAAATATACAAGGCGGATCAGATGCAAGGCATGCGAAATGGTTTCCCATTAATAACCTTCCGGAGTTAGCATTTGACCACAAAGAGATAATGAAGGAGGCTACAGAGGAATTGGAAGCAATAAAGTATAAATTTAAGCAATAAGGAAAATTGAACCAAAAACATCTTAAGGATGTCATTTATCAGACAATTATAATTATCTGTTTTCCATATCCCAATCACATTTATATTTTTCGTATTGCATACCCTTCTAAGATAACAGTTACAATTCAATCTGATAAGATGTGGGTAACAGATACCATCCCTTTAAAAGAAAAGTGAGGCTACAAATTTGCAGTCTCACTTTTCTTTTAAGAATTTAACTTTAAAGCGGTATGCCTTATAATGGCATAATAGCCTAAACTAACTATTAATATCCATCATTTTGTATAATGTTCTGATTAGCTTCCATCTCATTTTCAGGAATAGGGAACGCTAACCTATAAGATCCATAGGGTATTTCTTCGTGATCAGAATAGCCTGCATTCTGTGCTGTAGATGGGATATCAAGTCCTCTTCTGACTAAATCATGGAACCTAAATCCTTCAAAACAAAGCTCTTTTCGTCTTTCATTTAAAATATTCTCTATGGTTGCGTCAGCATAGGTACTTGCTCCACGATTTTCAGGGATCATGTTTAAATAATCCAAATCCTCCAGGCCATCAAGACCTGTTTCTCCTTCTTCCATCAGGGCCTCTGCATAATTCAGAATCACTTCCTCATACCTGATCAATTGCACATTATCTGCAAAATCTACCATATCAGGCCATTTACCATTATTCCTATAAAATTCGGGTAACTCAGGTCCTGGTCCTATCATATTTACAGTTTCACCCAATACCTCCAGTTGACCCATCATGCGTACATCCGTTGAATCAAAGATTTCAGTAAGCCCGGGGGTAACAGCTACATCGCCATAAGACCCTCCTCGATACATATAAGCTAATCCACTAATATTATTATTATCAGTCGAATTATATGCCAGTTCTAAGATGGCATCAGCTCCACCATCATTTTGCCATAGACTAACATAATCGGCAGAATCAACAATTTCATACTTTTCAGAACTAATTACCTCCTCGCAATCATCTATCACCTGCTGCCAGTCCTGGAAGTAGAGTGCAACTCGTGATCTTAATGCATATGCTGCCTCTTCTGTAAAGTATTGATAATCCTTTCCCGCATAAGAAAATGAAGTTCCGGAAAGATTATCTATCGCTTGTTGAAGATCATTATAAATCTGTGTCTGCATATCACTATATGGAAGTCTTTCCGGATTCAGACTTTCATCGTCTAACAGGCCAACATCACCTGTATATTCTGTTATATAGGGGGCAGTTAGTGCATCAGCTCCACCTGTCACGTGCTGTTGTCCATAAAGTTTCATAAGGTCAAAATGAGCCATTGCACGTATGGCATAAGCCTGACCATACATATTATCTATATCTTCTTGATTGCCTTCAAGAGATGCCTTATCTGTAGTAAGTATAATATTGGCAATAGATATAACTCTATATATCTGATACCAGGTACCAGAGACATAACCTACCGATGGACCAAGATCCATATCTGCCGGTTCAAGAAATCGGCCTGAATTACCATTGGCAAAAGCATTATCTCCCATTACTTCGCCATAGAGGATATAATCTCTTCCATAGTAATCGGTACTGGAAATTCTGTTATATGTTCCTCTTAGGACTCCGGCTATATCATCAGCATTATTAATGCTTGTATTGATATCTTTCTCCTGTTTTAGAGTTGGATCCAGAAAATCCTCACTACAAGAGCTAAAGATTCCGATAAAAAGTCCTAAAGTTAATATTGATAATAATATTCGTTTCATATTGTTAAAATTTTAAATTTAAACCAAAAATAATAGACTTAGTTGGTGGTGTAGTTAAGGTTGTCACACCAGATGATCTTACTTCAGGATCATGTTTCAAATCATCGTCTTTAACCCACGTAAAATAATTGCTCGCCCTGGCATAAATTCTTACCGCATCTGCTCCTATACTAGAACTAATATTCTCAGGAAGATTATATCCTAAAGTAATTCCTTTTACCCTAACATAGTCACCATCATATAAGAATCGAGTACTCGCCTCTGCCGAAACATCACTAGCTACCATCTGTTTTGGAACATCAGTTTCGTCGCCAGGTTCCTGCCATCTATCCATCAATTCTTCCGCACCCTGCAGTACTGCTATTGGATAAAATCCGGAATTCATGTAATATTCAGTCCATGTTTCACGTATTTTGTTACCACCTGAAAAGATTACATCCATCTCCAGATATACTCCCTTGTAATCTATATAGGCATCAACAGCGCCACTGTATGTTGGCAAAGGGCTACCTCCCGTCCATTGCTTTTCCGCTTCATAATAATTTTTGGTAGTTTCATCACTCTCGTCATTGATATACCACATTCCTTCACCTGTTTCGGGATCAACACCAGCCCATTTCCTCATATAAAATTCTCTCGCCGGGTGACCAATATCGGTTCTGTTTGCATATTCAGTAATTACCATTGGATCTCCTGCTGGATCTTTTGCTAACTCAGTAACTTCGTTATCATTAGTAGAGAAATGTCCTCCGATTTTGGCATTAAAATCTTCAGAGCTTGCAATTTGCCAGTCTAACTCAACCTCAAAACCTTTGTTAACCATTGCTCCCACATTTGCCATATAGCTTGAGAAACCAGTAGTCCTTGTCATCGGTACATTCTGTAACAGGTCAAAAGTTTCTTTGTTATAATAAGCAAATGATCCTGTTACAGTCTCATCAAATAAACCGAAGTCCAACCCAATATCGAAATTTCTGTTTTTCTCCCATGTTAAGGCTGTATTACCTATCTGGGTTGGATAAAAAGCACCCTTTTGTTCATATTTGGCATCAAATGCCATTAAAGGTTGATAGTTGTTCAGTCCTATAGCATTGTTACCACTTGTTCCGTAAGCACCTCTTAACCTGAAGGTACTTAGATTGCCAATTCCTGCCATAAAATCTTCCTCCGTCATATTCCATGCAAAGCCAGCAGAGAGAAAATTACCATACCTATTGTTTTCAGCAAATCTTGAGGATCCTTCTCTTCTATAAGTTAAATCAAGGACATATTTACCTTCATAGTTATAATTAACCATACCTAAATAGGACATATTCTTCCAATCATAAAAATTTGCACCAGTCTCTTGATTGGTAGGAGCATTATCCAGATAAATCAAATCATCAGCGGGAAAATTCTCTCCATATCCCCATAACTCCCTTCGATTATTTCTTTGAGCCTCCTGTAGTGCTGTAACATCAAAGTTATGGGAATCGAAAGAAAATCTATAATTTAATCTATTCTGGAAAACAATGTTAAATTCTCTGACAAGCTCATCTGAAGAATTACCGTTTTGGTCTTCATAATCACCATAATTTCTATTACCAAAACCGAAAGTATTAAGTACAGAATAATTTCCACTTAAATTCGTCTCAAACTTCAAATCCTCTACAATCTCCCATTCCAGATCCATTTTACCGGTAATATCAGTCATATCGTTATAATTGATATCATGTTCAGCCAAGTATAATGAATTGTATACAAGAGGAGGAATGTCAATATTTGGTTCACCTTCCTCATTATAAGGCTCATATATATTTGGCATAAATACAGGCGCACTATGTGGATTGGAATAATAGGCAGCTTGCTCTATTATCGGGTTCTGCACAGTATTAGAGATACTTACTTTAGTATTGAATTTCAAATTATCCCGTAAATCTCTTTCATAATTTACTAAACCGCTAATTCGTTCAAAAGGATCTATGCCCTTAACTGTAGGTTCGGTTCTGTTATAACCCACAGAAGCATAAAAAGAAGACACGTCTGTACCGCCGCTAGCTGATAAATTTAGATTTACCATCGGAGCGTTCTCATTTCTTACGGCATCTTTCCAGCTAATGTCAGGGCGATCATTTTCTATCCAGTGTTCAAACTGTCCAGCTCCTATCAAATCTATTGCCTGGGCAAATTCCCATGCATCCATTCCATCTGGAACGTCAAAAGTATTATCAATAGCTTCTTGGTAAAGCGTAAAACGTTGTTCACCACTCAAAAATTTACGTCCCTCAACAGCATTATCGCTAAATCCATATTTGCTTTGAAGATCAAAAGTTACTTCGCCTGATTTTCCTTGTTTGGTCTCTATAACAATAACACCATTGGAACCTCTTGCACCATAAGCAGAAGTTGCAGAGGCATCTTTTAAAACAGTGAATGATTCAATGTCATTGTTGCTAAGAGTTGCTAATTTACTGAAAGAGGTATAAGCACCACTTTGATTATAATTACCTGAATTAACCGGTACTCCGTCAATTACAATCAATGGCTGATTACTTGCATTTAAAGAGCCTCGTCCACGAATACGAATATCCTGCACTGATCCTGGCGTACCTGAATTAGTTCTAATATCGACACCAGCAACTTCACCTTGCAGGGCTCTGTCAACTGATTCTACAGACATTGCTTCCAAGGATTCTCCTCCAACCTGTGAAGCAGATCCTGTAATCTGGTTCTTACCTCTTTGGGCGTAACCTAATACAATCACCTCTTCCATTTCCTGAACACCTGGCTGCATCTCAACATTAATGGTTGATCTGCCTTCTATCGGTACTACCTCAGTTTGCATACCGACAAAACTAAACTCCAGGTTTTCAGCATCGGAAGGGATGCCCGTCAAGTTGTACTCACCATCCATGTTGGTGGTTGTACCAATAGATTCATCTTCTTGAACAACCACAGATACCCCGGGTATTGGGTCACCAGATTCAGCATTGGTAACCGTTCCCGAAATTTCCGTTTGTGCTGCCGCCTGAAAAGCGAAAAACAGCAACAAAGTAATTAAAAGGGTTAGTTTTCTCATAGACTTAATTTTAAGGTTTATATTGATAATTGTTTCAGGGGACTAATATAAAAAAATATATTCAGACAAAAAATATCTGTTAAAATTTTTAATAATAGTTAAAATGAAGAGGAATACACGAAACAGTACTAATTTTTTATTTCACTGATTTTTAGCTTATAAAAATATTATATTCATCAATTTGGATAAAGTTTGATTGTTAATTTCATTAGCTGAGATTCATGGTTAAAAGTCAATATTTGTCAATTTTATACCCCATGAAACCCTTATGTATTGTTTGTCGACAGGCATCCATGGTTTTATGTATTGGCTTTTGTGTACGCCAGCAGATCATTTTTAATAAAAGAAAGAGGCTGCAAAATAGCAGCCTCTTTCTTTTATGTAGGTATAATTTTATAGTTATGACATTCAAAACAGAGAACTATAAAAATGGTGATGGCTCAGTGTCCCAGAAGAGTCGTGTTGAAACCTCATCACCACCAATTGCTGCTGCAGCCTCTTCATAATTCTGAAGGTTAAGATTGTCTTCATCAAATGGATAAGGCTGACGTACTGGAATATCAGAATAATCCATCCCAGGAGGAGGATTAAATTCAGGATAATCTAATCTTCTCCATTCTGCCCATGCCTCAACACCACGGTCAAACAGAGCAATATACTTCTGGGTTCCAATTTTTTGCCTCCAGTCGCCAGGTGCATTGTCATAATCGACATCTTCATTAGAGAGATAACTATTAACCTCGGCTTGATTGCCACCCCAATCAAGAATACTTGCTGTGATTGCATTCTCATAGTGTGTCTGGGCATCGTCGTCGACATTATAACCCCTTTCGTCTGCTTCTGCAAGCAGAAATTCGACTTCAACATAATCAATAAGCGTGAACGTATAATCTGGTTCTTTCAATGTTTGATCGAAATACGAAGCGGTGCCTCCCCAAGTGTTGCCACTACCATATTCACCTCCTTCAAAATAATCAGGGTCCCCAGTATGAGGATCTAAATAGTAATATCTTCTTGGATCCTCAAGGGAATTCATCAGATCAACGATGGTATTGGCAGGAACAAAATCCTTTCTTCCACCCTCTATCATTTCTTCATAGATAGTATAAATATTTGGTGAAGTACCAGGATAGGTGAATTTTACGCTTGTTTCCTGGCTTGGAAAAACACCATCCTCAATTGCATCTTCAGCCCATGTCTGAGGATCTCCTGTTTCCCAACCCTCAGATACATCAGCAACTCTCATTGCTAATCTAAGTTTCAGTGAATTAGCAAAATATATCCAATTTTCAGTTGCACCTGAGTAAAACCAATCATAGTCTCCCCAAGTGTCACCCGACACATCAAAAGTTTCCAGATCATCATTTAATCTGTTGATCAAATCTTCATAGATAGCTTGGGCATCATCATATGCTGGAGTAGGATCATCGGCACCTTGCAAGGCTTCTGTATATGGTACATTACCAAATTGATCGACCAACACATGGTAAGCATATACTTCAAGCACATCAATGGCAGCCATTCTATTATTTATCTGTTCCGTTGACATTGCGGTTATTTCCTTTTCCTTCTCCAAGACAGCACGCGCTTCTTTTAAATCAAACAAAACATTATGGTACAATAAATCCCATAAAGCATCGTTAAACTGCCTGTCCAAAAAGTTATATCGGCTCTCATCAGTATAAGTTGTCTGAGCAGCATATTGTGCCAATAGCCTGGAGTTATTAAGGTTTTGATTGATAGAACTTACATAATCAACCAAATTAATCTGAGCGTTTAGAAACAGCGATTGTGAGTTCGCTTCTTCTGGCTGCTTAGGGTCTACGTTTTCCGGTAATTCTTCGCACGCAAAAATGCTTAATACCAGAAAACCAGTAAGTAATATTTTAAATATGTGTCTCATATCCTATCATTATTTATAGATTGATTAAAACTTAAGTTGTAAATTTATCCCGTAGCTTCTGGTACTTGGATAAGAACCAGATTCAATTCCCTGATTATTACCTGCGGATAGTATAGCCTCCGGATCAAAATGCTTCGTATTTTTATGTATGATCCACGGATTTCTTGCTATAAATGAAACAGATGCTCTGGCAAATGGCAGGTTTGTAAGGAATTTGTCCGGTAAATTATATGATAAAGAAAGTTCCCTTAATTTCACATAAGAAGCATCATATACGTGGGTTGCTGTTGGTAAATATCCATAATAAAATGCTCCGGTAAAACCTTGTGTCTCAACATAGATATCATTTTGAGATCCGTCTTCTTTAACAAAATCTTCATAAAGATATCCACCATCATCTTCAAGATCCCCGCGGATATCTCCACCTCTTGGGTTCTTTCCTGCTGTTTCTTCATACACACCTGTTGCTTGTCCGTATTTTGTATTCACAGAATAAATATCCCCACCTTGTTGAATATCAACCAAAACCCTAAGAGTCAGGTTTCTATATGAAAATCTATTGGAAATACCAGCGTTCCAATCAGGGTTTATATTTCCTAAAATTTTATCTTTATCTGTTCTCATAGGCATCCCTCCATCATTCACCATTGGTTTGCCATTGTCTTCATGATAAACATAATCTGTTCCTTTGATTGCACCTGCTGGTTCACCTTCTGTTGCGTTAACCGTTACATCCCAAGCTGAAAAATATAAAATATTATCAATATCATCGCCCAGGGAAACTACCTTGTTCTCATTTTTTGACCAGTTCACTGTAAAATTCCATGAGAACGCATTTGTTTCAACAGGAGTTCCATCAAGCGTTAATTCAACACCTATATTTTCCATCTCTCCGGCGTTAATCATTTGCGTATAATAACCGGATGCACTTGAGGTAGATAACGGTAGAATTTGGTCGTAAGTTGATGCCTGATAATAAGTAGCATTGATTCCGGCTCTGTCATTAAAAAATCTTAAGTCCGTGCCAACTTCCCAACTCTTTGTAATCTCAGGTCTCAAATCAGGATTATTTTTCTGGGTTGGAATTGAAAGTCTACTATATCCATCCCAGGGTTTAAGGATATTATATGAGCGGGTTGTTCTGTATGCGGAAGTTGAACTACCAACCTCAGCATAGTTTGCGCTTAACTTGGCATAGGAAAAAAAACCTAAATTTTTCACGGCATTAAATTCAGAAAGGATCAAGCTTCCAGAAACAGAAGGATAAAAATAGCTATTATTATCTTCAGGTAAAGTAGAAGATTCGTCATTTCTTCCAGTTACATCAACATATGCCATGTCTTTCCATCCTAAACTTGCTTGACCGTACACACTGTTAACGCCTTCATGAATTTCCCCTTCATCTACAGTTGGAGGAGCAACAGAGTTATCTATATCATAAAAGTCTGGTAATGCCAGTCCGCCTTCTGTGGTTGAATTTGTAATAAGAACATCTCGTCTTTCCATTGAAGTACCTAATAGTCCTGAAATTCCCCAATCTCCAATATCTTTATTGAACTGAGCATGGAATTTGCCATTGAATTCATTAAAATTACGAAGATTTTTTGTATAATCCGGCAGATCGCCTGTAATCGCAGAACCAATGGCCATTCGTTCCTCTCTAAATGTAGAATAATAGTCATTTGTAAGGTTTACACTTAAAGTTAACCAGTCAAATGCCTCATAAGATAATTTAGTAAAACCATATACCCTATCACGTCCATCGTTGGTATAATTTTTATATCGAGTCCAATAAGGATTGTCCATATAATAGGCCCTTAAATCATCCTGGGGGTCATGCCAGTTCCATGTACGTTGACTACCATCTTCATATTCATATTTTTCTAACTTTGAATAGTCTACGTTTACCTGGGTCCACTGTCCAATTTGTTGCATCGGATTTATTCCGTTATAGCCGGTACCATAACGACCTAATGTTCTGGAATTAAGATAGTTGGCTGCAGCTTCTGCTGTCCATTTATCAGAAAGATCGAGTGAACCACTAAAGTTAAGTGTATTTCTTTCAATTTCACTGTTTGGAAGATTTCCACTTTCATCCAATCTTGTATAGTTTACTCTATAATTTGTAGTTTCACCTCCTCCTTCCAGGGCAATAGAATTGGTATACTTATATCCTTTCTCAAAAAAAGCTCTATAGGAATTTTTGCCTGGAGATTCCCACGGAACAGTTTCCCCAAAATTTTCAGATAATGGGTGAAGGTTATACCAGGGGACATATTCCAAATCAGCGGAGAAAGGAGCTCCCCAGGATGCGTCGTCCCAAGTAGGTGCTACTTTTTGAAGCTCTCCATCCCCATTAATATCTCTATTGAGGAAATACGGATCCCACTGATCTGCATCGGCTGGATCATCATACGCATATAGATAATAAGGAGCACCATAACCTGCCCCATACTTATCTTGCCATTTTGGCATTGTTGCGGGGTCAAATTCGGTCATCTGGTAACTTGAGTTTACTGTAATTCCCAATTTCTCG
>JAWLEB010000059.1:0-14796 GCA_041686375.1 Bacteroidales bacterium
GTGTGGGAGACAAAAAAAGGAGACTTTAGCTATGAACTAAAACTGTTGAATTTTCACGACACTAAAGGTCTATCAGCCAGCAAAATAAATGGTTTATGTATACGGGAGGTTAGATAGAGTAATACCAAAAACTCTGTTATTCTGGATTTTTAACGTTTTGAAAATTACGCAAAACTTGAGTAAATTAAATCAGTTAAATTAATAATCAGGGTATTTTTTACAAACCCTTAGCAGGAATCTACTCTCAGAATAGCTTACAAGTAAAGTTATAAAGAGTTGTTCATTAGAATTCTTTAACAATGTCCAAGAATTGGTTAGATGCCTTCTCCGTTTGTAAAATTCATAGTTTGAGCTTTTTGTTGTATTATGCGAGATTTGGGAGGCACACTTCTCGTAAGCCATACATTTCCTCCGATAATAGAATCTGAGCCTATTGTAATTCTCCCCAAAATGGTTGCTTCAGCATAAATTACTACGTTATCCTTTACAATTGGGTGTCTGTCAACACCTTTTATAGGAATACCCTGATCATCCGATGGAAAACTTTTTGCTCCTAAAGTTACGCCTTGATATATTTTTACACTTTCCCCGATAATGCATGTAGCTCCAATTACCACACCTGTTCCGTGGTCAATAACGAAACTATCTCCGATTTGAGCTTTTGGATGAATGTCAATACCAGTTTCCCTGTGTGCCATTTCTGTTATAATTCTTGGCAGCAGGGGAATATTAAATTTAATAAGTTCATGTGCTATCCTGTAGTTCGTAATTGCTCTTATGCCCGGATAGCAGAAGATGATTTCTGCATTGCTTTTGGAAGCCGGGTCCCCCAAATAGGTTGCAAACACATCTTTCTCCAGTTTATTTTTTATATTGGGCAATTTTTCAATAAATTGAAGAGCGAGTTTCGGGGCATTTTCTTTATACTCTTCACATTCGTTGTTATTTTCTTCAGGGCATTGAAAACAAAGACTCCGGCGAATTTGTTCGGTTAATTCATGGTAGATACTATCAAGGGCATGACCGAGATTATATTTTGTTGTATTTGAATTGACTTTAGAATTTCCATAAAACCCAGGGAATAGCACAGACCTTATTGTTTCCACCAGTTGGCCAATCATTTCTCCTGATGGTATTGGTTTACCATGTTCAGGGGTATATATCATTTTACCCTCAACAGGTTCTGTCAATTTATGAATGGTTTTGTCCAGTATGTCAGTCATTTTTTTACTCATCGCTGGTGAAGATTATTTAGTCGACGGTTTATTCTGCATTTGGATTATATAAAGAGGTACTAAGATATCTCTCTCCTGTATCACATACCATCGCTACAATGTTTTTATTTCTATTTTCTTTTCTTTTGCTGATTTCTATTGCGGCATGTATTATTGCTCCGGAAGAGACACCACTGAATATACCTTCTTTTTCAGCTAATGCCCTTGCCACATTCATGGCATCTTCATTTTTTACAGTGAATATTTCATCTATTACGCTTTTATCTAATATTTCCGGGATAAATCCGGCTCCAATGCCTTGTATTTTGTGTTTCCCGGGTTCTTCACCTGAGAGTACAGCCGAGTCATGGGGTTCTACAGCAACTATATGGATGTTCTTGTTTTTCTGCTTCAGAACCTTTCCAACTCCTGAAATAGTACCTCCTGTACCCACGCCTGCCAGGAAAATATCAATGTTTCCTTCTGTATCATTCCAAATTTCATGGGCTGTAGTACGTTCGTGGATCTCTACATTAGCTTTGTTGCTGAATTGCATTGGGATATATGCATTTTTATATTTTTCTGCTAACTCACGGGCCTTGTTTATAGAACCTTGCATTCCTTTTTCAGCGGGTGTAAGGATAACTTCTGCCCCAAAAGCCTTGACTAAGTTTCGGCGTTCTATGCTCATACTCTCAGGCATAGTCACTATCAATTTATATCCTTTTACCGCGCATACAATCGCCAGAGCAATACCTGTATTTCCACTTGTTGGCTCAATTAACACAGTGTTTCTATCTAATAATTTCTTTTTCTCCGCATCTTCAATAAGGGCAAAGCCAAGCCTATCCTTTACTGAGCTGCCGGGATTATAATATTCCAGTTTTGCGTATAGGTTTGCATAACTATTTTTAGTTACTTTGTTGAGTTGAACCAGCGGAGTGTTACCAATTAATTCTGTAATGTCTTTTGCAATATTCATTTGGATATAGTTAGATTATTAGTTTCATCATTATATAAAAATTGTTTTCGTTTTCGGAGACTCGTTAAAGTATAATGAAACGTCCATGATAAAATAAACATTAATATCACAAAAGGAAATGTTTATTTTATCATGGTAAGTTCCATATGGCCATAAATAATAAAAAATAAACATATGAAATAGTTAGCTATGTTTATTTTTGTTTTCGAATATGAAAACGGAACGTTACTTAATAGAGCATTGGCTCTTTCTGTAAGATTCTTCTTTCCCTGTTACAGCCAAATACAAAATTTAGTCCAAAACGTAAGTTAAAAGATTGGGTTTTTTGGGGCCATAAACCTGCCGAGAACATATCTGACATGGTATATACCTGGAATGGGCCTAAACGCAAAGCCAATCCCATACCCACATTGTTGTAAGAATTGTTAATGATACTGTAACTTCCTGTAAGTGAAATTCCTCTTATAGGTCTTGTATTTGCTGAAAGCGTGAAGCTCTGTTGAATTCTTCCATCGTGGAATCTTGTTCTGGAAAGAACGCCAAAGTCCACTTTATCATTAAGATGGTATCTTCCTCCTAAAAATATTTTTGGTCCTAATGAGGCAAAGTATTGGTCTTCGGTATATTCAGCCGATATTGAATTTTCAAGTGAATCAAGCACCTCATCAAATGGGTCTGAATCTTCTTCGGTATCGTCCTCTGTCAGTTCAGAGGATACATCTAATCCTGTAAATGCGTATGTACCTTTCAGGGAATACTTGTGAGGAAAGTTTTTATAGTTGATGAACCCGAAGTCTACAACGCTGGCCGAAAAAGTAAATTTATCTCTGAGTTCATAGGTAGCTCCCACATCAAATGCAAAGCCAGGATTTGCTGTTATATCGGAAAAGTCGATATCACGCTCATTTATATCGTCAATATACCCCTGGTTATCAGTGGATATTTGGACAGGAGCGTTTGCTTCTAATTGAATATCGGTTTCTACAGAGAGGGAGTCTCCTGTTTCATTTGTAAACAGGCTTAAGTTGAACTCCTCACTTCTGATGTTTGCCAATCCGTGAAGATATTTTGCCTTAATTCCGATTGTGAGGTTGTCAAATACCTTATGAGAATAACCTAATCCATATTCAAGATAGTTGTTGGAAGCCACCGAAAGATTTCCGAATTCTATTGTTTCTCCCTTGAACTGACTATTCCCTTTGAGCAAAAGACTGGCAAGGTCTTTAGGATAAGCCAGTGAGAGTTCAGATTTTTCCATGACTCCAAAGGAGAAATAGCCGTCACCTGCTCTAAACCCAAAGCTAAAGATGTTTGTTGAGAACTCTGTAAAAAATGTATTTCTGTCTTTTAAGTTTCCGATAAAATCATCAACATCCGCTGTTGGATGAAGAAATGTAATAAGAGAATCATTTGCAGAGCTTTTAAAGATGACATCTTCATAGCTTAGGGAGTTATTGCCTATATTCAGGTTTGTGGCAGAAATACCGGGAAAACCCAAATAAAAATTACATGTGGGTTGTAATGCAGGATTCATTGTATGTATTTGGGGCAGTCTTTCCATATAATACAATGTTTTACTTTGTTGCCCGAAACTTGTAAGTGTCAAAGCAAAAAGAAAGGTGTAAAGGATTAACAGTTTCTTCATTCTATAGCGGTGTTTATTTAATATTTTACTCAAATTTTACTTTTGTTTCTATACTCATTCTGAATTTGAAAGTATAATGGGAATAAAATTTCACCTTTTTAGTTGTATCTACATTAAAATCTGACGTTTTTAAGCTTCCTTCGAATACTGCATTTCTCACGTTCTTTAGATCCTCAATTCTGTTTTCATGAAAATTCATTTCTGCTATCTTTTCTGTGAGGCTGGTAACTTCTCCTTCATCGTTTGTTGAAGCTGATTCTATCACGGGTCTATCGTCTGCATTGAAAAGCGTGTCAATCATGTTGTAGTTATCATCAAGGAAGTAAACCTGGAAATTAACGTCAGTAGGCAACCCATTTTGAGTTTTGAATTTGGTTATGACTTCCTTGATTATTTCGTTATCTTCTCCTAATATTTCACTCATATCGAGTTCAAGTGTATCTTTTAACGAAAAACCATCTGCACGCAAATGAAGGGGTAGATATAGTTCGCTGTTCATTCTGAATTGACTGTCGTCAGTTACAAAATTGTAAGGCCCCTCGGGCCCTTCAGGATTAGAAATCCCTTCACTTGTGAACTTAATATGAGTTGGATTTTCAGCCAGCGCTTCGCTCAAATTACAGTTCTCATTATTAAAATTGATTGTATCCTTTTTTTCTTCACCTATTTCATTTTCACTGAATTGCGGGTAATTGATGTCGAATGAAATACTCGTATTATTGTCAAAAGTAATATCCGTCGAATCGAGAGAGCCTTTCCTGTATGCTTTTGCATCTTTTAATTTAATTTGTACAGGAACTCCATACGAATTTGTTATATAGAATTTGAATTCGGGTTCTTTAAATTCCACGGTTCCTGCATCATCTGAACCTTCAAATATGCCAACAGGTATGTTGCCTTCTTGCGCCATAAGGTCTGTTTGTCCAATATATCCATAGGCGCTTTGCATATCGATTTCTTCTAAATTATTCTGTATGGATATTTCTTCATTTTCATTCAGATCATTATTCCCTGTACCATTGATTGTCAGCTCATATTTCATTCTGAAATATTTTGTTGTATCCGGATCTGATTCTAAAATCGTGTCGTAAGTTTGTATGGTGTAATCAGTTAAATTTTCGATTTCTTCATTATAGTATGGAGCATCTTCGGCAGGTATGTAAATCTCTCTGACTAAAGGTTCTCCATCTTTTCTGACATCCGTATAGGTTATGACTATGTTTATATCGTGCTGGATATCAGAGCTTATTATTTGCCGTAGGCTGAACATGTCTGTTATGATGGAGTCCAGTTGTTCATCATTTTTAAATGTTACAGGGTGTAAGGTATCAATGGTAGCCTCTATAGTATCATCAAAACTGTTTATCGTACCAGGAACTGAGAATAAAATGTCAAAATACTCCTGTCCCGGAAGTTTAACACTGTCTGCTGCAGTATGTGAGAGGAGAGTGTCAGTAAAAACAAGATATAACAATCCGCTTTCCTCTGTATTTATAATACTTGAGCTATCAATATTTTCCAGAAGGTCTTCCATGTCTAGTTCACCTTTAATCAATGGTGTAGCCCATTCCTGGTTAATTTCTGTATCATCAGAAAGGTTATTTAAATCAAATTCATCGACATTACAACCTGTCCATAAAAAAACAAAACTTAATGAGACAAGAATCGCTGTCTTGATAATTAATCTTTTCATTTTAATAGGAATTATTTTTCAAAAATAATCAATTTACAGAATAATTGTAGATAAAACTGTGTTTATTTCCTACGATTAAATTAAAATTTTGTTTTGGTTCCAGGAAGCCAATACTAAATGGAGTATTTCCACTTAACGGGAAACCATCATATATTTCTCCCTTTTTGTTTATTAAATATATTTCATTAGCTTCTTTAGATACAACCCCCAATTTTCGGTCTTTTGCAGAAAACTCAAAATATAGCGGAGGTCCGTTTATATTTGTATCAAAATTGCGAGCAAATAATTTCTCTTTGTTGGAATCATAAACCTCGAGCGTCCTGTTATCAAGAAAAATGAATTCTCTTGATCCGTTTCCTGTTATATCCTGATAATCAAACCAGTGGTCTTCGGAAAATGCTTTAATGTTCAGATTTTTCACCTCTCCGTTGAAATAAATATAATGTATTTGTCCTTTTGTATTTGTTGTGACAAGTCTGGCTTTGTTTTCCGTATTGTTTTCTAAAACAAAATTGTTATTTTCTGATATTCTGAATTGCTTTTCCGGATTAACCCTGATTTCACCACGTCTGTTAAGGATATATACCCGGTACTGATCAGCAAAAACAATATAATCTTTAGTACCAACCCTAAAGTGTTGTATAGGTTGATTGACCCTGGTGTCCGTACCCTGGAACTGCCAACCTTTAACAATATTACCTTCTTTATTAAAATTATATACTTGCCTGTTTTCGCAGGGAATAAAAAGCCTGTATTCTTTCCTGTTATCGTAATCAAAAACAGACATTCCTGCTGTAGCCGGAGAGGGGAGTTTTTTGGGATAATCCTCTACATAGTTGCCGTTTCTGTCAATCAGATGTAATTTGTTTTTTGTGTTGAAAAGCAATTGTAATTTTTCGTTTTTGTAAAAATCAATTTGATTAATATCGCTGATAATTTTTTCATCGAGCTTCTTTTTCCATAATACCCGTCCAATTTTGTTTATAAGATAGATTGTGTTCTTTTCATCTTGTACAAATATTTCTTGCTCTCCGGTGTAATGATTTTTTACCAATGCAGGTTTTTTCCGGATGATGGTATCTAAGTGGCATTCCCAAATGGATTTAGGTTCTTCATTAACTTCAGGGATATATTTTACAAATACATTGTTGTATATCATATCTCCGTTGCTTAAGAACTGGTAGGCAAAAGCCTGGAATTTTCTGATATGATTTAAATTATTATCTATCTTTTCCTGTAAGTCCGGATTGAGATAGTTTGAAATGAGCTGTGGCGAACTGTAAAGGTTGGAATAAAAGTGAAAATTTGAATTATCCGATAAATAATCATCGAATTGATTGTAGTGAGGGTCATTTTCAAGTGTTTTGTTTAATATATTGGAATAGATAAATTGTTTAAGTAAATCAGGTGAGCTGGCAAAAATAACATAGTTATCGATAATGGTAAAATAATCATTTTGTAGTCCTCTGAATAGGTTACCAAATATCTTACCGAATAAATTTTCTACGGGTAGTTTATATGCTGTGTAACTTATTTCTTCATCAATTTTTAAAGTTTGTTTGTGTCTTTCATTGGTTTGATTGTATACTTTTTGAGAGATGTTCACAAGTAAATTTTCTGCAAAGCGTTTCCCCTTGGTTTTCATTATGATAAATGCATTATCGGATGAGTTTGAAAGATTCCCCTTAAGAAAAGCAATGCCAACCTCTTCATGGAGTAATTCATATATTGCTTCTTCTAAGTTCAAACCGAATTTGTTGTTGGTTTCCCTTAGTGCTTTTTCGTAATTATCAAGATTGTCGTTTTGCTGAAGAAGCTCTTTATATCTGGAGAAATATTGTTCTTTGTTGCTTATTCCCAGATTTAAAAATGTGGTGGTGTTGGCCGGCAATATTTTTTTTACTTCATGTTTGATGGGCTCCTGATTTTTAAAAAGGTCTATCAGTTCTTTTTTTTCTAGTATTCCTGTTGAAAAACCATTTAATAACAAAGCATCCGACCGGATATTAAAATCCAGGGCAGCCCATGTACCAAAATTATTTATGAAATTTATTTGTTTACGGTAATTTTTATGTATCGAATTTTCTATAATGCCCCCAATGTTCCGGTAATTGATATACAGGTTTGCAGAAACGTTTTTACCTGAAGTTCTAGCTACTTTTTTAAAGTCCTGCTGATCATCAATGGAATGCTTTACTTCAGATTGTCTTATTGCGTTTTCTACGATTAAGCTGTTGTTGCCAACCAAAAGTATGCCATTAACAAACGCATAAGTTAGTGAGCGCTTGTTATTCTCTTCTATATAGTAAGTTTTGTGGTTGTTATAGTTATTTGAGTGGAATGTTTTTCCTATAATTGCCGAATATCTTTGAAGCAGTGTCTCAATATGCTTTTGTTCCCGTAAGTTTTCCACATTCATTGAAAACAGGTAACTAACCTGGTTTTTTCCTGTTTTTTTTCCTGAAATGATAATCCGGCGGTTTGCCAGGTTGTTTTTTAATACATCGTCATCCTGAATAAGGGAATCAATATCGTTGATGTATTTATTGATGGTAGCTAAGGATTCAATTTGGCTTAGCTCTTCCCATATTTCATTATTTTCTCTGAGAGCAGCGAAAAATTCATCAGATTCCTGAACATCAAGCAAAAAGGCAACATCGGTCGGAATGGTCCTTAATATTTCAAATTCAGGCATTCGCTGTCTTTTCATGTATAACAGTGCCCCAATGATAATTATTAATAAGATGCCTGCTATAATTATTGATATTTTTTTCATGATTATGTTTTATTTCTTAAGATCATTCAGATAGAATTAACCATTTTCATCCATCTGAAAATTATTTTGTAATATACTAAGTTTACATAATATTTTCATGCATTTAATAATTTTTGCCATGGCTATGTTTATATTAAACCTCAAAAACTGACAATAGTCTTTAATCTTTGCTCGCAAAAATTCATCTAAAACATATTTAAATGAATAAATTTTAATTAATCCAGATATAAAAGACAAAGATAAACAGATTGTGAGAATGAGCTATAAAGAATGATGAATTATGGTTAGAATTATTAGACTGTATTTACTGTTTTTGGTATTTTCAATTTTTACTTTTGACATATTCGCTCAGGAATTAGAAATATATGATGCTGAGAGCTTGAACCCAATAGATAATGTGGCCATTTATTCCAAGGACAGAACACGCTCTGCCATTTCTGATGCTAATGGGGTTGTTTCACTGGATGCTTTTGAGATGTCTGATTCGGTTTTCTTTCAACATCCTTCATACGAGTCTGCAGTCTATACAAAAAAGCAATTGGAAGAGTCCGGTTTTTCTGTGTATTTGAACAGAGAAACCGTTCATCTTGAGGAATTTGTTATTTCAGCTTACAGGTGGGAACAGGATGTTGATGAGATACCTAATCAGATTACCAAAGTACAGAAATCCAGAATGATATTGGAAAATCCTCAAACAACGGCTGATCTCTTAGAGGTTTCCGATAAAGTATTCATACAGAAAAGTCAGATGGGAGGAGGGAGTCCTATGCTTAGAGGTTTTGCTACGAATTCTGTATTGCTGGTAGTGGATGGAGTAAGGATGAACAATGCTATTTACAGAAGTGGAAACCTGCATAATGTTATATCGCTGGATGCACAGGCCATTGAAAATTCAGAAATTATTTTTGGTCCTGGTTCAGTTACATACGGTTCAGATGCTTTAGGGGGTGTAATGGATTTTCATACAAAAACGGTCAAATTGTCAACAAATGCTGAGCCTAATATTGAAATTGGAGCGATGGCAAGATATTCCAGTGCAAATAATGAAAAAACAGGTCATTTTGATTTCAATTATGGAAATGAGAAATGGGGTGCTTTAACCAGTATTACGTATAGTGACTATGGAGACTTGAAAATGGGAACAAGGAAATTTCCGGAATATAAACGCAACAACTACGTCGAAAGAATCCATAGGGTTGATACTATTGTTAATAATGATGAACCCAACCTGCAAGTACCCACGGGTTATGATCAGATGAATTTCATGCAGAAATTTCGTGTTCGCCCTTCCTCCGCATTCAATTTAGTTTATGCATTTCACTATTCAGAAACTTCTGACATTCCCAGATATGACCGCTTAATTCAAAAACAGGATGGACAACTGAAAAATGCTGAGTGGTATTACGGGCCTCAGAGATGGCAGATGCATCATGTAGAGGGGGTTTATAATAAACAGAATTTTTTATTCGACGATATGAAATTCTCCTTAGCTTACCAATACTATAATGAAAGCAGACATGACAGGAGTTTTAACGACCTGTGGCTGCGACACAGAGATGAAGAGCTCGATATATTTAGTTTTAGTCTGGATTTTGATAAAGAAATTGGAGATAACTTATTATATTATGGAGTTCAATATGATTATAATACATTAAATTCAACAGCTCATTCTGAAAATATAGAAACTGGAGAAGTGTCCCCTGTTCAAACCCGTTATCCCAATGGCGATAATGATTATAATGCACTAGCTGCATATATTAGCTACAAAAATAATTTTAATGATGAATTTACTATGATAACCGGCCTTCGGTACAGTTATTTTGATATTTTTTCCTCGATGGATACTTCCGATGCCTATTATAACTTTCCATTTAACCAGATGAATCTGCAAACAGGCGCTTTAAACGGCTCGGTGGGATTGGTGTACAGACCAACGGATGAGTGGAGGATGAAGACAAATGTATCTTCCGGGTTTCATGCTCCCAATATTGATGATATGGCTAAAGTTTTTGATTCTGAACCTGAAAGCGTAGTAATGCCTAATGAAAATTTAACTCCGGAATATGCTTATAATGTAGACTTTAGTGTTGAGAGAGCGTTCTGGAATTTAGCAAACATAAAACTTACTGGTTTTTATACCTGGGTAAAAGATAAAATGGTGAGGCGCAGCGCTGAGTTTGAAGGGAAAGATTCAATTATGTATGATGGTGTACTCAGCGAAGTACACAAGCTTGTAAATGCTGATAATGCCTCCATTTATGGGTTTAATGCGGCTGTTGATTTTTTCTTTCCGGGTAGTTTACAGCTTAACGCTGATTATACCTACATAAAAGGAGAAGATGATAAAGGAACATCTTTGAGGCATGTGGCGCCTCCTTTTGGACAAATAGCTTTGAAATACCAGGAGGGATACTTTACGATTAAAACAGATGTTAAGTTTAATGGCGAAATATCAGCAAATCAACTAGCCCCTTCCGAACAATCCAAAACGCATATGTATGTTTTGAATGATCAGGAAGAGGCTTATAGTCCGGCATGGTGGACTCTCAATCTAAAGAGTTCATACGTAATCAATGAAAATTTTACGATTAGCGGGGGTATTGAAAATATTCTGGACATACGATATAGGCCGTACTCATCAGGGATAGCCGCAGCCGGTCGAAATTTTGTGTTCTCCCTGCGTGCTCATTTCTAAATACATTTCTTAATTTCCAGGGAGGAATGGCTGTCTTATAATCTGGGTAATTTGCATTGATGAAGAATATCCGGGTGGTACTCATTTTTCAAGGTAGACCTCTATGTACAAACTTAAAAGTTTTAAATTTGTGATGCATTTATTTTACAAGTTTCAATAACCTTAGCATGAATATGTTAACATCAAAACTCACTTTATTCTTCTGTGTAACTATATTTGTATTTTCAAGTAATGCTCAAACAGATATGGATAGCAATAAAAATGCGTTTGAGAAGATTTTAGAGCAGGAAACAACATCTTTGGAAGATGAATTAAACGATTGGTTTTTGTATTTTTTAATTCCGGAAAAGTTGCCCGATTGGTTTTTCAAACCATATCTTTATGCAAGTTCAGAAGATTATATGATTGGCATTTCGGATCCCGGGATGGATTCTGTAGAGGCCTTACAATCTGCTGTGATGCGGGCTAAATCTTTGTATTGCTTGTCGGAAGAGACAATAGTGGAAACGGTTTCTGATAATTTTGTGATTAACAGAGAAGAAGGGCAACCTGTTCTGGCGTCGCAATTAATGGATTTTACCAGGATGACCGCGAGCAAAATATATAATGATGAAAATTTTGTTATTAACAAAAAGATATTTACAAAATACGGTGAATGCATTGTTTTGCTTTCTTATGAGGGGAAACAGATTTCCCGGCAAACAGATACTTTAAGCGTTTCTGCGGAGCTGATGGATTTGGTTCGGGAAAATACATACAGCATAAAGAATACGATTTTATCCAAAATGAATTCTTATTTACATAGAAGTTCTCCGGATGCTAAGGATGGGAAGCTTGGAATGAGTTATATGTTCAGGGGCAAAAGAAGTGGCGTTGATCTGGTGTCTGTTTTTAATAACGATACGTTATACTTGCCAATACGCCCATATCGTTACTTACCAATAACGGATCAGTTAACCGGTGAGGAAGAGAAAATGACTTCAGATGACTTTACTTTTCCTGTAAACAAAGGACTTTGGAATGCTTATGTTAATCTTGTGTTGAAAAAATTGAATTTTCATAACAATTATTTGAAAAGCAAGGTAAAAAGAAGCTTTGACAACTATTCCTCATCTAATCAGGAAGTAGTCAGAACGGTTTCCAGAAATTCTTTTTCATTCCGAATACAGAAAATTAAATTATATAACCAGCGTCTTGATTTGCATCTTGATTTTGGAAATTAAGACTGTCCTGACAAAAGGCAGCTTTTATTTTTTATTTTCGAGAGCCACATAGGAAAAAAGTTGTTGAGAATCCATTTTGTCTTCCATTAGTATGGTTTGATATGAGAGCATAAAAGTAATGTTTTGCTGTGGTCAGAAATTGTTTATTTTTATACAGTGAATTCTTCGTATTATTTATAAAATTTCTCAGAAATAATGATGTTAAGGCATACTACAATTGTATTTTTGTTCGGTACTAAAGTCAGGGAAAGTTATTTACTTGAGATTTATGAAGTAATGCGATGAATATCAGTTTTTGAAAATTAATAAATTAATATCATATGAAGAAGAATTACCGAGTAGTCGAAGTTAATGATACAAAGACCCACAAAGAATTCCTCCACTTGCCGGTACGATTATATAAAGATGAACCCAATTGGATCAGACCCTTAGATTTAGATATAGAAAAAGTATTCAACCCTTCTGAAAATAAATTTTTCAGACACGGAGAAGCTATAAGGTGGTTGGTTGTTGATGAGAATGGCCAAACCGCAGGGAAAGTGGCTGCTTTTTATGACAAAAAAACAGCAGCCAGTTATGAGCAACCAACTGGTGGAATGGGCTTTTTTGATTGTATTAATGATAAGAGAGCAGCATTTTTACTGTTTGATCAGTGTAAGAAATGGTTGGAAAGCAAAGGAATGGAGGCAATGGATGGCCCGGTTAATTTCGGCGACAGAGACCGTTGGTGGGGTCTGCTGGTAGATGGATTCAGCTATCCCCCAAATTATTGTATGCCTTATAATTATCCATATTATAAGGAATTGTTTGAAGCATATGGCTTTAAAAACTTTTTTAATCAGTATACCTATTACAGGGCTATAAAAAAAGAAGGCTTAAGTCCCGTTGTGGAAGAAAAGGCGGAGCGTCTCAGGCAAAATCCTTTATATCATTTTGAGCATCTCACTAAAAAGAATCTGGAAAAATATACAGAAGATTTTAGAACTATCTATAATCGTGCATGGTCAAGATATTCAGGTGTCAAGGAAATTTCAAAAGTTCATGCCCGGGGCCTGATGAAAAGCCTGAAACCTATCCTGGATGAGAGGATTATGTGGTTTGGTTATTACGGAGATGATCCCATTGCATTCTTTCTGATGGTTCCTGATGCTAACCAAATTGTCAGACATTTAAATGGACAATTAGATCTTTGGGGTAAATTGAAATTTGTATATCATAAGAAATTTACCCCCCCGAATAAAGCATTGGGTTTGATTTTTGGAATCGTCCCCGAGCATCAGGGAAGAGGCGTGGAAGGTGGATTGGTAATGTCATTCGGTGAGATAGCCTTAAAACAAGGTTTCCCTTATAAACATCTTGAAATGAACTGGATCGGGGATTTTAATCCTACCATGATGAAAATTGCCGAACAAATAGGGGGAGAGATTTTAAAAACCCATGTAACGTACAGATATCTCTTTGATAGAACCAAGCCTTTTAAAAGAATGAGAAAGGTGAGTTAAGAATAGTTATGGTGTCATAGTTACGTGTTGACTATCAGCGATACCCCATTTTTTAAATAATACATGCGAATATGAACTCAATCAGAGAAATTTATAAGATTGGATACGGTCCTTCCAGTAGCCATACCATAGGACCGGGAATAGCAGCAGAAATTTTCAAGAAAAGAAATCCTGATGCTAAGAGTTTACGGGTAAAATTATATGGCAGTCTGTCAGCCACAGGGAAAGGGCACCAGACGGATCATGCACTGAAAAAGGCGTTGCTTCCCAATAATGTTGATATTCAATGGAATAAAGAAGAGCTCACGTTGCACCCTAACGGAATGATACTGGAAGCTTTTGATGATAACGGAAATATTGCAGACAACTGGACAGTTTACAGTATTGGTGGTGGCGACATTAAAGATGAACAGGGTTTGGTTCATGATAAAAACATCTATTCTCATAATTCATTTTCTGATATTATGGCCTGGTGTCAGGAAGAAGGAAGAGCTTTATGGGAATATGTTGAGGAGATGGAAGGAAAAAGCATATGGGATTTTTTAAAAGAAGCCTGGAATCTTATGAAAGACGCAATTACCCGTGGTCTGGATAATGAAGGTGTTTTGCCTGGAGAGATTAAATTACCAAGAAAGGCCAGTACTTATTTCGTTAAGTCAAATCATTCTCATGGTATTTTAATGGAGCAGTCACTCTTGTTTGCATTTGCACTTGCGGTCTCTGAAGAAAATGCGGCTGGTGGTAAAATTGTTACTGCACCCACATGTGGTTCCAGCGGGGTGTTGCCGGCGGTATTGTTTTATTTAAGCCGTGCGGAATATCTGACGGAAATGAAGATTTTGAAAGCCTTGGCTACTGCCGGGTTAATTGGAAATATAGTAAAAACCAATGCATCCATTTCAGGTGCTGAAGTTGGCTGTCAGGGAGAAATTGGTTCAGCATGTGCGATGGCTGCCGGGGCTGCGGCTCAAATTTTGGGCGGATCTGCCAGACAAATTGAATATGCTGCTGAAATGGGATTTGAACATAATTTGGGATTAACATGTGACCCTGTGGGTGGATATGT
>JAWLEB010000060.1:0-14189 GCA_041686375.1 Bacteroidales bacterium
GTCATGTCCCAGCAATGGGGTGCGGGTTCGAGTCCCGCCCTGGGCACAAATCAAAACCCTTCAGATTAGATTCTGCGGGTTTTTTTTATTATCATATAAATTTTTATGAGGCAAATAGTAGGCAAATTATTATGGTTAATTTGATTTTTGAATTTTCAATTATTCAATATGATGTTTTGTTTTTAGAGTTAGAAAAAATTTGAGAGATTTATATTCTAATCAATTTTTTTACAAGTAAAAGATATTCCAGCTTTTTCCTGACCAATAAGGCTTATTAGCAACATATCTGATTCAAAAAAATGAAAAGACACCATGATGTTCTTGATTTTTCCAATTTCATTTTCCCCTAAATAAAATGATACCTCCTCAGTAGAATGTTCTTCAAGATAGTCATTTAATGAAATTTTAAACTTTTTCCCTATTTCTACCATTTTACCTTTAACAACTTTTACCTGATAATCAACCTTCATAGCCTTTCCATGTTCCTCGGATTCTGAAAAATCAAAAGGGCTCTGTTCAAAAGCTTTATATCTTAAAGTATCATTTGCCCCTGTATCCTGCGAATAGTATACAATACTCAGAAAGAGTATTCCTATAATTAAAAAAAATTGTTTCATGATTTTTTATTTGTTATTTAAATAATGATTTTTACTTAAAAATTCAAGAAATACAAAAAAGGGTATTAATGTATAAATTACAGTGAAAATTGGATATTATGACAAAATCTTCAAAGATTAAAACGTTTTATACGAAAAGAATGAGTATTGACCCCAATAATGAAAACTCATCTCTTTCTCCTGAAAAACCTAAAAGATTAATAGATTACCTGAATAAAAATAATTTGTTAAAATATTTCGAAATTGAGGATACTTTTAAGCCTTTTGAACTTGAAGATTTTTATATTGCTCATCATAAAGACTATGTAAACAGTTTCTTTTCTGAACAGCTTGAAAAGCGTTATAAAAGATTATTAGGGCTTAGGTGGAATAAAAAATTTGCCGATACGACCAGATACACTAACGCTTCACTATATTCAGCCATACGTTCAAGTATAGAATATCCAAAAAATGTATGTTTTAGCCCGACAAGTGGTTTTCATCATGCAATTCCTAAAAAAGGAGCATTTTACTGTCCATTCTCAGGGCAAGTAATAGCATCAATCAAAATATACAAAGAATTTGGGCTAAGCGGATGTTACATTGATTTAGATGGTCATTATGGTAACAGTATAGATAACAGCTATGATTATGTCAGTGATTTGGAAAAAGCAATTCCTCCCCAGATAGGAAATATAAATATCGAGGGCAAACATCAACAATATCTTGATGAATTAGAGGAAAAGCTTCAAATACTTGAAGGATACATTAGAAATCAAAAAATACACTACATAGTATTTTGTCATGGAGCAGACAGTCATGAATGGGATGATTTGGGTTCCCAGTTAACTACGGATGAGTGGATTAAATGTTCTGAAATTTTCTATAATTTCGTATTGCGACTACAAAAGGATTTAAAAAAACAAATTCCTCTTACCTTATGTTTGTTTGGTGGATATAGAAAAGATGATTATGATTCGGTACTTTCATTACATACCATTGACCTGGTTAAGTGTTTAAATATACTTTGTGGCCAAAACATCAATTATATTCCAGAAGTAAAGGAGAAAGATCATTAAAATATATTTAACATAACAATTTCTTTCTTCTTAATTTTTATCATAATTTTCCTTTTATTTTCGCATTTTGTCTTATCTCTGATATTCTCTGGATATTTGCCCCAAAGAGAACCGTTTATAATGCCTATAAATTCTGGTTTCGGGTTTACGGGTGCAAAGGTTTAACAAAAAATTTTCGTAATAAAATGAGTAACTGTTATAAAAAGTTTTAACAAATCCTGTTCTTTATTTAATTCCTTTATTTACTCATACTGAACCAATTCATTATGTTCTTTCAATCGTAGTAGATTTGATAGGCGTTCAGTTAATGATGGATCTTACACACTAACGGATAGGCCAAAAAAACCGGAAACAAAAAATATGTCCTGTTCTCCATGATGTGATAAATTGCAGGGATCATTGTCTTATAGAAAGTAAAATCATAACTTCCAAACAATGCCAGCAGAAGCAAAATTTATTAAAGTAAAATTATATACTTCATCTACATCAGCTCCACCTTCGAATATCCTGTAGCCTGCCTTTACTGAAAGATTATCTGTTATAGGTAAATTGCCTCCCAGGAAAAAATCAAAAGCTCTGCCTGGTCCTCCTGCCAACCCATCACCTTTTAAGAAAGCTGTCCATCGTTCAAAATCATAAGCTGCAAATACATGCAGCAGCGGTACAAACCCAAGATCGTCTTTTTTGTCGTTTAAATCATCAGTACTTAATTGAACCCGGGCATCTCTGATTTTACCAGTAAAGCCGATGCCCAATGTCCACCTTTCTGTCCTCAACACATCCATTCGATAGGTGAAACGGTAGCTATTAAACTTGTAGTATCCTTCAATAAATTGACCCCTGGGAAACAGGGTGTTTTGAAAATTGATGTCAAAGGGAGCAGAACCCTCGTAATTTAAACTCAAGGGAGCATAAAGAGCAAACAGATGATTCTTTTCCGCAAATGTATAGCCAACTTCAATGCGATAGGGAATTACCGGTCCCTGAAGATTGAAATCTTTGTTAAAATTAAACTTTGTAGCGCTTTGGCTCTCATTAGGGATTCTAACATCATTATATCCCTGAAAGGCCAGACCGGTTTCTATATCCAGGCTAAATTGAGCGTTAATCTGACTGGAGGAAACTAACACAATAATCAATAATAAAAACAGCTTTCTCATAGATCCTGTATCACATTTAATATTTAGCATCAATTCTTTCCGCTCCGAAGAAGATTTAAGAGATCCTCAGCCCATTTAAAAATAATAAAATGCAAACAATAATCCTATATATAGAATAATGTAAATTTTAAACTATAAAAACCTAATTTTACCACGTTTTATATAAGATATCCTCAATATCAATTTTATTTACAACGTCCTTACAAGTTTCAAAATTAAAATTTTTTATTTGATCATATTTGATTTCAAAAAAACTACGAGTCTCTATTTTTCTTATTCTTTGATTAGCTCTTTCAATATCATTAATTGCAACGTCAATCCATACATATTCAACAAAATCAGTGAATTTGTATAGAAAATGATAATTGATATTGGACATAAGCTGTATTGAACGGGTAGCCATCCAATGTCAGAGCCAGGAATATGTCAGAAAAATCCGAAGTCCTGTTGGTCTCCGGATTTCATATTATTGAAAACACTTTTTACTAGAAGCTATACATAAAATAAGTGGCCCAGTTGCCTTTACCGGAGAATTTGTCCCCCTCACCCCATGCAGTTTCTTCCTCGACGGGGACCAGACCTAATACGGCATTCACGTCATATCCATCACCCTGGGGGATATTGGAGAATGATGCCGGATGGGTAACATCCTGAAGAAGGACGTATTTGGTATGTTCCGGCAATTCAAATTTAGTTTCTGTATGGATGTCCGCAAATGGATCTTGGTTTCCGGCAATTCCCAAGTAATTCCACTCGCTGTTTCCATCTTCGCGGGTAAATACAGCGGTCTCTTCCGGCGGATAAGGTAATCCCCAGGTGTCCTCAATAGTATGGAGCATAGACATCTCCCCCAAAAGAGGATCAAATTCAATCATTATCCACCCTGCATTGTTTTCAGTATCTGTAAGGTTCTCCAGAAATTCCGACGATGGGTCTTCAGGATTTTCTTCTGTGAGCTGTATGCCAAAAAAGGTTTCAATCCCTGATTCATTTTCATTAAGTTTCCCTCCAAAGCCCAGACTAAAGAAATTGGACTCATCTCTTCCTGTTTCGAATTTTAATACTGTTTCAGGATTGGATCTTTGTAAAGGTACCACGCTTCCATCCTGTCTCCAGGCTTGTCTAAAGCTTACAACCTGTTTTCCACCCTGTTTCTTAACTTTTCTAACTACAGCATGAGCAGCAATGATAAATTCACCTACATCTCCTTCATAGGGTATCATGTAGGTATAATCAGTAACGCACAGATGTTGTTGTGAATAATCAAATCTGCCTGGAATTGGATTTCCCCATCGACCGGCCAGGGGAAAATCATCCAGCGTTTCACCAACATGCACGTGGGTTTCAATAAGGCACCATCCCATGTCAGTCGATGCATCATCTATATTATAAGTAACATACAGATAGTTTGCATCATGTGAGACGTTAATCGTGCCTACTTTTTGATCTTGTCCAGACAGCAGATCAACAGAATTTTCTGATTGAAGCGCCTTTACCATATTGACAGGGGATTCTTGATCAAGCTCCGGTGACTTTTTTGTTAGCTGATCCATATCCCCAATTTCACAAGCTCCTACTGCTAATAGTAGGATCAATGCCATAAGAGAAGTTTGTCTTGATAGTTTCATAACATTTAAATTTAATAAAACAATTAGGTATAATAATTCTCATAAATTAGAAAATTATTTTCTAAAAATCAATTATTTACCTAAACATTCAACCAAAAAAAATGGATGTTAAATGTTATATCAATTCGATGTTTTGATGCCGGATCCCGTATCATCCATACCGGAGAAAAGCCGGTAAGAGGTAGATAAAGATACTCTTAAAAATGGCATTGTTCTTTGTTATTACTTCAGCTCTGTATTTAAAACTTTATTCAATCCGGAATTCAAAATAATATTTTACATTTTATTTGCGGCAGCTATACCCTTTAAAATAGAACAAAATTACTAACACCTCTCTTACACCTTCTATCTTTTGAATGAGCGCACCTCTGACCATTCACTTGTCCCGCCGAGATTGGAGGCGCTGACACGCCAGTAGTATGTCACATCTTCATCATTGGCCCACTGGGGAAAGCGGGAGGTATCGGGTACATCGGGGTCATAAAAAGCCAGGGTTGAGAAATCCTCACTTCTGGAGATCTGAACTCTGTACGATTCGGCATTTTCAACCTCCTTCCATTTCAAGGGCTGATTGCCAAAGTCCTCTTCATCGTCTCCGGGGGATGTTAGAACAGGTGCCTCCGGTTCAGAGTAGTTTTCATTAACAGGCCACCACATGCCATAACGCTCTCTCTCAGTGGACCCATCATTTTCGAAGCTCCACCTGCGATAGGCATCATATCTTTCTCCCAGTAAATCGGATGTACCAGATGATTCGGATATGATAAGATAGCGTTCCGAAAGCACTCCCCAGTTGCCTCCCTGAACATTTGCTTCTATCCAACCTATATCGGGTAAATAAACCTGTGCCCATCGGTGTTTAGGCTGATCGAGGTGCGGACCGGCATCATCGTGATCACCTCGCCGGACAAGGGCACCCGACCACCTTGCCGGCAGGCCTGCAGACCGGCACATTGCAATAAATGCGTAGGCCCAGCCGGAGCAGGTCCCCACACCGCTCTCAATATTGGAGGGGGCATCCCGCCATCCATGCCCTGTCTCGTATGTCATATGATCCTGCACCCAGTGGAATATCTTTTTGGCCATCTCCAAGGGATGGGTCTCACCCTCAAGAGCCTCATCCCTGGCATTCACAACCACAGGGTCGTGGATTTGATAGATATCCTCATCAACAAGATACTCGTCGGCAACATCGGTAGGTATGTCACCGAGGGTGCCGACATCATGGGGATCGATATTATAGTTTAGCGACCTGGTTTCCACCTTAGCCCTCCAGTAGGAAGTTACTGCCATACCAGAGTCAATATCATTAAATTCATAAAATGCTATATTCTCCTGTCCCCTGTTATCTTCAACTACCTCCTTATCGGCAGGCACAAACTCTATCTCTATAACCTCCTGGTTTGGACGATCTTCAGGAAACAGGACATGAAAGGTCAGGTAATTCATTTTGGAGGGGCCTTCATTGTAGACCGAATTGATAAGCTCTATGTCTGATATGGCGGGCTCACCGAGAGTTAAAGTAGAATTAGGGCCAAGAGATATAACATTCGGGTCTTCATAATCCTCCTCGTGAGTTGTAAAGGTGACCTGACTGCCATAACTTGTTCCTTCACTGTTTACGGCATAAACACGGACATAATATTTCGTATTGGGATTCAGACCGGAGAGGGAGACACTAAAATAACCTGTTCCCGAACCTGAAGCTTCCCGGTTATCCTCCATAGTTGGATTTGAGGATTTGCTCCACACCACACCCCGCTCTGTTATCGGAGCTCCACCGTCAGAGGAGACATTTCCCATAACTTTAGCCGATGTGCCAGTTATCTGAGAAATATCTCTGATTCTAACAGAAGGGACCTCCTCTTTCTCACAGGCTATGAGCAACAAAAGCAGAGAGATAAATAGCGGCAAAAAGCTGAAAGGAGGTCGAACAATAAAGTTAATTCTTATGTGATTTATTTTCATTTAAATATCGTTTTTTTTAAAGTTATTACCTCATTTGAATAAATTGCAGTTAATATGCTTATTTTAAATGATTTACAAAATGAATCTTAAGGCAATTATTAATTTTAATAAATAAATCCGCGTTTATCCGCTCAATCCGTGTCATCTGCGTTCTATTTATGTCCTTTTGTCTACATGCTGTGGGTGAGGGTTTCATTTGATCATTATTATAGATGAAATAAGAAAAGAAAAATACAAAAATCCATCAATACTTCAAATTCTCTGTCCTAAAATTTCAATTTTTGCCTCAATCTGAGGGATTATTTCTAACCCTACCTTTTGGGTATTTCATTCCAAATGGCTTTATTCTGACCTTCATCGAAAGCAATTTCAATTAATTATAACTTTGAGAATTGTGAATTAAACCGGCAGGTTAGATATGATAAGTAATAATTTATGGATGGGCCTTAATTTAATCCTCCTCAATGCTCCTTTTTTATTTTTCAATTAAACTAAGGTAGTCTGGAAATTTATTAAGTTTGTATATTAATTAAACCCGAAGAATAAAATTATGAAAAAGACAAAATACATATTGGTAATATTGCTCTTATGGGCAACAGAAAATTTCGCTCAAGAGAAGAGTCGCTCTCTAATGGATTTCCAGCAAAAAGTAAAGGAGGAGAAATCTGGAATGAGAAGGGCTGGAAGCCCCTCTCTAAAAAACGTCCAAGGAACACCTTATCTTTCTGAAAAGTTCCTGCCAAGCAAAGTCTATTTTATAGACCAGGATAAACCTATAGAAGCAAATCTTAGGTATAATGCGTATTCGGATGATTTCGAATTTTTTCAGGGTGGTAATAATTATGTGATATCCAATATGGAACACATAGACAGCATCAAATATTTTGGGCATAATTTCGTTCATACAGCCTATACAAAAAAGAAAGGGGGATTGTTTGGAGGATCTACTGATGAAATGGAAGGTTTCCTGGCCCGGCTTGTGAATGGTCCCTGCTCTCTTTATAAGGTTTATTCTGTTAAATTTCATGATGCTAAATCTGCTAAAACAGGCTATAATGATCCTAAACCACCCCGATTTGAAAAGGAAACCCCGATCTATTGTATCCAGCTTAAAAATGATCCGCATCCCAGGGTAATCCAATCATTCCGGGAAAAGAAATTTTTAGATAATTTTGGGTCCTTGGATAAAAAACTAAAGAAATACATTAAAGAGTCCAATATAGGCCTGAAGGAAGAAGATAATCTGATAAAATTTATAAAGTATTATAACCAGCAGTATGGCAATAAAAAACGATTTAATCCATAGAACTATGTCCTGAGAAAACAGCATCACATAAATCGAACTTTATTAAACCCAATGGTTATTTTCACTACGTCCCTAATCTATCGGGTAGTATATTCCTCTGGCAAGAAATTCACCATTCGGATATTTTAAAATTTCCACATAAAGTCTTTCCTCACTTAAATCCATAATTTCCCATATTTGCTCTCTCTCACCAATATACAATGCTCGCGACGACTGTATTTCCCAAAAATAGTAGTCGTTGCCAAAAATCACTCTTCCGTTGTCTTCAAATGTAACAGGGGTCGGTTCCAAATGGCTAAGAGAACCTTCCTGAACTTCTGGCATTCCCCACTTGACTCCTGTCAAATCATTTATATCATAAGCAAAATCCTCGTCCTTGTCACAAGAACACAAGACAATTACCAACAAAACCAGCACTAAAGGCATTTTCTTCATAACATTAAAAAACATCACTCAATTACTTATCCACAACTATCACTTCCACTCGCCTGTTTTTCATTCTGTTTTCCTCAGAATCATTTGGTGCAACAGGTTTATTATCTTTATGCCCAACGTATTCAATATTGCTAAAACCATTTTGCATCATATACCTTGCCACTGCTTTGGCTCTTTCCTCGGACAAACTTTCATCTTCCAGTGTCTCCAGGGCATCAGAGTGTCCAGCTATCTGGATACGGACATTCTGATTTTCTTTGAGCTGCTCTATCAGCCTGTCAATTTCAGGATACGCCTCATTGGGTATTTCTTTACTACCTGCTTCAAACTGAAGGTTTTCTAGTTCAATTTTTGATCCAATCATAATATTCTTCAGAAGCACCTCTTTTTCTACATCTTGTATCGTCAACATTTCATCCAAATCTAAACGCTCAGAATATAACCAATATCCAGAAGCATCGACAATCATAGAGTAATTAGGGCCGGTCATAAAACTTGTTGAGAATCTTCCGGTTTCCCTGTCAGAAGTTGTACTTTCAATTGTTGCTCCCGTGGTATTATCAACAATTTCAATATTTGCCCGTACAGGTTGTAAAGTACTTTCATCCTTAACGACCCCACTCAAATTTGTACGTTTCACGCTTCTAACTTTAGACTCTTGCTCATCGGAGCTTGGTGTAAAGTTTATTCTTCTGCGTTTCTCGTCAAATATGAAGTTAACTTCAAATTGCCTATAACCATTCAGTTGCACCTTATAGTCATTTTTTCTCAGGTCAAAATTTTCCCTAAAAATATTGTTAACAGAAACAGTGTACAGATCCACACTTGGAGCATAAAGCGAAAAGTTCCCGTCGTCATCCGTCAATGTTGATATTGTTCTGCCCTTTGAATCGGTAGCTGTTATCTTCACATTACCAATGTCAATTTCTCCTAAATTAGATAGTTTACTCCTGTTCAGAATAATTTTCCCGAAAATTTTATTTCGCTCCAGAAAAGGAATATAAACTTCTCTGTCCTGATTAATATGGGTTATTACCTCCTGTACATCAGGAGTAAACTTGCCTGTACCACCACCAACATCTTTAATTGTGATCTTATACAACCCTTCGGGAATATTTTCATATGAAATTGTGCCCTTCATTCCCGAAAGTAACCTGTTTGTTACCAGATTACCACTAGCCTCATAATCACCCGGGATGCTATCAATTTGAGAAGCATCCAGTTTTTCTATTTCCACCAAAACATTGGAAACGCCGGGCTCATTATAATCTTTCTCCAAATTACCATTAAGATCTTTGTACAAATTTACATTCAGATCATGATATTTAACTCTGGGCTGATTCCAGTCAAAGCGCTTTTCAAATCTCGTCTCAATATAAGTATTGCTATAGGTGTATCTGGATGATTCTCCCATTATTGACCCTTCCTCTTCTTTGGATGACTGAAATGTAAATGTTCCAACCAGTTTTAAAAGCAGCCCGTAATCCAGGTGGAAGGTAAGCTCATTACCCCAGTTTACACGATGCGTATTATAATCAATACTATACATATAGTTCAGACGGGTATCAAGCTCGATAATATCTTTGTAAACAAAATGGCGATAGTAAGGCATCAAACGGAGCATTTGGGTATAACTCCCATTATAAAAATAATTAAAATACTGATTCCCATTATAGGGGCCATGAAAGTACTTAAAAAAGAAACCCCATTTTCGGGAATTATAGGTAAGGTCAAATATAGCATTAAAAGCATCCATTCGCTTTTGAAGCTGATGTTCTTCCACTGAGAGACGGGATACATGTTCAGGCGATGTATAGCTATCAACAAAACTTAATCCGCCCTTTATGGAGGCAGATAACCGACTGTACCTATCAAATCGTAAAATAGACCCCAAACGTAAATATCCGCTATGGGTTACAAAAGGCTTACTTTGATCTGCCTCATAAAACCTATTGGCCTTATAAAAATCATAACTGGGTTCTCCATATACCGAAAACTCGCTGTTTAAATGTTTCCCAACTCTGAATCTTGCATTCCGTCGAATCCTGTAATTATCAGATACCTGAGGCTCTGTTAAATCATACCTGGGTTTACGCTTTGAGCTTATGAGATTTAAATTGAATTTATACCCGTTTTTAAGGGGGAGCGCAAAATTTCCTCTTGTTTCATTCCCTCCATAAAAGCCCCCATAATAAAAATCCGAATTATAACGGTTTCTTAAATGCACCGTCAATTTATCAAACTCCCCTTTATAATCAAGATGATGGTGATATCCTGTTTTGTCAAACAGGAATGAATTCTGGTCGCTAAAATCACTCACTGCCAAATCTGTCCTAAGGCTATGCCCATCCCATAACCTGAATCGGGTAGAAAACTTTGCCAGAGCCGACTCGCTGTCAAAACGACCATCAGTACTGTATTCCAATGTTGTTGTTACTTTTGAATTTAGCACAGATGTTCCTAAATTCAACCCATAGTTATTAATAGGTAAATGAATGTGATAACTATATTTCCCTCCCATCTCAAAATTAGGGAACAATTTATAATTCAAACTCAATCCACGTCCGAAACCCGTCCTTAAATTAAAACTCACTCTGTCACCCGCTGTTAACGCAAGGCGATCAGAGTTGTATTTTAAATTAATTCTGGAAGTTTCCAACAAATCCCCTGAACGTCTTGTATTATATTTATAATAATAATACTCTAGCTCCCTGTTATTTCTCAATAAAATATTCCCTCTGACTCTCCCTGAAAAAGTCGTCCCATATTCGCTAAATAAATTTTCCATGTTCAAATTCAGTACTAAAGGAACTTGCCCTTCAGGCTTAACATATTCAAAGGAATTGGATAAATACCGAAACCAAAAAGTTGTATTAAAAGACTCGTTCTCTGTATCTCCATTTAAATCAATACGGTACAATGATCGCTCCATGTCAGGATCTTCGACAAATACTTCATAATCTATTATGGTATCTGTCTTGGCAGGTATACTCAATTCTGTAACATATTGATTATCCACTTCATCCGGAATGTTTAAATTATGTGTAGAAGTAAATTCCAAATTAACTACTTCATCAACATTTCCCTTATTCTCTATTTTAAAGGCAAAACTTCCTTTTTGTGTTTTCTGATCAATATAAGAAACACGTGTCATAGGGAGCAAATTCACATGAGAAGAGCGTGGAACTTTAATAAAACAATAGGCAGTAGTTATAGGATCACCCCCTCTTGTATTAAGTGAAGCCGTTATAGAATACCCTATTTCCCCCTTCACATTTTTACTGGCAGAAGCACGCATTGGCATAAAAATGGAATCTCCGGCCGGAACATTAATTCTTTCTTCAGAGTTGGTAATCAGATTCCATCCAAGAGGAGTTTCATAACTAAGATTAACATAGCGGTCATCCTCAGAGCGGTTCACAATTTTTAAAACATTAAAAAAAACTTCGCGGGGTTCAATTTGTATGTTTTCCCGAACGAATTCGGCTTCTATATCACGGTAGGAATAATTATCATCCAAGACCTGGGCTGCGGTATTAAATGAAAGCAATAATAATAATGAACCAAGTCCATATATAAAAGTTCGCTTCATAAATATGCTAATCCTAAAAATTCTCCCCATTCGGGACAATCTTATAGATTATCTCTGTATTATAATAATCAGGATAATTTTCCAATAAAACCGAATCCAATTGATAAGTAACATATAAACGATATGTTCCCTCATCCGCATTCTCCACAAGTTCCTGGTATTCATCTGTCAATGCCAGTGGTTGATCTTCAATAGAAACATTATCATCATTAGAAATTGTATCTATATCCGCTACATAAACCGAAACATAATTTAGTGGCAACGTTCTGTTTTCCACCCCCGTTATAAAGTCACTGGTTCCTGCTTTAAACCCCAGTTTCCATTCCTGTGTGCCATCGGTAGTATCATTATAAACAACTTTTAAACGGGTCCAACTGGGATAATCAATACCACCATCATTTTCATATTGGTGCATACTCACAATTTTAAAGTCAACATACCCCCCGCTTTCAATTGTCAACTGGTAACTCGGATTCTGAGTATAAAGAATTGTATTCGTAATGAATAAAAACAACAGAATAAGTAAAAATTGTTTACATACTACCCTCATTAAAAATATTTATTATAAATTTTAAATTAAGTCAAAACCTCCATTACTGAAGGTTGACTTAATGCTGATAATATCATCTGAAAATATTATTACAATTTAGATTAGTCTGCCGGTTTTAAAATAAAAAACACATTAGTAGCATATCTATCAGCAGCCAATTCAGCTTCAAGTAGCGATGATTGCTGCATGTCTCCTTCTTGTGTACCACATCTCCAATGAACTGTAAATGCATTTTGGTTTACACCCCCTGCATTACTTGTAGTTCCATCATAAGCAATAATTTCTGTATCATCTCCACTGGTAGGATCTCTCAAGTCTGTAACAGCATCAGCGCTTGTCCCATCCCCTGTTAAATAGGTATAGTTTCCGGCATCACCAACACCGTCATATGTAATGCCATATCCTATGTAGTCTAATGACATAGAATTAGCAGTATTGGCAGAGTCAGTTCCCAGTAAATCACTATCTTCTGCATACATTTCTAAGTCCCAATTTGTTGAAGAAGCAATTGTGAGTTTGGTATCATGAGCTTCGCTATTATCTATACCATTCTCATACTGATCTAAAGTGTTGAAATTAAATTCAATATTACCACCTGATTTGATGTTTAGTCGTAAGATTGAATTCAGTGTTACAGCGACCGGCACCACTGCCCTGTCATCAACAGCCTGGCTAAACGACTGTAAATTAACGCCCAGAAAAATAACTAAAACTAAAACGATTAACTTTTTCATAACTAGTAAGGTTTAATTAACATTCAAATTTTTCGAGTACAATATAAATTCATTTATTTAATATACAAAATATCTCTCTTTTTTTTCATCAACTTTATAGCACGATTTATCCTGTTAAAAATAGATTTTATCAATAATACAACAATGCTAACTTAGTAAGTGTCCTGATTTGATAAATAACCGCATGGTTTTATATAATAAACGTAATTAAAATTAATTGGTTACACCATTCAACCTGAATCCAATCACTAAAATATCATCAATTTGATTCTCTCTGTCACCCATCCACTCAGATAATTTTTTTCTTAAGATTTCTTGCTGTTCTTTCATGGGCTTTTGATAGATTTCAAGTAACAAATTCTGAAGATTTTTCAGCAAAAATTTTCTGTTTTTAGGTCCGCCAAACTGGTCAATATACCCATCAGAAAAAATATAGAAATTGGTAGGTCTATCAATCTTTATTGTAGTCTCTGAAAAATATCGTTCCTTCTCAGTTTGGATTCCACCTATTGGTACTCTGTCTCCTTTAATAAGTGTAGCCTTTCCGTCTTGGATGTACAACAAGGGGTTTTTAGCCCCTGAATATTGTACTGTTCGTTTGTGTTTATTGATCACACACAGTGACATATCCATTCCGTCTCTGTTGGTTCCTTCATCCTGATTAAGTGTTTTTCTGATTCCCTTGTGCATTTCCCGCAAGATTTTATCAGATCGTGTTATGCCATTTTGAGTTATTTCATCAAGGAGGTTATACCCGATCATAGACATAAATGCCCCCGGAACCCCATGCCCGGTACAATCTACCGCAGAAACGACAAATTTATTGTTTTCAATCGGAAGAAATGGATCATTTTGAGGATTATGCTTTTTATTCTGAGCAAATTCATCCATTTCCTCATAAAGATCCAGATGGGATTCTACCTCCTTAAACCAGTAAAAATCACCACTAACGATATCTACAGGTTGAAAGTAGATAAATGACTCCGGTAAATACTTATTTAATGTTTCTTTTGGCGGGAAGAGTGCCTGCTGAATTCCCTGGGCGTAACTGATACTCTGTGTAATTTTTATGTTCTGGTCTTCTATCTTATAAAATGCTTCCTGTAATTGCTGTGATTTCTTTTGAATTTCCTCATTCTTT
>JAWLEB010000061.1:0-13198 GCA_041686375.1 Bacteroidales bacterium
ATTTTGGGGGCAGAAGGACACGAAGGTTCGGTTATGTACGAAGGACTAACTGAGAGTATGGCAATAGAAGGCGTTAAAATACACTTGTACGGGAAAAAAATAACTAAACCCTTCCGAAAAATGGGGCATGTAACAGTTTTGTCATCTTCGTTAGAGTGTGCGTTAAAAAAAGCAGAAAATGTAAAACAATCAATAAAGGTAAAATCGTGGAAGAACAATTAGTAAGTATTGTAATGGGGTCAGATTCTGATCTGTCCGTAATGAAACAGGCAGCTGAAGTGCTTGAAGAATTTGGTATCGGGTATGAGATTGATATCGTTTCGGCACACCGGACACCTGAAAAACTTTATGAATTTGCATCAAATGCCCACAAACGTGGCGCTTTGGCAATAATTGCAGGGGCAGGTGGTGCAGCCCATTTGCCTGGTATGGTGGCAGCCATGTCGCCACTGCCGGTAATTGGGGTTCCGATAAAGTCGAGCAATTCTATTGACGGATGGGATTCAGTGCTTTCTATTCTGCAAATGCCTGGCGGTGTACCTGTGGCCACAGTGGCTTTGAACGGTGCAAAAAATGCCGGGATTCTTGCGGCTCAGATTGTGTCAGCAAAAGATACCATTATACGGGATAAGATGATACAATATAAGCAGGGGTTAAAAGCGCAAGTTTTGGAGAAATCAAAAAATATGAAAATGTAACATGGCTTTTTCCATGGGAAGAAAAGTGGTTGTTGCAATCAGTGGAGTAAGATGAAAAGGTATTTAACAGTAGTTGCATCATTTATTATAATGCTATGTATTGGTAGTGTGTATGGGTGGAGTATTATTGCATCTGAACTGATTGATAATTACGGCTTTTCCGGGGCTCAATCACAGGCAATATTTGGAAGCCTTATTGCGATATTCCCGGTTACTATGATATTTGTAGGGCAGCTTGGGAAAAAGGTGAAGCACCGATATTTTGGTTACATTGCAGGTTTGCTGTTCTTTTCGGGGTATATTTTAGCGGGCTTATCACAAGGTAATTTCTTTTTAATTCTTTTGGGTATAGGTATTATAGGAGGTGTGGCTACGGGTTTCGGTTATTGGGTTTCTCTCACTTCGCCGGTTCAGTGGTTTCCCGAAAAAAAAGGGCTTATTACAGGTATCGCAGCTGCCGGATTTGGATTGGGCGCATTGTTTATGTCTGAAATAGCCGAAATTATTCTCAACAATGGCTACAATGCGCTACAATTAATAAATATATTGGGGGTATCTTACGGCCTGATTATTATTGCTTTGTCTAATTTCCTCTTTCAAATCCCTAAGTATACATATTTCAAAGAAGAGCCTGTTAAAGCATCCAAATTTATAAACACGGGATTGTTTAAGAAACTATTCCTTGGCATATTCCTGGGAACTTTTGCAGGTTTGCTTATAATAGGGAGTTTAAAGATTATCGGTGAGCAGTTCGGGATATTACATCATATTCTGGTAGTCGGTGTTGTATTATTTGCCGTCGCAAACTTCATAGGCAGACTCACGTGGGGTTTCATCAGCGATCATGCGGGTGCCAGTTTAAGCATATTTTTTGCCCTTTTGTTTCAATCTGTTTCAATTTTTTTGCTGAATGTTTCAAATCTTTCCGGTAGCTCCTATTTAATCATTGCATCGCTCATAGGGTTTGGATTTGGAGGAAACTTCGTTCTTTTTGCCAAAGAAACAGCACAAGTTTATGGGTTGAAAAATTTTGGTATAGTCTATCCTTATGTGTTTATTGGGTATGCCATTGCAGGTATTGCAGGGCCTTTAAGCGGAGGGTTGTTGTTCGATTTTTCAGGTTCGTTTTTCTATGCAATAATTTTAGCAGGTGTTATGAGCTTTTTGGGCAGTATGCTGTTTCTTAATCAATTTTTTAGAGAAAAAAGAAGGTAATTATGCCCGGAGTAGCATTTCAGCTTTTTTGCAATTAAGTGTAGTATTTATTGAAATAAAAGATGTATACTTGTGGAGGAGTAGGAATATATTTACTAAAGCTCAAGGTTATGAAAGCAATACCGGTATTATGTTTGTTTATCCTGCTGGTTGCAGGAGCTTATGGTCAGCATCCCCCGGCACATGCCACAACCCCCCATGATGTTGCCCATCAGCGAGCCATGCAGCACCACGAGAACCTTCACGATAATGTGCAGGAAATCCACCGTTCAGCCCATAATGTTGCCGTGGCAAACCATTCCGGAACTATAATGGATTGGGTCAGAAAAAGACGGCAATCGCGCATCGACGACAACAGCAATTCAGGCTTGCTGACCCGTTGGAAAGTACGCCGCGCAGAAAGGGCGGCTGCCAGGGCAAACCAATAAAACCCGGTTCTCTGAAATCATAAGAGGCATGTCTTTATTTTTTTGCAAATCCTTTATCACTTTGCTGCCATGATAGCCGCTGATTTTTCGTATAGTCCGATGCCGTAGTTCCGAAATGGTGGCCAGGGTTCGAAACCCGTTTCCGGAACCTCTGCGATAGGTGTCAGCATCAATGCGCATGCTGGCAATGACTGCCCCTCATGAAGACGTATTTCGAATTGATTAAAATCCTGAACTACTTTAAAAGTATACTGTTCGTTAGCTTGGGGTATCGATGTCGAAGGCAAACACAGAAACTGTGGTCAATGGGCTTAAAGGTGATGATTTCTACTACCCCTGGACAATGAGCCGCTTCATTAAAATAGGTATGTTGGAGAAATGTAAACAAAATGGATAAAATGAAAGAAAATCAACAAATCCGTCAGGATTTTGAATTGCCTTCCTGCATTGAAAGTTGGGGTTGGAAATATCACCATTTAGGGATTCCCACGGATACAGAAATGCCTGGTGAGAAATATTTGCCTCAATTTAAATTTTATGTCTCGGGGTTTAGCACAAGCCCTTTTGGAATTGAATGGATGAGATTTGAGAAAGACAGCCCGATTGATAAATTGATACAGACAATTCCCCATATTGCATTTGAAGTTGATGATTTGGATTTTGAATTACAGACCCGTGACTTTAAAATAATTACCGAACCAAATCCGCCTTCAGATGGAGTAAGAGTTGCCATGATAGAGCATAACGGAGCGCCAATTGAATTGATTGAATTTGAGAAAAACAAGGAATAATAGTAGCAGTACCCTCTGGAAAAATTACCACATATGAAGTTCGCGCATAGAAACAGTTAAAAACCCCGGGAAAATGGAATGAAAATATTATAACTTAACTACCTTTGCAAATAATAAAGATTAGTGAATCTCACTGTTTATTATGGAGGCTATAAAGCAATCCCTATCATACCAGAAATTATAGAATTCTGCTAAAGCATTGTTAATTAAACAACACCAGCAATTCACGATGGAGAGCATTGCACAGAAGATAGATAAAGATATATTGAAGAAGGAGCTTGATAAAAGTTTGTTTGTCAGGACTACCAATTTTGAAAACAACGATATCTATATATTTAACGCTCATCAGTGTCCTGAACTTATGAAGGAGGTGGGCAGGCTTAGAGAAATATCTTTTCGGAACTCCGGGGGTGGTTCAGGCAAGTCCATTGATGTCGATGAATATGATTTGATGGACAATCCCTATTGGCAGATTATTGTATGGAATCCCAAAGAGGATGAAATAGTGGGAGGCTATAGATATTTTAAACTCAGAGAAGCTGAGAAGAAAAAGGATGGACTGTACAGAATCTTTACCGTCCAAAAGTTTAATCCCTCTGACAGATTTGAAAAAGAGTACATGCCTTATACGATAGAACTGGGTAAGTCATTTATTCAACCCAAATATCAACCTGCCGCAGATCCGCGAAAAGGGGTCTTTTCCCTGGATACACTATGGGATGGCCTTGGGGCGCTGATTGTTGATAACCCGGATATCAACTATTTTTATGGTAGTGTTTCCCTGTACCTGCATTACGATCGAAAAGCAAGAGACCTTTTGCTTCGCTTTTTACATAAATATTTTGAGGACAAGGAAAACCTCGTTGAGGCTCATAATCCCCAATCTATGGTTTTTAGCGAAGAGTACCTTGATTCTTTTTTTACAGGAAGGGATTTCAACAATGATTTTGTCAAACTCAATCAAGCCATCCGCGAGAGAGGAGAAAGCATTCCCCCGCTCATAAAAGCATACATGAACCTCTCATCCACCATGAAATTCTTTGGAATAGCCCGTAATCAAAATCCTGGTGATAAGGTAGAGGGAATTGGTATTTTGCTGACCATCGATGATATTTATCCCTCAAAAATACACCGGCATGTGGATACCTATCTCAAACAAAAAGAAGAGAAGACCTCTTAACGATATTTTTCAGCTAATCCGGCTATATATACCTATAAATTCATTATAGATAAAGTAACAAATCACCTCTTCTTCCGGAATTTTAAATAGGGCACGATATCTTCATTCTTGATCCCTGCGGTGCCGTCGTATTCAATCGTTACTACGGGCACACCGGTGACCTCTTCGATCTTTGAGGTCATGGCTTCGGTGACCAGCGAGGGGCAGCAATAGGCCGGATTGGTCTGGATAATCCCCACCCCCAGCCTATTTTTAAAAGAAAAAACCTATTACTTAAGTGACAACTAGTTTCACCAGATATTACACACCTGTCCCACCCATGCAGGAAAATTTCATTATATTTATGAATTAATCAGGATAAAATATAATACCATGAGATCCACAAAATTGGTTTTAGCATTATTGAGTCTATCAGTCCTGACTTTAGGTTACTCCGAAAAAGATAACACAGAAAACAATAAACAAGAAAAATTCAATCCGGTAGAGAAAGAAATTACACTGGATACAGAAACTGCAACAATTTATGGTAGTCTAAAACTTCCAAAAGAGCGAGGACAGTATCCCATAGTTTTACTAATCGCAGGTTCAGGTCCAACTGACAGGGATGGAAATAACCCAATGGGATTGAATACGGATAGCTATAAAATGATTAGTGATACATTGGCCATGCATGAAATTGCATCATTACGATACGATAAAAGAGGCATTGCAAAAAGCTATTATACAGGATTTAGCGAATCGGATTTAACATTTGACGATTATGTAACGGACGCAATAAAATGGATAAAGAAACTAAAAAGCGATAGTAGATTCACAGACATATTTGTTCTAGGACATAGCGAAGGAGCTTTGATTGGAAGTATTGTAACAAATCAAACTTCAATTGATGGTTTTATCTCGGTTGCCGGAACTGCACAACGGGCAGATTCCCTGATTCTTGAGCAATTATCAACACAACCAGATTATATCAGGATGGAAGCTCAAGCCATTATTGATTCATTAAATACAGGTATTCTTGTTTCAAATGTCAGTCATACATTATATTCGCTATTCAGACCCAGCGTTCAGCCTTACATGATTTCATGGTTTCAGTATAGTCCTGAAAGAGAGATATCTAAAGTTACATCTCCCGTTTTGATTTTGCATGGCAGTAACGATTTACAGGTAAAAAGTTCAGAAGCACAGTCATTAGCGAAAAATAATCCGGATGCTGAAATTGAGATTATTGATAACATGAACCACGTGCTAAAAAATTCAGGTAGTGACGGTCAGGAAAATATGGCGACCTATTCAAATCCACATCTGCCGTTATCGGACAGGTTTTGTGAAATGCTGATTGATTTTATTGAAAAAACTATAGGTGAATAGTTTACGCACCCAAATATATCGGCCCTATGAGCGATCTGCAAGCCTGCCCCTTTCCTGCCTCAGAACGTTACAATGCTGTGCTTACTTATCCCGGGTTTACATGCTTCATGTGCCGTTCCTGTTCGTCAGTACCGAACTATGCAGTTTTGCTTCTTTTGAAAAGACCCAAGATAATTTTCATTAGAAATAAATTAATTTGTGATATGGGGAGTAAAAACTACATAGAGAAAAAATGACAGGATCAAAACCTTTTCTTTCCCAAAAGTATAATGTATCGGGAATTGGATATTTTGGTTCATTTTTACGGAATGAGCAGACAGCGGAATCGGATATTGATTTTCTTACAGGGTTTAGTAAACCGATTGGCTGGGATTTTTTTGATTTAAAAGATTTATTGGAAAAAGAAGCAGGCGTTAAAGTTGATTTGGTTTCGGCCAAAGCATTAAGATACCAATTAATTAATAGCATCCTTGACCAAACACAATATGTATGAAGAATAAAAACCGGAATTATCAGATATGCATTGAAGATATTTTGATATCTATTGAGCGGATAATTGAAAAAGAACCTGCCTGAGAATATCAAAGAAATACAAAAATCTACCTGAGTGGCATAGTGCATTCTCAAACGCTATCAAAACATCTGACCATCAGGCAAAATGTAGATTTCGAGTTAAGTAAAGGAAAATACGCGCTTACAGACGAAAAAATTAACGAAATAATTGACCATATTAAGTACCTGAAACAATGAGTATACTTGTTGCGATCTTACTTTTTCTTCTTGCCACATTGGTCATCATTTATGCCGGTACAGCATTAACCAGGTATGCCGACAAACTTGCAGATAAAACCGGCCTGGGAGAAGCACTTGTAGGTGCTCTGTTTTTAGGTGGAGTAACTTCTATTTCGGGTATTATTACCTCTGTAGTTGCAGCATATAATAATTATCCCGAACTGGCCATAAGCAATGCAATAGGTGGTATTGCCGTACAAACTGCATTTCTTTCCATAGCAGATATTTCATATCCCAGAGTCAATTTGGAACATGCCTCTGCATCGTTGACTAACCTGATGCAAGGATTGTTACTCATAGGATTATTAACCCTCGTTATTCTTGGTATTGCCAGTCCGGATATTACGTTGTTTAATATCCATCCTTTATCTTTTATTATAATACTGGTTTATTTAGGTGGGTCGAAGATGATTGCACTGGCCAAAGAGAAGCCCCTGTGGAATGCGAAATTAACCATCTCAACAGTGAAAGACATTCCGGATAAAGACAATATCAAAAAGACAACATTAAGCACACTGATCACAAAATTTACCCTGTTAGCAATCCTTGTTGCCGGGGCAGGATATGCAATAGCGATATCCGGGATTGCCATTGCCAGTAAAACCATTCTAAGTGAGAGTTTTGTAGGAACATTGTTTACTGCGGTGGCAACTTCATTGCCGGAGTTGATTGTTTCGTTGGCTGCTGTAAGGCAAAGAGCATTGACTTTGGCCGTTGCCAACATTATCGGAGGCAATTCTTTTGACGTGCTGTTTGTTGCTTTTTCAGATATCGCCTATCAAGAAGGAAGCATATTACATAATATAACAAACAGTCAATCATTTATTATTGCATTAACCATGCTCATGGTGAGCATATTGATAATGGGTTTATTATTCAGGCAGCGTAAAGGAATTGCCAATATAGGCTGGGAAAGCGCATTCATAATAATGCTATATATTACTGGAAATGTATGTTTGTATTTCCTTTTTTAGAATGCACCAGTACAATATTTGGATATTCCGGTGATACTTCCCCCCTTATCCGGTAGAGAGCAAGCCTATTATATTTGCCTGTCATTACAACTTTTTTCGACTCATATCGTTTTATTTATAAGTAAATAGTATAAATTTAAGAATAAGAATGCCATGAAAAGACAATCATTTATTCTGACAATTTTCAGCCTTTTCGTTATAGGAACTGGCCTTGTTGGATGTGAAAAGGAAGAAGATTTAAGAAAACCAACCTTGCAACTGGAATTTAATACAGTAATATCCGAGGCAAACCTTAAAAATGCTTCGTCCAACAGTATTCAGTTTTCTGAGGGTCATATTATCCTGGAAAGCATAGAATTTGAGGCTGAATCAGCTATTGACAGCCTGGAGACAGAATTTGAGATCGAATCATTTATAACCATTGATTTTGCCACCGGGGAAAGCAATCCCGATGTTTCAGAGATCCAAATCAGGGAGGGCACATACACGGAAATTGAAATTGAACTTGAGCTTTGGGACGAAAACCATGAAGCGGCAATCGATCTCGAGGGGACTTGGACAGACTCCGGGGGCAATGGGCAACCTATCAGGTTTTTATTTGATTCCGGTCAGGATTTTTCTCTCGAAAAGGAAGGAGAATTCACCGTGACCGAGAGTACCACAATGATCGCGGAAATCACATTCGACCCGAATATTTGGTTCTCAGGGGTTTCTCCGGAGATGATTTCGAATGCCGACACGGATGAAAACGGAGTGATCATTATCAGTTCCGATGCCAACACAGACATCTATGACATCGTTGAGGAAAAAATTGACCTTGTCAGTGAAGTTGAAATTACGATGGATAATTTATAATTTATAATCAAAACGAGAGGGTTGTGCAGTTAAAATGTATATTTTTATAGTTACGAAGAATATCATGCTGTACCGTAATGATTACGGCGACAAGTAAATCAGAAATGAATTCTTGGAACCTAACTAAAAATAATGGAACCAGGTATTATTATAGTCTTGTTAATCCTTGCTGTAACAGTTATAATGCTGATAATTGATGTAGTCCGCATTGACATTGTTGCCATTAGCTGTATGGCTATTGCCCGGGCACCATTGCCGGTGCCATTGGCAACGGTTATCTGGATGCCGTTACAGGCGGAACGGTCGGTATTGTTCTGGGCACCTGGATTTTTGCGGTAATGTACCCCAAATTAAAGGATGGCATCCTCAAAAAAGGCGATTTCGGCGATATTACCTTCCCACAACTGTTAAAGGTGAAAGAATGGGTGGTGGTGGTACCTGCTGCTGTGCTTATTATTCTAATCCTGGTATGGATTGAAAGGGCAGGTTTTTAAAAATACATCTCATCATGACAGTCTATCTGAAAAATATTTTTGAGTACCTGTATATTGGCATCGGTAGCATTGGTGTGGCAATCATTGTGTGGGGGGTTGTATTGACCGTTTACAGGTTGTTGACACTGGAGATTAGCAGGTTGAAACATAAGCCTGTCTACCGTGAACGGGAATCGGTGCGCCATCTGTTTGCTTCGTACCTGCTGCTCGCGCTGGAGTTTCTGATAGCTGCAGACATCATTCTAACGGTAATCCACCCCACTTTTGAAGAAATTGCCATTCTGGCCAGCATCGTAGCTATCAGAACCGTGATCAGCTATTTTCTGGAAAAAGAAATTGACAAGTTTAATTCAATTAAATGATCTATTGAGCCTAATTTGTTAATTGACAATGGTGCAGATTAAGTGAAATACTGATTACACGATCCATTTGCATGCTACATCTTTTGTTCGTAATAAAACAAACCTATTATCTCTTTTTTAGAAATAAATGATTATTACATAATATACCCCTATTCCGATAAATACGATTGATATAACCCTTCGGAACCAGACCTCAAAAGTTTTTAGCTGTTGGTAAAGCTTTCCTACGCCTGATACGGTATACGCAAGCAACCATGCAAAAATAATTACAGGGATCCCTGTAGCAATGGCAAACACAACGGGGAGGTATAAGCCCGAAGCACTGCTGACTGTCATTGGTATGAGCATACCAAAATACAATACTCCGCTATAAGGGCAGAAAGCAAGGGCAAACAATACACCTAATATTAATACATCCCAATATGTATGTTTTGATTTTTCCTGAAACTTCCTGGTCAGATTTCCAACGCCGGGTAACCTTATTTTTAATACATCCAACATTAGTAACCCAATCACAATTAATATGGGGCCGATTACTTTTTCTCCATATTGCTGAAACAATCCTGATATCTCAAACTGGTCAACACCCAGAAAAATGATCACTGCCAGAAGCGTGTAAGCGATAGCCCGGCCTGCCGTGTAGATAAGGCCATTCATGAACACCCTTTTCTTGTCTTCAACATCTTTGCTGATAAATCCAATGGCCGTAATGTTCGTTGCAAGAGGACATGGACTGATGGCTGTCATCAGCCCGAGTACAAATGCAGAAACAAAGGGCAATGAACTATTCTCCAATAAATTGCTCAAAAATTCTTCCATATTACAACAGAAGCTCAACCTTTTCCTGAATAATTGCTTTTAACTTTTCAGGATTGCTGCGGGCATGCAGAAAACCCTCATTGGTGATGTTTATCTTAGTGTCACCCGATACAATCAGGAGCGATTGCCCCGACACTTCCAATTCTTCACTTTTTGCTTTACCGGTTTCTTCATCAAGGTTATAACTGGCAAAGCTTACTTTATCTCCATAAAGTTCTTTCACAGCCTCTTTTGATACACTTTCAACCGCATTGCAAGTTGCACAACGGCGGGTATGGTGAAAATAATATACTTCAACTTTATCTCCCTTTGATACTTGGGAAGATTCTTCATTTTTGGCTGTTTGGGCATAACAGGAAATATGCATGCCCAATGCCATTACTACAAGTAAAAAAACTCTAATTGTTTTCATCTCTTTAATCATTTTGAGTGATCAGTTGTTTGATTTCATTCATTGAGGGGACACGACCGGAAGCCACAACTTTCTCATTTATTACCAGCCCGGGGGTTTGCATTATTCCGTAACCCATAATTTTAACTATATCCTCTTCTTTGGTTACATTGGCATCAATATTTAACTCTGTAACCGCATCACGTGTGGCTTTTTCCAGTGTCTTACATTTAAGGCAGCCAGTACCCAGAACTATAATTTCCATCGTAGTAAATTTTAATTCTTTCTGGTTTTATATTCCCACTTAATAAATCGTTATTCGCAAAACAACGAACAAATGTCACAAAAAAATATCAGATTTTCAAGAATTTCCTGAATAATTTCCTGGCTTCTTCCCAATTCTCCTGGTTAATGCAATATTTGATTCGTGGAGCTTCAATCTTACCCTGTATCAGCCCTGCTTCTTTAAGTTCTTTCAGATGTTGAGAGAAGGTGGATTTTGCTATTGGTAATTCTTCAGTTAAATCTCCACTGTAACAACAGTTTTGTTTGGACAATAAGTCAAGCACATACAAACGAACCGGATGCCCCATTGCTTTTGCATAACGGGCTGCTTTTTTTTGTTCTTCTGTCAATATTTCTTTTCTCGACATGACTATTTATTAAACGCCTTAACTGTTCGTTATAAGCCGAACAAAGATAAAGAAATTTTAATTATACCTTATCCTCACAATCCTCTTGCACCCAACCGAAACCAACTTTCTGTGCAAAAGCAGTGATCATTGCCTAAAGTAGCCGAGCCACGGGTGTTTCATGGCCATGTCATTTTTTGAAAATAGTCGAAAATAACAAAAAGATACAATAATTATCCATAATTGTATAACACTTTTTATTAATCTGACTGTTAAATTGGCAAAAAAAGAAATGAGCATTTCACGGTGCACATAAACGTAACAAATATCTGGTTTGATATAGTGAAAAGCATTACCATTATTCATACACAAAACAAAAAACGCATGAAACGAAGACCAAATTAAAATCAAGTAATTATGAAAATGTTAGCAATATTATAAAGCACCATTTAACAGAAAGACGATTTGCAAAAAATGATGATGCAACAAGGTGGGATGATGTAAGACGGCATGCAGGATATGAAAGGACAATCTGATCAAAATAATCACGATCTTTGAATTATTTATTATGAAGTACTACATCAATAAAACAATTACGGCAAATTCTGATTAGACAATAGAACTTGTAACAAAAGCTTTAAAAAAAGGAGGTAAAAATGCATGGACTTGGAGGAATGGGTCTTGGTATGGCCTGGTGGTGGATAATAGGTCTTATTCTGGTTGCCTTCATAATTTGGGCCGTTATACGGTTAACAGATCAGAGCAATAATCTGAAGAATACAGCAAATCATAAATCGCCACTCGATATTCTGAAAGAGCGATATGCCAGGGGCGAAATTGATAAGGAAGAGTTTGAGCAACGAAAAAAAGACTTAATGTAGAATTTTTGAATAATAGCTGGCAGGATAAATTTTTATACCTGCCTGCCATATTATATTCCGGACTGATTAATTTACAGGAAATCGTAATATAAACTCATATGGAACACCATCATCAACATGAACACAAGACCAATCACAGCGGGCATAAAAATAGCCCGCATGATACTAAAAGTCATCACGGCGGTCATGGCCATGGCTCACACGATCACACAGGTCACCATGCCATGATGATCAAGGATTTCCGGAAGCGATTCTGGATATCCCTGATTATAACTTTCCCGATCCTGGTGTTATCGCCTATGATACAGGATATAATGGGATATTCACTGGAAGTATTTCCCGCTTTTGATAAATATATCCTTTTTGCACTTTCAACAGTGGTCTTTTTCTATGGCGGCTGGCCCTTCTTAACCGGTATTGTGGATGAACTAAAGAAAAAACAGCCGGGGATGATGACACTGATTGCCGTAGCCATTACGGTAGCGTGGGGGTACAGCTCTGCCACTACTTTTGGCGTGGAAGGTAGCACCTTTTTTTGGGAGTTGGCTACACTGATCGATATTATGCTGCTGGGTCACTGGATCGAAATGAAATCGGTGCTGGGTGCCTCCCGGTCATTACAGAAGCTGGTGGAGATGATGCCCTCCGAAGCGCACCTGTTAAAAAACGGGGAGACAGTGGACGTCAAAGTTGACCAACTTGAGAAAGATAACCGTGTGTTGGTGCGGCCAGGGGAGAAAATACCTATTGACGGAGAAATCGTCGATGGCGAGAGCCATGTAAACGAATCCATGGTCACCGGCGAGGCAAAACCTGTTAAGAAAGCCCGGGACGACAAGGTGATCGGCGGAACGATCAACGGGAACGGTTCATTAACGGTCAGGGTCAAACAGATAGGAGAAGAGGCTTATCTGAGCAAAGTCATCGGCATGGTGCGGGATGCCCAGAGCAAAAAATCAAGGACCCAGAACCTGGCCGACCGCATCGCCTTCTGGCTCACTATTGTAGCCCTTACTGTCGGCTTTGGGACACTGGCTACCTGGCTGATACTAGGCAAGCCTTTTGTATTCGCCCTGGAAAGGATGGCCACGGTCATGGTAATTACCTGCCCGCATGCCCTGGGACTTGCCGTGCCACTGGTGGTTGCCATCTCTACTTCCATATCCGCACAGCGCGGATTGCTCATCCGAAACCGTACAGCGTTTGAAAATTCGCGCAAGATCACATTATTGGCCTTTGATAAAACAGGAACGCTAACCAAAGGAAACTTTGGAGTTAGCCGGTATGGTTCACTGGACGAAAACCTGGATGATAAACA
>JAWLEB010000062.1:0-12871 GCA_041686375.1 Bacteroidales bacterium
CCACTTTTTTCAAAAATTTCATTAACAGCTTCGTAAGCTCTTTGATAACTTTCGCTGTTGGAACTTCCCTCCAGACGGCTTTCAATTATTTCTAATACATTAGCATAGTTTTTAACCATCTCTTCTCCTTTTATTTCTTCATTGCTAAACAGCGACTTTGAAGTATTCATAAAGGTAACCAATACTCCTGCATTTGCATTATTTTCCTGTAGCTCAATTGATTTTTTAAGATAATCATACCCTCGTTTGAAGTTTTCAATGCTATTCTCAGCGTACCTTATAAAATATACGCCTTTTTTACCTAAAACATATCCTTCCTCGTCGTAATATTTTATCCTTTTGTTGTACAGGCCCATTAAGCTATCTATAAGGGTAGCTTTTTCCTTTTCATCCTCTGTGTCTTCTATTGCTGCACGTATCATTTTCTCTCCGTGTATGAATATGTTTTTTGTAGCCTTGGGGCATTCTTTATACACTGGCATCCAGTATTCTGCAGCATCTTCATAATTATTTTGTTTATAATATTCTACATACAGGGATAGATTTCTTATACATTGTATACTATCTTCTCCGGAACCAAAACGGGTTCCTGTCTCGGCCCCTGTTTGAGCATTCACGTTTGAAAGACCGATGATTGCGATGAATAATACAAAAATTGATTTTACTATTGCTTTCATGTTTCTTAGTTTTTTAGTTACTGATATTTTCGTTGTAAAAACCAAACATCATAAAATGTGACTCCAAAATTTATAATTGCGTATTTATTTTCTATTAATTCATTATCTAAAGTACCTTTTTTACCAAGTTTGATTCCTAAATTAAATTTTGTTTCTTGTTGTTTTATTGGTAAACCTAAACCAAAAGTTATGCCAAAGTCATTTATTGTATTATTTTCTATGTTTAGATAACCACTTCTATAAAACCCTCCAAACCGGTAGTCAATTCGATTGAGATAATTTCTTGTGGCATTTTTATCCGGAGTATATTGTAATCCTGTCTTAATTGAATAATTATCGTTAATGTTTTCTATTTCATTAAGTTGTGACCAATTAGTAAAGCTAAAGTCAGCTCCCCAAACTAGTTTATCTGATGAAAGCCCTACTCCGAATGCAATCTTTGAGGGAAAATTGTAATTTTTAGAGATTGAACGACTTACAGTGTCACTAGTATTTGTTGAAAGTTGATTTTCAGAATAATCAATATTAAAGGAGTGTTCATACGCTCCACCTATTGTGATTTTGGTATTTTTCGTAATATTGTTAGAATATTGGAACCCGGTGTTTATTTGAGCGCCTCGTATTATCTTTTCATTTCTTTTAATCAGATTGTTTGGCTCTATCTGTGTACTGTCTGTTTCCCAAACTATGACGCTTTCATAGGACAATGTGCCGAATAGATATGAATAGTTAACTCCAATGGATAAATTATCATGCAATTGAAAGGCACTTCCAAGGTAAAATTTTCTTAATCCTCCTGTTCCCTGGAAATAATTATGCCTGATCCCATCATCATATGTAGCTTTCGTTCCTAAATCATATCCTACATTGCTGTAAGGTACTATACCTGCACTTGCTTTCCACCAATTGGTCACTGGAAATCCAATTGCAAGATAGTCAAAACCTGCATTTTTCTTATTCATTTTTAGGTTATTTGTTTGCATTGAATTATACTCTGTTTTCAATCCAGCATCAAAAATGAATGAGTTTGTATCCTGTACCGTGTATGATGCAGGATTCAGATAGTTGATTTGATTTGGGATGCGCAAGGCCATATTCGTTCCACCTAGCCCTTGGTTTGTAATGAAACTGTGATTTGCCAATTCGCCAAAGCCGTATCTGGAATATGGTGAAAAGGTATTTTTTTGCCCCATTGCAATTGAAATGTTAATCAGTAAAAAAAGGTTTAGTAATATTAGGGTTTTAATCTTCATAAATATTGTATTTCAAAATCCGGTTCAATCCAATTAGTATTAAATTTGATTCCACAAAGATGGTATAATTTAATTTATTATCAAAGAAATTAGAGTCTCCACCTGTCAGAATTGTTTTTATCTCCTCATATGACGAATGGAGCGTTTTAATGTAATGCTCCAGTTCAAAAATTATCCCGTTCTGAACACCAGCATGTATTGCGTCATTAGTTGTTTTTCCTAAAAGAGCTGAATTTTTTTCTGGAGATAAAAGAGGTAATTTTTTTGTAAAATTATTCAAGGCACGATAACGCATGTTCATCCCTGGCGTTATATTTCCTCCCAAATATTCTCCCTTTTTGTTTATAAAATCAATTGTTATTGCTGACCCCATGTCGATGAATAAAACGTTGTTGTTCGGAAAAATAGTATTAGCTCCTACAGCTCCCGCTAGTCTGTCTTTTCCCATTGTTTCCGGTGTTTTGTAAAAATTACGTATTGGCAGCCTGCTTGTTTCATTGAGTTCAATTGTATTTTTAAAAAATTTTTTTACTCTTGCGAATTTGTTATATGAATTTTCTCGTACAGATGAGAATATAATATTTTCAACGGAATGAGAGAGTGCAAAATTGAGCAACCTACTGTAATTAAAGTCTTCTAATTTTATTATTCTGAGTATCCGATTATTTTTAAATAATCCTGCTTTAATAAATGAATTTCCTATATCTATTGCTAATTCCATAATTCACAGTATTGTTCACAAATTTAAGAATTTTCTTTTAGCTTTTTTAAAACTTCATAAGCTTGAGATATATTTTTAATATTTTTAACAGTTAAAGTAAGTTTTTTACCTTCTTTAACTTTAAATGAATCTTGTTTTTTCTGCACGTATTGTAAAATATTGATAAAATGTGAGGTTTGATAGTAAGGGGAGTTTTTATCTGAAATAAAGTGAAGCACCATTATACTATTTTTGAGTATAATTTTTTCGAACCCAAGCTCCAAAGCCACCCATCTTAATCTAACCACATTGAGCAATTCTTTTGTAGATTCCGGAATAGGGCCGAACCTGTCAATTAATTTTCTTTCAAATTGGATTAATGTTCCTTCATCTTTAATATTATCCAGCTCTCTGTATAGATTGATTCTTTCTGAAATATTTACAATATAATCATCAGGGAATAATATCTGAAGATCTGTGTCTATCTGACAATCAGTGATAAATATTTTTTCTGCTTTTTGTTTTTGGATGCTTTTTTGTTCTTCCTCTTTATATGTATCTTTAGATTCGTCTTGTTTAAGTTCTTGTAGTGCTTCGTTAAGAATTCTTTGATAGGTTTCAAAGCCAATATCTGCAATAAATCCGCTTTGTTCTTTACCAAGAAGGTTTCCTGCTCCTCTTATGTCCAAATCTTGCATAGAAATATTGAAACCACTTCCCAATTCAGAGAATTCTTCTATTGCTTTTAAGCGCCTTCTGGCCTCAGTGGATACGGCTGTTAACGGTGGTGCCAACAAGTAACAGAATGCTTTTTTATTTGAACGGCCAACTCGTCCTCTTAATTGATGTAAATCGCTAAGTCCGAAATTTTGTGCATTATTGATAATCATCGTATTTGCATTGGGAATATCCAGTCCTGATTCAATGATTGTGGTTGAGATTAAAACATCATATTCATATTCTATAAAACCCAGCATAAGATTTTCAAGCCTGGGTCCTTCCATTTGTCCATGCGCTACAACAGTTCTTACCTCCGGGCAGATACGGTTAATTAATTTTTCTATTTCGTCAATATTTTGTATCCGGTTATGAATGAAAAATATTTGACCGTTCCTTTCAAATTCATATTGTATTGCCTCGCGTATTATCTCTTCGTTGAAAGTGTGGACTTCAGTAATGATTGGATATCTATTGGGTGGTGGTGTATTTATTATTGAAAGATCTCTGGCGCCCATTAAGGAAAATTGCAGGGTTCTTGGAATTGGTGTAGCGGTGAGTGTTAGGGTATCGACGTTTAGTTTTAATTTTTTTAATTTTTCTTTTACCGCTACTCCAAATTTTTGTTCTTCATCAATTATCAATAAACCGAGATCTTTAAAATTAATATCTTTTCCAATCAACCGATGTGTACCAATTAATATATCTACTTTCCCTTCGCTGAGTTTTTGTTTAATTTCTTTTTGCTTTTTTTGATTTCTTAAACGGCTTATATATTCAACATTACAAGGGAAGTTTGTTAATCTTTCAGAGAAAGTTTGGTAATGTTGCAAGGCCAGGATAGTTGTTGGTACCAAAACAGCAACTTGTTTACTATCTGCTACAGCCTTAAAAGCAGCACGTACTGCAACTTCTGTTTTGCCAAATCCAACATCGCCACATACAAGACGATCCATTGGAATGCTTTGCTCCATGTCAGATTTAACGGCCTTCGTTGCACTTAATTGATCGGGAGTGTCTTCATAAATAAATGAGGATTCTAATTCATGCTGAAGATAGGTATCATTACTGAAGACGATCCCTTGCTCATTTTTTCTTTTTGCGTATAAAACGATTAACTCTTTGGCAATATCCTTGATTTTGCTTTTGGTTTTCTTTTTCAGATTTTTCCATGCCGCAGATCCTAGTTTGTATATTTTAGGTGGTTCTGAATCTTTACTTTTATATTTTGAAATTTTATGAAGAGAATGGATATTGACATAGAGGATATCATTGTCTTTATAAATTAGGCGCACTGCCTCTTGCATTCTTCCGTTTACCTCAATTTTTTCCAGTCCTCCAAACTTCCCGATTCCATGGTCAACATGTACTACATAATCACCAGGGTGGAGATTGTTGATTTCTTCAATGTTTAGTTGTTCTTTCTTTGAAAAACCAGATTTTATCTGGAATTTGTGGTACCGGCCGAAAATTTGATGATCGGTATAACAACAGATAGCCAGTTCGTGATCAATAAAACCCGCATGGAGAGTTTTTGTAACTGGTATAAATTCGATGGAAGTATTAATGTCATTAAATATAGACTGTAAGCGTTCTATCTGTTCTTTATTATCAGAAAGGATATAGTTTGTATATCCTTTTTGTTGGTTTTCTAATAATTTTTCGGATAACAGATTGAAATTCTTATTAAATGATGGGGGAGGTGAACTGTTAATTTCTATCGTTTCATGACTGATATACCTGTGGTTATCAAATTCTGCTGTTTTTTTTTCTTTTATTTGCTTTTCAAAATGACGATCTGAGATTATACGTTTGTCAATTTCCTTATCATAATTGCTTTCTAAAGTCTTTTCAAATAAATCTTTGATTCTTTGAGAGATATATTTAAAGTCTTTTATCCATAATAGGGTATCCTGATTTATGAATTCAAATATCGATTGCCATTGCGTTTTATCACTTTTACTTTCCGCATCTTGTAATTTAGGCTGGATAGTTGCTTTATCAAGTGTTTGAATCGATAACTGGTTTGCAACATCAAAAATACGAATAGATTCAACCTCTTCCCCGAAAAAATCAATCCTGTAAGGGTGATCGTCTGAAAAGCTGAAGATATCGATTATACTGCCTCTTATGGAAAACTGACCCGGTTCATACACAAAATCTACCTGTTCAAATCCATATTCAAACAGAACATCATTTAAAAAGTCAGTGGATATATTTTCCCCCTGGTTAATTTGAAGCGTCTTTTTTGTTATCTCATCTTTGGAGATTACTTTTTCAACAATAGCTTCTGGGTAGGCTACTATAAGGCATTTTTCGTTTTTTCTTATGGCATTCAGAACTTCAGTACGCAGAATGATATTTGTTGAATCTTCTTGTCCGAATTGAATTGATCGCTTATAGGATGATGAAAAGAAGTATACTTGCTCATTTTGTAACAGATTGCTGACATCATTATAAAAATAAGCAGCTTCTTCTTTATCTTTTAATATGAGTAGGTGCGAATACTCCGTGTTTTTCGTTGCCCCTGCTACAAATAATGCATCGAGGGAGCCTGTAAGTCCCTGAACATGCAGGGAAGCAGAGTGTTTGACCTTGTCGGTAAAATCCCTGACTTGCGGGTGCCATGCGTACTTCTCAGTAAGATTAATTATCTCCAATTGTAATTGATTTTGGAAACTCCTCGGTTGTTGTACATTCGTTTCCCTTATCCCTCATTAATTATAGTACCTTTCCTTCTCGTTCAGGGGAAATGTACACCTTGACAATCTTCATTTAAATTTTGAGCAAAGATATGGTAATTAACGCAATATATTATTTATTATTTTTTAAAAAGTCTTCTGCTCTTTCAACCATATTTTTTGAACCCGTAAAAAATGGAACCCTCTGATGGAGGTCGTTTGGGACAATATCAAGAATTCTTTCTTTTCCGTTAGAAGCTTTTCCATTTGCTTGTTCCGCAACGAATGCTATGGGGTTACATTCATATAATAATCTTAATTTCCCATCGGGAGACTTACTTGTCGGGGGATATATAAAGACACCCCCTTTTAATAAATTTCTATGAAAATCAGCCACCAGAGAACCAATATACCTGGACTTTTTGGGGCGACTGGTTTCATTGTCTTTCTCTTTACAATAATCTACATATTGTTTTACCCCCTCAGGGAAAGCGGAGTAGTTTCCTTCATTGATTGAATATATACTACCCGTTTCAGGGGTTCTAATATTGGGATGAGACAGGCAAAATTCACCAATTGCCGGATCTAAAGTAAAGCCGTTAACTCCACGCCCTGTGGTGTATACCAGCATAGTTGAAGAACCATAGATAACATATCCAGCAGCTATTTGCTTGCTTCCTGGCTGGAGAAAATCCCTTTCTTCAGCCTTTTCACCACGCGGAGAGAGTCTCTTGTAGATAGAAAAAATGGTTCCAATAGATACATTCACATCAATGTTAGATGAACCGTCAAGGGGATCCATGCAAACAATGTATTTGCCATCATTAGCCAGATCATCGTCAAATGTTATAATCTCTTGATTTTCTTCTGTGGCTATGCCGCAACACTCTCCACTATCCTTGAGAGCGGAAATAAACTGCATATCTGCGAAAACATCCAGTTTTTGCTGTATTTCCCCCTGGACATTTTCATTACCTGCAGTTCCTAAGACATCAACTAAGCCTGCTTTATTAACTTTCTTGTTTACAACTTTAGCAGCGATTCCGATATGATGGAGAAGCCGTGAAAGTTCTCCTTTTGCATAAGGAATGTTGGCTTGCCTCCTAATTATAAATTCATTAAGAGTAGTGATTCTATAATTTCTCATAGTTTCTGTTTTGTTTTTCAGGAGCGCTTTACAAAAATACATTTAATTTACGTTTTTTAATAATTATTAAAAAATTTATCTTTTTCCTCCTGCATTTTTTTATTAAATGGTGATATTTGTATCTTTTAAATCTTTCTATAAATTTATATTCGAATATTATGAGTTTTGGTGAGGAGTTGGAAGTTTTGGATTAGCCTTTTGATAGAGCGTAATTGCATGTTTTTGAATTTTAATTGTGTTAAGCTATGATCGTACATAAATTTGGTGGTGGAGCAATAAAAGATGCCGAGGGCGTAAAAAATATGTATGATATACTTAGAAAAAGGAAAGAGGAGAAAGTTGTTGTTATGTCGGCTTTCGGCAAAACAACTAATGAATTGGAATCGGTTACTGAAGCTATTTATAATAAACAGCGGGAACATTTTTTAAACTTACTGGAGAAGGTTAAAACTTATCATTTCGACATAATTGATAATCTCTTCCCTTTATACAAGAGGAATTATGAAGAATGCGAAAAGATTTTTGAAAAAATTGACAAAATTGCTGGTGTTGAAAACAACAATTATGATTTCCTTTATGATCAAGTTGTATGTTTGGGAGAGATACTTTCTACAAAAATTGTGAGTTCTTATTTGGAGTATAAAGGAATGAACGTGAGGTGGATAGACATTCGGAGCCATCTTAAAACGGACAATGTTTTTCGCGAAGCAAATGTAGACAGGGAGATATCGGATAACTCTATTAAGGAGAATTTTCGAGCCGCTTCAGAGGAAGTATTATTAACCCAGGGTTTTATTGGAGGGACAGATGAAGGATACAGCACAACATTGGGGAGAGAGGGCTCAGATTATACCGCAGCTTTATTGGCTAATATCCTGAATGCCGATAAGACTATTGTTTGGAAAGATGTTCCGGGTGTTCTGAATGCCGATCCACGTTATTTTGATAATCCCGAAAAAATTGATGAGATATCATATCGCGAAGCAATAGAGCTTGCTTATTATGGAGCGAAGATTATTCATCCCAAAACAATCAAACCATTGGAGAATAAATCTATTCCTCTTTATGTTAAAAGTTTTTTAAACCCTGATGAAAAGGGAACGTGTATATCCAAGTTTAGTGCCTATACACCCGGAATACCTGTGTTTATTAAAAAGGAGAATCAGATGCTCCTTTCGATTGTTCCAAAAGATATGTCCTTCGTATTTGAAGAAAGGTTAAGTAAAATTTATAAGTTTTTTGCCTTATACAGAATAAAAGTAAATCTTATCCAAAATTCCGCTGTGAATTTCACTGTATCTGTAGATGAACATAACCCCCGTATATATCAATTGATTGATGGGTTACGAACAGAATTTAAGGTACTATATAATAAAGGTCTTGAATTAATAACAATTAGACATTATAACAAGGAATCATTAGATGAATTGATTGAAGGAAGAAAGGTTTTGGTTGAGCAAAAAAGCAGGCATACCGTTCAATTGCTTTTGGAAGTATAATTACTGTTATGGGAAGTGTGAGATGATCTTATTAGCAATGATTTCAGATAATTTACGATTCGATTCTATTGTCCATCCTGCAATATGGGGCGTGAGAATAACATTTTGCATCTGAGTAAGTTCTCTGAAATCATTTGGTAATTCTTCATTATTGTGCAGTTTTTCAAAACTAGATTTTTCAAATTCCAGTACATCGAGGGCTGCCCCTGCTACTTTCCCTTTTTTTAAGTTTTCCACTAATTCTTTTGTGTTTATAATATTGCCCCTTGCTGTATTGATTATATAAATGGGTTTTCGAAAAGAATTGATGAATGCATTGTTCACCATATAGTGGGTTTCGTTTGTTAATGGAACGTGGATGCTGAGAATATCTGTTTCATCAAATAGTTGGTTTTTAGTAACTTCTTTGGTATATGCATCAGAAAAATTGTATTTATATTTGTCATAACTTATCGTATTGCATCCAAATCCTTTTAGTTTTTCTGCAAAAGCACTGCCCATATTTCCGTATCCAATTATACCTATAGTTTGATTTTTTAGTTCTATCCCTCTGTTTTTTTCTCTATTCCATATTCCTTTCTTCACTTCATAATTGGCATAGCAAATATTATTCAGTAAACTTAACAGCATCCCAACTGCTTGCTCTCCAAGGGCATCCCGGTTACCTTCCGGAGAGTTAAAGCATTTAATGCCCGTTTGCATTGCATACACAGTATCTATATTTTCCATTCCTGCTCCAACTCTTGCTATAAATCTTAAATTGCTTCCTTTTTTTATTATTTCTTGGGTTATCTTAATTTTACTTCTTACAATTAATCCTGCATATTCAGCAATAGAATGAATAACATCACTTGTATTTATTTTTGGTTGATAATTTACCGTGAAACCTCTGTCTCTTAGTTTTTGTAAGAGCACGTTGTGGACAGTATCTATCACCAAAATTTTCATCATAAGCCAATTTATCTGTCATTTTTGTTATGAAAAGGGGAGTTCAAATATACCTTGAAGACAGGTTTGTATCCCTTAAATGTGCTATCATCCCTGTACGCCTCGTATGCTAACATGATTGCATTGACAGATTTTACCATTTTCAGGTTTGTAGTATCGAAATGCCATGTTTCTTCGAACTGCATTTTCCCAATTTTTGATCGGCTAAATTCCTCTCTCTTTTCCAGTTCTTTAATATCTTTAATAGATAATTCCTCTTCTGTAAAGTAGTCATAGGCCTTAAGTTCTTTGTTATATACAGCTTCAAAAATTCTATCTACCAGAGAATCACGTTTCAGATTTTCCAGCCATTTTTGTTGCCATTCATCTGTAGTATCTCTGTTTTTAACAACTATACCATAACTGATCGTATCGGCCATTATACTATAACCTGTCTCTAGTGTATCTTTATGGGGAGTATCAGTAATCCGTTCGGATTCCTTTTTGCATGATACAATCAGTATAAGCAACAATAACGAATATAGAAAAGTGTGTTTCATAGCTAAATTATTTCATAAAGTTAATAACACATAAGGGTATCTGATTATCTTTTTGTTTATTAAAGTATGTGTTATGGTCCTACTTACCTTTCAAACTCAAGTCTTTTCGCCACTTTGTTGTTCAATATTTTACCTTTATTGTATACAAGAACACCATTAACAAATGTGTGGGTTATTGATGATTTGAACCTATAGCCTTCCATGGGTGACCAACGGCATTTATATAAAATATTATTATGATCAACAGTATAAGGTTTATCTAAATCAATTATGACCAAATCAGCATAATATCCCTTTTTTATATACCCCCTGTTTTTTATTTTGAAAATATCAGCAGGAGCGTGGCACATTTTATCAACTATGGTTGTTAGCGATAAAATATTTTCATTATATAAATCCAGCATAGCCTGTAAAGAATGCTGTATCATAGGTCCGCCTGATGGTGCATCCGTATAAGGATTTGTTTTTTCCTGCAAGGTGTGGGGGGCATGGTCGGTTGCAATTGCATCGATTTTGTTTTCCATTAAACCTTTTAGCAGTCCTTCTCTGTCTTTACTGCTCTTTATGGCTGGATTCCATTTTATTTTTGTTCCGAACTTGTCATAATCCGTATCCTGAAACCATAAGTGATGAATACAGACTTCTGCGGTAATTTTCTTTTCTTTTAGAGGAATCACATTATTAAAAAGACTTAATTCTTTTGCTGTACTCAAATGTAATACATGAAATTTTGTCCCGTATTTTTCAGCTAGATCTACTGCAAAACTTGAACTTTTATAGCATGCTTCTGTACTTCTTATTGCTGGGTGCAAAGAGACAGGAATATCCTTACCGTATATATTTTTGTAATGGTTGAGATTTCTCTGAATTGTATATTCGTCTTCACAATGTGCTACAATAGGCAATGAACTCTCTTTGAATAGTGTTTCAAGAATATTTTTGTCATCCAGCAACATATTCCCTGTGGATGATCCTAAAAAAGCTTTTACACCACAAATTTTTTTTGGATCCGCTTTCTGAATTTCCCTGATATTTTTATTTGTAGCACCCAGATAAAATGAATAATTCGCAAGTGATTTTTCATTAGCAATTGTAAACTTTTCTTCCAGTCTTTCATTAGTTGTTGCTTGAGGAATCGTATTAGGCATTTCCATAAAAGATGTTACTCCACCTGCTATGGCTGCTCTTGATTCAGTTTGTATCTCTGCTTTATGCTCCATCCCGGGTTGTCTGAAATGGACGTGTTCATCAATTACCCCAGGGATTAATATTTTATTGGAAGCATCCATTTGCTTGGCCTGTGAAGCAATTTCTTTTGGAATTGATGTTGCCTCATAGTAAATTTCTTCTATAACTCCATCTTTAATAAGAAGTGACCCCGTTTTTTGAGTATTTTCATTTATTATCAGGGCATTATTTATCAGGAGCGGCTTCATGTTTTTTATATTTTTTCGTTAGGCTTCGTAATTTCATTCCTATGACTCCCCATAAGGCTTCGTTAAAAATGCCTTCGCTCATTTTTGAGGATCCTACCTGTCTATTTGTAAAGATAATAGGTATTTCTATTAATTTAAAACCATGCTTCCAGCTTGAGAATTTCATCTCTATCTGAAATGCATAGCCTTTAAATTTTATTCTATCAAGCTCAATTGTTTCCAGCACTTTTCTTCTGTAACATTTGAATCCTGCTGTTGAATCCTTGATGTTCATACCCGTTATGAATGAAACATATTTTGATGCAAAATATGAGAGCATGATCCTGCCAATAGGCCAATTTACTACATTAGCTCCATTCTTATATCTGGAACCTATTACCACATCTGCATTTTCTTTTATACAGGCATCATACAATCTTGTAAGGTCATCAGGATTATGGGAAAAATCAGCATCCATTTCAAAAATAAAGTCGTAGCCATGCTTTAAAGCCCATTTGAATCCTTCGATATATGCGGTTCCTAGTCCAAGTTTGCCTTTTCGTTTAATTAAAAACAGGTTGTTTTTATATTGAGTTTGTAGCGATTTTATTATATCAGCAGTCCCATCGGGAGAATTGTCATCAACAACTAGAATATCAAAGGATATTTGAAGTGTAAAAATTTTATTAATTAAACGATCAATATTACCTTTTTCGTTATAAGTTGGGATAATTACAAGATTGTTGGCCATGTTATAGTTGTTTGGGTAATAGTATGTCTATATGGTTGCTAAATTAATTATTTATTTGGGAATTTGGAATTGGGAGAGCAAATTCTTGTTTTCTACTTTTCTACTAGATTATTTATCAGAACCATGAGAACTTTTTTGAAAAAAATCTTCAAGATTCGTTGGTGAATTAAAAATGTACTGTATATTTGCATCCCGCAAATGAGATATGTTCTTTTTAAGATTGATAAAAAGCAAGAGTTAATTTTTTTGCTGATAGGATTTTATGTTTTAATAGCAATAAAGGGCAAAAAAAATAAAAAAAACACCAAAAAAGTTTTGATATAAAAATAACTGTTTTTATCTTTGCAATCCCTTTTGAGGGAAATATGAATAACAACGTTCTTTTAGAAATATTAAAGTTCTTTGAAATGTTGAGGTAGCGTTTGAGGCGAGAGAACTTCGTCAAGATAAACAAAGAGCACAGGCATTAAATGATTTGTTATACAACGAAGAGTTTGATCCTGGCTCAGGATGAACGCTAGCGGCAGGCTTAACACATGCAAGT
>JAWLEB010000063.1:0-11672 GCA_041686375.1 Bacteroidales bacterium
GGAGGAAGAAGTACAAGTTATGAGTTGAAATAAATGCCAGCAGGCAATCGAGTAGACGGCCGGTGAGCCAATAAGCCCACCGGTGCGCCTCTCACACTATATAAAAGCCCCAAAACACAATTTTAAGTTAAACTTTTACACTCTTTTTTTATGAATTAACCAATTCGCTTTACAGATCACTTGCTTGCGTCATTGAAAGAGGGGTTAAGGTTAAGGAAGGGTAGTTTGTATCGCGCAAGGATTACAACCGACCGATGGGAACTCAGCGAAGCTAAATTCGTGCGATCGGGGTTAGCTTATCCGAATTTAAAACCCAGTAGATTCCAGTAATTCAGTATCCATGTGTATAATACGCCAACAAGTATGAACAGCACGTAAAATGCTTTGCTAAGCCAATTGATGTGCCTGTTGTTCAACTGTCGAATCCATTGGTAAACCAGCAGAGCCAGAGCGATGAGTGCGATAAAGGGCAACACCTGTATAGCATACATGGAAGAAGGCATACCATAGGACAGGCCAGTTTGAAAAACTTCCCATGCAGGGGTGAGAACGAATAAGACAATTCCCATGAAAATCCAGTGTAGCAGGGAAACCCCTGCTGTCGTGCATGCCAATATCCGCATGGTTTTTAATTCTTGTTTTGGCTTTTTCTTCCTGAAAATGCGGGCAATAAGCCTCACAAGCAATACCAGCAGGAAGAATATCAGGATGCCGCTGATAACCATCAATTGTTTGCTGTGCTCAAAAAAGGCCGGTATTTTCTCAAGGGCACCTGTGCCGTGTGTGAAAAGAAACTGCGGTTCGCCGTTTTCGGCTGTTTTAAAGGCTATGTAGTAATCATCATCAATAGAGCGGAAGATATTAGGTTCAGTTTGTATCAGTCGCCTGTCCTTCCCCTGAAGGTCATACATTTTAAGCATGCCCTGCTCGTTTTTGCGGATATGCACTTCACTGTTGATGCCCGCAAGCAGAAATGCTTTGGTAAAATCGTTATGCGTGTAGCGTGTTCCCCGGTAATAGCCCGTGAATTTGTCTACCTTTTTATCATATTCCGGCAAATTTTCAAGCGGGTACCCGGTCTGATTTTCTGTGTCAGGCGGGAAAAAGGTCTGAACAAAAGAATCGACCACAGCACCCATGATGCCTGTGTTGCCGGCATTGGCTGCCATAAACACACCAATGCTGTCGTTAGGAAACAGCTCCATGCGAGTGTCCAGCCCCACGTAACCTCCAGCATGATTGACTACCTTGTGGCCGTTATATTCACCGATGTGGAAGGCATATCCGGTAGAACCGTTTAGCTTAGGATGATGCGTGAAATGAGTGGAATGCATAGCCTTTGTAAGCTTCTCCGACAGGATGCGCGTACCGTCAAAGACGCCTTTATTCAGGTGAGCCTGCATGAAACGGGCAAATTCTGTGGCAGGCGACAATAATTGACCTGCGGGATAATCGCCCAAATAGTCAAAGGGCACCTCTTTATACGAAGATCCCTGATGCACATAGCTTGTGTACAAATTTTGCTTCAGCTCTTCGTTCAGCCTAAAGCTGCTATGTTTCATGTTCAGGGGTTCAAAAATGTGTGTTTTGCAGTAAGCAGCGAAATCAGTACCTGTAATGTCCTGTACGACAAGTCCTGCCAAAGCATTTCCTACATTGGAATAGGTATAGACCTCACCGGGCGGATAAATGCGTTCAGGTAAAACCTCTTTGATGAATGCCTTAAGCGATGGGCGTGCTTTGGCCGTGCGAAAGGATTTGTTCAGAAAGCGGTCGTCAAAGCCAGCGGAGTGAGTGAGAAGGTGTCTGAGGGTAATTGGTTTTCCGAATTTTTCAGGAATTTGGATGCCCTTCAGGTAGGTATTGATATCTGCATCCAGGTTGGCTTTCCCTTTTTCTACCAACTGCATTACTGCGGTAGCAGTTACTACCTTTGCTATGGAAGCCACACGCCATACCGTTTTATCCGGTGTAGCAGGCACCTGTTTTTCTACATTGGCGTAACCGTAGCCTTTGCTGAAAATAAGGCTGTCAGTATCCATGATAGTTACCACCATGCCTGGAACATGGCGGTTCTCCATTTCTTTGGGAACGAGTGTGTCAAAAAATTCCTGAAGTTCGGTTTTCTGCAAAGAAGTATCCTGAGCTTTTATCTGTGCATTCTTTGAAATTGGCAATATCAACATGGCTAAAAGACCAAGCCAAATAGTGAAGAAATAGTTTCCTTTCATGTTTGCGTTTTTTATGTTAAAAAAATTGCATGAAAAGCAATATGAAAATATTGTTGTACAAAAATAGCATAAAATTTATCGTTGTAAAAAATTCAGGTAATAGATTTCCTTTATTTACCTAAGGAATCAGTTTAATTTAATGTCGCTATTTTAATTCCATTTTGGTAACTTCTCGTCAAATTTAACTCGCCTATTTCGGTTTTTGGAGATATCCGAAACCGGCTATAACAAGCAATATCGCCAAACGTTAGGCTTCATGCAAAAAACCACTGCAAAATGCCGATTATTGTACCATAATTTGTATTTTTGGGACAAATAAAAAGAATATGGGACAAAATGCACCACTTTATAAGCTTGAAAAACTTCCACCTCTGAGAGAAAAAGTGGAAACCATTGAAATTCTAAGACAAACGAACAAATCCACTGCTGCATTAGCTGAGCTGAAAGGTATTGCAAGGACAATTACTAATCAAGGAATGTTGATTAATGCTGTAGTTTTACAGGAAGCAAAAGATAGTTCCGAGATTGAAAATATTATTACAACCCAGGATGAACTTTATAAAGCATTGACAGTTAATAAATCTCATATTTCACCAGCGACGAAGGAAGTTGTAGATTATCGTAAAGCAATCTTTTATGGATTTGAACTTGCTAAAAGACAAGGATTTTTAAGAGTAAATGACATTGTAGATATTCAACAAAAATTGGTTGATAATGCAGCAGGGATTAGAAGTACACCCGGAACTGTATTAAAAAATGACACGACTGGTGAAATAGTTTACACGCCACCGCAGGACAAAGCAGAAATACTTGATTTACTGACAAATTTCATTAACCACTTTAATCAACAGGATGATTTGTCTCCATTGATAAATATGGCAATATCGCATTATCAGTTTGAGAGCATTCATCCATTTTATGATGGAAACGGTAGAACGGGTCGGATTTTAAATATCCTGTATTTAATACTTAATGAATTGATTGATGTTCCAATTTTATATTTAAGCTCCTATATAATTGCAAATAAACCAGCTTATTATCGCTTGTTAAATCAGACTAACCACACAGAAAAATGGGAAGAATGGATAATGTTTATGCTTAAAGCAATCGAAAGTACTTCTAAGGATACAATTGCAAAGATTACAAATATTAAAGACCAACTTGATTCTACAATAATAGAAGTTCAGGAAAAAGCACCAAAATTATATAGAAGAGAACTTGTTGAACTACTCTTTGAGCAACCCTATTCAAAAATTGAGTTTGTTGTAAATAAATTGGGAGTGGAAAGAAAGGCTGCTTCACGATACTTGAAGGAACTTGAAGATATCGGAATTGTTGAATCTCAAAAAGTCGGAAGAGAGACTTTGTTTATAAATAAGGAATTGATTGAAATACTGAAGCAATAATGCACGAAAGCCTGATCGGGTAGACGGCCGGTGAGCCAATAAGCCCACCGGTGCGCCTCTCACACCACTTTAGTACGGGTCTCGTATACTGGAAAATACTACACCCATCACTTTGCCGATTAAAAAATTATTGTACTTTTAAAGTTCTTAAACAGCTTGCGTAACCGTTGGCGCTCATTTTAACGGGAATACCAGCGGATTACATGGAATAAATATCGTATTTTGAAAAAACATATGAACTTGTGGAACAAAAAACAACAATTGTCGTATTTATTATCCTGGTTTTATTGGGAGGAAATAGCATGACTGCAAACACAAAATCAAACCCCTTAGCGGGCGAAAGCAGTACCCAGGAGGGTTATGTTGCTGTATCCGGCGGAAAAATATGGTATAAAATCGTCGGGAAAAATAAACCGGGCATCCCACTCCTGTTGATCCACGGCGGCCCCGGGGCTTCACATCATTATTTGGAACCCATCGCTGATTTGGCCGACGAACGCCCCGTCATTTTTTACGATCAGTTGGGATGCGGGAATTCGGATAACCCTAATGATACTACTTTGTGGAATATAGAACGATTTGTGAGTGAACTTCAGCAACTCATACATTCGCTTGATATAGATAAAGTACATATGTTGGGACAATCATGGGGAGCAGCGCTGGCTGTTGAATATGTCCTTACGCGTGACACAAAGGGCGTAACAAGCTTGATTCTTTCCGGCCCGTTAATCAGCACTTCCCGCTGGATAGAAGATCAAAGGGCTTACATAGAAAAATTACCCGAAGATGCGAAAAAGGCCATTATACATGCTGAAGAATACGGAGCATATGAATCAGACGAATATCAGCAGGCCATGATGGTATTTTATCAAAAACATTTGTGCCGCCTGGATGAATGGCCTGACTACCTGTATACGACTTTTGAAAAACTGAATCATGAGCAATACAAATATATGTGGGGCCCCAGTGAGTTTACAATAACCGGAACCTTAAAAAGCTATGAACAGGCAGATCAATTGCATAAAATCACCCTGCCGACGCTATTCACGTGCGGTGAATATGACGAAGCTACCCCCGCTACAACCAGGTATTACCAAGAAAACCTGCCTGGGTCACAGCTCCATGTTTTTAAGGATGCTTCGCATGAACATCATATTGAAAAGAGGGAGGAATATATAAACGTAGTCAGAAAATTCCTGCAAAGCCTCGAAAATGATTAGTTTTTCGTACTGATTTTTCAACCAGTTTTGTTGTAAATAAACTGGTAATGGTGTTTTGTATCATCAGATTCACAAATAGTTATGAAAAACACGAACCCCAACAGGAAATACGATAGTGACATGAGAAAAATTACAATCTTTTTAATGTTTTGTTCCTTCATTTCGTTCGAATGTTATTCTCAATCTGAAAAAGAATTTATTATTGGAAAAACAATTGAATTTGAATCAAAGACATTGAATAGGAAAGAAATAGTCCAATTGTACTTGCCTGAAAGTTTTAAAGATAATACGGGAAAGAAATACCCGGTTATTTATCTTTTTGATGGGAATCAATTCTTCCACTCTGTAACAGGAATAATTAAGACCCTTTCGGAAGCTAAAAAAATTCCTGAATCCATTGTAGTTGGTGTAAACCCGGAAAGAGATTTCTGTTACACAAAAGAAAAAATAGAATTATATCTAAACTTTATAGATAAAGAATTACAACCCTTTATTAAAAATAATTACAGTTCAACATCCTATAAAGTTGCTATTGCAAACTCATTGAACGGACAAATTGGTTTATATGAAATGTTACTGAACAAAAATCTGTTCCAGACTTACATTCTATCAAGCCCCTTTTTCACGCTCACAGATTACCTTTACGACACCGAATATTTTTTAAATCAACGAAGCAATCTTAACAAAAATCTTTTCCTAAGTGCAGGTTTTGAGCACGAACAAAAAGTCGACAACATATTCAAGTTAGCTCGTTTGTTGAACAGAGCCCCTGTGGATAACTTTTACTGGGAATACCAAAGTGTTGAAGAAAAGAATATGGAAATAATTCTCATTAATACAATTATTAATTGTCTTCCGAAAATTTTTGAAGATTTACACCTACCTCAAATTGCAACGAGTAATGATTTTAATGAGAAATTTCAGAACAGAGAAAAATTATTTACAAAATATGGTTATGACTTTTTAGACATTTCTTCTTCACCAAAATCGGCTTCTAGAGAAATCTTACATTCAATCCTTAACAACAATGGAATTTCAGAATCATTGATATCAGACTTTTCAACAAATCCATATTTCTTTATAGATGAAGTAGAGCTAAGTAATTTGGCGAACTATTTGACTTCAATAAATAAATCCAAGGAAGCAAAATTGGTAAAGAAATTTGTTGGAAAGCAAGCAAACCGGAGTGCTTTAAATAATTACACCTCGAAAATTGAACTTGAAAGAGGACTGGTTGCTCAACTCTCCTTTGAAAAAGAGGAAGTTGAAGTAAATAGTTCTGAAAGAATTGAATACATTAATACGAACTTTACCAAAGGAATAAATAACAAGGAAAACTCTGCGATTGAATTCACCGACAGAAACGGTGCCGTAAAGATTAAGTACGACACAGAAATAAATCCAAGTAAATCAATATCAATTTCCTGTTGGATAAAACCAGGAACCCTTAATCCAGCGGATTCTTGGGCTATAAGTTTTAAACCAGGTAATTCAGGTCCACATTGGAATACAACCGTTGGAATGTACCCGGACCAATGGGGCTTTGAAATCTATTCGATAGGTCGGGTTGTTTATCTGGTTAGAGATACAATTCCATTAGATACTTGGACACATATAGTTATTGTAGCCGACCAAACAATTGGACATTTATCTTTCTTTAAAAACGGTGAAAAAATTCTTGAGAGAAATGATTTAATTCCATTTGCGAACTCAACGGAATTCTTACAAATTGGAAACGATATTCATTCATTTGATGGTAGTATTGATGAATTCAGATTATATCAAAGAGTTTTAAGTGAAACCGAAATAAAGGAACTTTTCAAACAAAAAAAAGATTAAATTACGGTTGCTAATGCTGTATACGCCATGCGGAAGGGCTTCCAGTATTTAAGGTGGTCAGCTTTAGCTGGGGTTTGTAACGTGGATGAGAACGCGTCTCCGCCCCTCCCCCGCACGGCACATAGCCCGAGACCGTTGGCTGCAATTAATTTGTCCCAATACTGAAAAACCCCTGTCGAGAAATTTAAAACAAATGGAGGATGAATAATGACTGGTATTAAAGAATTATCTGATCTGTGCAATAGATATTTAAAAACCTTTTGTATAGAAATTTCTGACAGATCTGTCGGAAGTGAAGGAAATCGAAAGGCTACAAGTTTCTTTAATGAAGAGTTGGATTCCTTTGGGTGGAGAACGGAAATGCCTGAATTTAAAGCAATGGATTGGCATGATGGTGGTTCATTATTGAAATCAAATAGTAATTCTTTTTTTGTAAACGCTAGTCCTTATTCATTAGGATGCTCAGAGGAAGCAGAACTAGTATGTGCAACAACTATTTCAGAATTACAAAAACTCAATTTTACTGACAAACTATTATTTCTTCATGGTGATATTACTAAAGAACAACTAATGCCAAAGAATTTCGTTTTCTACAACCCTGAAGAACATCAAAAGATAATTTCGTTACTAGAAAATGGAAAACCGAAAGCTATTATCTGTGCGACTTCCAGAAATGCTGCGTTAGCCGGAGGAGTATATCCATTTCCTTTAATTGAGGATGGCGATTTTGATATTCCATCTGTTTATATGACCGAAGAGGAGGGTAACAGACTTAAACCATATATTGGAAAAATTGTTACTCTTCAGTCTAAATCAAATCGGATTATGGGGAAAGGATATAATGTTATAGGCAGAAAAGGGATAGAAGGTTCAGATAGAATTGTAATCACAGCACACATCGATGCAAAAAAGGGTACACCGGGTGCAATCGATAATGCAACAGGAGTTACAATTCTTTTACTTCTTGCCCGTCTGTTGAAAGTGTATGCTGGAACAAAAGAAATTGAAATTGTTGCTTTTAATGGAGAAGATTATTTCGCTGTTCCTGGACAAATGGATTATGTAAAATCAAATGAAAATAAATTCAGTAATATTATTCTTAATATTAACATTGATGGTGCTGGTTACAAAGAAGGAGCGTCTTCTTTTTCGCTATACGGGCTGCCTGATAATTTACAACAAATGGCTTCAGCTGTTATAAAAGAGTTCCCAAATATTGTTGAAGGCGCGCAGTGGTCACAGGGCGACCATAGCATCTTTATTCAGTATGGAAGACCTGCAATTGCAGTATCATCCAAGTGGTTTATAGATAACATAGATAATCAAGAAATCACACATACACCGAAAGATAATCTTGACATCGTTGATAGTAACAAGGTTGTTGAATTAGCCCTTGCAATCAATAGTCTTATTATGAAAATGCCATGAGCGAAGATTTGTAGGAGAAAGAATTGGCGCGATAAGAAGGGCCAAACTAACAAACAGCCAACAGCGGCTATACGGTTCGTGCGCAGCACCGCCCTCTCCCAAATTGCCTTGCGCTACGCAAAGGGCAACTACGCATAGCCTCTGGAAAAATACCACACCCATCTCTTTGCCGATTAATAAATAATTGTACATTTAAAGTTTTTAAACAGCTTGCGGTGAGTGTGCGTTTTACAAATTGCTTGAAATAGGTCAGGAAGACATTTAAATATATCGATTGGATGACAAAGCTACAGCAGGCACGTTATAGGCAAGGTAAAATGAAATACTAATAAAGCAAAAATAAATCATTATGGAACAAATTTTCGAGAGCACTTTTTGGACAGAGCTCTATAAAAACGGCCAAAATTGGCTTATTGAAGAACTACCGGGATTATTAATTGTATTGGTGCTATTTTTTTTAACTTTAAAAATTGTTGGTTTTTCTCTTAAAAAGTTAAATAAAACTTTTTTAAAGCGTGCTGATAGAAATGAGAAGACAGATATAGTTGAAGAAGGAAAAAGAATTAATACCCTAATATCTATTATCCATAGTTTAATAAAGATTATCTTATGGGTGATTTTGATTATGCTCGTGCTTCAAAAATTCGGTATAAATATTGCACCAGTATTGGCAGGTGCGGGTATTGTTGGGTTGGCTATTGGTTTTGGAGCACAACAACTTGTCAGGGATTACATTTCCGGATTTTTCATTATTCTTGAGAATCAGATTCGTTCCGGTGACGTTGCGATAATAAATGGAACAGGAGGTTTGGTTGAAAAGATAGAGTTTAGAACCACCATCCTTCGCGATTTCTCAGGAGTTGTTCATATTTTTCAGAATGGAAAAATTAGTGACCTGGCAAATATGACCAAGGAATGGTCTGCAATTGTATTTGATATTGGTGTTGCCTATAAAGAAAATCCGGAAGTGGTAATGGATTTAATGAAGAAAGTAGGTGACGAATTACAAAATGACTCGAAATTTAAGGACAAAATTCTCGAACCCATTGAGGTATTTGGCTTAGACGAGTTTGCGGATAGCGCAATTGTTATTAAAGCCCGTTTAAAAACCAAACCTATGGAACAATGGACGGTAGGCCGGGAATACAGAAAACGCTTAAAGGAAGCTTTCGATCAGAATAATATAGAAATACCATTCCCACATACGTCTGTTTATTGGGGAGAAGAAATTAATCCTTTAAAGTTAGACATTAATAGTAAGAAATTAGATGAATTAAAACAATAATCATAATTACTACTGTCCGATTATAAGTCAAACATTTTCAGTTGGTTATAATCGGGGTCGTTATTACTTTTGTAATTTCCATTTTTAAATAATTGATTTACAGATACTTTCTCAAAAATACTGATGCTCTAAATCTGTAATATTGTGTAAAGTTCCTGCTTCACTTTCAACTTCTTTTTCATAATTGCAACCAGCAAACAAACTGACTGCTATCCATATTTGAGTATACGCTGCATTTAAGGTCGTCCAACAGGAGCAAAATGCGCCCGCCTGATACTTTGAATCTTCAGGATTATTTCTTATATTTATGTTTAAATATATCATGCAACATTTAATTGCCTGTCTCCCACCACAGGATTCGGTTAAAACAATTAAGTTGCTGGTATTATATTTTATGAATCATAAAAAATGAAGGAGTCCTTATGTTTAAAAAAACAATTTTCTGCTTTATGACCCTGTTTGTTGTTTCCCTGGGATTTACACCCATTTATGCCCAGGAAGACATCGAAGGCAGTGAAGATCACCCGATGATTTCCCGGTATGAAGGTGCCTACATAAAAGGCTACGAGCATTATGATTACAATCAGTTGACCTTTTATAAAGAAGAAGATGGCGACCTTCAGGAGCTTACGCCCGAAGGGGAAGTGACCAGGATCCTGTATTTCTTACCCGCTGAAGGGATATCTGTATTGCAGGTACAGCGAAACTATCAGCAGGCCCTGAAGGATGCCGGTTTCGAAATGGTATATGAATGTACCGGAGGCATGGATGAAATTCCGAGAGATATTTATTTGGATCTTAGTTTTGATCAGTTTGAGGGGGAGCACAGCAAAAATGTTGGTATGGGAAAGAATCAAAGCTACTTTCTGGCCCGGCTTCCGCAAGATGACGGAGATGTTTATGTTTCTGCCCATACCTGGATCAGTGATTATGCGGATGAGGACAATCAACCTGTCACGACCCTTCAGGTCCTCGAAGAAAAGCCCATGGAAACCGGCAAGGTGAACGTGGAAATAGATGCCCGGGCAATGGCAAATGACATTGATGAAAAGGGAAGTGTTCGCATCTATGGTATCCATTTCGATACCGACAAAGCCACAATCAAAGAAAAGTCCGAATCCACCCTGGCTGAAATAGCTACGCTTCTGGAGCAAGAGCCGGAACTTAACCTTGGCGTTGTCGGCCATACTGATGCGTCCGGAAGTGAGGAGCACAATATGGATTTATCAAAGCGCCGTGCAGATGCAGTGATAGAATTTTTAACATCAGAACAGAATATTTCAGGAGACAGATTAAAACCCCGCGGGTTAGGTCCATGGGCGCCGGTTGCCAGTAATGACGATGAAGACGGCAGAGCGCAAAACAGAAGGGTTGAGTTAGTTAAAATAGTGGATGAATAAAGTACAGTTCATTAAGGGCTTATCCCAAAAGAATATTTTTTTAAAATTATCATAAACCAGAATTAAAAAATTATATGATTATGAAACGATTATTTGTATTATTTATCGGGATTACAGCATTACTTTCAAATACAGCAAACAGCCAGGATCAAAAGGCTGTGGAAATACTTGAATCCATGCAGGAGAGGTATGAGCAATCTATTGAAGATATAGACGATTATATCATGGAGGAAGAAGACCAAACTATCTATTACAAAAAGGCATATACCGAAGATGGCAGGCCTTACTTTAAAACCAAAACGAAGGGAGATGATGAATCAGCAGCGAATAAAGACCTTTATTCGCAATTTTCTCAAGCAAAAGAAAAAGCAACTTACGAGGGAAAAGATAAAGTTGATGGCAATGAAGTTCATGTGATTTACATTGATCAAATGGAAATAGGAAGTTTTGATCCAAACAAGGATGCAAAAAATACGATTGAAGATGTCTTTTTGTATGTGGATTCTGACAAATTGGTTGACAGAAAAATGGAATATACAATGAAATCTCAGATAGATGGCGGAGAAGTGCGTGAGATGTCTCTTGTAGTTAAAAACAGAGACTATAGAAATGTCGAGGGGATGCTGATCCCTTATGAAACTGTTACTGTAGTAAACGATGGTTACGAAAAAGTAAGCAAAGTGAAAAAGATTAAAACCAATACAGGAATGGAAGACTTTTAAATCAAATTCTGTGAAATAAAAGAGAATTCGAAAACGACGAATCTATAAAAACGATGTGTTATGAAACGAACAAAAAGTAATTGGTTTTTACCATTGGCAGTAATTAGTATGATTTTAATGATGACCGTGTCTTGCGAAGAA
>JAWLEB010000064.1:0-11671 GCA_041686375.1 Bacteroidales bacterium
GATATGGGTATCGAAAATGTTATGTTGCTTAGAGGAGACCCACCTAAAGAAGCTAAGGAATTCCCGAAGAATCCGGATGGTTTTAACTATGCCAGTGATTTAATTCGTTTTGTCCGTCATAAGCATGATTTCTGCATAGGAGCTGGGGCTTATCCTGAAAAACATGTAGAAGCAAGCTCTATGGAAGAAGACCTCATCAGTCTGAGAATGAAAGTCGATGCCGGGGCTGATTTTCTGATAACTCAAATGTTTTTTGATAATCAATATTACTGGGACTTTGTGAACCAGACAGAGAAAAAAGGAATAAAAGTCCGCATTATACCGGGTATTATCCCAATCACCAATTATAAAAACATACAGAAGTTTGCCAAAATTTCTGGCGCTAACATTCCTGAGAAAATTCGAAAAAGAATGGAACCTTACCAGGATAAGCCGGGCGAAATATATAAAATCGGGTTGGAAGTTGCCATAGAACAATCTACTGATCTTCTGGAAAATGGCGCTCCTGGTCTTCATTTTTACACTTTGAATAAATCAAGAGCGGCTATTGACCTGTATGATTCATTGTCTGAAGATTTTAAAGAGGTCAGAAGCCGTTTTGAGAAAAGCAAAACGCCGCATCTGCCTGATAAGTGATGGCTATTCTGATTATTATTAAGAATACCATTTTGCTGGACAGCATTTTATAAATAACCAGAAAACAAAAACATAAATAAATTATGGAGCCGACGGTATTGGAAACGGAGACTACAAAATATGGGAACACATCACTGTGCTATCAGTGTGCGAAATGTTCCGCCGGATGTCCGATTGGTGATGAACTTGATGTATTGCCGCACCAGGTGATACACCTTGCAAGCCTCGGATTGGAAGAAAGGGTGTTGCACTCAGAAACGATCTGGATTTGTGCCAGTTGCTATGCTTGTGCTGTTAAATGCCCCAATGATATTGATATTACAGGTGTAATGAATGATTTAAAAAATATAGCAATTGAAGAGGGTATAGAATCCAAACGACCTGAAGTGTATAAGTTTCATAAAACCTTTGCTGAGGATGTTTTGAGAAGAGGGAAGGCGCATGAACTTAGAATCATGGGTGAATATAACTTAAGACTCAGAAAACCCTTTAAAAACGTATTACTGGCACCCCAAATGTTACTGAAAAATAAATTGAAATTTTTACCTCCAAAATCAGTCAGAGGGTTTAAAAGCTGGATTAAAAAGATGCTCGCAAGAAACAAATAGCGTAATCGTAATTTTTTGCTATTAAATATTGATTTTTTTTAATCAGAGATATTTTTTATGAAAGACAAAAAAATAGCTATATACCCCGGTTGTAGTTTGGAGACAAGTTCAAGTCATTATATGAAAAGTCTGGAGAGGGTTCTGCAAATATTAGAAATTGACTATTCTATAATACAGGACTGGAACTGCTGTGGGGCAACATCAGTAAAATCAGTTGACCATCAACTAAATCAATTGCTAAATCTTCGTAATCTGGCATTGGCAGAAGAGCAGGGTATCGATGAACTTGTTGTTCCCTGTGCTGCCTGCTATCATCGTCTTGCCAGTACGGAGTATGAACTGTTGAATGATAAAAAGCTCTTAAAAAGACTGAGCAAAGAAAGTGGTTTGACCTACGAGGGAAAAGTGAAAGTACGTAATGTGCTTGATTTTTTCGAAAATATAGTAGGACCCGATGAAATTAAAGCCAAAGTTACACATCCGCTTAACAACCTTATTATTGCTTGTTATTATGGCTGTCTGAACACACGTGTGCCAAAGCCACAGGTTTTTGATGTTATGGAGTATCCAATGTCAATGGATAGGATAACAAAAGCCTTGGGAGCAGATGTTATCGACTGGTCTTATAAAACCGAATGTTGTGGCGCAAGTTTATTTTTAACAATGGGAGACGTTTCGAACAAACTTGTAGGAAAAATACTAAAAGACGCAAGTTTAAGAAAAGCGGATTGTATTACCGTTGCTTGCCCCATGTGTCAGACCAACCTGGATACTCAGCAAAGTAAAGTAAGAGAGGAGTTTGACATCAAAGAACCGGTTCCATCTCCTTTTATTACTCAGCTTATGGGACTGGCGTTTGGTTGTGGGCCGGAGGAGCTAGGTCTTGATATGAACTTTGTTCCCTTAAAAGCTCTTGATTAGAGAAAAAATTATTAGCTAAACGAATATAAAATATAATACTGCAGGTTATATATGGAAAATACAAGAGGATCAGTATTGGTTATAGGCGCAGGAATCGCGGGAATGCAGGCTGCTTTGGATAGTGCAGAACTGGGTTTAAAAGTTTTTTTGCTGGAAAAGGAGCCTTCCATTGGTGGAAATATGGCAAGGTTGGATAAAACGTTTCCTACCAATGATTGTGCAATGTGTATGATCTCACCAAAACTGGTTGAAACCGGGAGGCATTTGAATATAGAAATCATTTCTTATGCTGATTTATTAGAAATGAAAGGTGAGGCCGGAAATTTCTCGGTCAAAATCAATAAAAAGGCACGATATGTTGATGAGGAGAAATGTAATGGTTGTGGAGAATGTGAGTTGGAATGCCCCGTAACAAGGAAAGACAATTTTAATGGAGAATTATCAGACCGAAAGGCAATATACAGGCTGTATCCACAGTCAATTCCGAATGTGTTTACAATAGATAAATCAGAATTTTCACCGCCATGTCGCAATGCTTGTCCGGCGGGTGTGAATGTTCAGGGATATGTTTCCTTAATAGCCAAAAAGAAATATCTTGAAGCCCTGGATTTAGTCAGGGAAAAAATGCCTTTTGCAGGAATTTGCGGAAGAATTTGTCATCATCCTTGTGAGGCTGATTGCAATCGGAATGAAATTGATGAGGCAGTTTCTGTAAGAAATTTGAAGCGTTTTGTCGCTGATTATGAGAAAGACCTTCTTCAACAGGGTAAACCGGTTGATCGGTCAACTGCTGAAAATGATGAGGAAAAACCACAAAGAAAGGAAAAAATAGCTGTTATTGGAGGTGGCCCTTCAGGGATGACTTGTGCTTATGACCTGGTGAAAAAAGGGTTCCGGGTTACCATTTTTGAAGCTTCGGATAAGCTTGGCGGTATGATGCGCACGGGTATTCCAGATTATCGGCTCCCGAAGGATTACCTGGATTATGAGATAAATCTACTTGTGAACGAGGGTATTGAAGTAAAAACGGGTCAGGCTTTAGGCAGGGATTTTACAATAGAAGGCCTGAAAGAACAGGGTTACCAGTCAGTTTTTATGGCTATCGGGGCGCAAAAAGCAAAAAAAATTCCCCTTGAAGGTAGTCAGGCTAAAGGCGTGCTCTACGGCATTCCTTTTCTGAATGATATAAGTGAAGGCGTAAGGCCTTCTGTTGGTTCTAATGTCTTGGTCATTGGTGGAGGGAATGTTGCCATTGATGTCGCCAGAACGGCATTAAGACTGGGTAGTGATGTTACGATTGTATACCGCCGTACGAAAAGGGAGATGCCTGCTCATGACTGGGAGATCGAGGAGGCAATAGAGGAGGGCCTGAAAATAAAGACTTCATGGAGTCCTGCTAAAATTATCACAGAGCATGAAGCTGTTACTGGCCTGGAAGTCCATCGTTGTATGACTATTCACAGTAAGGATGGTAAAAAGTCAATTGAGGTCGATCCGGGTCATAGTGAAATCATTACCGCGGATACAGTTATCCTTGCCACTGGACAGGAATGTGATCTGGATGCTGTTGAAGAAGTGGTAGAGACGGAAAAAGGACTTATCAATACTGATCCGTTAACCCTTGAAACTTCTGAAAAGGGCGTATTTGCAGGAGGAGATGTGGTTATGGGCCCTTCTTCTCTTGTAGAGGCTGTTGCACAAGGCCATAGGGCGGCTGAATCCGTGGAAAGATATCTGGAAGGTAGTGATTTGACAACCCATCGTGAACCGGTCATGAAACTGAATAATCATGCCGGAATTCCGGACTCTGCTGATACAACTTCTGTGCGTCGTATACAAGCTCGTGTGAATAATCCTGACAAAAGGAAAACCAACTTTGTGGAAATCGAACATGCTTTTACCGAAGAAGAAGCAATCCGAGAAGCCCAAAGATGCTTACAATGCGGAAATTGTGCGGAATGTATGGAATGTTTAAGAACATGTAAAGCTGATGCCATAGATCATGAACAGAAAGATGAACAATTTGAAATTAATATAGGCGCTGTTATTGCTACAGGTGGTTTCTCTCCGTTTGATGCTGCTAAAAAACCGGAATATGGTTTCGGTATCTATCCGAATGTTGTGACAAGTATACAATTTGAGCGTATTCTAAGCGCTTCAGGTCCTTACGAAGGTCATCTAAAAAGACCATATGATGGCAAAACACCTAAAAAAATTGCATGGATACAGTGTGTAGGAAGCAGGGATGTTACGCTCGGCAATGATTATTGTTCTTCTGTATGTTGTATGTATGCCATTAAAGAGGCAATGGTTGCCAAAGAACATGAACCGGATGTGCAACCAGCCATTTTTTATACCGATATTCGTGCTTTTGGTAAAGGTTTTGAAAGTTTTTATGAACAAGCCCGCCATGAATCAGATGTTCGTTTTATCAGGAGCCAGATATCTTCTGTTAAGGAAAATCCTGTATCCAGAAATCTCCTTTTAAGTTTTATAGAAGACAGAAAATATGTAGAAGAGGAATTTGACCTTGTGGTACTGTCTGTTGGGTTAGTTGCTAATCCATCCATTCAGAATATGGGTGACATTATGAATGTTAAAACAAATCAGTTTGGGTTCTTTGAAGAGAAAACTCTGGCGCCGCTACATTCCAATAAAGAGGGTGTGTTCTTCTGTGGGGCCGGAAGCGGACCAAAAGATATTCCCGAGACTGTCATGCAGGGTAGCGCTGCTGCGGCAATGTCAAGCGAGATGTTAAAGAGTGTGAGAAATACCGAAATTGAGAAGAAGGTTTATCCTGATGAGATGCAGATCCAGGGAATGGAACCCAGAATAGGGGTGTTTGTTTGTCATTGCGGTATTAATATCGCATCTGTAGTTGATGTAGCTGATGTAGCCGAATATATTGAAAAAATTCCGGGCGTGGCTCATGCAGAGCATATGTTATACACTTGCTCGCAAGACTCACAAAAGAAAATAAAAGAGATTATCGTAGAAAAAAGTCTTAACCGTGTGATTGTTGCTTCCTGTACACCAAGAACTCATGAGGATTTATTCCAGGAAACCTTACGCGAAGCCGGGCTGAATAAATACATGTTTGAAATGACCGATATCAGGGAGCAATGTGCATGGGTGCACCAGAATGAACCGGATAAGGCAACTGCAAAAGCCAAAAGTCTTATCAGGGGAAGCATTGGAAAAGCAAAATTTTTGGAGCCCCTGAGTTTGAAACAGATTGACGTAAATAGATCTGCCCTGGTTATAGGAGGAGGAATATCCGGTATTGCAGCTGCTTTATCATTAGGCAATCAAGGCTTTAAAGTTCACTTGGTTGAGAAGGATAACCGGCTGGGAGGTAACTTACATTATCTCTATGATAACCTTGATGGTGACAGCTGGCAGGACTATCTTTTTCAACAAATAGACGAAGTAGAGAAACACGAACGGGTTCATATCTATAACAATACAACCGTCTCCAATATTAATGGATCGGTGGGGAATTTTACAAGTGAAATCACTGGTGATCATAATGGAGAAATATCCCATGGCGCTGTTATTGTTGCAACTGGCGCTGATGAATATAAACCGCATGAATTCCTTTATGAAAAGAATAAAAAAGCCATTACCCAGCGGGAACTGGAAACTGAAATCAGACACAGAAAGCACTTTAAGACAGTGGTAATGATTCAATGTGTAGGAAGCCGGAATAAAGAGAATGGCTATTGCTCAAGGGTTTGTTGTAGTGAAGCCATCAAAAATGCCATCGCAATTAAGGAGAAAGATTCGAAAGCTACTGTTTACATATTATATCGCGACCTGCGAACCTATACCTACAGGGAGATTTTCTACAGGAAAGCACGTGAGCTTGACGTTAAATTTATCCACTTTCCGGATGATGAATATCCGGATATTTCAGAAGAAAAAAACAAAATCCAGGTGACGGTAAAAGATACTGTCATTGATGATTATATTGCCCTTAATGCTGATTTGCTTGTTTTAAGTGCAGGTATTGTGGCGAACCATGAAAATAATAGATACTTGTCTGAATTGATGAAACTTCCTTTGGATGAGCATGGAAATTTTATGGAGGCACACACTAAGCTCAGGCCTGTGGATTTTGCCAATGAAGGAGTTTTCTTGTGTGGTTTGGCACATTCCCCGAAAAATACAGAGGAAAATATTACGCAGGCCATAGCCGCAGCTGGCAGGGCAGGTACGATACTCAGCAAAGATGTGTTGGAAGTGGGAGGTGTGGTTTCTGTTATTGATGAAGAGAAATGTGCTTCCTGTCTTACTTGTCTGAGAGAGTGTGTGTTTGATGCACCTTTTGTAAACGAAAACGGAAAGGCAGAAATTGATCCGGCAAAGTGTCAGGGATGTGGAAACTGTGCGGCAGCATGTCCGGGGAAAGCTGTTCAACTGCTTACATTTACTGAAATGCAGGAGAATGCATTGTTTAAGAATATACTACACGAGCCAATTGAAGAAGTAACTTAATTAAGATAGAAAGGATGAATACGAAAAAGGAACCTAAAATAATCGCTTTTTGTTGTCATTATTGCGCTTTTACGGCAGCAGACCTTGCAGGAACAATGCGGCAGCAATATCCGACCAATATTCACATTGTCAGGCTTCCCTGTACGGGTAAGGTGGATGTGAATATGTTGCTGCAGGCATTTGTGGATGGAGCCGATGCAGTAATGGTTGCAGGATGCGAAGTAGGTAGTTGTCACTTCCTGGAAGGAAATATAAGGGCAAAAAAACGTATTGAACTGGCGAAAAAGAAACTCGAAGAGATTGGGATTAATCCTGAAAAACTCGAAATGTTCCATATTGCTGCTTCCGAAGGACCGCTTTTTGCTCAAACATCCAGGGAGTATACCGAAAAAATTAAAAAGGTTATTGAAGAAGAACATGCCAAATCAAATACGGAGGAAATATCATGATTGTTGCTGAACAAAAAGATTTTAAGGAAATTTTTGATTCCGTTAAAGAATTTGATAATATATTAGTTCTTGGATGCGGAACATGCGTTACGGTATGTATGGCCGGAGGTGAAAAAGAGGTGGGGATACTTGCCAAACAATTGAAGCTGGCTGCTGATAAGGATGATTTAAATCTTAATATTAAGGAAAATACAATTACCCGTCAGTGTGATAAAGAGTTTTTTGATGAAACTACTGCAAAAAAGATTAGAGAAGCAGATGTAGTTCTTTCGCTGGGATGCGGTGTTGGTGTTCAATATCTTGTTGAAGTTTTTCCTGAGGCTGTCGTCAGGCCGGGAGTGAATACCAAATTTTTTGGAGCAAATGTACAACAGGGAATATGGGCGGAACGCTGTGCCGGTTGTGGTGAGTGTGTGCTTGATAGATTCGAAGGTATTTGCCCTGTTGCCAGATGTTCTAAAAGTCTTATGAATGGCCCGTGCGGGGGTTCTTCAAATGGCATGTGTGAAGTGGACCCTGAAAATGTGGAATGTGCATGGCAACTGATTTATGACAGATTGAAAAAAATGGACAAGCTGGAGAACCTGATGGAAAACCAGCCACCAAAAGACTGGTCAACTAACAGGGATGGCGGACCAAGGAAGATAGTCAGGGAAGATGTTTTGTTTGATGAATAGGAATAACGGAGTGAGAGATTGAAAGAGATGCAATACCTGAGAAGGGCAGTAGAATTTTTATAAAAAATATTGAAAAAGAATTTTAAAATATGGCGACCAATATAGACTTAAAATCCGGAAGCAGACTGGAACAGATTTTGAAATCAGGCAATTTTGCTTTTACGGGAGAGTTAGGTCCTCCTAAAGGTGCTGACAGAGAAAATGTAGTAAAAAAAGTAGAGATGTTAAAAAATGCGGTTGATGCAGTGAACATTACAGATAACCAAACAGCTATTGTTCGAATGTCATCATTTGCTGCCAGCCTGGTTGCATTAGAGAATGGACTTGAACCTGTCATGCAGATAACCACAAGAGACAGAACTCGTCTCGCCATTCAGAGTGACGTTATTGGTGCTTCGGCTCTTGGGATAAAGAATATTCTTTGTCTTTCCGGCGACCATCAGTCTTTTGGAAATCACCCCACTGCCAAGAATGTTCATGATATTGATTCGGTTCAGCTAATTGCCATGCTGAAAAAAATGCGTGACGAAGCCAAATTTGAATGTGGTGATGAGATCAGGAATTCGAAAAAGGCCGACCCTGCACCACCTGAAATATTTATAGGAGCAGCAGCCAATCCTTTTGCCGATCCTTTGGACTTCAGGGTAATGCGCCTGGCGAAAAAAGTTAACGCAGGGTCCGATTTTATCCAGACACAAGTGATTTATGATATGGAGCGTTTTCAGAATTGGATGAAAGAGGTTAGAGACCAGGGACTACACGAAAAAGTTTATATCCTGGCGGGTGTTACACCGCTGAAATCTGCCCGCATGGCCAAATACATGAAGGATAATGTTTCAGGGATTTCGTTTACGGATGACATCATTAAAAGAATGGAACAGGCGGAAGACCAGAAACAGGAGGGAATTAACATTGCTCTTGAACAAATACAGCAGTTAAAAGAAACAGAGGGTGTGAGTGGAGTTCATTTTATGGCCATAGGAGGAGAGAAAAACGTGTACGATATTGCTGATAAAGCCGGAATGTTACCCCGCCCCGAACTGGAAGGTGTTGCATAACCCAGGCGCGTGGGGGATGGTGATGTGGCTTATTTAACTGACACCATGCTGAAAAGCATGGTGCTTTACTCATGGAGTGTAGCAACTGTCGTTAGTTTGACAGCATGAGAATAGCACCACGATTTATTGTGTTGATCCGCAATATCTGCCATACCCCACCTCCGGCCCGTTCACGGGCTTCAAATCAATAACGGAGGCCAGGAATTTCTCTAAACACAAAAAAAATAAGCAGGTATCATGTATCTTTTCAACAAATTAATCTGTTGAAATAAAGCCTGTTAAAGCGTTTATGTATACGGGAAATTGAAAAAGCAAAGCAAAAAACCGAAAAGTTTGAGGAGATCAAACAAAAGATCCAGAAAAATATAAGAGAGCAGAATGATAAGATACAAAATAAGGCATAAGTTTTTGGAAAAATTTTTATGTTCAGATACCCATACGTTTTTTTGATTAAATTTGAACCGCAATAATGGTTTGTTATGTTTTAGTTATTAGAATATATTAAAATGAAGCTACGCTACAAGATTCTTTCAGGTTTTTTGCTCATCATTGTGATGCTCTTAATTTCGGGCAGCTTTACAATTATTGAATTTTCAAAGATCAGCAAATCTGCTACTGGTTTAATGGGTAAGCACCACAGTTCGATTGAAGCATCCGGAAAAATGATAGAAGCCCTGGAGAGAGAGAACACTGGAATATTATTGCTGTTGCAGGAGAACCTGGATGAGGGAGCAGAAGCCATTCATTATGGAGACAGTCTTTTCCTGGCGTCGTTTCATATTGTACAAAATAATATTACTGAAAAAAATGAAGAGAAGTATATAGACTCTATAAAAGACAGATATGAGAGATATAAACAAACATGGGAAGGGTCTATCGACGATTTAGAGAGGGGAGCCGGTTTGAACTGGTATGATGAAGAAAACCATCACGCTTTCTTGAAAGTCAAGGAATCAGTGCAGGCCTTAATGGAATATAATCAACAGAGCATGTACGAGGAAGCCGGAACGTTAAAAGAAAAGGCCAAGCGAGCTATTATGCCTGCCATTATTGCCATCCTTCTTGCCTTTATTTTTTTATTCCTTTTTAATTATTTGCTTAATTATTACTATATTTCACCGATAGAAAGATTAACTCAGGAACTGGAAAACTTTCCTCCCGGGAAGGAGGAGATTGTAACCAAAATAGAGGCCAGGGGTGAGTTAAGAAGACTGAAAGAGGCAATTCATAATATGATAATTAAGGTCAAAAGGAATTCATGAGAAGACCAGTTATTATCCGACATTTGGGAATGATTCTCCTGTTTAACTCTTTTTTCCTGTTTGTATCCGCTATAATTTCAGGAATTTTAAGAGAATCGTCTTTTATACCTCTTCTCTACAGTGCTTTAATTTCTGTTATTTTCGGGGTTTTCCCTTTGATTTATATAGAGCAGCCTGAGAATCTCCAATATAAGGAAGGTATTTTTATCGTTGTTTCCGGCTGGGTGGCATCCTGTATTATTGGTATGCTGCCTTTTCTTATGTGGGGTGGTGAATTTACCATCGTTAATGCATGGTTTGAAAGTGTTTCAGGCTATACTACGACAGGTTCTTCTATATTGACAGAAGTGGAAGCAATCCCTACAGGCTTACTTTTCTGGAGATCTTCAACCCATTGGCTGGGTGGTATAGGAGTTATACTTTTTGCTTTGCTCATTTTTCCCAGAAGCAGCTCTTCCAGGCAGAAACTTATAAGAAGCGAACTGTCCGAAATGTCAAAACAGAGCTTCAGAACGAAAACAAGTGATATCCTGAAAATTATTCTCTATGTTTATATCGGGTTAACGCTTTTGGAAGTTATTTCTTTGTTCTTAGCCGGAATGTCCCTCTTTGATGCCATAACACATTCTTTTGCAACGATCGCTACAGGGGGATTCTCTCCTAAAAATGCTAGTATTGCTCACTTTAACTCGGTTACGATTGAAGTCATCATCATGATATTTATGGTATTGTCGGGTATACACTTCGGACTTCATTTTGCTACTTTAACAGGCAAGAAGTATAACATTTTTACTTCATCCGTGGTACGCTATTATTTGATTTTTCTTTTTTCCGGAGTCTTCCTTGTGACACTGAAGCTTTATTTATCGGATTTTGGAGATTGGTCTGAATCCCTTCGGTATGCTTCTTTTCAGGTAATTTCCCTGGGCACAACAACGGGGTTTGCTACAACTGATACTGCTGCATGGCCGGCTTTTTCACAACTCATCCTGATCTATTTTTCAATCCAGTGTGCTTGTATTGGTTCTACTTCAGGTGGTTTGAAATTTGACCGTATTCTAATGCTCTTTAAATCTATCAAAAAACAGGTGCAGATTTTTCTCCATCCACAAGCTGTGATTGTTAAGAAGATTGATAAGATAAAAATAACCCATGAAATGGAGCAGTTTTTTCTAACCTTTACCCTGGTGTATCTGATTGTGATTTTAATTTCTTCTTTGATAAATTCCTTCCTTGGGATGGATTTGATGACTGCTTTCTCTGCTTCAGTAGCAACCATAGGAAATGTTGGTCCGGGATTTGGCAATGTTAGCTCTCTGGGAAATTATGCTGATATCCCCAACCTTTCCAAATTTATCCTCACAATCGTTATGCTCATGGGAAGGCTGGAAATATTCTCAATTTTATCATTTCTGTACATCCGAAGCTGGAAATAAACATTCTATGGTTTTTTATGTTGGCAAAAAAAGGCTTTAATCTGGAAAGATAGTGAAGGCAACACCTGGATATCATATAACGATCCAAAATACTTGAAAAAAAGACACGGTCTTTCCAACTGCGAGG
>JAWLEB010000065.1:0-10895 GCA_041686375.1 Bacteroidales bacterium
CCTTCCTGCAATCCGAAGCTTTTTATGGTACAATAAACGATTTCGGAGATGTGTGCGAAGTAGGAGCGTTTGTTTTCAAGGCCTTCAATATGACGCATCTCTTCCAGTTTGTCCAGATAAAGTTCCCGATGACTTTTCCATGCTTTGAGCCCTTCTCCTTCAAATCTATGCATTTGAATCTTTTGAATTTTTCTGTCCATCAGGGCAATTGCATTATTCACCGTATTTAAATCCTCTCCGGCCAGGGCTTCCTTTATTTGAAGGTAAGCATCAATGGTGTGTTCCATTTCCTGCTCGGTTGTATCATCCAATTGATATACCTGATCCAGCAGAACCGCATTGGGGTGCTTAAAATTATCCGCCAGGTTGCGGTGCTGTTCGTGCATATCTTCAGTTGCTCCTTTATTGCTGTCTTGCTTCTGGCTACTTCTCCCGCATGCCATTAATGTGATCAAAGCGGAAAAAATACCAATCTTTAATATCTGCTTTGTTGATTTCATAACTTTTTTGTTTTTAATTTTTAAAGAGAAAATGTTCTTCCTTCTTTTTTTCTTCGAATTTACGGATGATCAAACGGTTTCCCCGGTCATATGTCAGGTAATTCCAAAGCCAGTTTATGCCTACCAGTATTTTATTACGTACGCCCATAAGCGATATCAGGTGGATGAACGACCATATCAGCCAGGCGAAGAAGCCGGCAAACTGCATTTTTTGAATTGATGCTACGGCTTTCCTTCTTCCAATGGTTGCCATTGAGCCTTTATCCCTGTATTCAAAGGGTACAAGCTGTTCTTTATTCATCATTTTCCACAGATTAACAGCTAGGTTTTTACCCTGCTGAATAGCTACCTGTGCAACCAACGGATGCCCATTCGGATATTTTGTTGTCTGCATAAGGGCTAAATCTCCAATAACATATACATTGGGCAATGAATGAACATGATTATAAGCATCAACCATAATTCGGTTCTGCCTATTAACAGCATCAGCCGGTAGTCCTTCGACCGATATCCCTTTTACCCCTGCAGTCCATATAAAATTAGAAGATTTTAGGATTTTTCCATTTTCAAGGTATGCATTAAAACCGTCATAATCTTTTATAGGACTGTTCAGCCAGACATCTATTCCCACGCCAGTAAGATATTGCCTGGTCTTTTCCGATAGCTTTTCAGGCATAAAACCCAGCAGGCGATCGGCAGCTTCTACCAGGTAAATGTTCATGTCTTCCTGTTTCAGCTCCGGATAATCTTTGGGTAAAATATGTTTTTTGAATTCAGCCAAAGCTCCAGCAGTTTCCACTCCTGCAGGTCCTCCGCCAACGATTACCACACTGCTAAACAGCTCTTTTTCTTCCGTGGTACAATTAACTGCCGCTTTTTCCAGGTTTTGTAATAACTTACTTCGAATATCCAAAGCATCGGTAATTGATTTTAGACCCATGCCATTATCTTTAAACCTCTGGTTTTCGAAGAAATTGGTTTTACTTCCCCCTGCAAGTACCAAATAATCATAGTCGATGTAACCAAGAGTTGTATGCAATCTGTTATTCGCTGAATCAATTTTTAACGCTTCTGCCATACGGAAGACCAGATTTCTGTAATGGTTAAACATTTTACGAAATGGAAATATGATGTTATCCGGTTCGATGCCGCTTGTAGCAACCTGATAAAACAAGAGTAAAAACTGATGGAAATTGTTTTTATCAATCAATATAATCTGAACAGGCATATCCTTCAAACCTTTTATCAGATTTAAACCGGCGAAACCTCCTCCTACAATTACTATTCTGGGAAGGTCCGTATGAGGGACGCAGCTACGTCCCTCTTCAGGGCAACTTATCTTTTCGCAGCACTCCATGCTATATACTTTGAAATTTGACTGTTCCATAATATGTTGGTTTTACCTGTAACTGGTCTGCCGAAATCTTTCTCTTTTACATTTTACCACCGGCAAACCAATTTCTTTTACATGTTTATAAGGTACGGTCCATGGTCCATTCCTGCTTCAATTGAGGCCTGGGTTGCAGGCACGAAAAATTAACAACTTACATGGCCAAATGGCCCTTCTCATCCGTTCTCACTTTATAAACCTCTTCTACCGGTGAAAGGATGACCATACCATCGCCGCGATACCCGGTAAGGGCATTTTTACGGATGATATCAACCACTTGATCAATGTGTTCATCAGCAATCACAATTTCGAGTTTAATGATCCGGTAAGGCTCGGCAAAAGGAAATTTATCACTGATGTGTTCTTTTTCCTGGTCGGAATACTGGCCTGTTCCTTCGCATTCTACGAAAGTCATGCAGCAAAATCCTGCTTTTTTAAGTCCAAAATAGACTTCTTCGGTTTTGTTGTAGCGTATATATGCTTTGATTAGTTTCATGGCTTATTAATTTTATTGGTTATACAGATATTTTTTCTTTTTAGATCCTTCTTTATTCTCAGGACAATCAGCCAGTTCTTTCAACTGGCAGGATGAACATCCTTTTGCTCTTTTCTCCCAGTCTTCATCAAATGGACACTTATGTAGTATAAATTCAGATCTTCTATCGAACAACTGATGTAATACAAACGGTAGCATGATGAAGGCTATGAGAATAGCCGATACAATCAGAACTTTGATTATCATAGTACATTCATTTTTATTGTTTTACACCCTGAAAATTCAGGTAATATGGCACTCCATCATCCATCATCCTGAATTGAAAGTCAAACGTGTGACTATTCATGTCAACCCCCCCGAAATGCTCATCACCATCCTGATGTTCTTCATTCATGTGATGCATCCATTCTGTCTCACCATCATTCATATGATCCATCATACCATCTGACATATGCTCATCTCCCGACATATGGCCGTACATATTTTCAAAATCATCGCCTGTCAGGCATACCATCACATTGTCATGATGATCGTAATAATTGAGCATCATGGTGGTATCCATCATTTGACCATGAAAATGGACTTCGATAACGCCATCATCTGCATGACGGACAGTGGCAGTGGCATTTTTATTCTGTTTTTTCCGGGTAAGGTTTGTTGAATCGTCCGCTCTGGTGAAGATTCCTTGATAGGATCCCTCAATGGGTTTAATGGAAATGTCTTCTCTGGTTTCACAAGCTGTTAATACCAAAAAGGGTATAACAACCAATGTACCGATTCTTAATATGAATTTTCTTGTTTTCATTTTGAATTTTACATTTTTATAAGTTCAGATAAATCAACTTTGTTAATATAGATTGAATATATAGACAGGCCCAAAGTGTGGAGACCATGATTCAAAACAGGTTGACTGCATCAGTTTGATCTCCCTGGTTCAGGGATAATTTTAACCTGATTTAAGTGGATTGTGAACTTATAAAAGGTAGGATTGCAAAAGGGCCAATACCGTTTGCGTCTTAGGAAGCTTATAAGTAGAAAAGGTATATACAGGTTCCTTCTCCGGCACATTTTCCTGTAATAGATTACCGGATTCAGGGGATTGGATAACTAACTGATCAAAGTTAATTTTTTGGATTGTTTTGGTAAAATCGGATTCTACCTTTATGGTAATTGTTTCGATGTCGCAGTATTCCTGCGAGTGATCACAAGGATCATCAGCAATTGCTCCCACATGAAACGAATCAGGCATTTTTTCACAATAATGCTCCGAAAGAACAATACCTGTTGTGGTAGTTAACAACAGAAAAGCAATGATGATATAAACAATTTTTTTAAACATCGGATTAAAGCTTATACATACAAATATAATAAAGCATGTGAATCATGCGTTGTACAATTTTTAAAAAGAATTGCAAAGTTATGCTTAAGACATAAACCTCTTAAAATTCCCGGGATAATGATTGTTGTAAGGCAGGGTGGATGACGGGAGACAGCGGAATCACATTAAAAACGGTACAAGCTTGCAAATTTTAAACCCCTAAATTATTAATAAATATGAAATTGATTTGTAGCATTTTCCTGTTAACCGGATTATTTGCAGGAATACAGTGTAATTCACAGGAACCAGGGAACAAAGATGGAGATGCAATCTCCCTACCATCTCCAGGTACCAAAGGAGACGTGTCAATAGAAAGCACCTTAGAAAACCGGCGCTCAGTGAGGGAATTTTCAGATAAACCTCTTACTTTATCCGATATCGGACAAATTTTGTGGGCAGCACAGGGGATTACAGAAAAAATGGAACAGCCTCCCGCCCAATGGAAGGGCGATGAATGGATGGGCGGTAAGCGCACGGCACCCAGTGCGGGAGCTCTGTATCCTATGGAAATTTATTTGATAGCTTCCCGGGTAGAAGGTCTGGACGAAGGCGTATACTGGTACCATCCAGGAGAACATGAGCTTAGGTTAGTATTGGAAGGAGAAATTGGCAAAAAACTTGCATCGGCTGCGCTTGGACAAAGTTGTATCCGGCAGGCATCGGCTAATATAGTTATGACAGGTGTATATGAACGAACCGCCAACAAATATGGAGAAAGAGCCCAGCGATATGTCCATATTGAGACAGGAGCAGTGGCACAGAATATATATCTGCAGGCAGAATCACTTGACTTGGGGACTGTCTTTGTCGGAGCTTTCCAGGATGAAGAATTGATCCAATTGTTAGAGCTCCCCGAAAAGGAGTCACCGCTAGGTATTATGCCGCTGGGACATTCCAGGTAATATGCCGGATAGGTGGAAATAATATTATTATGCTTTCTCTATAGTATTATTACCCTATTTGCACCGGTTCTTCTTTATCTTTTGAGAAAACTTCTTTTCGATGGAATCTTTATTCGAAACTGGGTTAATGAAACACCAGTAAAAACAACAATTAATCCGGCTATATCCACCGGCTGAAGAATGTCACCAAAAGCAATCCATGCCATCAGCATCGTGACGGGAGGACCAAGATAGAACAGACTGGCTACTCTTGTAGCATCAATTCGTTTAATAAGCATCCACATAAGGGCATACGCTCCCAATGACACGGCAAGAATAAGCCAGATCATAGTTAAAATAAACGGTTGTGTCCATTGGGCGTAAAGATTTTCGAAAAATATAGCTGGAAACACCATGACAACTGTAGTGGCCAGACATTGGTAAAAAAGGGCGAGATCCAGCGGCAGTGGCCTTATATTTTGCTTCACTTCCATTCTGCGTTGGATCAAACTGGCTATCGTAATTGCCACCACAGAACCAAGAGGAACCAAATAACCAAATACGGAACCCGCATCCTGAAAATCAATCCGGGTAAACACAGGGAGAGCTATACCTCCGAAGCCAATAAACAAACCGAGCCAGGTAAATAATGATGCAGGCTCACCTGTAACCAGGCCGGAAAATGCTCCTGTGACCAGAGGCTGCAATGCTACTACCAGGGCTACTATTCCTGCCGGAACATTATGATCCAGCGCCAGCAGCACACACCCTAACCAAACACCATGCGCCAGAACGCCCACTACCATATTAGGCATGACCACTCTTCCTCCTGGCCAGTAAAAACGTCTTCGTACCAACAGGTATAAAAAAAGAAGCCCGGTAAGGGCCAGGTAACGCCAGAACAGTAAGGTAAACGGACCGGTATAGGGTAACCCATACTCAGCTCCAATGAATCCGGAGTTCCAGAAAAAAACAAACCCAATCACTAAAAGCCAGGTATCCTTTAATCTCATGTCATTCAATAAACTTATTTCTTTATTAATAACTTTCCTGCATTATATTCTTAATTCAAACTATACAAAAACAACTCAGAAAAAATGACAACTAGTTTTCTCAGGGAAGTAACTTCCTTTACTTGCAGCTCTTCCCGGAAAACAATCAAACAATGAAACAAGGATATATCATAATTGTTTGTTTACTCATGGTTATTAATAAGAGAGAGTAGTAGACGAAATGAAGCTTTTGCCTGCCCCAAAGCCAAAGACTAATTGCCAATTGCTAAAAGCCTATCTACCATCCCTCCGTTCAATGGCCTTGCTTAGCATGGCTATCTGCCCAAGATGATAAGCATTATGTTCCACAAAAATGGTGGCCTGACGCAGCAGGTTATGATCCGGATTGGCCTCAAAAGGCGCAAGCAGATCATTAGCCGGATCTTCTACCAACTTTATCATTTCATCCATCAGATCGTGCACCCGCTGAACCGACTCCAGCCATTCTTTTTCTGAGCCGGGACCGGGATTAGAAGGCCAATATCCATCCGGCCAGGGTGGTGATTCAAAATGCGAGTCTTTTGAATATTCTACCAGGTCGTGCAATGCAATACGCATATGTTCTGCCAGCTCCCATATGGTATGGGAAAAGCCTTCTACTTTCACACCAGCACTTTCATAGGAAATGGAACCAAACCGCTCAGATAGAGGCATGAATGCACTTCCCTGTCTGATCATTTTTACCAGCCGTTCGCGTAACTTTTTATCGTTTTCCATAAAAAATAAGATTTTATTCAATGACTTAAACAGGGAAATTCAATTGAATGTTTAAATATAAACTGTCTACAGGAAAATGCAATCAAAAAAAGCCAACCTGTTTTTATCCAGCAAATTCGTAAAAGTACCCGGAGCCAGCCAGTCCACGTTAGGGAGGCCGGCGATGAGTGCCTGCAGGCGGTTTTTAAGAGCCTCAAGTGAAACCGTTACGTTCATAATTTCGGTAAAGACTGCTATTAATTTTATATAAAAAAGCTAGATTGAATCTAACTCTATCACCTCTTTTTCCAAATCCGGTTTTTCATACAGTTCAACATCTTCTGGAATGTCAAAATCAAAATCTTTGCTATATGCGTTTCTTAAACTCTGTTTACTGCTATTATCTCCCGGTGCAATAGCTCCAAGGTAATTGGGATTAAGTTCTGTGTGCGTCTCTTCTGCTTTTACTAAGATTCATAAAGGATGCAAAGAATCATGCATCTTCTTTATATTTTTTTTATGCAAACTTTCTCGAATTCACAGAAAGAAATCATAAAAGAGGACAAAACTTTCGTTATAATAGCAGCAGAATTGCACAAAAGAAAAAAGAATCAGAAAAATAAACAGAAAGAAAGAAACATCAGGGAAATCTTCAGTAAATACGAAGTCGAAATGGATTTTGGCAAACGGGATATTAAAACTGAAGAGGCAGAGCATGTATTTAATGTTATTATCAAAGCAGTTATAAACCGAACAGACAATCCCCAACCTGGCTACCAGATTTTTGCTGAGGGAGTCAATGTCTTTCGAATTAAAAATCCCAAACAATCGAAGAAAAAAAGCTTAATAACCTGAAAAATATTTCTGCATTAAGCATTTAATGAAAAAAAATAGGTATAAATATCTAACAAACCCAACACCGATAAACTCATAAAACACTACAGATAAGAAATTAATAAACAGCTGCACTAAAAGTATTTTTATGTTTATGTCAGGTAACTCAATACCATACCCCAAACCGTCAGAACATAAATACCAATTAATATAGAAACATTTTAAATTAACATGAGCCCACAAATACTGAATACTGTAAATCAGTAAATTAAGTCAAAAAATAAAAAAACGCTAAAAAATCTTTTGGAGAGTAAATGTTTTTACATACTTTCGTATTGCAAACTTCAAATTTCATCAAAAATACACAAACAACTGAATAACAACAGACTGACTATAGTATGACTATAGTATGACCATAGTATGAGAACAAAACAATTATAAGAAAGGAGGTGTATATAATCTTCACTTAAAATAAAATAACAACCAACCCATTCATACCTACCAGGCGGTAGGCGCAAAGAACGAAAAATCTTTCTTCTCCCCAAAGGGTAGTATTATTTTAGATTATCTAAATTCTATTAGAAAAACACAATGCAAAATGGTAACATGAAACACGAAACATGAAACATGAAACCAAAATGCATTGTGCCAATGTAAAACATTACAAATTTAATAAATTATGAAATGCAAAATTCTATTATCTATTGCTATAGTTAAATTATTTAGTTTAGCAAGCTGTGAAACTGAATCTTACACAGATAAAAAAATATCCGAAGTCGAAGACTCTTCTATCAATAAAAAAACTTTAGAAAAAAATATTAACTTTGATAAAATCCTTTCATTTCTTAATGTGAATTCAATTGATGAAATTGAGATTAAAGAATACAAATATGGAGGATCTATCAATACAAAAGGAGAAGATGAGACAAAATCATATTTAACGTTGACTACAAATAAAAATCATGTAAAATCGACCCTTTCAGAAAAATATATAGTATTGGAATTCAATCCAAAAAATAAGGATACAAAATTAGTTTCTACTATTAAAAAAAGTCCTTCTAAAGGAATTATTAGCATACATCAGTTTAATAATAAAGAAAAACATATTGGAAGGGTTTCGATAGAATATGATCTTGAAAAAGAAATAGCAAAGTTTACCTTGAACGATTTTGATGCTAAAGGTTGCTGGAATAAATGTGTGAGAATGAAATTACAAGAAATTGAAGATAGCAACTGGGTAGAAAAAGCAGCTTTCATAGCGGGTATACCTACTTCTGTTTTGGCTCTTTATGCATCTTGTGGAGTAGAGTGTACATAATTTAAATTATATTAAATAAAACCTTACTCGATATAAACTTGAAATCGGGTAAGGTTTACAAAATTTATAAAAATGCTGCAAATAAAAAATCTGAACAAATTCTATGGTAAATTTCAAGCCTTGAAAGATGTTTCATTTTATATTGAACCCGGCAGCATATTCTGTTTACTGGGGCCTAACGGCAGCGGGAAATCCACCCTGGTAAACTGTCTGTTATCATTATCGAAATACACAGGACAAATTTCTTATAAAAATGGCAACAATTTTTCAGGCAAAGAGACAGGTATTATACTGGAAGAGGATGGTTTTATGCGCGATATGAGCGCCTACAAAAATCTCAGGGTAACTTCAATCTTAAAAAAAGAACCTATATCCAAAATAAATAAATTAATCGACCTGGTTGGCCTTGAAAATCATAAATATAAGCGTGTTAAAAAAATGTCTCAGGGGATGAAAAAAAGATTATCTATTGCAAACTCATTAATAGGCAATCCTGAGTTTTTAATATGGGATGAACCTTATAAAGCAATCGATCCCGATGGTTTTATATTTATCAGGAAATTAATCTCTGATTTAAATAAACAAGGGAAAACGATACTAATCTGCACCCATTTACTGGACGAGGTTGAACGAATAGCAGATCATGTTGGGTTAATTGATGAGGGACAATTATTATCGGTGATGAGTAAAAAAAAGATATTTGAAAAATTTGGTTCAATTGAAAATTATTATTCATTCTATAAGAATAAAAATTAAACTATGCGAAATTATATAATAGCCTTTAAAATAGAACTTGTGAAGCTTTTTCGCCATTCAAATGTTTTGTTTCTGTTTTTAATAGTTTACCTTAATTTAACCCCTATAAGTCTATCTTATCAAATAGTTGATTCAACTACTATAAGTGATGACTTCTTTACAAATTTCTCTGCACATTTTGCAATTTATAGCCTTCTTATCATGGCCATTTTTTTTGTAAACAGTATAGGCAATGATTTTAGCGAGGGGTCATTTCGCAAGTTAATAGCAATGGGATTAAGCAAGCAGTCTTACCTTATCGGGAAAATCCTTTTGATAATATTGTTTTCATTGTTCATATTATTCTTGAATGTTATATTATATTATATTCTTGGAATACTGAAATTTGAGTATGCTTTTTTTGATTTAACAAGTTCAATTCCGTATGCCGGAATTTTCAATCAAACGATTGCACTAATATGTGCAGGTTTATTTGGATTATTTTTTATCACTGTTTTTCGAAATAGAATTATTGGCCTTGTTTTCTTCCCGTTTTGGGTCAGCATAGAGTTTTATTTTAAATTAATGGAACAAATAAAAGATCTTTATTTTGCAAAGTTTATACCCGGCAATGCTCTTTTTAACCTTTACGCAAACCCAGCATTTGAATTTGATAGTTTTATCATTATTGCACTCATAGGCTCCTTTTTTTTCATAGCCAGTTGGTCAGGGTTAAAACACCGCGAAGAAACAGGAAGCCGAATTCAATAAAAAAATTGGCATATATGAAGTACATATTTTTTTCACTAATTCTAATATTCTCTTATTCCTGCAAAGAAAAAAAGATTGAAAATCCTTTAAATCATGAAGAATTTTCAGAACCAATACCCACAGAAGGAAGATTAAGTGAGCTTAAAAACGGGAGATATGGAATAGCAGACAAAAAAGGGATAATAAGGACTAAATTCAATTATCCTAATGATGAGATTAAATATTCTAATAGAAAAAAATCAGCTGCTTATAAAACTAAGTTAATTCTTAACCCGGATAAAAAAAGAGTCGTGTCTACGGCAACTGTTGGGGGAATTCTTGAGATACTATCAGTCGATAACCGGGGAGTAAAAAAAATAAGAATAAAACCCAACTTTTATAAACTTTCCACAGGCAAACATGTTTTGATCTATAATTGGAAGGGTGAACCCAAAACTCATTTTAAGCTAAATTTAGATGTCGAATATATTTGTGTAAATGATAAGGAGACAGAATTATTTGCAATACATTACACACCTGAACCTAAAATAGTTAAGTTTAACCTAAAACAATAAAGAGAAATGAAAACATCATTTTATATTCATGTTTCTTTCATTAATTCACTTTTTGTTATGCTGTAAAGGAAACAAGACTGGCAACGAAAATTATAAGAACGCAAACGCAGGTTGAGAAACTTAAAAAGAAAAAAATAGTTATACCCGTTAGGTAATTCCATATACAACGATAAACTCATGGAGCTATACAGGAAAGAAATAAAGAAACGAATCAACTGAACAAAATTCTCCATACAAGGCAAAACCCCAATACCATACTCCAAACCATCAAAACACAAACACCAACTAAT
>JAWLEB010000066.1:0-10774 GCA_041686375.1 Bacteroidales bacterium
GGTATATTCGCCGGAGAAGCTTGTTTTATAGCGCTTGTTCAGTGGGGAGAAGTATTGGGAGATGATTATGGCTACAGGTTTTTCGAACCTTCATTCAGAGTTGTATTCATTCACTAAAAAGCGAAAATAATCAAAAGCCATGAAAAACACAAAAGCAGCTACACATTTCGTCTGTGTAACTGCTTGATTTTTGTGTGGGCGCTACGAAATTTGAGCTGTTGACCCCGATTTGCACGGGAAAACAAGTATTATGGAAAAGAAGTTTTGAGTATCCATTTAGTTGGACACCCTGCTTTTTGTCATATCCGGGATTTGCCGCACATAAAAAAATTCGGTTTTGTGGATCAGGTGAAAATGATCTGGGTGTTGTCTCCGCCGCAATGACTGTAAAAGTCACCAATGGTCAATACACCGCTGCAACCTTCCCACAGGTCTTCCTGTTTCAGTTTAAACATGTCCATGGCCAGCTTACAGGCAAAAATTTCGCCGCCACCGGCCGTGATCATTTCCAGGAATTCATCCACCGGCGGAATATCCAGATTGTCCATTTGTTTTTTCATCATGGCTGACACACCGGCCTCAACACCCGGCAGCATCCCCAGGATCGAGGGGAAGGGTAGCCCGCCTGGCATGCGCATGGCCGGGTTTCCAAGGGTGGAAGTATGGATTTTCTTCATTTGTTTTCGGGTAATGGCGTCCAGTCCGAAAAAGGTAAAAAACACCTTGGCTTCTATCCCCTCCATGACGGCGCCATTGGCCATGACCAGTGTGGCATATACATCCTCTATGGACCCTTTGGCACATATGATGCAAACCTTCTTCAGGGGTTTTTCATTGGTTTCTTTGTTCATCGCGTTAATGGTTTTGGGTTATACACAACTTGTTGGTTTTGGTATGCCGGCTATTTTGGAAGAATATTTCAGCGGGCCTCCGGGAAACAGTTTATACAGTCCCTTGATATCAGTAATGCCTGATTTGCCTACCTTCCTGATAGTGAGCTGGGTGCCTTGTGCGTGCTGTTCACGCAAATAGTTGATTACTTCAAAGTGCTTATCAGTAAGTTCTATGCCAATGTCGTTGGCTATTTCCGCGGCAATTTCCTTTGTCCATTGGTCGGGGTTTTCAAGATAGCCTTCCTGGTCTACATCCACATTGTTTCCTGCAATCGTTTTTTGAGCCATAATTGTTTATCTTTTAATGGTTTGAATGATTATTAATTTTGGAAAATTTTTTCAGAAAAGTGATCATAAAGCCCATGGCAGACTTCATTTCCCGGCTGTTCATCTCTCTCATTACCTTGAACAGGGAATAAGACGGCGGGGGCTCCTGCTGACTTTCGTTTAGTGCCTGCATGGCGTTGTTTACCGTTTTGAGCAGCTCAGGGCGGGTCATATCTTTTAATGTATGCAGCAGGGGGACAATATTTTGGGAGAGAATCCGGAGATCTTCCGGGGTGAATCCGGTAACGATATTGTCTGCCAGCGTTCCCATTTCCCGCGCAAACTCAAAATAGCCTTTCTTTTCGAGCAGGTGGAGGTTTTTGGTGAATTCAATGATGAGTTCGTTTAAAATGGGAGAAGCATCCTGTTTCAGATCCATCATGCTATCAACCAGGGTCAGCATCTCATTGAAATTCCTGATGTTTTTCAACAGGTTCACGCCCAATTGTCTGAGCTCGTCAGGATCAATCTCAATATCCTGCTTTTCCAGTTCTATGACCGAGTCGTTGTACACCTCTTTTCCGATCAGCGACAGGTCGGTGACCAGGTCATCAGTGGCCTCCGCCCTGAGCCGTTGTTGATTTACATGGTCAAGTACCTGGTCCAGCTTTTGTTCCAGGGTGTCCATTCTTTTGCTAATATTTTTTTCATCCATAAGAATCAATATTTAAGGGTTCCGGTTAGCTGACCACCTTTCGTTTTCCTGCCATGGTCATTTCTGATTCAACAGGCAACTCTTTTCCTTTCAGCAGGATATGCCAGTACATCCATCTGAACATAATTTTTCCATAGTGATTGATGCTTGTGTTTTTCAGCAGATCAAATGGTCCGATACCAGGCAGGGGAAACGTACCGGGAAGGGGTTCGGTATCGTAGTTGAAGTCGATCAGGGCGCCCTTGCCGTAACCGGTCTCAATGTAACAGTTGGCATGACCATCAAAGCTGGCAGTCAACGGGCGTCCCTCGATGGCGCTGAGGAGGTTTTCATACACAATGTCTGCTGAGAAATGTGCCACAGAACCTGCTTTGGAAGTGGGAAGGTCAGCCGCATCTCCGAGTACGAACATATTTTGATATGCTTTGGATTGAAGGGTGTGTTTATCGGTGGGGATATAGTTCATATCATCTCCCAATCCGCTGCGGCTGATCATTTCGGATCCCATATTCATCGGAACGATGGTTAGCAAGTCAAAAGGGACCTCCTGTTCATCATAAGACACCAGGGTGTTTTTTTCGTTGTCAACCTTTTCGATATAGAAATCAGTCACCACCTTGATGTTCTTTTCAACCAGCAGCTGACTGAGCATTTTTGTCGCAAGTGGTTTGGTAAAAGCTCCCGGCAAAGGGGTAACCAGTGTAATATCCACTTTGTCGCGAATCCCTTTTTCTGAGAAGAAAGCCTCTGCCAGGAACACAAATTCTAACGGGGCAACCGGGCACTTAAAGGGGATTTCGGTGATGGCAACCACAAGCTTGCCACCCTCCCATGATTTCAGATGCTGCTTCAATGCAAGTGCACCCTCCAGGGTGTAAAAGTCAAAAATGTTTTTGTACCAGTTCGGACCTGTCAGGCCAGGGGTTTCATCCGGCCGGCTCTGGGTTCCGGTGGCAACCACCAGGTAGTCATAGGGCAATACCCTGCCTCCGTCCAGAATAACCTTATTCTTATCTGCCTCGATTTGTTCAATGTCAGAGAAAATTACATTCACCCCCGGCGGAAAAAAATTGGCCTTGGGTTTTTCCACATCCTGTTTGTTATATATTCCGAACGGAATGAACAAATACCCCGGCTGGTAATGGTGGGTCTTTTCCCTGTCCACAATGGTGATATCCCATTCTTCTTTGTCAAGGGCTTTGTTCAGTTTGTTCGCCATAATGGTGCCGGCTGTACCGCCGCCAAGGATCAATAGTTTCTTCATTGGTAAAGGATTTTTTGTTATACCTAAGTTGAGCGTTTTTTGATGAAAAAAATAAAAGATAGCTTGCTTACTCCATTGATTATGTGTATTTTAGATGTGGAAAACAAAACAAAAAACACATCACCAATTGGGTGCACAAGACTATCTTTTATGGGTACTAAGATAACAAAAATCGGCATAACAAACGATAAAATTTCCGGACGTGGGGGGCTCCCCTTATTTCTTCGCTACGTGCAGCAGACAGGCTTTTATGGGCTTATAATGAGCATGTTATTTTCGCTTACCTCAAAAAGCAAAAAGGGGCTTCAATTGCAACAGTTTATAAAACAGATGCTTGCGTTTTTCATGGATGGTACAAACATGGCTATAAGCGGCTTTGATAAAGTCAAAAATGACCAAGCGTATGCTGCTTTACTCGAGTGCAAGTCCACACAAATGGCATCTTCACATCAGATCAAGCGTTTTTTTGTGAAGTTATCCAATGTGGGCAACTTCATGTTCAACAAAATATTACACGAGCTGTTTATTTGGCGATTACTCAAAGACCAACCCATGGTCATTCAACTGGGTATTGATACCATGGTGTTAGACAATGACACTGCCAACAAACGGCAAGGCAACGAGGTTACCTATAAACGCAAGAAGGGCTTTCAACCTCTTCACATTAGCTGGGGTAGATTTCTTATAGATGTCATGTTCAGAAAAGGGAGTGCTCATTCAAACCATGGCACCGATTATATTGACAGGATCAGCGCAGTGGTAAATCTTATCCGCAAGAGATACTCCCCGGATGTGCCTATTTTGATTTGTGCCGATAGTGGTTTTGCGGATCAAAAAGCTTATGAGTTCTTTGAACAGAAGCTTCATGTTCACTATATCACCACAGGAAAGATATACCAGGATGTTAAAGACTATGTTAATCAGTTGGATTATGGGGCTTTTGAGCAAATAACAAAAGGCAAAATCATTTGGGATGAACAGGGCTTATTACTTTATACTCGTCTTTACACACTTTCTTTTTGAGGCATACAAGCAAGACGTTACTGCAAAGATGATTCCGGTTACAGTTTACCCCAGTACATTCAGAAGAATGCTCGTTGACTTTGCCGTTAAGATATGCTCACATGCCCGGCACACTGTAATGAAGGTCACCAATACCATTTACCAAACCATCAACTTTGAAGAAATATGGAAGCTATGTCAGTCGCCGCCCAAGATACAATATGCGTAAAAAAAAACGAACATGCCGCAAAAACTCACGAATCCCTTGCTGGGAAAGGGAAAGGCGTGTCCTGACAGCAAAAAAATGATGAAAAACCTGACTTTTTTGTAAAAAACAGCCAACAAACCGGCTTATTTTTAACAAAAACAGATCCCTCCTGATAACTAATCCATGTTTTTTTGATTAAGCGAAAGCAAGAGGGACACCGAAATCATGAATCGCTCAATTTAGGTTAAAATTATTTACAGCTTTCTGAAAATCCGTTAAATTAAAATCACGAGCCATTAATAAATTACTCATAGCTTGACTGTATTGCAAAGAAGCTTGCGGATCTTGTCCTTGGTAAAATGAAAATCCTAATCTTAAACTCTTTCCAAACAAAGTTGCTCCAACTTCACTATCTATTGAAAATGGACTTTGTCCCATCTCTAATTGATATCCATGAAATAATTCATGACCTAAATTTTCTACTCCTTGGTCAAAACTTCCAGATAAAATAGCTGCTGCTTTTATTATTGCACCACCTTCCTTTCCTCTGAATTCATAAGAATTTTCAACACTTCCAAAATCATCAGTAATAGAAAAAATATTATCAGCATCATCCGTTAAACGAGATATTACAGTTTGTCCATATTCAAGTTCATTTATTTCATTTAAAGTATTTACTATAGTTGAAACAAATTTATTGTCGCCATCATAATCCATTCCGGGTGCATAAACGATATAATCGTCATCATTATAGTGTATTCTAATTTCCATTCCATCTGGGTCAATATAATATATTGGATTATTCGCCACATACGCATAAGGTGATATAGAATAATATTTTTCAGCGTGCGGGTCAACACTATGCCACCTAGCAATTTGCGCATCATAAAACCTCGCTCCGTAATCATACCAATTACAACATAGCCATCAATAGTATTATTATTCCCAATCTAAATCAAATGAATAAACAATTTCAGCTAATCGCTTTATGCAATACATATCCAATTGATCATCAATATGAACAAATGGAAGAGATAGTACACTACATTCTCCATACCTGTTTCCATTTTCATCTTTTATAACAAAATACTTTTTAACACTGATTATACCTCGGTTGTCAAATATTAATTCTGAGCTATACTTTTCGAAATCAAATGCTCTAAATAATAATTCGGATTTCCCTTCTATTTTGTCTAATAAACGAACATCAGAAATATTGCTATTTGAGGTCATTTTAATATAATACTCAGAGAAACTCTGGTCAATTTTTATTATGACCAAATAATGTATATCATCAATAGAATATAAAAGTTTGGGGGCAAGTATTGTGTCAAAAAGACGCAATACTTTATCTGCTTTTTCTCTACTTTGCATAGCTAATGAAAAAGATTTGCTTTTTTCATCTAATTCTTTCATTTCTTTTTGAGCATGGCAAGAAGTACAATTACTCAATATCAATAAGAAAATAAATATAGTCTTCATTTTTTTACCTAATTATAGGGAGTTTATACGGGTCAGGTGAAGGGCCAGGTCCTGTATGACCGCTACCATCCCATTGTTCCATACCCATAACTCTTCGTATTAAATTTTCAGCACGAACTGCATTAGCGTTGTTGGCACTTTCCTCAATTCCTCTCGCTGATGGAATGCCGTGTCCAAAAACTTCATGTCCAGATAAACGAGCTCTTTCTTTACCTCTTGCTTTAGTCTTAACAAATGAATGTGAGCCAGATTCGGTAGGTACATTAAGCCCACCTTCTCTCCATTCAACAATCCAACTGTTTGGATTCCCACTTGTTAATGCTTTCTCAAAATCTGGAGCTGCAGCTATAATTGCTTGTGCTCCTTCATTTGAAAGAAAGTCACCGCTTACAAACTCAATTTTGTGAATATCTTCAGAGTTAATGGCACCAGCAACCATCTGTGCTAATGCTAAATTATCACCTTCAAGACCTTCCAATGCACTTTCTAAAGCACTATCATCTATTTTATCAAATGTTGTACCAGATCTTGTAATTAAGGATCTAAATTGGTCAAACTGCTCGTCACCGAACATTGTATTAAGATCTCTATGCATTTTTCTGGCATCACTTCTGGTAACTCCAACGATTTGTTTACCATCCGGATCAATAAAAATAAGTGGATTATTCGCCACATAAGCATAAGGACTAATGGGATAATACTTCTCCGCCAGCGGATCCACCCTATGCCACCTACCAATCTGCGCATCATAAAACCTCGCCCCGTAATCATACCAATTGTCAAAGAACCGTTATAATGCTATTTTTTGATTGTTTTTTAATTGTTTTGAGATGGTTTATATCTACATTCATGTTTATCATATATGCTAAACTCGCCATTTTTATACCAGCAACGCCAACTTGAAAGATCTGCAGTAACAAGGTAAACTTCTTCTTCTAAATCATTCAGTTCTATTGGTTGTTTTTCACCTGTTTTTCTAAACCAAGTTTCTGGCGGTTCATCTCCTCTAACATAAAACATATGTTCGTTTTTAAAAAAACAATATTTATCTTGATCTAATATAACAAATTTTAATGCTCCTAAAGATGCTATTTCAATAGAAAAAAGATTATCACTTTGTTTATTAACTGCTAACACATATATATAATCAGAGTGGTAACAATCATGTTTTTTTTCAAATTTAATAAAACTATCAATCAAAGCTAATAGATCTTCATTTGTTATATCAATGAGCGGTAAAGAATCCTTGTTATTATCTTTGGCAATAATGGCACTAGAAAACAACATAAGTATCAAAATGTAAAAAACTAATTTTTTCATAATTTTCATGGTATTAATGTTGGTGGACCTACTGAAGGTAAAGGCCTTAAGCTTCCTGCTCGAACCCCGTGTATATGTCTTGAATTTTTATTATAAGGAATATATCCATGTCCTGATATATAAACCTGAAGCCAAATATTAGGGTGCCTACTTTGATATCTTGCAGCATTATCAATATCCGGTTGTGATGGATAACCACCACTGGGATGACTGTGATTAAGTTCTCTTAAATTACCCGGATTATTTCGACTTATGTAATTTCCCACTCCAGTGCCTCTTTCATGATGCATTGTGCCTACTATATTCTTTTCTGAACCATCTTCTCCTAATTTAGCATGAGTCCACTCAACGGTCGTGGTATTATCTGGATCTGCAAAAAATTCAAATAGCTCTGTTGCATTTTCATCACCCTTAATATCAAATAAAGTTAATGTTTCATCTGTACGAGTTTGATCTGGCCATCTACCTCTTATATTCACTTCTTCTACTGATTCAACAGTTCCGTACTCAAACTCGATTGATTGCCCATCAATTATATTTCCATCACTATCAACAATATGAAATTTATCTGCATCCGTGTAATCAGGGTCATGATAAATTATTTCTCCCTCTTCATTAATATGCCATATATCTCTACCATCCGGGTCAGTGAATACGATGGGATTGTTAGCAGCGTATGCATATGTCGAAGTAGAATAATAATTCTCAGCATGCGGGTCAATCACATGCCACCTGGCAATCTCCGCATCATAAAACCTCGCCCCGTAATCGTACCAATTGTCAAAGAACCGTTATAATGCTATCCTTTGATTGATATTTAATCGATTTCAGAAGGAATATTTTTACATTTACGTTTATCATCAATAAAAAAACTACCATTTTCGTACCGGAAATACCATGCTGTAAATATAGGCTCATTGATATAAAAGATACGTTCTTTTTTGTCATCTAATTTAACGGCTTGATTTACACCTGTCTTTTCATACCAAGAATTGGGCAATTGATCAAAGCTAACATAAAAGATATGATTATTTTCAATAAAACAATAGTTTTCAACAGCATATACTTTATATTTTTTTGTCCCTGAATTAAACAAAGTAAAATTGATTTGATTATCACTTTGCATCTCTACATTTATTACATAAATTGCATTTGGATGATAACAGTCATGTTTTTTTTCAAAATCAATAAAATTATTAATCAAAGCTATTAATTCGACATTCTTTATAACGATGAGTGGTAAAGAATCTTTGTTGTTTTTCTCAGCAACAACAACCTCAGAAAACAATATAAACGCCAGAATGTAAAATACCATTTTTTTCATAATTTATTTCGCATTAATAGTGGGGGACCAATTGAGGGCATTGGGCGTGCAACAGGAACTCCACTAAGATTTTTGTTAGAATTTTTATTGTATGGTATGTATCTATTATGTCCGGACGGATAAACATTAAGTCTTATATTAGGATGTCTGCTTTGATATGCTGCAGCATTATCAATATCCGGTCCCGACGGATAGGTTCCTCGTGGATGGTTGTGATTAAGCTCTCTTACATTTCCTCGATCCTGAGTCCTACTAATATAACTGCCAACTGCTGATTTACTTTTATGATGCATTGTTCCTACAATATTATCTCCTGAACCCTCTTCTCCGGTCATTCCATGATGCCACTCCTTTGTAGTTGTTTTATCAAAAAACTCAAATAATTCTGTGCCACTTTCATCGCCTGATAAAGTAAAAAGTGTTATAGTTTGAGGATCATCCATACCCTCTACAGGTATTTCTATTGCTTCATGTGAGTCAACTGTCTCATACTCAAACTCAATTGATTGCCCAGTTAATTTCCCATCACTGTCAACCATATAAAATTTATCTGCATCCGTATAATCAGGGTCATGATAAACGACCTCCCCTTCTTCATTAATATGCCATATATCCCTACCATCCGGATCAATAAATATTATGGGGTTATTTGCTACATACGCATATGGTGACGTATTGTAATAATTCTCCGCGTGCGGGTCAATCACATGCCACCTTGCAATCTGCGCATCATAAAACCGTGCCCCGTAATCATACCAAAGAACATTTCACTGAATATTTCAAGGTTCCTTTTATTCTATTTGTTGAATTCTACCATTCTTACCTATATGATATTTTTCTTTTCGTTTTATAATTTTAGTGCTTCCATATTCATCGAGTAACAATTCTTCATACTTTACAATAATATTGAGATTTTTAGTAATATATCCTTTATACGTTAAGTTGTCCCCAATATTACCTTGAACTGAAAGTGAATCAACCAGTTGTCCTTCATTATTAAATATTACCAAAACACTTTCAGAAACTTGTTTTGAGAAATCAAATGGCAAAAATGCGCGGAAATATATTATCCCATCTAATAATTCACTTATTATAAAACTGCATCCTGTGTTGTAATAATAGTCATTATTGTGTTTCCAATTCTTTTCATCAATTTTTAAAAAAAGTGAAGCTTCCTCTTTGGTTATATTACTAGAATCATTAGCAGACCGATTACTACAACCCCCTGGAATATTTATCGGTAATTCTCTTTGAATAAATTTATTCCTAAAGTTTGAATATTGTTTTTCTTGACAATTACTGGTACAAGAATACATTATTAATGCAATTGCTGTAAAAAATAATATCTTTTTCATTATTTTATTATTTGTTTGGTCTAACTGTAGTAACAACAACTTTTAGTTTAGGATTATTCATATGCTTTCCTGTAATCCTATTATTTGTAATACTTAAAGTACGAGATGGGCTTGTTCCTTTTGATGAATGGCTTGTCCCTGGATCCATATAATTATAAGTTTTTGAGGTAACCTGTCCATTAGACAATTGTTCTGTTTTGCCTCTTACAACAATAAAATGATCCGTTCTTTTATCTGCATTACCTGGATGCCCATCTCTATAATCAACACCAACTATTAAGGGTTCTCCATTCTCTATTGTATTATCAATGGCACTTATCCCTTCTTGTGCATTTGCTGAAGCATTACCAGCTCTTCCTTTATCCGTTCCTTCTGTAACCAAAATTTCATTTGCTCTTCCTCCAGTCTCTGCACCTTCATTTTTCACCATTGCAGTACTTGCCTTGTAACAGTTACTATATTCAGAAGTTTGACTAGTTTCCCAACTTGAATTATCGGCAGAATTAAATGTAATAGAAGAAGCTTCATTTTGGCTGTAGCTTATTGTCACACCGTCACCTATTGTTTGAGTATATGTTGCTCCAATATTTTTATACCCTTCAATATCTGCACTACCTTCCTTCCACATTGTAGCTGTACCATCTGTACTTGTATACCAATCCATACCAGTTGGGTCAATATTCTTTATTGGATTATTACCCATGAAACTATAAGGGGACTTATTTTCGTAATTTTCTGCATGAGGATCCATGGTAGTTGTACGTCCTATATCTGGCATATAAAAACGCGCATGAAAATCATACCAATTCAACTCAAAATCATCCTGAAACTCTTTGTCGTTGTAAAGGTAGCGGTTGCTGCTGCCTCCTTCGGAAAGGCCTGTGATGCGCATGCCGAAGGGGTAGTAGTGGTTGGTTTGGGTGAGAGTGTAAAAGTCGGGTTCC
>JAWLEB010000067.1:0-10467 GCA_041686375.1 Bacteroidales bacterium
AAATAATGTTCATTATGATAGGTGTTGATGATATCCAGAAAGAAAGAAAGATTAATGCTTGCATCGCTGCAGATTTCTTCCACGGTACGGTCACCGAACCCTAATTTTATTCCAAACCTGTTGATTACGGGCAGAAGCAGATAGTTTTTATGAATGACATCTGCCATTTTTGTTTGCCGGGTGATTATTGATAATTCACTCATAATTTTTCTATTCAAAATTAAAAGAAATTTTTTGAGGGATAATTATATTTTATATATTTGCAAAGTTAAACAAGTAAAAAATTATGAAGCTGAATACATCAAATATATGGTGGCCGCTATTTTTCACACGAACTTCGTGAGGAAAGATAGCTGTATAAGAAATTAAAGCTCATCGTACTCACGATGAGCTTTTTTTATTTTAAATAAAATTTTAAACGTATGAACTTAGTAAGTAGAAATAATTGGTGGTGGCTTAAATTCTGCACAAACACATTGTGAGAGTAAGGCCATAGTACCCAGGATTCAAAGCCCATCGTTCTCTCACGATGGGCTTTTTTTGTTTTTAGCAGTTTTGATAGTAAAACAATCAACCAAATACAAATAGAAAATTAAAATACAGTAATCATTAAAAATTAAAATTATGGAAAAACAAAGTTATCAGGTAGATCAAAAAGGTTATTACGGCAACTATGGAGGGGCTTATGTCCCTGAATTGCTGAATCCTAATATTGAAGAATTAAGGCGTAATTATTTGGACATTATTCAGAGTGCTGATTTCCAAAATGAATACAAATCCTTATTGAGAGATTATGTTGGAAGACCTAGTCCACTCTACTATGCAGAAAATCTTTCCAGGTATTATTCCAAACATATTTATTTAAAGCGGGAAGACCTGAATCATACAGGAGCCCATAAAATCAACAACACAGTAGGCCAGATTTTGCTGGCTGAAAAGCTTGGAAAAAAGAGAATTGTTGCCGAAACAGGTGCCGGACAGCATGGACTGGCGACCGCCACCGTTTGTGCATTAAAGAACAAGGAATGTGTGATTTATATGGGCGAGACGGATATGAAAAAGCAGCCGAGCAATGTTCAGCAAATGGAGCTTTTAGGCGCCAGGGTTGTGCCGGTGAAAACAGGGAACAAAACATTAAAAGATGCAGTTAACGAGGCAATAGGCGATTGGGTTAGTAATCCCGAAAGCCATTACATCATCGGATCGGTTGTTGGGCCTCATCCTTATCCCGATCTGGTTACCCGTCTTCAAGCTGTTATAGGCAATGAAGTTAAAGCTCAATTGCTGGAAAAAACCGGAAAGGAGAATCCTGACCACATTATAGCTTGTGTTGGAGGAGGCAGCAATGCAGCCGGCATATTTTATCCATTTTCCGACAATACAGATGTTAAATTACATGCAATTGAAGCAGCAGGGAAAGGGATTAACAGTGGCAAAACAGCAGCAACAATGAGTAAAGGAACCCTGGGTATATTGCATGGAAGCAAAACGATGGTTATACAGGATGAGCACGGACAAATCACTGAACCTTACTCTATTTCTTCAGGACTCGATTATCCGGGAATTGGACCAGCATATCCACACCTTTTTCATACCAAAAGGGTTAATTTCAGCGAAGTAACAGATGAAGAAGCCCTGAAGGCAGCTTATGTGTGCATAAGAAAAGAAGGAATCTTTCCGGCTATGGAATCTGCACATGCCCTGGCTGCATTGAGTAAAACAGAAACAAAAAAAGGCGATGTTCTTGTTGTCAACCTTTCTGGTAGGGGCAGCAAAGATTTAGAAACATACGAGAAACATTTAAATAATGAACTCCTCATTAAAAACTTGTAGAGAAAAGTTTATGGATAAGTATTGCTGTGTCTGCTATGCAAGCAGGAGGGTTTCGTGGATTTAAAAACTTAAAACGCAAAGAAAATAGAAAATAAAATGTTAAAAATCAAAACTTTACTTAAATGAATAGAATTGATCAATTATTTCAGAGGAAATCCAAAAATGTAATGTCCGTGTACTTTACAGCAGGATATCCACAAAAAGATGATACAGTTGAAATTATAAAAAAACTGGAAGAAGCAGGTGCTGATATGATTAAACTGGGTGTTCCGTTTTCTGATCCTATGGCTGATGGACCGGTAGTTCAGGAAAGCAACAAAGTATCATTGAAAAATGGTATGAATCTTTCTCTTCTGTTTGAACAGTTGGAAAGCATACGTCAGATAACGGAAATTCCTATTTTGTTAATGAGTTATATGAACCCTGTTTTTCATCTTGGAGTGGAAAAATTCTGCAATAGATGCAGAGAAACAGGCATTGATGGGGTAATTATACCGGATTTGCCGGTTGAGATTTACCGGGAGCATTACAAAACCTACTTCAGCAACAACAATGTGTATAATATCTTATTTTTAGCTCCAACTACTAACAGGCAAAGACTCGTAACTATTCTCCCGGATGCAGAAGGTTTTGTTTATATGGTACCTTCTGGTTCTACCAAGGTTAATACGAATAAAATGAACCAGTTAGATTATGTGGAAACCATCCGGGAAGTGAGGCAAGATATACCTGTCATGGCTGATCTCCAGATTAGTGATAGAGATAAGTTTCAGGAGGCTTGTCAATATGCCAATGGTGGTATAGTCGGTTCAGCTTTTATAAAACAATTAATAGATCATAAAGACAACATGGATGCCCGAATTAAATCATTCGTTCAATCTATGAATCTTGTATAAAAAGGCAAGGCGCTTATCGGCAACTGTAAATCTGTCTTTATATAAATCAATGTTGTGATTTTTTGATTTTGTCTAATATTGCCGATTATAGCGCCTTTTCTTATACTTTAGCATTCCTGGTATTGTAAACAGTTTATTCGGATCAATAATTTTTATGTAATTTTCCACCTGAATTTTGTAGTTTGAAAGCTAATATTAGAACAATTCTATGGAAATAAAGCGTTATTCCTGCCTTGAAGGGGCAAAGCAGGCCAGAGGAGTTACATTAATCGTAGATGTGTTTCGTGCCGGGAATACGATCTTGTCGTGTTTTCAAAAGTTGGTGGAAGCGGTTATTCCGGTTGGTGATTTGAAAAGAGCGTATGCATTAAAAGAGAAACATCCGGATTATTACCTTGCAGGTGAGCGGAACAGTTTCCCCCCGGAAGGTTTCGATTTTGGCAACTCACCTTCAGACGTTTCTGATTTTAATCTGGAAGACAAAACCGTTATCTTAACTTCTTCTGCTGGTACACAGGGGATTGTCCATGCCGAAAAAGCTTCACGGATTTTTATCGCTACTTTTGGCAATGCTCAATTTATCGTGAATCATATAACTAAATTAAATCCCGAAATTGTCAGCCTTGTGGCTATGGGATTTGGTTCAGAGGAGAAAGCAGAAGAGGATGAAACTTGTACCTGGTATCTCGAGCAGAAGCTAAAAGGAAAACAAGTTGATTTCCGGCTACTGAAAGAAAAGTTGTTACAAAGTGAAGGCGCAGAACGTTTGCGGCGTATAGGGAAACGTGATGATCTTGAAATTTGCTTAAAACCGGATGTGTTTCATTATATTCCGGAATATGATTTTCAGCGAAGGGTTCTGTTTAATACCTTTTTCCCCGGAAATTGAAAATTGAATAGCTCAAACTTTTTTTTTAAAACCAGTGTTTTAACCTAAAATAACGATTTATGCTTTATTTAACGACCCTATTAAATATTACCTTTCCGCTTGAAAATCCGGTCATGATATTTGCACTGGTTTTAGTCATTATTTTGTTAGCGCCTACCTTATTTCGAGCGATTAAGATACCTGAAATTATTGGCTTAATACTGGCTGGAGTACTTGTGGGCCCCAATGGCCTTAATCTGCTCTCTGAAGAACTTGAATTTTCAATCTTTGGAACCATTGGTCTGTTATACCTGATGTTTTTGGCAGGACTGGAAATCGATATAAAGGATTTTAAAAAAAATAAGGAAAAAGGTATTTCATATGGAGCGCTTACTTTTCTGATTCCTTTTAGTTTAAGTTATGTCGTTTCTTATTATTTGCTGGACTTTTCATTACTGGCATCGTTGTTAATTAGTAGCATGATTTCCACCCAAACACTTGTTTCTTACCCAATAGTCAGTCGCTTAGGGATTTCAAACAGTCGTAGTGTTAATGTGAGTATTAGCGGAACTATTATTGCAGACACTATTGCGTTGCTCATGCTGGCGGTTATAGCAGAATCTGCTGTGGGTGAAATCAATTTCTTTTTTTGGGTCAAATATATAGGTTATTTTGTTGGTTTTCTTTTTGTAGTTAATTGGGTTTTTCCTCGTCTTAGCAAGTGGTTCTTTAGAAATTATGATGGATACAGCAGTCTGGAATATATATTCGTTCTGACTATCGTATTTGTTTCTGCAGTTATCGCGGAATTTGCTCATATTGAGCCTATTATTGGCGCATTCTTCGCAGGTTTAGCTCTTAACAGGCTTATTCCTAAGGGTTCACCCCTGATGAACAGGATCGTATTCATCGGCCACACACTGTTTATTCCCTTCTTTCTTATCAGTGTGGGTATGCTGGTTAATCTCAAGGTTCTTTTTCAGGGCAATGCAATCTTATGGGTTATATCCGTTTTAGTGGCTGTAGCAATGGTAAGTAAGTTTCTGTCTGCATACATTACACAGAAATTATTTAAATTTACGAATAACGAGCGTAATTTGATTTTTGGATTGACCAATTCAAGAGCCGCGTCTGCAATTGCTATCATCATAGTGGGGTATAATATGGATATTGTCCACGAAACTACGATGAATGCCACAATAATCCTGGTGCTTTTAACCTGCCTGGTGAGTAGTTTTGTAACTGAAAGAGCAGGGAAGAATATTGCTGTTGCAAGGGAGAAAGAAGACGATATCAAATCCAGACCTGAAGAACGTATCTTAATTCCAATATCCAATCCATCAACAATTGATAAACTGGTTGCTTTCGCTTTAATTATTAAAGATGATTATGTGGATCAGCCTATTTATCCGATCAATATTGTCGAGGACGATGTAGATGCTGAAAACAAAGTTCATTCCTATTCCAACATGCTTGAATCAGCAAGAGAGCATGCAGCTTCTACTGATCAGTTTGCTGAAATCATTACAAGAGTTGATACAAATGTAGCTGATGGTATTTCTCGAACTGTTAAGGAATTGATGGCTAACAAAGTAGTGATTGGCTGGCATGATAAAACACCAACCAGGGATTTTTTCTTTGGTTCTTTGTTGAGCAACTTATTGAGGAAGACGGGCAAAACAATTTATGTAGTAAGAATTAATTCATCTGTTAGTCTCATTAATAAAATTCATTTATTAATGCCTCCAAATGCTGAATATGAAGACGGCTTTTTTGAATGGGTGTCAGATATATGCGATATTTGCATTCATACAGACAGCCAGATGGTATTCTGGGGCTATTCAGGTACTCACAAATGGATTCAGCATTACCTGGATAAACAAACGAAATCTTTTGATGTCATTTATCATAATGCAAGGTGTGTTGAGATGCTTAGTGAGCTTTCTGACACCATAGAAGAAGAAGACTTATTGGTAGTGATAAAGGCACGAAAAGGTACTGTTTCTTATAGTAAAGATATGAAGCAGATACCTGAAAAACTTGATCAGCATTATGAAAATAATAATATCGTGGTTGTTTACCCGGAACAGCAGGTTAAATACAATGAAGCCGTGGAAATTCAGGTATAGCCTTGTCGGGAATATCTCGGGTTCCATGCTTTTAAAATCTTAAAATGTCAAAATTGACGAAAATAAATCATTAGAAATCAAACTGTTAATTAAACTTTATCAAAATGAAACAATCATTTCAATTTTGGTGTTATACTTAATAACAGTACCCTATTATGATTTTATTTTTATGAATGGATTTAACCTGAATAATTCAGGTTAAATTGGTATATAAGTTATGTTGTAAATTTTGCCGGATATAAAAAGGTAGGTGGAGGGTGTATAATTATTTTTATCAGGGGATATATTTGAAGAAAATTTATTATTTTGTCTCCTTAAATATTACATTGAACATATGTGTATATTTAAATATATTCAATGCCTTTTTTAAGAAAAACTAAATGAAACTGATAAAGGGATTTAATTACATAGGAAATTCAGTATTAGATAACATTCGTTAAGGTGAACTGGGATTAAGTTTTAACATAATTATTTAAGTATTTAAAAGCATCTATGCAGAAGGATAAAAAACTCAAAAAAGAACTGGGCCTTTTCAGCGTTTTTGCAATGAGCACAGGAGCTATGTTTAGCAGTGGTTTCTTCCTGTTGCCGGGCATTGCAGCACACTATACCGGCCCTTCCGTATTCCTGGCCTACTTTATCTCCGGGTTGTTGATTATACCTCCCATGTTGAGTTTTGCAGAAATTACAACAGCAATTCCAAAGGCAGGCGGAGCTTATTACATAATTGACAGGACATTTGGCCCTTTGGTCGGAACAGTAGGTGGAGTAGGAACTTATTTGGCGCTGGTGCTTAAATCAGCTTTTGCTTTGATCGGTATTGGAGCCTATAGCTCGTTGGTTTTTGACATCCCAATAAAGCCTGTAGCGGTTATATTAACTGTGTTTTTTGCCTTCATTAATATTATGGGGTCAAAAAAAAGTTCGTGGATACAGAATTTATTTGTTATTCTCCTTGTATCTGTGTTGGGACTAATAATTGTAGACGGAATGTTTCAGTTTGCCGGGGATAACTCTTTGTCTCTGAGCAAGAATAGCAATTTTTCTCCTTTTCTTGATGATGGAATTGCAGGATTACTGGCTACTGTGGGCTTCGTTTTTGTATCGTATGCCGGACTCACCAAAATTGCCAGTGTTGCAGAAGAGATAAAAAAGCCGGAAAGGAATATTCCGTTGGGAATGATCCTTTCACTTTCAGTTACCATATTGATATATGTACTGGGTACCTTCCTTATGGTTGCATTTATTGACAAAGAAAATTTTGCTCAAGACCTTACGCCTGTTGCAACTTTAGCCTATCATACCCTTGAGTGGCTCCCCTCGAGGGTTACATTGATTATTGTTGTCCTTGCGGCTATGGCAGCATTTGCTTCTACAGGTAATGCAGGTCTTATGTCATCATCCCGCTATCCCTTGGCGATGGCACGTGATAAAATTTTACCTCCTATATTCGGTAAAGTTGATAAAAGATTCCGCGTTCCTGTTTTTTCTATCATAATTACCTCTTTGGTGATGATCATTATCATACTTTTCGTTAGTGAGGAAGGTATAGCCAAGATGGCCAGTGCATTTCAGCTACTGATATTTTTCTTTATTAATCTTGCTGTGATCGTATTCAGAAACAGTAAAATAGAATCTTACGACCCTGGGTTTATGTCTCCTTTTTATCCATGGGTGCAGGTTTTTGGCATGTTTTCATCTTTTGTTCTTATTGTTTATATGGGATGGGGACCTACACTTTTTTCTTTTCTTTTAATAATCATTAGTATCATCTGGTATAATTATTACGTAAAAGGAAAGGTGGGTAGGAAAGGTGCTGTATATCATTGGTTTGCTTTGCTGGGGCAGCATAAATACGATCAAATTGAAAATGAATTTCTCTATATTATAAAAGAAAAAGGACTACGCGAAGAAGATAAATTCGACAGACTCGTTACCGATGCAGAGGTGATTTTCTTGAAGAAAGGAGTGTTAGCACTAAAACGAAGATCTTTTGATGATTTGGTAGAAAATATTTCCTTGGAGATTGCCGACAAGTATAAATTACCCAAACAAGAGATTATTGATGAATTTTTCAGAACGAGTCCTTTTGACACAGAATTGGTGATCCCGCAAATTTCCATTTCGTTTGCCTCATGCGCAAAAGTATCAGAACCTTTTACTTATATAGTCTTGTCTGAAAAGGGTATAAAAAAGGATGTCACCAAGCATGGGATATCTTCAACCGACAGGATTCATGTTTTCTTTTTTATTGTTGCGCCGAAAGAAAATAATAAGCTGTTGCTGAGAATATTGTCTCGTTTGATGGATATTACTGAAAGAGATAATTTCCTTGAGGTACTTTTGTCCAAGAAGTCGGCCCGGGAAGTGAAGGAGTATTTACTCCATGATGAAAGATATATTAGCATCGTACTGGATGAGAACTATCCCGTACACAGGCGCTTCCTGAACCGTAAGATAAAGGAAATTGATGTGCCCAATGGTATTTTAGTGGCTATCATAGAGAGAGGAGATGAGACCATCACCCCGGATGGGGACACAATGTTGCTTCACAACGATGTGGTAACCATAATTGGGAAACCAGATCGGCTGAAATTATTCAAAGCCAAGATGAAAGAGCTTGAAAGAAAGGCCGGAAGATAAATTTAAAAGGAACTACTAAAATCAAAAAAGGGAAAGTTGCTTGATTCAACCCCTGTTTTTAATCCGGATACTCTTGAAAAACTGATTTCTTTTGCTATTATTATTAAGGATGATAATTCAGATCAACCCCTTTATCCGATTAATATTATAGAAGATGATAACCGGGCTTCCGAAAAGATAAAAAGTTACACATCTTTACTTGAGACTGCTAAAGAACAGGCATCTTCAACAGATGTGCTGTCAAAAGTTATTACCCGCATTGATACCAATGTGGCGGATGGAATTTCAAGAGCAATAAAAGAACTAAGTATTAACAAAGTAGTTTTAGGGTGGCATAAAGAAACACCAACGAAAGATTTCTTTTTTGGTTCACTGCCTAATAACCTTCTTCAGAAAACGGGAAAAACCGTATATGTATCCCGCATCAATTCAGCTGTGAATTTGATCAATACAATCCATGTTTTAATGCCGCCAAATACTGAGTATGAAGTAGGTTTTTATGAATGGGTTTCAGATATCTGTGATATTTGCGGACATACCGGCAGTCAAATGGTTTTCTGGGGATATGAAGAGACTCACGAAAAACTCAAACAGTTCTTTGAGAAAAGCAGCAAAAAATTTGATGTTGTGTATCGACAAGCAAAGTGTCTTGAGATGTTGGCTATCATTTCGAAAAAGCTTGAGAATGAGGATTTGTTGGTTGTTGTAAAGGCCAGGAAGCAAACAGTTTCTTACAATAAAGATATTGCGCAAATTCCCGAAAAACTCGATCAGCTATTTCCGGATAATAACATTGTGGTTGTTTATCCTGAACAAGAAATTAAATATCAGGATGTGATAGATGTACAGGTATAGAGCTTGCCGGAAGAGCCTGTTGATAAGGTACTTTTAAAAGAGATTAAATTACTGCTATAGGGTATTGTAGGTGTTTTCAGATTTCGCGTTAATTATCGGAAGAAGAATCCCTGCCCGCTGAATCAAAGTATGAAGAATGAAGCAGGAAGTAAAACGCTGCCGACACTGTATACTCTCTTATTAGCTGATGATCATTCATAAATTATCTTCTGCTTCTGAAAGTGTCTATATGATTGACCAGTTGCCGAAACAGTTTACAATTTCCTGTAAACAAAATGCATGATAAGGGTGAAGGTGATTGGGATAAGTGTTAATAAACCGGCAGTTAAAAATACAGTCTGGAGGTTAGACTGGCCAAGTATCGTTCCAAAAAGAGGAGGAGAAGCGGTTTGTCCTATATAAGTCATTATTGTGAAGCCCGAAACAATTCCTGCCCTCAGGTGAGAGGAAACCAATTGTGTGACGACAGTATTCAATGCAGGAAAAACCAACCCAAAACCAATTCCCCATACGATAACGCAAGCTAAGAGAAATATAAAATTCAAAGCAAGTGAAATAAGGAATAATCCGCTGCCGCAAAAAAGGAACCCGATCGTAATGATCTTGTAGATTTTAAAACGGTAGAACAGCTTTCCGGACTGAGAAGAAGTGATAGCAGCTATGGCCGAGCCTACAGAAAGCATCAGACCTGTATATGTGGTTGAAAGTTCTAGTTCCTCGACAATCAGGATAGGTGCATAAACGATCAGGCAGTATAGGAAAATAAAAATAAAGAAGTTGGAAATGTAGACCCATTGCGTTTTTCTATCTTTAATTACCAGAAAGATGGATTTGAAATAGTCTTTTAAAGTTGACTGACTTAATGTCTCGTTGAGATTTAGCCGCAAACTGACCATTAAAGCAAGAGGAAGCGCAAGAACATAAATATAAAAAGGATAAAACCAGGTTAGTGTAGCGACAGCACCGGATAAGAATGGAATTCCTGCATTAACAAGAGACTGGGCGCTGCTGCGGTAGCCCATTGCGACTGCCCTGGCTTTTTCTTTGAAAATATCCCCGATCAAAGTAACCCCAAGGCTCATCATGCCTGCTGCCCCTATTCCCTGTAGGCCTCTTAGAATGAGTATCCCGTAAAAATCTTTCGTAAAAGCAATACTGAAACCACTAATTCCATAGAGGATGATAGCAGGCATCAATACACGCTTCCTTCCCAACCGGTCAGCCAGTACACCGTGGAAAGGGG
>JAWLEB010000068.1:0-9555 GCA_041686375.1 Bacteroidales bacterium
ATTCTGTTTATGTACCTTCAGAACCGAAATATTTTTCAATAGAACCCTATAAAACCAGCATATTATCCGGTGGAGTATTGGATTTAGGAAATACTTACGGGCACTATCTTGGAGAAGTAACAGGCGAGGGAACAATCTCTCTCGGCTTAGGTAAATTACCCGGTGGGGATTATGATGAATTTTTTACATGTTCCGGAGGTGCTCTTGAATATAAGGGTGATGGCGAATATACCATTTCAACAAAACATGATACACTAAGAAAGTTAATATTTTCTGGTACAGGAGTCCGTATGCTTCCATTAAATGACCTGGTAATTTGTGATTCTTTGATCATAAACGGTCCAACCCTGAACAACAGTGCTTACGATAATAAAATAACCCTTTTGGGTGATCTTGCCCGGTTAGATGGTATTTTTGATGCCGGAGATGCGTCAGGCGCTATTGTTGAATTCAGCGGATCCTCACAACAAACCATCTCTAATTCTTTTATAGGTGAAAATGCCTTTTATAATCTGAAACTGGATAATTCAGACGGCTTACTGCTGACAGATTCCGTGGATATAGATAACCGGTTAAATTTAACAAATGGTATTATTCACACAGCAGACACCAGTGTGCTTTATCTGTCCAATACAGACGAAGATGTTGTTTCAGGAGCAGGCAGCAGCGACTATATTGACGGACCATTGGATAAACAGATTATAAGCAACGGAAGTTTTGAATATCCTGTTGGAGACCAGGGAAAATTAGGCTGGGTTGATGTACTTGAACCCTCTTCAACCGACAGGTGGCAAGCTCAGTATTATAACCAGAATCCTGCTGATGCGGGTTATAATCCAAACAATACAGATGCAAACCTGGCTACCGTCAGCCAGGAAGAGTTCTGGAGAGTTAAAGGACCGGATGGAGCTCAGTCGAAAGTTCAAATCTATTGGGATGATGACAGTGAACTGGATAAAATTGTGGATGATTATTCTAATGACCTGAGAATTGTTGAATGGAACGATACTGATAATCAATGGAACGATGCCGGAGATTTAATTGATGAAACCGATCAGACTGTAGAAACCAATAATGCACAAACGTTGGATGAGCATCCTTATACCTTTGGGTCTACAGAGTATACTTCACCTACGGTGGAATTAGAGGCAATCCAGGCTGATATCTGTGAAGGAAATACAGCTACTCTGCGTTTTGAATTAACAGGCGAGGGGCCATGGGAATTGACTTATGAGCATCCTGCTTCTGGCTCAATCACTGTATCTGATATAGGTACTACACCTTATGAGGTGGATACTATAACAACGACCGGGAGCTATTCTGTAGAATCTCTTAAAGATTCGAGTGGAGTTGAGGCTGCTGCAGATGACCTGGGAGATGCAGTTGAGATAACTGTGTCGCCGGTGCCTGCACCGGAAATTATTGGTGACACTTCAGTATGTCAAAACTCAACACAAATTTATTATGTGGATAAAGATGACAATGTAGACCATTACTTTGACTGGACAGTTATTGGCGGAGATATAGTAAGCGGATCATCCGATGATGAAACAATTCAAGTAGAATGGCAGGATTATGGTGATGCCATTGTTGAAGTGACAGTTGGAGTGGTAAATACAGACGGCTGTGAAAGTACAACCGATACTACTGTTACTGTTTATGAAACACCTGTACCTGATATCACAGCAAATCCAAATCCTCTCTGTTATGGAGATACTGTCGACTTAGATGCTAATACCACACCCTCCTCTGAGTTTTCTGTTTTTGAGTATTCATGGGAACCAGCAGATACTGTGGATAATGCTTCAGCCAAAGAAACATTTTATGTCCCCTTTAATCCTAATGCAGTATCTATCACTAAAACATTTGATGTGGAAGTGACTAATAAACAAAAATCTGATTGTCAAGATACAGATTCTGTAGATGTAGTTATTTACAGAAAACCTCAAACAGGCAATCAATATTACGTGCCAAGTGAATTTGATCAATAAATTTTCGATACTATCAGACCTTTCAGGTTTTGGAAGCCTGAAAGGTTTCAATATAATCTATAGTTAGAAAAAAGTGAAATTCAATTCATATTTCTGAATCTTACAATTTCTCTTTTAAGCTTTATACCCCTTCTGTTTTTGAACAATTTAAAAAAATATCCGTGTTAACGCAACTAATTTCTTTTAAATAGAGTCTTATAGTTAAAAAGAAGAATGTTTAAGATTTTATTAATCTTATATTTCTTTTGTAAACAGTTTAGGTAAATGAACAAATTATTATAATGTGTGTAACTTTTTATGTCAACCGGTTATACATATGAATGAGAAAGTGAAGCCCTAAATAAAAGTAAATAATTCATTTTAAGTTGACATTTTAAAACCCTTTATTTATGGAACTTACTTTTTTTGTTAAAGAAAATTTGCTTAGCTTTGAAACAATTACTTAAAATATACGCTATAACCATTAATTTGGTTTACTTTTTGCAGTAAGAAAAAAAAATATCATGGAACATTTCCTTACAAATAATCCTACTTTAGCTATATTTGGGGTGTTTATTACTGCCGCACTTATTACTGCATTTATTATACCCCCGGTTGTTAAAGTTGCAAAAATTAAGCATTTAGTTGATGTGCCCAACGGCAGAACTTCACATAAGGGTAATGTCCCGTCTCTAGGTGGTTTTGCAGTATTTGCAGCATTGAGTTTGGCCCTGTTAATTTTTGTTGATTTTACTAAATGTGTTCATTGTCAGAGTTTTATGGTTGGGTTGCTTATTGTCTTTTTTATAGGGCTGAAAGATGATATCGTTGTGATTGATCCTTTGAAAAAGCTACTCGGCCAGGTATTGGCAGCAACATTTATTGTTGTAATAGGGGGAGTACAGTTTAACTCTCTCCATGGTTTTCTAAATATTTATTCTTTAAATCCTTTGATTGGTTCCCTCCTGACAATTTTTGTTATTGTTGTAATCACAAACAGTTTTAACCTTATTGACGGGATAGACGGTCTTGCTTCCGGTGTTGGAATATTAGCTGCATTCACCCTTGGTATATGGTTTTTCCTTATACAACAATATCAGTTGGCTATAATTTCTTTTGCGCTGATTGGTGGTTTTGCTACTTTTTTTTATTATAATCTTTCACGTGGTCCAAATAAAGTTTTCATGGGTGATACCGGTTCTTTGATCCTTGGCTTTAGCCTGGCGTACCTTATCATTCAATTTAATGAGTTGAACGCCATTCCGCATAAATATAACATAGCCTCTGCTCCTGCAGTGTCTATAGGCATATTAATTGTCCCACTTTATGACACCCTCCGTGTTTTTCTCATAAGAGCGTTTAAAGGCAAAAGTCCTTTTTCTCCTGATAAAAGGCATGTTCATCATCGTTTGTTATTCTTAAACAAATCACATATAAAAACCACATTATTTATTCTGGCTTTCAATGTTTCTTTTATTATAATGGTTTTCTTATTCCAATCTATCGGCATTATTAAATTGGTGGCAATAGAAATTGTGTTGGCTTCTTTCTTTACTTATATTCCAGTATATCTTATTCGTAAAAAGGATTACAACAATTTTACACCACAGGAAAAGAGGGAATACAGGAAAATGAAGATAGAAGAATTACCTCCCCTGGTAAACAATAAAAGAATATTATCCGGGAACTTTAGAGAAAAGGAAGAAGCAAAAAATGAGCGTAAAACGCCCGTTAATAAATAAGTTTAAATTTTTTTATGAGTAAAATAGCCCTTATTACCGGTGTTACCGGACAAGACGGTGCTTATCTTGCCGGGTACTTTCTGAAGAAAGTATTGTTGTCTACGGTATAAGACGAAGAGCTTAAAGGCTTGAAGACCCTTTTAGGGTTATCACCTCCCTGTATACCTCTTATTGCTTATTGTCTACTAATCTTTTCATCCTCCGCAACTTCAGCGAAGAAGTACTGCAACTGCAACTGCTTACTAACCCCCTACCACTTCGTGGGATTTGCTTTTCCTATTTGGTAGACCTTAAAGCCTATTTTACTCAGTTTTTCTCCGTCGAGGATGTTTCGGCCATCAAAGACGAAAGCCGGCTTCTTCATATTATCATAAACTTTCTGCCAGTCGTAATCTTTAAATTCGTCCCATTCGGTTAAAACTGCTATGGCATGTGCATCATTCATGGCTTTATAAGGGTCATTTTCGGTATGTAGCAGTTCCTCATTTTCTTTTTCACTCCTGGTATTGAGGTAATTCAAATCCTCATACATCTGTTGGGGTGATACCTTTGGATCATAAGCATGGATATTGGCCTGGTCATCAATCAAATAATCGGCAACATACATTGCGGCTGTTTCCCGGGTATCGTTTGTGTCTTTTTTAAATGCCCATCCGAGGAATGCAATTTTCTTCCCGGATACGGTATTGTACAATGTTGTAATGATATTTTCAGCAAAGCGCCTTTTCTGGTAATCGTTCATAATGATGACCTGCTCCCAGTAATCAGCTACTTCCTGTAAACCAAGGCTACGACAAATATATACGAGGTTCATAATATCTTTCTGGAAACAGGAGCCTCCGAAACCCACTGAAGTTTTCAGGAATTTAGGTCCAACACGGCTGTCCGTTCCCACGGCTCTTTCAATTTCATCGATGTCAGCGCCGGTTTTTTCACATACAGCGCTCATGGCATTAATGGAAGAAACACGTTGGGCAAGAAAAGCATTGGCGGTCAGTTTTGAAAGTTCTGAAGACCACACATTGGTCTGTAATATCCTTTCCCTGGGCATCCAGTGAGCATATACCTCGGTAAGGGCATCCATGGCTTTCTGGCCTTCTTTCGTGGTAGGATCGCCGCCAATCAGAACACGGTCTCCATAGAGTAAATCATTAATGGCTGTACCTTCGGCGAGGAATTCCGGGTTGGAAAGAATCTGGAAATTGACATTATTTCCTGCATTATCAAGGATATTTTTAATTGCTTCGGCAGTTCTCACGGGCAAGGTAGATTTTTCGACAACAATCTTATCGTCTTTGGCTACTTCCGCTATTCTCCTGGCTGAAAGTTCAACAAACTTCAGGTCTGCTGCCATGTTCTTGCCTTTTCCATATGTTTTGGTAGGCGTATTGACAGACATGAATATCATTTCTGCTTCATCAATGGCTTTATCGATTTCTGTTGAAAAAAACAGGTTTCTGCCTCTTGCTTCTGCAACTACCTCTTTCAGTCCGGGCTCATATATCGGCAATTTATCCAGGTTCTCATCGTTCCAGTCAGCAATGCGTTGTTCATTGATATCAACTACGGTTACTTTTATTTCCGGGCATTTTTGTGCGATTACTGCCATCGTCGGGCCTCCGACGTATCCGGCGCCTATGCAGCAAATATTGTTAACGGGTTTTGACGTCATGTTGATTTGTTTTAAGTTTTCATTCTATATTTTTCTGAATTTATCTATATGGCAGACAAAAATATATTTTTTTTGAAAATTATTTTAATTTTATTCAGTTGATTTTTAATAATTAGATGGCAAGCAGTATGCAGTAAGAACTATGAAAAGGCATTTAGAAAACATTAGCAAGGAGGGCGGGGAAGTGAAGACCTGAAAGGGTCGAAAGAACGATGGAATGACGACTGAATGACATACAGCAGAATAAAAATATACAAACCTGACAGCGTCTTTCAGATCTGTCATTTTTGACCCTTGCGAATAGAACACGGATACGTGCTCTATAAATGTGCTCTCTGAACAGCCTCTTCCGGTGTTTCCATTGTTCATAATTCCCGAATAAAATCAATTGGTACTTCAACAAAAATGTTATATTTTCGTACAGTTCTTACCTGAAAACCTCTGCAGTCAATATCATAATGTGACTGAGGGGGCGGAGCTATGTCAGAGTGGAGAGGGTGAGCGCTGAGAAGGGGAGAATGGGAGAAGGGGAGACTAAGAGACCTAGTAACTATGTGACGGAGAGAGGAGCCCTGTGAAGATGATACCAGGTGATTAAAAGGATGAGTTGCAGAAGACAGCCGGCTGCGGGCAGGAAAAACCTGACAGCGTCTCTAAGACCTGTCAGCGTTTGAGCGGAGGGAAAAATTAAGCAAAATGCAATAAATCAACTCCATTATTTGTTATCTTTACAAGGAACCTAAACAGTTGATAAAATGACTACAATTATAGTAAAAAGCGGCACCCATTCCGATTTATTTTAATTAGCAATTTATTCTTCACAACCGTGAATATTTCACGCCACGTCCGCCACGAATTCACCGCAGCGCCCGTAGCGTCTTCCCGTTGCGATCGTCGCGTGAACACATTCAAACCTGAAGGCTCCACGCGAAGCCCGCAAAGCAGAGACGCAAAGAATGTACACAGCAAGAAGCTCATATTAATAGATTCAACCCTGAATTTGAGAATATTAAACAACAAAAACTTTAATTAATAGAACTTTAGATGAATTATAAGATTTCAGGGCCTGCTGAAGAACAAATGAACAAAAAAAATATTTTAAAGGAAATTGTTGATAAAATCCTTCAACAACCCGAACAAATAATAAATGAAGAAACCTATACTATTTATCAATCCATCATTGATGAAAACGGCAAATCTTATCTTTATCGTGTTTTTGTTAATACAAAAAAAGCTCCTTCTGTCGTTATAACAGTATATAAAACTTCTAAAACAGATAAATATTATGAAAGTTAAATATGACAAGGAGAACGACATTTTATACATGGAATTCTCTGAAGAACCTGTAAGCGAAAGCTATGAGGACAAGCCAGGAATCATTATTGATTATTCAAAAGAAGGATATATAGTTGGCATTGAAATATTAAATGCTTCCAGGAACACCGAATACCCTAATAAGTTTGAATACGAAGTAGCTTAAAGGCATTCGCGGCATTTCTTCAATGAACAATGAGAAATGAAAAATGAACAATTAATACGGGGCTTTGAACACCAGCTGATTCAAAAGTATCATAAACTTAATTAACTTAATTTGCTCAATCCACTCAGTTAACTCAATCACCTCAATCAACAAATAAAAAATCAACGTAAACTGACCTGGCAACTGACGGATCAGCGAGAAATAAAAAACCTTAGCGTCCTTTGCGAAAAACTTTTACCTTTGCGTGAACACATTCAATCTTGAAGACTCCACGCAAGACGCAAAAGAGAAGCGCTTTAATACCCGCGCAGCCCCTCGGTCCCCTGAAGGGGAAGAACCACCCGCAGGGCAAGGCTAATGGAAAGTTTAAGAAATAAATCAACACCGCCAAGATAGAAGGTGGAGAGGATGAGCACTGAGAAGGGGGGAATGGGAGACTTAAGAGCCTTAGCGACTAAGTGACGGAGATAGGAGCCCGGTGAAGAGGATACCAGGTGATTAAAGGGATGAGTTGCAGAAAACAGCCGCCAGCGGGCAGGAAAAACCTGACAGTGTCTCCTAGACCTGTCAGCGTTTGAGCGGAGGGAAAAATTAAGCAAAATGCAATAAATCAACTCCATTATTTGTTATCTTTATAAGAACTTAAACAGTTGATAAAATGACTATAATTATAGTTAAACCAAGCAATAATTAGGAAAATGATGTTTCGATTTAGAATTTAATTAATACAGATATAATTTGAGATTATATAATGCCAACTATATTAAGAATTAAAGGTTTTCGGTTTTTCTTTTATTCAAATGATCATACACCAATTCATATCCATGTTGAGAAAGATAACAAAACTGCTAAGTTTTATCTTAATCCAGTTGAATTGGAAAGGTCTAGAGGTTTTAATGCTAAAGAAATTAAAGAGTTACGTAAATTAGTAAATGATAATTTTGAATTATTTAAAAATAAGTGGAATGAGTACTTTAACCGTTAATAAATCAAAAAAGGCCATTCATTTATGGTTCAGCGAATATAAAATGCATGTTCAACTAGAAGATGGACGGGAGGTTGCTGTACCTTTGGAATGGTTCTCAACTCTCCGTGATGCAGGCAAAGAAGAAAGAAACAATTGGCGATTTATTGGTGAAGGAGAAGGGGTTCATTGGGATGACCTAGATGAGGATATTCTTGTTGAGGGCTTATTATAAATTATTTTTCTTTCGTTTTTGATAAACCATAGAAGGCACATAAGCCCATATAAGAAATTTTTAGCCTTATGTGACCTTATATGCCTTATGTGGTTCACATTAAAATTTACCGATTCATAAATAAATTCGCGCACCTGTCCCGTCTGAAAGCAGGATTTGCGGCTAATGTATAATGAACAATGAACAATGAGAAATGAAAAATGAACAATTAATGAAGGGCTTTGAACACCATTTGCTGCCCAAGCCTTTTTAAAACTTAATTCACTTATTCCACTCAATTAACTCAATCAACTAATTAACCAAATCACCTCAATCAACAAATAAAAAATCAGCGGAAAAGAAAACTTAGCGCCCTTTGCGAAAAACCTTTGCGTCCTTTGCGTGAACACATTCAATCTTGAAGATTCCACGCAAAGCCCGCAAAGAAGAAACGCAAAGTTCAAAAAGCAAAATAAAATTCGTGAATTCTTAGCAACTATTTTAATCTAAGATGGGGAAATCAACCGAAAAGATCATCACTAAAAATAAATTAAATAAATAATTATGTCTTACAAATATGAAATTATTATTTATTGGAGTGAGGAAGATCAATCCATTATTGCTGAAGTCCCTGAACTACTGGGTTGTAAGGCTGATGGTCAAACATATATCGAAGCTGTGAAAAATGCAGAAAATGTCATTGAAGAATGGATTGAAACAGCCAAATCTTTAAACAGGGAGATTCCCAAACCCAAAGGTAGATTATTATATGCATGAAGCAGCGAGAAGTAAAACCTGACAGCGTCTTTCAGATCTGTCAGTGTTTGAGTGGTGGGAGAAGGTTAAGCAATATAACTATCACCGCGAAGACACAAAGACGCTAAGGAAAGTTTTATTGCCCGCGCAGCCCCTCGGTCCCCTGAAGGGGAAGAACCACCCGCGGGGCAAGGGACGATGGAAAGTTTAGGGAATAAATTATCACTGCAAAGACAGTGGGTTGAGAGAGTGAGCGCTGAGAAGGGGAGAAAGGGAGACGAAGAGACTTAGTGACTAAGTGATAGGGAGAGGTGCACTGTGAAAAGGATACGAGTTGATTAAGGTGATGAGTTGGAGAAAAGAAACAGCCGGCAGCGGGCAGGGAAAACCTGACAGTGTCTTCAAGACCTGTCAGCGTTTGAGCGATGGGAGAAGGTTAAGCAATACAATTATCACCGCAAAGACACAAAGACGCAAAAGAGAAGCGCTTTAATACCCGCGCAGCCCCTCGGTCCCCTGAAGGGGAAGAACCACCCGCAGGGCAAGGCTAATGGAAAGTTTAAGAAATAAATCAACACCGCAAAGATAGAAGGTTGAGAGGGTGAGCGTGAGAAGTGGAGAATGGGAGACCTAAGAGACTTAGTGACAAAGTGAAGGTGAGAGGAGCCCCGTGAAGAGGATACCAGGAGATTAAGGGATGAGCTTTAGAAATAAGCCAACAGCGGGCCGGAAAAACCTGACAGCGTCTCCAAGACCT
>JAWLEB010000069.1:0-5412 GCA_041686375.1 Bacteroidales bacterium
AATCCGGTGAATAACATGCCCAATTGTTCTTTAATCTCCCGGAAAGCTATGAAATGGCTGGTGACACCTGCGATATCCAGTCGTTTTACCACGCCTTATTGTGGTAAGAATCAGCTTCAATATTCCGGCTCAACGCCAGCTGAAATATTGCATGTTTATTATAGCTCGTGATTTTTCCGGTTTTCAGTCTTCAGACCGGTGTAATGGTCGAGTCTCCTTAAACAGGTTTTTTTAATATACGTTTATTACCCATTTGTTCATCATCTCAGGGGGCCGGGGAGCGTTTAATAACTTAACTTATGGTTTTCGTACGCATGATTCGCATAAGTGACCGTACCGTGTTATTACCGGAAAGCAAATATGCAAGATTTTCGGCAATTGAGGGGTTTGTTTGTTGTTTTTAACACGGTTTTTCATCGATTTCGTACTTGTCAATACATGGCCCGGAAAAATCAAAGCATAACATAACTACCATGTGAATGTTATAACAAATTTCCAATAAAGTATAACATACATATTGATTATTAGGCAAACCTTTGTAATATAATTTATTCACTTAAAAAAAAAGAAAATGAAAACACGCAGTTCAAAAATTATCAGAAATACGGTTTTTGGCATAGCCATAATTATGATGATGATCGTATTTGGTGCATGCTCCAAGAAGATTGTATTTCTTGGTTCTTCCGTTGTTCCGGCAGCAGAGGGCCATGTAAAGGTTAAAAAAGACGGCAATGAGAATTATGCAATCTCTCTAAACATCTCAAACCTTGCAGAAGTTGACAAGATGCAGCCACCAAAAAATATGTATGTAATATGGATGGAAACTGACGAGGGACTTACAAAAAATATTGGACAGATTATAAGCTCCCGAAACCTGAACGCAAAATTTGAAACAGTATCTTCTTCTAAGCCGGTAATGATTTATCTTACTGCAGAGGACACAGAAGACATTCAACGGCCTGGCAAAGTGGTGCTAACAACTGCCAGGTTCTGAAATTAAATTCCTTTTACAATCACAGGTCTTCAACGGCAATTCTGTTTCTATACTGCGCCATTTCTTTGAAATAGGTAGGCGTAAGCCCTGTGCTTTTCTTGAACTGGGCGGAAAGGTGTGCCACACTGCTGTAGTGCATCCTATAGGATATCTCCGTCAGATTGAGTTCATCATAGAGCAACAACTCCTTCACGCGTTCAATTTTGTGGCGGATAATATATTTTTCGATTGTAATCCCGGTTTCCAGGGCGAACAAGTTTGCCAGGTAGGCATAGTCATACCCCAGTTTTTCGCTTAAATAATGGGAGAATTTATATTTTACGTACTCATCTGAATGGTGCACCATTTCAATGATTGATATTTTTATCCGCTCAATCAGTATGGCCTTTTTGTCTTTCATCAACTCAAGACCCGACCAAATCAGTGCTTCCTGAAGTTTATTACGTTGCTCAGGTGAAATTTTCTGGCTGAGCTTAATCATCCCGAGCTCAACGGATAAAGGGGCTATCCCAAGCTTTTGAAGCTCTTCTGTTACAAACATCTTACACCGCCGGCTGACCATGCATTTTATATAGAGTTTCATCTGATCATAATATTTATATGTAAAACCCAAAAAACCAAACCAACCATTATGTGTATCTATTTGATTAAAGGTTGATCCATATTGATGAGATGACCTCATAAAGATACAAAAAAAGGGATATGATGCAAACCTGCATGATTAAAACCTTTGTTGGACGTTCCGGGTAATCCGGAAAGACATTAACAGGCCTGAATTATATAAACTTTAGGGAAAGTTGTGTAACATAAAACGGTTATAACAGGCTTACCTTTGATTTGAATAAATGCTAAATCCTTTTTAATTATTAATCCTTTTAATTATTAATCCATTTTAATTACGAAATTCTTTTAATTATGAAAAAAATCAGATTAAGCCTTGCAATGATTCTGATGGCAACTGTATTATTTGCAGGTTGTTCATCGATGAATCGAACACAAAAAGGAGCAGCTGCCGGAACCGCTACCGGTGGTGCCATGGGTGCCGTGATCGGCAAAGCTTCAGACAATACTGCCATAGGTGCAATTATCGGTGCTGCAGTGGGAGGTGCGGCAGGAGCTGTTATTGGCAACCAAATGGACAAACAGGCTGAAGATATTGAAAAAACCGTTCCCGATGCCAGGGTTGTTCGTGCCGGGGAGGGTATCATTGTAGAGTTCAGTAGTGCCGTATTGTTTGGGTTTGACCAATCAGTCCTGTCCCATGATGCAGAAAATAGCCTTGATAAACTTGTGCTGGTGCTGGATGAGTATCCTGATACAGATATTGAAATTCAGGGGCATACCGACAGCACTGGAAGTTTAACCTACAACCAGGCTTTATCTCAAAGGCGCGCGAATGCCGTTTCAGGTTACCTGATTTCAGAAAACGTTGATGTAAGTCGCTTATCGGTTATCGGATATGGTCAAACTTTGCCGAAATATCCAAATGAAACAGAGTATGGTCGTACGCATAACCGCAGGGTTGAATTTCTGATTACTGCCAATGAAAAGATGCGTGCTGAAGCCGAAGCGACAGCACAACAATAAAATTATTTATTTGCCTGAACAAAAACAATAAAAAAATGAAAAACAAAATATTGCCAATTGCAATGATACTGATGCTAACGGTTTCTTTAGCCGGGGCTCAGATACCTGCAGGCCAAGGAACCGCATTCGGTGTCCTGGGAGGAATAAATATACAGAATCTGAACGGGAAAGATTTCAATGGAGACAAACTTGACAACGATGTGATCATTGGGTATCATGCCGGACTAAATATTCAGATACCTGTTGCGCCTGATTTTTATTTTCAACCCGGGGCTCTTTTTTCTTCCAAAGGAGCTAAAAATACATCAGACCCGGTAACAAGGACAATAAACCTGTCGTATATAGAAGTTCCACTGAATTTCGTTTATAAAGGCTTGCTGGGAAACGGGCATGTAATGGTGGGTTTTGGCCCTTATGCAGGATATGCCTTTTCGGGCAGCGATAAATATGAAGGCGGCTCTGTTTCAGTTGAAAACGACGTTGAATTTAAAAATGTAGTGGATACCAGTGATCCGGAAACCACGACCTATTTCAAAGCACTTGATGCAGGAGCAAATATTTTTGCCGGGTATGAGATGGCCGTAGGCATATTCTTCCAATTGAACACCCAACTTGGGTTACTAAACATTAATCCTGAAGACAACAGATTCCCCGGTGATAATGAAACAGAGATAAAAAACACTGGTTATGGTGTGTCGCTGGGATATCGGTTTTGATAGCTATAAATATCCACTACTGTCCACTTAAATTGACATGTATTACCCATAAATTTTCTTATTAATTATAGAACAATTCCCGGGATTAATGCACTTAGATTTATAGCCATATATTATCAATTGCTAATTAAAAGTTAACGTTATACGAATAGCCGGAATAGTATTATTGATTATAGGAATTGTTGAGTAAATTTAAATGACTAACAAAACGATTCAAAGAACAGATAAAAAACCTGAATTAAAGCATTAGATATGAAAAAGAGAGATACCAGATTAATCTTATTTATTGCAGTGCCAGTTCTGATAGTTGCATTGGGAATTTTGTTTGTTCAGGTATATCTTCGCAGCGCTGTTCCAGGCTATGTTGAAAATACACTGGAGGAAGAAATTGGCAGTCATCTTGACCAGGCTTCGAGTGATGTGCTTGATGTTAATGTCCAAAAACGTAAATTCAACGCATTTCCAATAACTGTATCAACACCCGGAATTTCATTATACGCAGCAATTGATGTGTATAACGAAGAACGAAGAATTCAGACCGGGCAAATTCGCTTTAAAGGAAGAGAGGAGCTGTCTGGCAACGATAGTAATGGCTTTGAAAACCTTATATTTGAAAATCATTCATTTCGGGTCGCAAATCTTTCTGTTTACTTGCCTGAAGTTCTGTTTTCTTATCATATTGACAGTATTTCGCTTGACGGCTCCATGAATACCATCAGCATGGAGAATAGTAAAATACTTCCCGATCACCCCAAGGCAGAGCTCTACAGGTATGTTGACTATGGAACTTTCAATCCCGCTATATATCCACTTGCCAGCAGTAAAATGGCAGACGGAGTTCACAAAAGCTCTCTGTTTTTATTCGCGGGCAACGATGTAGAATCAAGTGGAGCGTTGTATATGGAATGGAATGATCTGATGCTGATTTTTACCCCGGAGGCTGGTGATCTGATCACTGGCATTACTCAATCATTCGGAAAAATTATATACCATCAATCGAACCCCTATAGTGCAGATAAATACCCTGCCGGGGATATTGATTATGAATGGGATGTCAGACGGCTTGTTTTTCATGACAGGTGGAACTAATATCTGTCAGGTATTAAAGTTCCTTTTTGTATGATTTTGTACCATTATTGGGTGTTTTTACTTTACACACAAGCCCCTCATCCGGGGCGTAATACACCCAGTGTTAACCTTTGTGTGTGCTTCCGGGCTTGTTGGTAAGCACAGGGATGGGGGTTTCATCATTTACACATTCCGGTTTGCAGAGAAAATCAAATATGCCTGATGATGTGCCGGGCTTCTGTGTAAAAATACCAGGGCCGAATAGAAGCGTTTACGATGGACAACACAAGAAATACCAATAAACCGATTTCTGACAGAACATTCAAATGTGTGAATCATGTAAATTTTCTAATGAATTATATAACACTTCCCGGGGTTAATGCACTTAGATTTATAGCCATATATTATCACTTACTAATTAAAAGTTAACGTTATGCGAATAGCTGGAATAGTATTATTGATTATAGGAATTGTCGGTGCTTTATTTTTTGGAATACAGGCAATTCAGGAAACGGAGACCTTCAGTTTTTTAGGGATCGACATAGGCGCATCGAGTGCTAACTGGACTCCTGTAATAGTTAGTGCAGTAGTTTTTGTGATTGGTCTTATCCTAATGAGCTCAGGGAGAAGGACTTCTGCAGATTGAGACTTTTATACGTACTATTAATCAACAAAAACCTTTTATCATGATAAGATGGATAATAATTTTCCTGATCATTGCTATTGTTGCTGCCGTGTTTGGATTTACAGGTATAGCTGCAGGTGCAGCTTCAATTGCAAAGGTGATATTTATTATTTTCCTGGTACTTTTCCTTATAAGCCTGATTTTAGGTGGAGTAAAAGGATGGAAATAGGAAAAACGATATCGGATCATTTTTCTTTATCGTAGCTGGAAGTTGACTCCATTGCCCTGAATTTGCTGCCGGTGCTGGAGGATCCTTCAGATGGGTACCTGAGATTCAATCGAATGGGCACGTTCAAAGGTAGGCTTGTTCTGGTATACCCTGGTTACCCATTGGCCGGTCGGTTCGGGATGAAGGGCATTTC
>JAWLEB010000069.1:5512-9109 GCA_041686375.1 Bacteroidales bacterium
TATAACAGCAATATAAAACGATTTCAGGAAACAGACACTACAAGTTTGCACCTGATCATTTATCAAAGGGTTTACTATGCCACAATCCGGTAATATGTTTCCAGTCGTTGGTATCGGTGCGTCTGCCGGTGGGTTGGAAGCTTTTGAACAGTTTTTTAAACATGTTCCCGAAGACAGTGGTATGGCATATGTGGTTATTCAACACCTTGATCCGAACCATAAAGGGATGCTCCCTGAGTTGCTTCAGCGGGGTTCAAAACTGGAGGTGCTTCAGGCTAAGAACCGTATGAAGGTGAAACCAAACCATGTATATGTAATCCCTCCCAATAAAAGCATGTCTATTGTTAATGGTTCACTTATGTTGTTTCCACCCCGGGAATCAAGGGGGTTGCGTCTTCCGATAGATTTTTTCTTTCAATCGCTTGCAAAAGATCGGGAAGCGTTAGGTGTTGGAATTGTTCTTTCCGGAATGGGATCCGATGGCATCATCGGGATGCAGGCCATTAAAGAAAATAACGGCATAGCTATGGCACAGGAACCTTCCTCTGCAAAATTTAACAGTATGCCCCGGCATGCCGTAGATTTTGTCAGTCTTGATGCTGTGGCCACTCCTGATGAATTGCCCGGAAAGCTTTTAGAGATTTTTAGTAATGTTTCCCCGGTACCGGAGCCTTCTGCTGCGAAGAAAACTGAAATGAGTGCCCTTGAAGAGATTATATATATACTGATAACACAGACCGGCAATGACTTTTCCCTTTATAAAAAAAATACGATGTATCGCCGCATTGAAAGGCGAATGGATGTTCATAAAATTGATAAGATAGCATCCTATGTGCAGCTTTTGAAGGATAACCCAAAAGAAGTGGATATTCTTTACAAAGAATTGCTGATCGGGGTAACCAGTTTTTTTCGCAACACAATTGTTTGGGAGGAACTGGAAAGTTCCATTTTCCCCGGAGTATTGGGCAACCTCCCTGACGGAACTGCTTTAAGAGCCTGGGTGCCCGGGTGCTCGACGGGCGAAGAAGCGTATTCGCTGGCCATTGTCTTTTCAGAAGCACTGAGAAAAATGGAACCCCTGAAGAATATTTCATTGCAGATATTTGCCACAGACCTTGATAGTGATGCCATTGAGGCGGCCAGAAAAGGTTTTTTCCGGGAGGAGATCACTGCTGATGTTGCACCGGAGTATTTGAGTCGTTATTTTGTCAAGACAGGAGATGGGTACATGGTCATACCAGCTATCAGGGAGATGGTCGTTTTTGCGCAACATAATCTGATTATGCATCCGCCTTTTATCAACATTGATTGTATTTCGTGTCGCAACTTGCTGATATATTTAGATGCCAAGATGCAAAAGAAAATCACGCGGTTGTTTTTTTATTCATTGAATGCAGATGGTTTGCTGATACTGGGTAATTCTGAATCTACAGGCACACTCAATCATTTTTTTAAGCCCCTGAATAACAAACTGAAAATTTATAAACGCGTTGCGGAAGATACAAAAGTTGATTTGCTGAATCTTCCTTCTGTATTTTCAAGGAAAAATAACACTACTGCAGAAGAACCAACCAGAAATACGCCTGCCATGAATATTCAATCGCTTGCCGATCGGCTTTTGCTTCAGCATTTCTCACCTGCCGGTGTGCTTACCAATGATAGCGGGGACATATTATACATTAACGGCCGAACGGGAAAATACCTTGAGCCGGCATCAGGAAAAGCAAATATGAATATTTTTGCCATGTTGCGTGAAGGGTTACGGCAGGAATTTTCCTATGCCTTTCTGAAAGCCATGAAGGAAAAAAGCACTGTTGTTCTACGCAATCAACAGACCGGGAAAAGCAAGGACGATATTTCGGTTGATCTCACAATTCAATATATAGACAAGCCGGAACCGTTGAAAGGAAATGTGATGGTTATTTTTACTGACCCTCTGAAAAAAAAGGAAACAACCCAGCCTGCAAAAAAAACAAAAGGTTCCGGTGAAACCAAGAGTGAGAGGGAGGCTGAGTTGGAAAAGAAGTTGCGGTATTCGGAAGAAGAAATGCAGAGTACCATGGAAGAAATGCAAACTACCCAGGAAGAACTGAAAACAACCAATGAAGAATTGCAGTCCTCCAATGAAGAATTACAGTCGGCAAACGAAGAACTCACCAGTTCAAGAGAAGAGATGCAAAGCCTGAACGAGGAACTTCAAACATTAAATGCAGAACTTCAGACCAAAGTCGATGAATATTCACGGGTAGAAAATGACATGAAAAACCTGCTGGACAGCACAGATATTGCTACCTTGTTTCTTGATAAAGAACTGAATATTCGTCGTTTCACAAACAAAGCTACCAACATATTTAAATTTATTAAGAGCGATGTTGGCCGGCCATTTACCGATCAGGTTTCTGACCTGGATTATCCCGATATGGTGGACGATGCAAATAAAGTTTTGCGAAATCTCGTATTTATACAAAAACAAGTACCAGGTAAAGATGGACGCTGGTTTTCTGTCCGGATAATGCCCTATCGCACCACTGATGACAGGATAGAAGGCCTGGTTATTACGTTTATTGATATCACCGAACTAAAAAAAGCCGAAGAGAAACTAAAATCACTAAGCCATGAATAGCGAAGAATTTGATTTCAATGAGTCACGGATGCTCCGCAAGAAAGCCGAAGCAATTCTGAAAGAGAAGAAGGGGAAAGTCGAACAGAAAGACCTCGAGTCAGACGTAAAAAAACTCTTGCATGAGTTGCAGGTGCATCAGATAGAACTTGAAATGCAGAATGAAGAGTTGCAACAGGCTTATTCAGAAGCACAAGAGGCACTGAAAAAATATACCTTGCTGTATGATTTTGCGCCAATGGGTTATTTAACAATCAGTGGTGACGGAACAATACTAGATCTGAATTTTTCCGCGGCTGAAATGATTGGGGAGAAACGAGGCAGACTGATAAATACCAACTTAAAGCTATTTATTGCAGATGACTCAAAATCCGAATTTAATGCATTTATTGATAAGGTTTTCGCCAACAAATTAAAACAATCTAGTGTGGTTGTTCTTGACAATGGCGACAATGATTCGATCCGGGCGTATATGGAAGGTATTTGCATTGAGGAAGACAATCAATGTATTTTGTCCTTCCTGGATATTTCGAAATTTAAAAGATAGTTATCAGGTTTTTTAGTCGATCAGAGGCGTGCTATAGGATAGTTGTTCAAGACCCCTCCGGCGAGGTGGAGGGGTAGTCAGCGCCAGCCATTTCTGCGGTTTTTTGGGGATTGGACAGGAGATTCGATCCTTCGAAAACCTTTACTTATTTCGTCTTTTTGGCTGTTGATTTTGATGGTTTTCTGCCTGTTTTGTTGATTGAAAACGTTGTACCAACATCGTTTTGTACGATCAGTGAACCGGGCATATGTGGCCAAGCCCTTGTCGACGAGGAAACCATTGTCTTTGGCAATTTCCCTGATTTCATGCATCATATTGGTCGTCATCAGGGGAACTGGACCCTGGATCACCTGGAAACGGTCATGCTGGATCCGGACAAACTGTTGCCTGATAACCCGGTGATTGAAAACATCCCGGGTGGCGAACAGGA
>JAWLEB010000070.1:0-9021 GCA_041686375.1 Bacteroidales bacterium
TTCGCCTTTGTTAAATAATATTACCGGCTCAACAGCGTAGCGTTTTCTCAGAGAGTATTCTCTTATACATTTCCCGGCCAGTTCTGAACCCGGTGGAATGACTACCTCGGCAAAACCGCTAACCCTGGGGTTAAAGTCGTTGGAGAAATAGCGTGAGTCAGAGATGTCCTCAAGCTGAAAGTCTTTTGAAAACTGCTCAATGTTCTCAGAAGAACCCAGAACAGCAAGCGTTTGCCCATTCTCGAATTTGGTTTTGCGCCAGGGGGCGTAAACCACATCATCCCCTTTTCCTATACCTAAGAGGTTAACATTATATGTTTTCCATAAACCTGCCCCTTCTGTAGTTTTTCCAGCCAGTGAGTTTTCAGGACTTAGGCTTAGCAACTTGATGTTGTCCGGTAAATTTAGTTTATCAACCAGCTTTTCCTGCTCTGTCTTTACTGTTTCCCCAACTTTCTTCTCAGGTAAAACTTTATTTCCGACCAGCAAAAAGTAAGCTATGCCAGACAGCAGGAGCACAATGCCAACAGGGGTTACGCTAAATAAGTTATAAGCTTCATGCCCTCCATTTCTTAACAGGTCATTTACCAGTATGAGCGGACCCGAGCCAACCATAGTAAGGGTTCCCCCCAGTATGGCTGCAAACCCTATAGGCATAATAAGCGATGATGCGGGAATTTTTGTACGGCGTGAAACCTGCATGATTCCGGGCAGAAAAAGCGCAGCAGCGCCAATGTTTTGAATTAAACCCGATAGTAAACCCGTCGAAATTGAGAGTAATCCAACCAGATTTCGTTTACGGGAGCCAGCCTTACTGATAATAAATTTTGAAAATCCATCCATTATTCCCGTGCGGGCAATACCCCGCCCCAGAATCATTACACTCAACATGGCAATTACGGCATTACTCGAGAACCCGGAAAACATCTCCTGCAGATCTAAAATACCGGTCCAGCCGAGTGCCAGCATACAGCCAATGGCGACAATATCAATGCGAACCAGATCGAGTACCAGCATTAATACTGTTACACTAAGGATTATCAATACTATAATAATACCTGGTTCCATTATTTCTGATTTAGTTCTGAGTATTAAATTAACTACATTGCCAGAGAACAAGCCAGATAATTATTAAAACCACAATAGTTCCTGAATAGTCACCGCCTGATTTTTTTTGCTTCTTACCTGGAATTAATGCCTTGTAAATATTCTTTATTGTGTATTGGGTTATGATTCTTCCTGAGCCTCTTCTATATTACAATGCATACCTTACTGCCTCTGATACTCTTTTTATTTACTGATTCTTCACTTAAATAAGGCTTTCAGTTAAAATGATACCTTCTGCAGTAAATTTCCGAACCAATAAACTGAGCGTTAAAAATTCCTTATGCAGACCGTCAGTTCACGAAATTCATAATCAGAACAATAATAAATACTACAAGGAAAATGTAGAAAAGTATTTTTGCAATGGCCGCAAAACCCCTGGCTATCCCTGTAAATCCTAGCAGGGCGAAAATCAATGCCCCGATTAATGCTGCGATAATCCATCCAATCATGATAAATCAGTTTAAATGAATAATTCGTTTAGTTATATCTCTCAAACGTCAATATTCATTCCCTTAAACTCTAAAGATAAAATAATGTATATATTAAGTGCTTCAAAAATACCCTGGGGTCAGGTGTATCACCTGATATTATGAGGGTTATGAATATTCGAAAGAATAGAAAACCTGTATCTGCCCATGCTTCAGGGTGTGGAAATTGAGAAACACAAAATCTACATATGTGATTATTTTCCACAAAAGAAAACTTTTTAGAATGGTGTGAGGCACACCATTAGTAAAGCGATTCAAGTTTTTTTACTGTGAAGGATCTTCTCCTTTATGCTGCAATAAGCTGGTTACTGACCACCATTAAAAATCTTCTTCTTTATGCTGCAATAGATCAAACCACGATTATGTGTCAGGGGTGAGAATGTCAGGTGGACAATTTGGGCTTAATTCCAGCTTAATTTTTCACCTGGAACAAACGGCTTCTTAAGCCTTTGTTCTACCCAGGATTTGTCAACAGTCATATTATACTGGGAGTGTATATAAAAGCTTCCATCCCAGGCTTCCATGGCTTTATTATAATATTCCAGAGCATTACTTCTGTTACCCCGTAGATCAGACATATGACCAAGCCATACATTATTAATAAAAGCATCTTTTCCGGACCCATATTTCAAGGCATAATTAAAGGAGTTTGTTGCCTGCGGGAAATAACCTGCGTCATATAGTGCCATTCCAAGTTTGTACCACTTATCTGCAATTTTTTCTTTATCGGTACTGGCAGCCTGACGATATACCAGATATGTTTTATCACCGGCTCCTGAATAAGGGAGCAGATTAATCTTCCTGATCACATCCCCTGCAGGAGGCACCTGATGGTGATCAAGATTGGCCAAACATCCTGAAGGATCTATCACTGCTCCGGTTAGCATACTGTCGCTGATAAAATTAACCACAGACCGATGGTTTATTCTATCTGTCATCTTCACCTGGTAGGTGCCATCTGCAAATGTTGCATAAACAGGAACGGGCATAAAGAAATCACCTTCGTGGTAAACTGTAGCTGTTGAATAGTATTTGCCGTTTTTTAGAACAGATATGGTATTGTCCAGAAAGGCAGATAAATATTTATTTGATCTCAACCATGCATCGAAAAACCAGTTAAGATTTTCACCGCTGGTCTCTTCACATATGTTCTGAAAATCTCTGTTTGCCAGTCTTTTCCCGCCATATTTTTTGAGTGTTTTAATATATGCTTCCTGGAAAACTTCCTTTCCCATAACCGTTTCCAGGGCACTGATAAAAGAAAATCCCTTGGCATGGATAACGTAATTATTACGGTCGAAGTCAAGTGCTTCTTCTTCTTCAGGACGAATATCCATAGTAGTATTATATCTTTTTTTCACTCCCTCAAGGTAGTAGTCTGCCCAGGCTCTGTGTTTTGAATCACTTAATCCTGTGTGTTGTGAGAATTTCCAGTCTGCATAAATTCCCAATGCGATCCACAGGAACGGAGGATCATCACCGTCCAGAACATATTCTCCCCAGTATTCATGCCCTATTTCATGAGCTGTGATCCAGCGCCAGTGTCTTACTGATCCCTTATCATAAAACTGCATTCCATGGATCACCACTATCCCTGAAGCAAAGGGATATCCGCCCCAATATCCCGGGTAACCCGGAATGATATTAATAAATGAATACGGGTATGTTCCCATCATTTTAATATAGAAGGGGATTGCTTCTTTGGCTGTCTTCAATGCCAGTTCAGCAACTTTCTTTCCCTCTGCAGGATACAGAACCCTTACCAGTACTCCGTTTATTTCCTCTTCAATCACACTATCTCTCTTGCTAAAGTAAAACCCAAAATCTTTTACATAATTGTTTTCATAATATCCTGTTTCTTTATTTAAGCGTCCACTTATTGCCATTATATGTTTTTGATCTGTGCGGATCTTCACTTTATAACTATTAGAAACAGGGATGCCGTCCCACCAAAGAGTAGGAATTAGATTTTTTGTCTCGAATGATTCGAAATCCTCCTCAGGAAAAAGTCTCTTTTTAAATGAAAGTTGTAATTCGGCCTGTTCTCCTGAATTCACAGCTTTATCCAGGAGAAAGAAAACGGGATTGTTTACCTGAAGCTTGTTTTGCGGATTATATACTTCAAGAGGTTTTCCATCCTGAGTAATTGTTATTAAACTGTAATCGCTTATTGTATAATCAATTGCAATTGATGTGAGAGGTTTCTTTCCTGTATTCAGAAAGCGAATACTACCATGTCCTTCTGCAAATTCGTTCTCAAAATTAATATTCAGGTCTACCTTGTATTCAGATTTTGGAGGATCAGCAGGAACCCAATAATCAACCTGTGCATAAATGTTAGTGTGTTCTAAGACCAAAATTAAAATCAGCAATACGGTGGAATAATTAATATTTTTCATAATAAAAAATGATTTGACTGGTACAACAATGCTAACAGATGCATTGTACCAAATTTTTAATAGCATTTTTTACACTTGCATACATTGCTCTATGCAGTTATTTTTGTTGATTTAGAAATCTAATCGCTTTGTCCAATGCAGGGTCTTTATTTTCCATATAATCAGATAAAGTCTTTTTAACCTCTATATCTGGTTTAATCCCATATCCTACAAACTCTCTTCCGTCCGGATAGGTGTCTTTTTTTGTGCACACTCTCGCTGAACCACCTCCGGGTAAATTAAATTGCATAGGTTGACCTGTACTACCATAAGTCGGCTCGCCAATTTTTGTCATATGTTTTTGATTATCCGCAAAAATCAAAAAATCCTCTGCTGCTGATGCTGTATTGTGTCCGATTAAAATTACTGTTGGCACAATAATCCTGTTATTTTTGAGACGCCTTAAATCATCGTCACTTATGCTGTCAGCACTATATTCAAAGTCGTGGTAATATTCATCCCGGTAAGATAAATACGCCTGTTTTTGCCAGGCGTTATCAATCGTGTCATTTTCATTTGCAAATTTGCCCCAGGCTTTGAATGATGGAATGTGAAGTCTGCTCTGCATTTTTGAACCGTAAAGAACACGATCTTCAGTAAGGTGTTTGAAAATTTCCTTCCCAATATTTGTACTTCCACCACCATTGTATCTCAAATCGACAATTAATTTTTTCGCTTTTTTAAATTCCGGGAGTTTTTCGTTGAACTTATTGGAAATTCCCTTGTCTGAGAACGAGTTTAGTGCAATATAGGCTATATCATTCTCTAACCATTTTAGATCTAATAATTCCCTTTCCTCAAAAGGAGGATATACCTCTTGTTCATCTGTTTTTTTATGAGTCAGCTTTAATGTTTTAACTTTACCATCGGGCAATTGCATTTCAAGTTCGTAGGTCGTTCCTGCGTAACCCTCCAACATTCTTTGAATGCTCCGATCCTCCCGGATATAGTCGGTTGACGAAGAAATATATGGTAATACGTTTTGTTCCAGATATTTTCGGGTTGGAAGTCTGTTTACTTTAATGATTTCTGTTCCTACTGGTAATTCATCCTTTTTACTTGCGTTAACACGCGTCAATATTGCTTTGCCCTCAATGTTTGTTAAAAACAATCGATATTCGCCAAAATAGGTGTTGTAAATACTATCCTGGATATTTTTTGGAAAATAGACATTGGTATGTCCATCCTTAAGGTAAGCACAAAATCTTTGTAATATTCGGTAGTACTCATAATCATTCTCAGTATTTTGTACTTCCGGGATTAAACCTTTATACATTTCGTTCCACTCCGCTTTGTTCACCTTGCTCAGATAGACAAAATTGTAATTGACTTCCTGCCAGAATTCAGAAAGCCCATAGACCTTATCTACATTTGATATTTCGTTCGGGATTTGACCAAAAAGTAGATTTGTGGACAGAATTAGCAGTAAAGTGATTTTTGTTTTCATTTTCTTCTGTTCTTTAATTTATGATGAGGTGTTATTTATAATGGCATGGAACGGTTAAGACTATGGGCAGTGGCAAGCGTGTAAACACCCGCTCATGGTCGTCATGAAAGCGATCACAGTTCATTTTATGACCTATTCCCATATAGAAATAAACAACAGTCTGGCAAGACCCAGGGCCAGCCCGGACATATTAAGCAAGACAATCCCCCTGAATCTGAATATCTCTGGTACCTGGTTTACTGATATTAACATTAGAATAAATTTTATGATTTGACACGTTTATTTAAAAGACGTGACGATTTTATAAACGCTGTTGGTTATCATAAAAAAAATCCATATCCTGCTTATTAAAATGATAAGCTCTCTTAATTATAGACTGGGATATTACGGGCAGGTCACCTTCTGAGGTAGATATTGTAAAACTGGTTTTTATGGCACCCAGATCATCGCTTAGCTTCTGAGCTGACGTGGTCTGTACAAGTAAAAATATTATTAATCACGGTACAAGGATTTTTGCATGAAATGGCACTCTCATAATTGGTTGGTTTGGTTAATACTTAATGTGATTATTCTTATTTCATATATCTGATGATAATTTCCACGTTATTAAAACATCATGCTACGCTAAACGAAGTTTCCCCACTTTGTTCAAGGCATCGCTTTGTTAAGTTCACGCTGGGGGCAGAGGCTGACGGGCTTGCCCTGTCAGACTGTAAGGCTTGCAAGGGTGGTGCAAAATTTGATTTAGCAATCATGTTTGTGCACGTTTTGGATCGAAGCCCGGTTAAAGATAATTTGTTCCATAAATTTATTAAGGTAATCTGGATGTTATGGGCCGGGCTTAATTATTTTCTATCAGGTTTTTTATCAAAAGTACATTTTCCCTATTCTTGCCATTATCAAACATGGTTGTCTTTATAATAGGCTTGCTTTCAATTTTTATTTTATTTTTCAGGTCGCTTATTATTATCTTTTCTCCCCAGGATGACCATGAGATTTTTGTTTTTATAACGATTTTTGAGTTCCCTGCTTTAAGTCTCCATTTATTAGTTATGTCATTATTATTCAGCAACACATAGATTTGCTGAATAGATTTCTCATTATTTACAAATTCAGTTTGAGAAACTTTAAAATCGTCTTCTGTGATATCATTCTTTCCCTGCTTTCGAATAGCCCGTTTATGGCTTGTAATTGTTGTCCACGACATAAGTCCCCCAAATAATACGCCCTGAAAGATTTGTTTCCATATATTTATCTTTTCTTCATCAATATATTCCCATAATGTCATTAAAAGGCCAAAGATTGTCCCATAGAGAAAAAATGATTTCAGACAGATTTTTGTTACTGTTTTCATTTTATTAAAGTTTAAGCTGTTTATTTTTTGCTTCCTTTACCCATCGACGCATGGCGCGGTGATTAATTGGCGTGTTTCCCCTGAGACTCCAGGAACCGGCGCACTTTTTGCCAATCATATAAGGGGTCGTTAGGTGGTTTTGGTTATTATTTATTGGTTGTTCTTATTCAGATAAGCCTGGGTTAGATTCAGAGTCTTATCAACCAATCCACTTGTAAACAGTGTATTTTTGTTCATGAATATAACCACGGTTAAAGGCTTATTCAAATATCGGATAGCAAAAGCATTTGCACCGATCCATCCGCCTGTATGATAAGCCGTTGTATCAGTAACGCGCCAGCCCATTGCGTAATGTCTTACTTGCCCGTTCTTCTTTTTAGTTGAACTGGGTTTAAATAATAATTCTTGTGTGGTTTCCGAAAGAAACTTTTTTTTACGTAGTGCTAAATCATAATTGTAATAATCATTAATACTAGTATATACAGCACCATCGCCCATAATCCCGTTCATAAAAAAACCGTCCACTTTTTCATAACTATCAGTACTATCTTTTTCATAACAAAAAGCACGCTCTGGTATAATAATGGGATTGGCTAAACTATAATAATTTGTTGAGGGCATGCCCAGGAGATGAAAAATATGCTTTTTTGCATAAGCAGAAAACTCCATTCCGCTTACCCTTTCAACAATTAGAGCAAGCATTAAATATGCAGTATTAGAATACTCCAATCCTTCACCCGGACTAAAATCAAGTTTAGGATTTGTAAGAAGCCAATCCAGTACATCTTTATTTTCAACTATTCGAGTTCTGTCCCAATGGTTTAAAAAATAATCATCGAATGACGGTAACCCTGATGTATGGTTAATTAACTGTTCAATAGTCATATTTTTAAAAATGGGGTAGGGCAGGTATTTTTGAACCGAATCCTTTAAACGTAATTTCCCTTCGTCAATAAGCTTTAAAATGCATAAAGCAGTAAATTGCTTACTTACTGAGGCAATACGAAAATTAGTTGATGCTGTAACAGGTTCATTCGTTTCCAAATTTCGAAGCCCAAAACCTTTTCCAATCAACATTTCTCCCTTGTAAGAAACCAAAACCGCTGCTCCCGGACCATCAGAAGGAATAGTAGCATGATACAATGAATCGATAGTTGTTCGAAATTCAGACAATGAATTATTCGTTACTTTTTCTGAGTGTTGACAGGATACAAAGAAAATTATCGTAATAATTAACAAAGTAGATTTTGGCGATAAATTATTATTTTGAAGAGCAGCTTGAGTATATTTTTTATATGATCTTACCATAATATTATTTCTTAAATAAGAATTTCCGGTTATAACGAAATACTAGAGCAAAAGTAACAGATTACTTTATGTTTTTTAATTAACATTACTTTGTTGAAATGAACTATACTTGCCCTTCCTCATAATAGCATTATTTTCATTTCCCTGAATAGATCTATAGTTATCTTATTTTAAAGTTGTTTTAATGCTTTACTAATCAATATAAGTCATAGTGTGTGAACCATAGCAGCAGGTCACGAATCCATAAAGGATAGATAATATTTGTATCTAAGACGCATGTAAATCGAACGCTATGTATCATATAATCCTGATTCTTCGTCTTGTTCCATTAATTTTTGAATTCTTTTCCGTTGCTTAGATTTCATATCTTTCTTGAATCTAACAATATCTTCATACTTAATCCTTCTATGCCTGCCTACCTTTGTAAAGGGTATTTTTCCTTCTTCTAATAGCCTAACAACATGAGGTCTTGAACAACCAAGAAGTTCAGCTGCTGCCTGAGTAGTCATTTCAGTTGCTATTGGAACAATCGAAATTGGATTCCCCTGGCTTATTTGTTTTAAAATATCAGCCAGCAACCTCAAAGCACTAATCGGGATTCGAATCTTTTCCTCAGTTTCCTCAATTTCAATCTCTGGATTATCATTTCTCAATTGATCAATAGACGAAGCCAATACACTATAGGATTTCAGTGCAGTTAGTTGTTCTTCTTTTGATGGTATTCTAATATCTATTAATTCCATGGTTTCTAGTTTTTCGTTCATTCTTAGCACAAAGATAATCGAAATAATCGAAATAAACAAAATAAACGAAAAATATTCATCAATGAAATTCTATTTATTAAGTTTTTGTGAAAGCATGAAGCCTAACGGTCGGCGG
>JAWLEB010000071.1:0-8463 GCA_041686375.1 Bacteroidales bacterium
TTCTGTCAAAATACATCCTCCTAACATTGGAATTGTATTTATCAAAGTTTCTGTCAATAAGGATATATCTTTCGTAGTTGTATTTCAGCTTTTGTGTGCCGGGTTTGCAGAAAAAGTCATCAAGACATCTGTATCCTTCTTCTTCATCATCGATTCCAAAATACATGGATGAAACCCTAAAATTATGCCAGGATGACGGTTTCGGCAGATTGCCAATTTTTGAAATGATGTTTTTTGCTTTTTTTGAATTTTTGTTTTGTGAGGCGATCATACCCAAATAATATAATGCTCCAACTTTAATGTGTATTGATAGCCACAACATTTGTGCCAGAGTATTTTTAAATATCATATCCCCAGTAAATGGAGGGATTTGGTTTGTATTTTGTAAACATATGTAAATATAATGTCAATTTACAAATGAAGGATTTATAAATTTTTTTAGAAAGTTATTGGCTAGTTTTGTTAATTAAAAATGGCATAAATTTTGCATAAATTTATACAGGAGGATAAAATGAAATTATTTGGACCGAAATTTAATTTTTTGGAGGGAGAAAATTCACTATTAGAAGGTTGTTGTTGTGGGTGTGGACCCACCCAAGGCGAAACAGCTCAAGACAGTGGCTCATTTGGCGGATCTTGTGGTTGTGCATGCAGCGGAGGCCCTAATGAGACTATTTTTGAAAATGCTAGGGACATAGCTCCATAGAAGAAGCAATTTAACTTTACTCTATTCTTTTCTCTTTATTCTTGACAACTCCTCATCCACCATTTATCTTTTATTAAAATTAGCATTTTATATAAAAAAACTTGTTTTTTCTTTTAGAAGATATGAAGGGAGGGGAAGATGAATCTACCCAAACCAATAAAAGCGGGAATATTTGTCATTTTTTTATTCCTTGTTTTTTCCATAAGCTCCTCCAAAGTAGAAAAATATCCGGTTAGAGTATCAGTTATCAAGAATGACTTTTCCCACATGACCTTAAAGGCCGTGGGTTTCTTTCACAAATACAGAACTGAAAATGTCCTGCTCAGTGGAGAACAGAACTGCTTCCACATAAAAACCGATGATGCGGTTCATCGGTTAGCTTTGAGATATATGGTCCAGGCTAAATTCGAAGTGACCGGATTTGGGGAGGCTCAGAGTCTTTACTGCGAATGGCTGGCTAAATTTCCCTGGGACCGCAAGCACAGAAAGTTTAAAGGCTATTATCCCAGGCTTTTGAAAAATGTTTATGAGGTATCACTTATTTATCTGGATGGAGGAAAAAAGGAATACCTGGACCTGCGCGAGGTCTATGATCTAAGAAGGCAGGAAAGATAGTCCTTATTTTGACAAAAAAGGAATAAAAATGATTAAGAAGAATTTAGTATTAATTATCTGTTTTTTATTTATTGCATCTTCCTTCCCTTCTCCAATCCAAAAAAAAGCCCTTGATAGTCAAAAGACATTTCGATTTGAAACCCAAAACGGGATCCGGACTGTGATCAATTCAGGGACCCCTTTGTTTGGAAAGCTTACCCTGGAGCTTGAAAAAGAATTTGAAATTGATGCAGAAAAAAATGATGAGATTGATTATGAACGATTCAGGGACTTGATCCTAAATCAAAATGGAGACATCTATGTTTTATGCCACAAACCCTCCAGTTATCACAGCGTGATTTATGTTTTTAAAAAAACGGGAGAGCTGAAGCAGTCCATATCTTTGTACAAAGAAATGTCTAAAGAAATACAACCCATAGCCATTATTTCAAATCAGGAAACCAATGATTTTTATGTTTATGAACAGTCCCAAGAATATTTGTCGGCCTTTGACAGGACAGGAAACTTCAAGGATAAGATGAAGTTGCCCGATGACTTAGAAAGCTGTGTTCATTTGCAGGATTCTGAGTTTCTGGGAGTTTTTAGAGAACTAAGAGAATCAGAATACTATCATTTCCTCTCTCGATTCCGCTTCCAAGGGGATGTGTCCCCTCCTCTTATGGAAGCCCCTTATACAATTTATTATCAAAAAAAAGGTAAAATATCTTATGTAGGCTTTCTTGACTGTGCTTTTCGGATTATCTTAGCAAAAAGAGGAAGTAACAGCTATGTGGCTGGTTATTCCAAAAAATATCAATTGGATGTATTTAATAAGAAGGATCAACCTCAACTCAGAATAATCTGTGAGAAACCAATCCCACAATTCACTAAGCGGGAACTTTTAAGTCTGAGAGCCCAGCTCAGTCAAGACCATAAGCCGTTTTTTTATCTGTTTTTAACTGACGAACAAAACAGAATATTTGTTGTTCGGGACGATGTCAGAGACGCGGATTTAAATACTTGGGAGTGCGATGTGTTCGGCAAAAAAGGAGTTTATCTTTATCACACAGAAATCCCAGCCAGAACAAAGGTTATAAAAAACGGATCTCTTCTGGCCCTCTCAAGAAATTCTGAATCACGGAGCACTCGATTGATTCAATACCGTGTCCTGAATTGGGAGGATATCAAAGAATCCTATTAAAGCTTAAGAAAAACATGAAAGGGCAAAAAATGAAAAAAACATGGATATTGATTATTGTAATTATGGCTGCAGGGCTTGTTTCTGGCCCAACAATATCCCAGGCTTTTTTGGAAAAAAGGATAAATCGGCCGCAGACAAACAGCAACATACCTGTGGTTGAGAATCGCAAACAGCCGCTATATGGGGGATTCGAGTTTGAGCTTAAGGAGGTTCTATCTATCGGAAAAGAAGACGATATAGACTATGTTTTTAGTTCTATCAATAATCTGTCCGTTGACAGTCTGGGGAAAATTTACGTTTCTGATGCAAGAGCTAGAAGAGTGCAGGTCTTTGATAAAGACGGCCACTATCTGATGACATTGGGAAGAGAGGGTCAGGGGCCCGGGGAGTTCGTGATTTGCAGATTACTCGGAATCTCGCCTGAAGGAGATATCTATATTTCCAGCGGAATTAGAAGGGTGGAAGTTTTCCAAAAAGATGGGAGTTACAAAAGAACCATAGCGGTGGATTTTTCTCTTCGAAATCTTCAATTCAATTCAGAGGGAACTCCCTTTGGTCTTATTCAATATGTAGAAGAAGAGAAAGGATATCTGAGGGAATTTGTTAAGCTGAATCCAACCTTTCAGGTTAAAAAATCACTATTCAAATCTCCTTACACTCTAAGTACATTTACGGAGGGAGGAGCTAATATCACTGTAAGTACTGGATATGAACACGGCCTTTTAATCGGCAAACGGCCCCAAGGGTTTTTTGTAGGAAATTCTGCAGAGTATACCATTTACCTTCTGAATGAAGAAGGTGATAAGGAGTTGAAAATAAAAAAAGATGGACCTCCCAGAAAAATACCTGCTTCCAAACGAAAAAGAAGCGGAAAGATTCCTCTCCCCGACTATCAACCTTTTTTCTACCGCTTCCATTCAGACAACCTGGGCCGTATCTATGCAGAGACAGAAAATCCCAATTTCACTGAGGAAATAACCACAGCTGATGTTTTCAGCCCGGACGGCCATTACCTTTACCAGATTAAGATGCCCCATAGAACCTTTATTATTGATGATGGGTATCTGTACTGCGTAGAAATGAATGAGGAAAGAGGACTTTTGCTTATGAAAAGATATCTTATCTCTAACTGGTCATCCATGAAAATCAAGGCTGAGTGAGTTGGAAAATTTTTAATATGGAGCTTGGCTTGTCTTTAGCAATTCTTTGTAAACTCCTTCAGCTTCAATTAGGTCTTCAGGCTTCCCTTGCTGAACAATACGTCCATTATCTAGTACTATAATTTTATCAACCCATTGAATATTATTCAGTTGATGGGTAATGATGAGAGTAGTTTTATTTTTAAAAAGATCCATTATAGTTGAAATAAGTATATTTATGGATCTCTGGTCTAAATGTGAAGTTGGCTCATCAAAAATAATGAGATCTGGGTTTTTAAGCAAACATCGAGCGATAGATATTCTTTGTTTCTCCCCCCCTGAAAGCCTTGATCCGACTTCTCCAGCATTGGTATTGTAACCTTGAGAAAAATCGGTTATGAAATCGTGACAACCTGATGCCTTGGCTGCAGCAATAATATCTTCTAACGTAGCATCAGGTTGACTAAATCTTATATTGTTTAGTATTGAATCATTGAATAGAAATATATTTTGGGAAACTATTCCAATTCTATTTCGAAGTGACTTTAATTGAATAATTTTGGTGTCAACTTCATCTATCTCAACTGATCCCTGAGTTGGATCTAAAAGGCCAACAATAAGATTTACAAGGGTAGATTTTCCGACACCACTCTTTCCTGCTATAGCAATTTTTTCTCCCTCTCGGATAGAAAAAGATATATTGGTCAACACATTTTTATTGTCTCCATAATGGAAATCAACATTCTTAAAACATATATCTCCTTTAATTTTTTTAAATTCATATTGCCTCCCAGGTTGTTCGTCCTCTCCAATTTTACTCAAGAATGAAGAGATTCGATTTGATGAAATAATTGCTTTCTGAAATTGCAGGAATGTTAAGGCGAAAGTTTGAATTGGACCATATAAAAATGTGATATAGCTTACGAAGGCAACATATTGACCAACTGTTAAGCGCCCAGCTATAATCTCATGGCCCCCTATCCAAAGGATTACAAGAAGGTTGATTCCAGTTATGATACCGAGCATTCTTCCGGAGAAGGAACTGAAGAGGCTCTGAATTATATCAAACTCTAGCTTCTTGCGTAGCCCAGATTGAATTTCCTCTGTTTCTCTATCTTCCTTAGCAAAGCTTTTAACCACCTCAATTCCTGATATTGTGTCTTGAATCTTTCCTCTGACTTTGGCGGTTTTTTCAATAGCTCCCAGACTAGAGCCTCGGATTGCTCCAATTGATCTTCTTGAAATCTCGAAAAAAAGCGGAAGAATAAACAGTGATATTATAGTAAGCTTTATATTATATTGGATTATTAAGAAGATTGCTCCAAGAAAACGAATTAAATTTTCTAATAAAGATAGAATTGTGCCAGAGAAAAAGTTGCCTAAGTTGGTAACCTCTTCGATACGAGATACAAGATAACCAGTCTGGAATTTCTTAAAGAAAGACAAAGGAAACTGAAGTATCTTTTTGATCAGCTTAGTGCGAATAGAAAAAGTAAATTCTTGAGATAGACGAAGCCTGAAATATTCTTTTATTATGCTGACCGCCTCAGATAATAGAATAATAGACAAAAGGAGTAAAACAAGAAAATTAAGCTTAGAAACATCCTTTGCAACAAATACTTTATCTATAATATACCCTGTAATGGCAGGTTTAGGAAGACTAAGGGCAGAGCTGAACATGAGGAGAAATAGCAGAATTAGGTATCTTGGTAAAGCTTTTTTTACATGTGGATAAAGAAATTTAAAATTGCGATAACGAAAATTAACATCAATGTTTTGATTTCTATGAGAATGACTGTATGTTTTCCAAATATTCCAGTACTTTATTATTCTTTCAAACATTGTTAAGCTTAGGGAATTCTGATAGAACGTTTATATTTATTTGATTTATAATCCATTAATCTTTAATTTAAAGGATACTTTATCCAAAATTCTTCATCTTCAAAAAAATCATCCTTAATAGTCAATAATATTGTCAGTTTAGTTAAGTTTTAATATTTAAGTTATTTCGATTTCATATAAATGATTAAGAGAATTTTTGTCGAATTCTAAATATTCACAGATTTTTTTAAGTTGATCTTCCGTTGATGATCTAGTTATATGGCAATTATTTAATTTATGATTATTTCCAATTTTTTTATCCATAAATAAATGGACATAACACATATCACACATTTGAATAGCCCAACAATGAGAACATTCTTTAATAACCTCATTTGCATATTCATTGACGTAAATTTTCTTCACCTTTTTCATATCAACACCCCGGAATACATTCCCGATAATAGGAGCATTTTCTGGCAATCTTTCACATACTTTAAATTTACCGTCGACTGTGACAAAAAGTCTACGTGTGGCTGGAATACAACATCCATTGAGGTGATATTTTTTTAAGGGATTTTTAAATAGAGGCCTCTGCATGAATCTAGCAAGCTTTGTCTCAGTTATAACCCGTGCCATTGGATTCAAATCTTTATTTTCATATATGAATTTATCATAGTGATCAAACGCCCAATCTTTTAAGGAGCAATCTTCTTTTAAATCACTTAGAGTGATTGTATTTAACTGTATGCTCCCCGGAGATGGATAAGTGATGACTGGTCCCATCTTTTTGGGCAAAAACGGATATAAGTCCCATAGATGTGAAATTCTATCTATCCTATTTTTTTTGTAAGGAGGAGCATATACCATACTAAGTGTGATTCGTTTATATGCCTCATCTGGCCCAAATGTTTCTAAAGCCGTTTTTAAACCAAGAAAACTGTCTTCAAAACTTCCTTTACCATTTTTATAAATTCGATATCGATCATGTATTTCTTTTGGCCCATCAATACTAAAAACAAGATTGAAATTATTTATTTTAAAAAATTTTGCAATCTCTTTGGTCATCAATGTACCATTTGTTGTCAGTGAATAACTAATAGGCTTATCAGTGATAATTTTTCTTGAATATTCAACACATTTTTTTATAAACGGAAAACGAAGTAATGGCTCTCCTCCATAGAATGTAATTGATAATTTATCTCTATCCTTAGAATGCTCTTTCAAATACTTGATTGCTCTAGTTGCTATTGAAAATGGCATATTTTTATCGCTATGATTTCTTTTCATCTTATTATATTCATTGTAAATACAATACCTGCATCTTAGGTTGCAATTATGGGTTACTTCAAGTTGAATCATTCTGGCTCGATTATTAATAAGACTCTCGAGATTTTTGAAATGTCCTGATAAGCCAAATTGAAGGGGAGGGAAGGTTTTTAAAATATTTTCACTCTTTATTGTCTGAATAATTTGATTTAAAGAATTTTTATATGATGATTTTTTTCTTAGTTTTGAGTATTCAAAGTGGTCATGGTTTTTAAATGATTTTAATATATCATATTCATCTGAATTGCATTTAATTATTTTATTTGTACCTGTATCATATAAATAGAAATTTTCTTTTTGTGTAAATAAATGGAAAATAGGTTTCTTGCCGCTATATTCTTCCTTAAAAAAAGAAAATAAATCTAAATATTTCATAATTAAATATCCTATAAATATTTACTCTTATTCCGGAAACATAAATATTTTCATGCTTTTTTTTATAAATGAATCCCTAGTTATAAGGACTATTAAGTTGACTCCATTTTATTGTAATAAGGTAGAGATGAAGCATTTGATAGGCTTTATGGCTCATAGTTCATTGCAGAGTCTCCTGGAGAACTTTGATCCCATTCACTACATGTGCATTGGCAATGGCCACCATAGTCTTGAGAAATCTCATATGTACTCTGTGAAGGATGAGGGGCACAACCACATCTGCATATTGTTAATGGAGATGCCATTGGATCATCGATACCACTTTTTACTAAGATCATTTTTCCCTCCTATGTCTAAGATTACTGTGAATAAATCAATGCAACATTTGTGCCAGGATATTTTTGAATATTATGTTCCCAGTAAATTGAAAAATTGGATTTGTATTTTGTAAACATATGTAAATATAATGTCAATTTACATTTATGTTGGGGAATTAAATAATAAAGGTCTTAGAAGAACTTTAAATTACTTAATAAATATTGTGGCTATTATATTGTCCAAAAAATTTGACTAGAGATAATAATTATAAGTTTTTAGTAAATGATATAGCCACTGTCGACTTATTCCTAATTCTTTTGCAATATATGTTTTGCTTTTCCCTTTGGATAACAGTTCATTAATTTTGTTTATGTAACGGTTCTTATTTGAAGGTATATTATAAAAAGAATCGAAAACAATATGCTTGTTTTGTATAACATCTTCAGATATAACAATGGCTCTCTTAATAATATTTTCTAACTCTCGAATATTTCCTGGATATTGATAAGACAAGAGTTTGTTTATTGCTAATTTATCTATTTTTTTATTCAAATTGAGTTTGCTGTTTTCCTTATCTAAAAAATATTTAACCAGAGGAATTATATCTTCTTTTCGTTCCCTAAGGGGACTAATTTTAATACAAATTACACTGATCCTGTAATATAAATCAGGGATAAATTTATTATTTAAAATAAGTTTTTTTATATCTTTATTAGTAGCAAAAATAAATCGACAACTACATTTTTTTATTTTGGAATCACCAACTTTTTTGTACTCTTTATTTTCGATCAGTCTTAATATTTTTGATTGAAGATTAACAGGAAGTTCACTAATTTCATCGAAAAACAGAATTCCACTTATCGCCTCTTCAATGATTCCTTTTCTTGTCTCTTGTGCATCAGTGAATGCACCTTTTACATATCCAAATAACTCTGATTCAAGAAGATTTTGGGGAATAGTAGCACAATTAAATAAAACAA
>JAWLEB010000072.1:0-7060 GCA_041686375.1 Bacteroidales bacterium
AAAGGTTGGAAGAATGTTTTCCACAGTAAAGAAATCAATAAAATTAATGATTCATTTACACCCCCAAAGTGCTATAAATGTTATCAAGCAGCCAAGAAAAATAAGGAGAAAAGAAAGTACTACCCATTAGAGCAGGTTCGCTTCATTTTGACAGCTCCAAATGGTAATATTAAAGATTTGCCTTGGAATTTATGGACAAATTTATCTCGTGAGAAAGATGAGAATTCTGGGCAGCAAAAAATAGTTTTCAATGGTAATTGCTGCGACAAGCAAGATTTAAAATACTTGCGTTCGGATACATTTTCTGATTTTTCTGGAGTTAGAATACAATGTAAAAATCCAGAATGCAAAACGCAAGGAAAACAAGTTTCGCTTACAGGTCTTTTGGGTCTTCGAGTTCCTGATTTTGACAAAAATGGAGAAATTAAAATCATTACTGATAATGATGGGAATCCGGTTTTAGATAACAAAGGACATGAACAAAAAATATTATTTAAACCAGTAATACGTACGAGTAACAGTGTTTATTACCCTCTTATTACAAATAGTTTATATCTGCCGACTACAACGATAAAAAAGGAGCTAAAAGATAAAATAAGAACGCTATTTTATGATGCAGAATTGTCAAAAGAAAAGATTCAAGAAAAAATTAATAAGGGTGACGTTAAACTTTCAGTAAGAGAAATAGAAGAAGTTGTTAATCCAGAAAAACAAGATTTTATCAAGGAAGTTGATTATCGGTTGAAAGAATATAATTATTTAACAACTTTTGAAAGCCCTGATGATATTGACCTTGTTTTTGAAGAAGAAAAATCTGAATTACTTAAGAATTACGGCATTTCTAAACTATTAAAAATAAATCGTCTAAAACTTACATCTGTTCAGACTGGATTTAGCCGTCAAGAGCCAATAGACAAAGATTTGTTTGCTGAATATTCAATGGACGACTTTATCCCGGTTAGTAAGGAAACGGTTAAAGCAAAATATACATCATCAAAAGGCAATGCGACAAAATTACTTCCTGGAATTGAGAGTTTTGGTGAAGGAATTTTTATTGATTTTGAATTGGATAAAATTCTTAAATGGTTTAAAGAACAATCATCCAATAAAGATTTCAATAAAAGAATTGAAACTTTGCGAAATAATGGAGAAAGTTCTGAGTACAGGTTATCTGAAGAAAAAAGAAAAATGTTCTCTAACTTAAGTTATTTAGCTAAGTTCATCTTCATTCATACATTCTCACATATTTTAATTAAGGAGTTGGAATTTTTAACCGGTTATTCTGCATCCTCAATATCAGAAAGACTTTATATAAATGAAAATGAAATGCAAGGTCTACTAATTTATACAATGGCAGGTGCAGAAGGTAGTTTTGGGGGATTAGTTTCCCAATCAAATCCTGACAGATTTATTAAAATTTTAGAATCTGCAATAGCAAGAGCAAAAGACTGTGCTTCTGACCCAATTTGTTATAGTTCGGAAGGACAAGGAATAGGTGGATTAAACCTTGCTGCTTGCTATTCTTGCAGTCTTCTTCCGGAAACATCATGCGAAGAATTTAATAGTTATCTGGACAGGGCATTATTAATTGACAAAGATTATGGATTTTATAACGACTTTTAAATGCCGCCCCAAAGCCATACACATTTGCAATTCCCGCGAGCCAACGCTAAAACCAAAAATTGCAAAAGAGTATGTCTTTCCAACGCCCTGAAAGACAAACTGGAAGAAATAGCACATGGGCATAACAATGTGTATAAATCATTGGGCAGCAAGTGGTTAAAATGAAAGTGAGAACATTAAATAAACATTATAGCGGTTTGAAAGTGAAGTGCTTAAAGATGCCCAACGCTTCATACACTTACCGTTAGCAACAATAAAAAATTATTACTGCCGTACTAACTTGATAGTTTCTTCATATTTGTAACGTCTGATGTACATTTCATCACATTGCATACATCCACATAAAATCTCACGCCAATCATCTTTTAGAACGGCATCTTCAATTATTACTGCACTTTCATATCCGCAATGTGGACATTTCCATTTGTCTGTTGAGTTGTCTTTGTCTTTCGTGTCCATAATTTTTAAAAGTTGCTAACAAGGTATATATGGCATACCCTGTTAAGGTTATTATTTAATTTGAAAGTTTGTGCATGGGTAAGCCACATATACCCAGCCGTTGCCAGCAAGGCTGAGAAATCTTAAATTTATTTATAAAAATGAATAAAATAACATACCTTTAATCGCTAACTAAATGAACCATATATGCAAATAAAAAAAATCTTAATGTTTATTATTACATTCTTCATATTTTTCAACCATACTTATGGACAAAAAGATGATACATTAAAATGGAATGATAGAAAATGTGCTGTTGCTCTTACTTATGATGATGCATTGAGTGTTCATCTTGATATTGTTGCCCCGGTACTGGACTCTTTAGGTTTAAATGCAACATTTTATGTTTATGGAAATGCTGTTTCTTTTTATAAGAGAATTGATGAATGGAGGGGTCTGGTAAATAATGGACATGAACTGGGTAATCACTCTTTATTTCATCCATGTAACAGTAAATCAAAAGGAAATGATTGGGTTAAATCAGAGTATGATTTAGATAAATATACGGTTAACCGAATTCTTGATGAAATCAGATTAGCTAATACTTTATTACAAATTATTGATGGAAAATCAGAAAGAACTTATGCCTATCCATGTGGCAATAAATTTGCTGGAGACTCCTCATATGTATCTTATTTGAATTCAGATTTTGTTGCTGCTCGTGGGGTTACCCCCGGCATGAATACTTTAAGTAATATCAATTTATTTAATGTTAGGGCGATTCCTGTTGATGATTACTCTTATGACGAACTCGTTAGTTTAATAAATAAAGCCAAAGAGAAAGAATTGTTTATTGTGTTTATTTTCCATGGTATAGCCGGGGGGCATTCATCAATTTTTGATAAAAATGAACATCGAAAATTACTTGAATTTTTAAAAGAAAATAATGATTCTATTTGGACAGCACCTTTAATTGAAATAGTTAAATATATTAATGATAGCCCAGCTGGCAACATGCGGTAATAAACCATTGGGGTTTAACAGGTTACGCAAACATTCTCTCCCGCTCCAAATTTTTTGCTGGCGGATAGGAACGCAGCACGCACTCCCCAACGGTTCATACCGCTTAACGTTACCGGCAATGCAGCGCATTTATCAACTGTGTACCGATAAACTTCGTATATGCCGGGGGAATAGCCTCTGCAAGTTCCTTTCGTGTTACATTTCTTGAATCAGCTACACCCATTGCATTTTTTAACTCTGATAGTGTACCCATGTGATGCCCGGAGACAATGTAATAACCGTTAAATGTTGCACGTGTGCAATTTTTGCCGCCTACGCTTCCCATTTTTATTCCTTTGCCAGGCATCATTAATAAAATATTGCTTTCAAATAAACGTGCCCGGATAACTTTTAATCCAAACATTACACCATCTAATTTTATGGCATTATTTAAAGGCGCACCTTGTACATTCTCAATTACATATGGTTTACCAGTCATTTCTAAAGCCTCTCTAACTTCATCAACTAATGTTTCATATTTGTTTTTGTGAAGGCTTTTCGTGCGTGAATAACCCTGACAGGGTGGCGATGCGTGAATAACATCAGCGATTTGACTATATCGCCTTAAACCTTCACGCCAATCCATTAACTGAAAATTATGTGGTTATTTGGGTGCGGTTCAATATCGATAGAAATAAGCGGCTACTGGGCTTATGCCCAACCGTTACACACCATATAAAAACAAAAAAAATGAAAAAAATTTATTTTATTCTTATTGCTTTGCTTTTTGTCAACATTACTTTGGCGCAGACCATCGTAAAAAAAGCAAACTCTGGCATGGCCATAGACGGTCATCTGGAGGAGGAATTCTGGGAAATAAACAATGCCGTCACCATAAACAACGGTGGCTCTGACAATACAGCCAATTTTGGCTTGCTTTGGGATGATAACTACCTGTATGTAGGTGTTGAAGTAGATGACAATTTGCTTTGCAACGGACGCCGGCAGGCTTTTTACGACGATGGCATCGAAATTTGCATTGATGGAAATCATGACCAGTCCTCAACTTTTGATGAAAACGATTTACAACTTGCCAAACCCGTAAAATCTTATTGGGTGCAAGAAATGAATATGAATTTTGAAGGCATTATCCATAAATATAAAGAAACTGCAAACGGCTATACTATGGAATTTGCCATACCCTGGGCTATTATAAATACAACGCCTGCATCCGGTCACCTGGCAGGATTCAATATTGTTGTGAATGATGATGACGATCCGGACATCCCGTATAACCTCCCATCTCAATTGATTTGGGAAGGCAACAGTGATTATTACCTAAGCCCGCAAAATTGGGGTAGCATTCAGTTAAGTTCTCAAACTGCCGGTTTTTCAAACAATTATCTGGCTCTACTTTCTCCTAACAAAGGAGATTTTCTTATTAATGGACAAAATACAACAATAGAATGGTTTAGCTATGGTGTTGACAATGTGAAAATAGAATACAGCACAGACAATGGCAACCAATGGACAGTAATTGCTGAAAGCACCGATGCCACAGCCGGAAATTATCAATGGCAAACCAATGCTCCGGCTTCCGAGCAGTTTTTAATTCGGATTTCAGATGCTTCAAACAACACGCTTTCCGATGTTAGCGATACGCAAAATATCGTTTCAGCCGCCTTTAACTCAAGCGAACTGCTGATACCTTCACTCTGGCATAACTACATGTGGCCTTACAATGCATATTATCCCGAGAATGAGGATGGTATTAACGGGCATGTGGGTAATGCTTGCGGACCATCCTCATTGGCAAGAATTATCCATGCGTGGAAATTTCCGCGACAAGGGAGCGGTTCTTTGAGTTTTACGGATAATGGAGGTACTTATTGGTCAGCCGACTTCGGAAATACCATTTATAACTACGATAACATGCCCAATCATTTGCCCCAAAATTCCACTGAACCGGAATATACAGATGTAGCTACCTTAATGTATCATGCGGCGGTATCTATGAATGATTATTACGGCACCGGCACCGATTTGGCTAATATGAGCTATGCCATGAGCAATTATTTTAATTACAAAGAAAGCGACATAGCTTATATGCACAATTATACATCTGCTGAATGGACACAACTTCTCAAAAATGAAATTGACAACGGACGCACTTTGCTGATACAAGCCATGAATTTGGATTTTTTCGGCGATTGGCACACAGGTAACAGCATCGGCGGGCACTGGTATCACTGCGACGGTTACAACGAAAACGGAGAATTTCACATCATAGTAGGTTTTGGCAATTATCAATACGATGGATATTACTCCATTGAAGAATTTCCGCTATACAGCTATAATGTAGGTATTCTTACTGGTTTAGAACCCGATTTGGACGGAAAAACTTTATCGCTCACAGAGCCTAATGGAGGCGAAGAATACACCGCCGATGAAGAAGTTGAAATCACCTGGCAAAGTTCGGGTGTAGATGATTTGCAAATCGAATATACCGAAGACAACGGGCAAAACTGGATAGAAATTGAAGCTGCCTTCGATGCAAGTGCCGGAAGCTATTTGTGGAACACATCCGAGAGTAATTCTGACCAGTGTAAAATCAGGCTGACCGATACTGAAAATATCAATGTGTATGATCAAAGCGATGAAGTTTTCAATTTAATGGATTCGCAACTTGCCATGAATTATCCCGCAGGTGGCGAAAACTTTGTTTTCAACAATACTGCGCTAATCACCTGGCAGGCAACGCCGGTTGCAGAAATAGATATTAAATTTTCTACTGATAACGGAAACACATGGAATAGCATAGCTTCTAATTTTGATGCTTCGCAGGGACAATACGAATGGACAGTTCCGCAAAATGAAGCAACACAGGGTTTAATCAAAATTTTGGACAGCAACGATGAAACCAATAATCATATATCAAATATTTTCAGTATTGTACCGCAAAATATCGTGGGCGGGCCATATATTTTAGACGAGAATACATTGTTGCTTTGGCAGGCCGAGGGAAATTTCTACAATCAATCGAACCTTACAGGCGAAATTTCCTCAACTAACGGCACGGTTAGTTTTTCCGATAATCCCGTTGAAGGTTTAGGAAAATCAGCATATTTAGACAACAGCAATGGTTCGCCGTATCTTATTGTGCCACACACAAGCGCATTAAACCTTACGGAAGATTGGACTATTGAATTGTGGTTCAAAACCGTAGATTACAACCAGGGTTTACAGTATTTTATATGGAAACCCGGTGATAATGATGAGTATTTCTCAAATTATTCCATGCAACTAAATGGATATTGGGATAATCAATTGTATGGTTTCTATTTTTCGGGCGATGACCGTATTGGAGTTAATACTGACTTTGTGCCGGAAATTGACGAATGGTATCATGTGGCTTTTGTCAGAAACACCACCAATTCATCTTTAGACCTAATTGTCAGAGATGCTAACCGGGAACTTGTAAATACCTACTCAATTTCAGACAACGGCAGCACCCCCCTTACCAATTCACAAGATTTGAGAATAGGTTTCAATTTCAACGGTTATTTAGATGAAATCAGAATAAGCGATACTATTCGAACTTTTGAACCAACTTCTGTTAAGAAACCTGAGAATAATAATTACTACACGATCTTTCCCAATCCAGCATCTGAATTTTTAATGCTAAATAACAAGGAGAATTTGGATGTGAGAATATATTCGCTTAAGGGTATTTGTGTGGCGAGTTATAATAAAATAAGTGCTAATGCTTTAATTGATGTATCCACATTAAATAACGGAATTTATATCTTGGAATTAACGAAAGGGAAAAAAAGTATTCGGAAAAAACTAATAATTAACAATTAGAATATATGTTCAAAAAGAAGAATAACGGTGTGTAACATGCGGTCATACGCAATACGGGGGTTACAGCGTAATTCAGCGTCTGTGGCTCGTTTCAGCCTTTCTGCATCTTGATAAGGAAGTGGCTTCGAAACCC
>JAWLEB010000073.1:0-6703 GCA_041686375.1 Bacteroidales bacterium
TTTTTTAATACTTTTGACTTGAAAATTGTGCATTATTGTTGCCATTTTCTGAGCATTCCTATTTACCAAAAATTGTGCATTTGTAATTTCTAGTTACAAAATGCAGCCTAAACACTCTCCTCAACAATCCGAACCTCCTCCTCAGTCAACCCATAAAGCTCATAAACCATCCGGTCGATCTCTGCCTCTAAGGCACTGGTGTCGGCAGCGGGGTTTTGTTGCTTTTGCTGGAGGAAGTTCATTTTGTATGCTTAGAGTATATTAAATTGATAATCTAAGTTAAATAATTTGGAGGAAAAAAGAGAAAGGTTTTAAATTATAGTTTTCTTCCCTCCCAACTGCCCCTCGTTCCCCTGGAGGGGATGCCCTCCCACCTAAATTTCTGCATTTCCTTCTCTTAGCTTAAAACTACCGCCTGTTGCTATCCCGGCGCGCGGATACGCCCTTCAGGGGCCAGGGGCAAGCGAAGGCCAATTCCTTTAGCTTAGCCCTCCTTCTGTTGCAAACTTGCGAGAGGATACGTCCGGAAGCTGCCGGGGCTAGGGGCAGGCGCAGGTAACTCCCTTAGATTTCCAGAGGTAAGCGTGGCCAATACTAGGAATTTACAACCACTCCCGAATCCGCTCCAGAACACTGTCAACATTCTCTAATACTTCATGATTCTTAAACCGGATCACTTTAATATCGTATTTTTTCATTTCAGCTTCTCTTCCGATATCATTTTCCTTTTGTTGTTCATGTATTTCACCGTCGAGTTCAATTACCAGCTTTGCGCTATGACAATAGAAATCCGCGATAAAATGCTCAATTGGGTGTTGTGCTCTAAAACGCAAGCCAAGTTGATTATTCCGTAGCTTTCCCCAAAGAAGCTGTTCTGCTTCAGTCATATTTTTTCTTAATTCCTCAGCTTTTCGGAAAATCTCAGGGGATGCATTATAAAACATTGACCGGTCTATTGTCCTTTTTTTCATTGCTTTGTATTTGAATTCTTTTTCTTCCCTCCCAACTGCCCCACGGTCCCCTGGAGGGGGAGCCCGCCCACCTAACCGCTGCATTTCCTTCTCTTAGCTTAAAACCTTAACCTGCTGCTATCCCGGCGGGAGGATACGCCCTTTAGGGGTCAGGGGCAAGCGTAGGCAATTACTTTAGCTTAAACCCTCCACCTGTTGCCCAACCTGCGCGCGGATACGCCCTTTAGGGGCTAGGGGCAAGCGTGGGCAAACCCAGAAGTAAGCGCAGCCTAAACACTCTCCTCAACAATCCTAACCTCCTCCTCGGTCAACCCATAAAGATCATAAACCATCCGGTCGATTTCGGCTTCTAAGGCACTGGTGTCAGCAGTGGGGTCTTGTTGCTTTTGAACTAATATTTTATCTACGATTTTAATAAACTCGTCTTGTTTTGTTTGATTCAATTTTGGAATTGGAATATTTCTTAATTCAGCTAATGTTGTTTGCCTAAAATCATCCTTAGTTGCTATTGTAGATATATTTATATAGATATACGAGATTAATTTTGAAGCTAACAATGCAAGGATATATTTGGTTTTAAATGATTTATCAGTAACGATGAAAGGATTAATATCCTTTTTAAATACCATTTTTTCTTCAGAATAGCCCACAGAAAGTCTATCTTGTCTGTTAACAATTCTTCTAATGAGTATTTTTGGACCTGCATCATAATATTTTATTAAGGAAGGTTTATTTTTAAGGGAAGTATAATAAGATTCTTCAATCAATAAGGAATAATTATAAACATTACCTTTAGATAAAACCGGAAATACGTTTTCCGAATTATTTTCTGAAGTCTCTTCCCTAAACTTACTCTTTGACAGTCCTTGTGTGGAAATAGTTATTTCTCCTAATTTTTTAATATTTGAACTATTAAATCTTCTTAAAATTCTATTTACAATTGGATTTAAAATTATTTTGTAACCACTTTTAGAAATAATGTCCGTATTTATTGATTCAAAATCTATGTTTTCTAAACTTTTTATCTTTTCATTCTTATCAAAACTAAAAATTTGATATATATCCTTTGGCGCTTTAGTTAATAGATATATTGCAGTTTCAACATATGCATCAGGGAAAATATCAAATGGAAGATTAATTATTCTATCGATCCCATAATTTCTCATAATATACTTTCTAAATTCGGAATAATTTTCTCCTGTTTGCCATGTAATGGGAGCAATATATGATAATATTCCATTGTACACTAATAAATATAACCCTTGAAGAAAAAATGGAGCGGAAGTATCATATTTTCTTTTTAGTACAGAAAATTTATTTTTAAATAATTCTTTTTCATTATCATCTAATAACTCAAGAGGAATATACGGAGGATTCCCAATCACCACATCAAAACCCAGAAAGTTCCCTTCATCGTCCAGCACTTCAGGGAATTCGAAGCGCCATTCGAAGGCGTTTCGGTAGATCTCGTTATTTTTCAGGTCGTCAATTTCTTTCTGTAGTTTGGTGATCTCTTTTTCCAGCCGGGCACGGTCCTGTTTTTGTTTTTTCGTGAGCTGTTCCTCGAATAATTTGTTGCCCGTATATTTGGTGTAAAGTTCGTTGGAGAGTTTGTTCAGTTTCTTTTGCTTGGGATTGTCCCGGTTAATCTCCGTGCGGAAGTCCTTTTTAATCTGGTCGATCATTGCCTGCAGGCCCTGCTTTTCTTCCCTGTTTGTGGCATTTTTGTAATCCTTCACAAACTTACGATAATCCCCGATTTTCCAGCTGGAACGCTTCAAAGCACTCGCCAGGCTCGCATTCAAAGAAAACCGGCTAATCAAACTATTCCCCGCCTTAATGTTAATATCAATATTCGGCAGCGTTTGAAGTTCAAGCTCCGTAACACTCTCCGTTTGGGAGGATTGTGCGTTGGCGGTCCCCCCTTCAGGGGGTAAGGGGGCAGCGTGGGTGCGCGAGGGATGATAGTAAGCATTCTTCAACAACTCAATCCACAATCTTAACCGGCATATTTTCACCGAATTCGGATTAATGTCTACTCCAAACAGGCAATTTTCGATGATGGTTTGCTTTTCGTGGAAAATTGCTTCCTGTACGGCCTGTTTTTCCGGTATGATTGTGCCTTTTTTGCTCAGGCCGTATTCAAAAATGCCGCCTTCGTCGTTGTCCTCAATAATCAGCTCATCGTTTTCCACTCTTGCCTGGTAGAGTTTAATACGGCTGCCGTCGCGGTAGCTTAGTATGCTCAGCTCCGATTTCAGTGCGAGAATCTCATTCAGGGCAGAAACAAGAAAGTGGCCGCTGCCAACAGCCGGGTCGCATATTTTAAGGCTGTTGATAATACGGTTGGCTTCTTCCCGGCCTTTTTTGCCGATGTCAAGCTTTTCTTTCAGTTCTTCAAAATCCTCAAGATTCCATTCTTTCTCTTCATTAAACTTCTGCACCACAGCCCTGCGGATAGTCTCTCGTGCCATGTATTCCGTGATAAATCCCGGTGTGAAAAACGAACCATCTTTGTAGCCGTTGATCTTCTCAAAAATCAATCCCAACACAGAAGCGTTGATCAGGTTTTTGTTTTCCTCCTGTATGTCTTCCGAACCTTCAGAAGCAAAATCGTAGGCATCGAGGAATTCAAACAGGTATTTCAAGCTGTCTTGCTTGCCTTTGCTGTCTTTCAATACTGTATTCTTGAGGTAGGGTAATGCGTATTCATCTTCAAGATTACTGATGCGGATTGTGTGGCCTTCCAGTTCATTCGGGTCGAACAGGGAAGAGTTCAGATAGGGAATTTTTGAGAATTCATCCCGCACCTGCTCGCTTCGTTCCTCCGGCTTTACAGCCAGTACCTGAAAAAATAGTTTGTTCAGGGCATCGTAATCGGGAATTGTATCAATGTTCAGAAATTTGTAAGAAGCATCGTTACGGTGGTAGCGGTACAATTGCGCCTCGAGCAGTTTCAGGAACAAGATACGGTTGACCCACGTAATCACCAGCTCAAGGGCTATGTTGAAAACCTGCTCTTTACGTTCTTCGCCGTACTTTTTCTTGCCGCTGTAAAAGTCGATAATACCTTCTGATTCCAGTATATTGATGGCATTTTCAATAAGCGAACCGGGTTCCCGTTCGTTTTCGGGAAGGCGCTGAATCAATTTCTGGCTCCCTTTTTTGACTTCTTTTAAACCAATTATGTGGAGCAATTCATTGTAAAAATTGCGGTCTAAGGTATTGCTGTCGTTGGCGAATGGTTGTTTCAGAAGGTGGGTGGGAGAAAGCAGCTTGAAATAGGGAATAAGCGTCTTTTCCTTCTCCGGGTCGGTGGTTTTTAAGAACCGCTTGATCTTGTCAATGGTAAAATGGGTACAGGTAAGCTGATCCTGTATCTTTCGAATCAGGGGTGCGGCGATCTGGTTGTAGAAAAACCCGGTGTCCTTACCGCTGTTTTTGTATTCCTGGTAATCCTTCTGTACTTGCTTGTCGCGGTAGATGTATTTATCAAACTCGTTTTCATCAAATACGAACCACTTATTCAGGTCGGTCACCACCAGGTGTTTGATGTGTATGTTTTCGTTGTCGATTCGTTCATGAAGATAGTACCGGATCAGTTCATGCACGGCTTTGGCATCGGGATTATCCTGGGTGGGCATCTCCGATTTGTTCCCGGGTTTCTTGGTTTCTATCAGCACAACCGGGTCGCTCTCCGAATTGTTATCGTTATGTATCACCAAGTCGGTACGCTCCCGGGTATTAATAAAATGGCCATATTTATACCATGTATCGTTCAGGAAGGTGTTCAGCAGGTTCTTGTGGTACTCTTCGGACTCATCCGGGTTCGTATCGGACAGCAACTTCTGCAGGTTGGTTTTGAATCGTTCCATATCCTGCCGGTTGATCTTTTGTTTCAGGTAGGCTTTGTTGAGTGTTTTACGTGGGGTATTGATGTTCATGTTGTTTCCGGGGATTTAATGAGTTGAAAATTGAAATTAATACGTTCCATTCATTCAAAGGTAATAAAAATGGACAGAGATGTATTCTTATATCTTTTCTAATAATGCAGCTTTTATCAATTCATAAGCTTTTGCCTGATCATATTCTACGCCTGGGCGTATAAGGCCATAAATATCTCCATTAGAAATCAAGTTTTGCATTAATTATTAACTTCCATCGTTTATCAATATATCCATTTCGGTTTTCATGAGAAAGCGACAATGGAATTTCTTTTACTTTTTTCTCTTCTATTATTTTAAAAAGGGAATTAGAAAGAGAATTATTCCCTAATCCATCGAGTAGATATCCAAGTCTTTGTATTGTAGATGATTTTTGACTCTTTGCTGTTTTAGTGAGTAATGAGGGTTTTATTTCTTCAGCCAAGTCTTCAAGTATTGGAATGATCCGGTTCAGTCCACCTATATTTTTATGATAATAAACCAGATCAAAGGCCGTCATTTCAGGTGTTGAAACATTGAAATAACCGGCTTCTGATTTTTTTTCAGTTATTTGTTCCCTGTCCCAATCTTTTTTTATGAAAAAAGAAATTGAAAGCTTTTGATTCTTAATTTCTCGAAGCGCAGGTTTCTTAGTAATCACCTGAAATTCCATTGGCTGCTGATGGCTTGCTCCATGTAAAGCTGCTGCCGAAAAAAGTCCTACATAATAATCTTTATCAAGATGCTGCATCATATCATCTATGAAAAGTGTAGGTGGAATCATTCCTCTGTTTAAGTATTGAGGTGGTATGATAACATAAAATTCCTTTCGAACCTGAGCAAGTTGTTTTTTGCTTTTCAACCGATAAATATTTTGAAGTAAAGCTTTTTCAGAAACGTTAAATTTGTTACGTAATTCTTCTAAAGATATGGTATATCTACCTTCCGATTGAACTTTAGTAAGATATTCGGAAATATAATTGTATGTTGGTTTGGCCGTTTCCATATTGTTTGCACAAAGCTACACAAAATGTAGTAAAACGCAAACAAAAACAAAATAAATTTTATGAACATTTACCTTACTCTGAATTATTTGCTTATTGATAATCTGATTGGTGTTTATAAGTATTCAGTTTAAAGACGTTTATCACCAGATTCATTTGAAAAAGAAATCAAATTAAACATTTATTCGCAAATTACTAACTTTAATTGGTGCTCATGAATGTTCAATCTAAAGTCGTTTATCCATAGAGTCATTGGAGAATGATACAAGATTAAACATTTCCCGCAACCTGCTTCTCACCCTGACACCATAAGTCTGTTCAATTTCGCTGCTGTTGAGATTGGTAGTTATGTGGGTGATAAGCTTTTGTGTTAAAAACAGATCGTAGCGGGAAAGTGGGATCTCAGCCATGATGTTGCAATCGTAACACTCTGTTAGTCTTCCGCGAATGCGTTCCAGGAAGTTGTTCAAGGCTCGGATGTCTTCACTTGTACTTTTTGCTTTGCCTTTTGCATCATTCCAATTTTTGAGGTCTATTTTTCGCTTAAGAGCGATATTGTACGCCGTCCATCTACTGTAATCCTTACATAGAGGGGAGCTTTGCCGTCTCTTTCCTTATATTTTCTAAGGTAAAAGACAATTCCGAAGGTGTTTGTTTATTTCATAAAAATTCATCTTGAAGGTGAATAATTTTATTTGAAACAGAACACCGAATAGGGTACATTTAGAATGAAATTGTATGATTTGAATTGATATGAGAAAAATAAAAAAGCCTGAAAATCATAAGATTTGCAGGCTTTTGTTTT
>JAWLEB010000074.1:0-6680 GCA_041686375.1 Bacteroidales bacterium
AATGCCAATCATACATAACATACAACGATCAGGTAATTGGTATTCCGCCTCCCCCGGCTATAAAGCCAGGAGAAGCAGAAATCTCATTAAAATGATTTTAACTTAAATCTATATTCTCCATACTACCTAATCAGCTTGCTTTGCAAACCATCTAAGGGCTGATATTGATTTCAGCAGCCGGAACCTGTATAGTTTTCACAAAGAAATTATCCTTACAACCGGTATCTATAGAGCTCAGACAAAGTCAAATAATACTCTTTTTCCAGCTCCAGGTATTCATCATACACATCATAATAAAACTGCAGTTCCTGAATATAATCCAGCAACGATATTTGCCCCAGCTCGAGTGACCTATCCAGCAATTCAACACTTCCCAGCTCTTCCAGGGTTTCCCTGTATTCATTCATACTTTCTCTCAATGAGCGGTGCTCTTCATACTCTTTATTCGTCTCAGTATTAATTTCCATAGACAACTGCTGTAACTGGATTTCCCTGAAGCTATGCTCTGCTTTTGCAGCTCTCAGCTTGTTTTTGTTTGACCATAGAGGAACAGAAATCCCCATCACGATTCCTTTAAAGCTTGAATTTCCTACTGTTTCCGAGCCATACCCCACCTTAAACTCCGGTAAATTCATGCTCTTGGTCAATTTCACCTGTTTCCCGGCTATTTGTCGCTGCTCTTCGGCTGCATTCATTAAAGGCAGTGATTCCTTTTTCTCCTTGACAATGGAATCCAGCGAAATATCGGGAAAAACCGGGTATTCATCAGCGGTGAAATCAATCTCCTCACCGCCATTTAGAAGTTGTAGTTCTTTCTTCACATCACTGATATTGGTTTCAATTTGTCGTATGTTCTTTTTTACACGCAATAGATGAACCCGGGTTTTGCTAACTTCCATCACATCAGCATCACCCTTATCAAACTTCTTCTTCATTCCTTTATATTGATTTTCGGCATGGTGCAACCTGTCACGAAGTCTCCGATGCTTTTTCTTTAAAAATACCATACGAATCATCTGCTGCTGAGCTTTGAGCAAAACCTCATTCCTTTGTTCCCGGTACTTCTCATTCGCTAGTTGAGCTTTAGCATCAGCTACATTCCTTTGATTACCGTAAACAGTAGGAAATTTAAAAGACTGAGTTACGCCTGAAGTTTGCTTCCTGGCTTCCACAGTGTTATTATCCGGAAAATACCCATACTCTATTGAAAGGGGTGCAGGATAAATCCCTGTATTTGCCATGATACGCTCTGCATCTTCAAGTTGCCTCGCAGCCTTCAGTTGCGTGTTGTTTTCTTCAATCTTGTCGAGATAATCGTTGATGGTCTGTGCAATGGATAACTTTCCTGATAAAAGAACAGCCAGGATGACAGAAAAATATATTTTAGTTATGTGTCTCATTGTTGCTTCTTTTTTTATTCACTAAATAATATACCACCGGTATAACAAACATGTTGAGAAAAGTAGACGTTAATAAGCCTCCGAGTATCACCACCGCCATGGGGCTCTGAATTTCATTGCCCGATTTGTTTCCTGCCAGGGCCAGCGGAATCAACGCCAGGGCAGCAGTTAGTGCTGTCATCAGTATTGGACTTAACCTATCCAGTGAACCCCTGAGAACACAATGGTACAAGTTGGAATGCTGTTCACTCAACTTATTATACCGTGAGACCAGTAAAATTCCGTTTCTGGTGGCAATTCCAAAGAGCGTAATAAACCCGATGATAGCCGGAATACTCAAATCGCCCGATGTAAAATAAATGGCAACAATACCTCCTATCAGGGCAAGCGGTAGATTTAACAGTACAATCCCCGCCAGCTTAGTGCTTCGGAATTCCTGGTAAAGAATCAGGAAAATGATAAAAAAGGCAAGTATTGAAGTAAACAACAACCGTTTGGATGCCCGTTCCGCACTTTCAAACTGTCCACCGTATTCAATATGATAATTTTCCGGGACTTCAACGTGTCCATTAATTCTTTGCTGAATATCATCCACAACACCACCCACATCACGATCTGCCACATTCACAGAAACAACCAGTTTTCGTCGTACATTTTCTCTGTTGATGGTATTTGGCCCTGAAGAGCTTTCAATATTCGCCACATAAAGCAGCGGAATATGCTTCCCCTGGTAATTATCAATTCTGGCTTCTCTTATTGCATCAATATTATCACGCTCAACGTCTGCATACCTCAGAACAAGATCAAAGGTCTTTTCCTCCTCAAAAACATCAGACACCTTCTCACCGGCAAAAGCATATTTGACAAAGTCGACAAAATGCCGCTGTGGTATGCCATGCCTGGCCATCATCTCTCTTTCAGGCTTTATTTTAACCTGGGGTATATCCACCTGCTGCTCCACTGTTAAATCACCAATTCCTTGTATATCCTTTATTTCCTGCCGGACATGATTGGCAAGGTTATACATTGTATTCAACTCAGAACCAAAGATTTTGATGGCAATATTTGCTTTCGTTCCGGAGAGCATGTGGTCCATCCTGTGCGTTATGGGTTGTCCTACTTCAACGCTGACACCTTCGAGTGTGTTCAATTTATGCCTCACTTCCTCAAGGAATTCAGACCTCGAACGCTCTTGTAAAGTGAATGGCACATCCAGTTCAGACACATTCACCCCGAAAGAATGTTCGGCAAGTTCAGCCCTCCCGGTTTTTCGGGATAACCTTTCTATTTCAGGTATTTCCAACAGCAACTGCTCCGCTTTTCGTCCCAGTTTATTTGATTCCGGAAGTGAAATTCCCGGCACAGCAGTCAGGTTAACCGTCAGAGAACCTTCATTAAACGGGGGCAGAAAATTCATTCCCAGATTGGTAAAAATCAATATAGCAACAAGCAAAAGAACGCCTGCTGCGGCGATAATAGAACGTTTGGCACTCAAGGTGCTTTTTAGCGCTGCGTAATAAATTATTTTCAACTTCCTTTCCATCCAGCTGCCTCTTTTATGTTTAGCCAGCCTTTTTTCATTCGTGAGCAAATAACTGCACATAACGGGTGTAACAGTGAGCGCCACAATCAATGAAGCAAAAAGTGCCACAATGAAAGAAATTCCCAGTGGACGCAACATTCTCCCTTCCATTCCTTCAAGGAAAAACAAAGGAATAAATGCGACTATAATGATAAAAGTGGCATTCATGATAGACGGTCTAATCTCTTTAGACGCAAAAAACACTACCTTTAGCGGGTTTTCCCGGTGCCGGCGATTACAGCCTACGTTCTGCCGGAGCCTCTTGTAAACATTCTCCACATCAATAATTGCGTCATCTACAAGGGAACCTATGGCGATAGCCATACCACCAAGGCTCATAGTATTGATGGTAAGCCCCATAAGATGCATGGCAATAATACTGACAAGCAAGGATAATGGAATAGCAACCAGGGAAATAATGGTTGTCCTGTAATTCATAAGAAAAACGAGCAAGATGATAATTACCAGAATTGAACCTTCAATCAAAGCCCTCTCTACATTTTTTACAGATGTTTGAATAAATTCAGACTGGTTGAAAATATTGGTATGAAAATCTACTTCATTACCGGCATTTTTCTGTATATCCCCTAAAGCGCTGTTAATCCTTTCGCTCAGGTTAATGGTATTGACATTGGGTTGTTTTGTGACAGTCAATAAAACTGCATCCTCACCATTGTAAGAGCCATTACCTATTTTGGGAGCTGCCCCAATCTTTATTTCTGCCACATCGGAAATCTTGACAGGCGATTCATCAACGACCTTAATCACAGAATTTCCAATCTCATCCACGTCATTCGAGCGCGCCAGTCCTCTGACAATATATCGATTACCGTATTCATTAATAAAACCACCCGGGGCATTGGTATTCATGCCCTTAACAGTGTTAATCAGCTCGGAGAAAGACGTATTATAATATTCCAGTTTTCCGGGGTTCACGCGTATCTGGTATTCTTTGACATCACCGCCAATAATGCTAACCTGGGCCACACCGCCAACGGAAAGTAGTCGCGGCCGGATATTCCACTCAGCCATTGTCCGTAACTCCATCGGTGTTTTCTTCTCAGAAGAAAGCCCAATAATCATGACCTCTCCCAATAAAGAAGACTGCGGAGCAATCACAGGCTCCCCTACTCCTTCGGGAAGGTCTTCACCAGCTCTAACAAGCCGCTCGGTAACTGTTTGGCGGGCATTATAAATATCCGTACCCCAGTCAAATTCTACCCAAACAATAGAAAAGCCCATAGAAGATGAACTTCGCACTCTGCGAATATCAGCAGCGCCATTAACGGCAGTTTCAATAGGGAAAGTCACCAATTGCTCCACCTCTTCAGGAGCCATTCCATGCGCTTCAGTCATTACCACTACAGTAGGGGCTGTTAACTCTGGGAAAATATCCACATCCATCCTTGATGTTACATATGTTCCGCCAACCAAAATAAGCACAGCACCCACCATTATCATCAAGCGGTTATCCAGAGAATACTTAATAATTCTATTCAGCATAATACACCCCCGTTTTAATGATTATGACTATGTTCCGGTAAACTCGAAGAAGCCTGCTGAAGTTTGATATGATATACGCCATGTGTAACCACGCTGTCGCCCTGCTTCAATCCCTCAAGCACCTCTGTTCTTTTTCCATCCGTAGGGCCCTTTTCAACAGGGGTTTTAACAAACTCTTCTCCTTCCTTCAGGAAAACAAAAAAGTTGCCCTGTTCCTCAATAAAAGCTTCTTTTGGAAGGGCAATAACATTTTGGCGCTCCCTGCCTATCAAAAAAACGGTCACATAACTACCGGGTACAAGCTCCTGGTGCGCATCAATCTCAAAATGTACAGGCAGGTAGTAAGAATTTTCCTGGTACGATTTTCCAACGGTCAGAACTTTTCCATTAAGGTTGTTTGTAGAGTATAATTTATCGTTGGAAGTAACAAAATTAGCAGCCACAAAATCATCTATGCGGTGACTATAAGCCTGAGATACGTTTGCATGAAGTAACAGCTTATCCCTATTGATTACAGATGCAATCTTCTGGCCTGCACTCACATATTCACCCTCACTTGCAAAAACATCCCTTATATAACCGCTTCTCGGTGCTTTAATACTCACCGTTCCCCCGGAAAAATGTTTTTCCCGGCTTTCGTAATCCGACTTTGCATTAAGATATGCTGTTTTGGCATTCAAAAATTCCTTTTCAGATATGAGCTTATCCTCATACAAGTTCTGAGCCCGTTCAAAATCATCCTTTTTCTGCTCATATTCGGCCTTTGACTTCTGATACTTTACGTACAGGTCGTTGTCAGCAAGTTGTTCTCCGGAAAGAATACAAAACACCTGGTTTTTAGCCACTTTTCTGCCGGATAACATCGAATTATCAAGAAAATGAACGATACCCTCCGATGGAGCAACTATAGTTGAAGAATTTGAAGGTAAAGTTTTTATCTCGCCGCTGGTTCTTACAATCTCATGAAAAGGTGCTGGCTGTATTGCTTCGACATGATAATCATGTGTATGGTCATGTTCTTCGGCATCATGCTCATGTTCTTCATTTTCCTCATGACTATGTGAGTGCTCCACATCATCCGGCGTATGATCCTCATCCTGATGTTCACTTTCGTCCGGGTGCTCACGTGAATGGTCATGTTCGCTCTCATGATTATGCATTTCCTCTTCAGAAGAATGCTGGTGTTCGGAAGTTGCATTATCCTCCGCCTTTTTACTGCAACCAGAAATGTAGACAAAACTTAAAAATATAATGAATACGATATTTCTCTTCATTGGAATAAAATTTTAGAATAATTAGTTATTGGGTATTATTTGTTCAATATACCAGTACGATATATTGAGCATGCTGCATATATTGCAAATAACCCGAAATAATCTTCACTTAAAAAATACAAAAGTTATCAGATAAAAAGCAACGGAGGTGCACGAAGATGGTTCTGCGACAAATGCAGAGCAGTTATATTAAGGGTATTCTCTGTAAAAGAATGAGTTGTTTGCAGCAACTCAGGAATAAACAAATGAACATCTTCATTGATAAAAGTAAAATCCGTAAAAGAATGAGCCGGGACATCTACCAGGAATTGACAAGTCTCGGATTCTTCAGTATTATGGATATGACAAGAATTGCATTGCGCGTGGCTGTGGACAGAGGCAGTTTCTTCTGTTTCAGCAGAAGAGGCGTGTAACCTATGATGGTTATGTGGAATGGAATCATGAACAAAAATAATCATCCATGAAAGAATAAGGGGATAAACAAATGTCTGTTTCCATTTTTCCATGCGGCAAAAATAATCAAATTTTATGTTTTATACTATCAGAGCTATATTAGTTTATAGCTTCAAATATTCTATAGTCTCCATTTCTTCTTTTATTCATTGCCATAAAAGGAAAAACAGCGAGATTATCATGTGTTTTTTGATATACTTAATGCGCTATTAAACATATCATTATGTCGTTCATATATATGGAAGTCCCTCTAAAAGCGTGCTTTTTTCTATTATGTAAATACATTGCATAACCCAGACGCGTGGGGATGGTGATGTGGCTTCTGTACTCATGGAGTGTAGCAACTGCCGTTAGTTTGGCAGCATAAGAATAGCACCACGATTTAGAGACTGTGTGAAAATGGAAAAAATTTAATATTTCATCCAGTATAAATTTGTTAATAATATTTTCGAAAATATTTGAAGTTTT
>JAWLEB010000075.1:0-6593 GCA_041686375.1 Bacteroidales bacterium
GTTTCACAAATGATAAGATTGTACCCATTCGGCTCGAGAAGTTCCCGGATGTATTCATGGCTGGCCGGGTCATCTTCTATAAGCAGTAAGGTTTTGTTTTCTTTGTTATGTTTCTCCTGCTCTGCTTCTTTTCTTTCTTCGTTTTCTTTATTTGGTTTCTCCTTTTCATAAGGAAGGGTAAAATAGAATACGGAACCTTCTCCTTCTTTAGATTTTAACCACATCTTTCCACCCAATAATTCAACCAGGTTTCTGGAAATGGACAGCCCCAGGCCGGTGCCCTCATCTGTTTTGCCGGTTGAATCACCTGACTGCCTGAAACGTTCAAATATCTGTTCTTGTTGATCAGCCGGAATCCCCTCACCAGTATCGTTGACATAAAAAAGCAATGTATTTTCAGAATGCAATTCATAACCAAATTCAATGGTACCTTTATGGGTGAATTTTATGGCATTGCTGAGTAAATTGTCCATGACCTGCTTTAGCCGGTTGGGGTCACTACGGATATAAGAATCTTTATAATCAAGCCTTTTACTTACTTTTAATTCTATCTGTTCTTTTTGGCGGTTTTTCAGTTCATTTAAACAGACACTATATGTTTCCTCTATAACATCATTCAAATAAAAGTGCTGGAATTTTAATTGCAATTGCCCGGCTTCAATCTTTGAAACATCCAGGAGGTCATCAATAAGTTGCATCAATTGTTTTCCGCGGGATTGAATGATATCAAGAAACTTTTTTTGCTTATCCCTCGGATACGCTTTCCCTTGCATCAATTGAGTAAAGCCCATTATGCCGTTCATGGGTGACCTTATGTCATGGCTCATATTGGCCAGAAAAGCCGATTTTATACGATCGCTTTCTTCTGCTTTTTCTTTGGCTTTGATAAGTTCTTGTTCAGCTTTTTTCCGCTCTGTAATATCCCTGAGTTGTTCCACAATTCTTACAACCTCACCGTTTTTATCTAATATTGGGTTACTACGGCAGTCTAAATAAGCCCCCAATTCAGGGATATATTTTTCTTCTTGCTCCAGCTTCTTGGTTTTTAGTGCTTTGTTTGTGGTACAATTCTCGCATGGGTGATCACGCCCAATAAGTTTATAACACTTTTTCCCTCTGACTTCTTCCGGTGTCATGTTAAGTATGTTATAACCTGCCTCGTTATAACGCTCAATAGTGTGGTCAGGGTACTGAATTGCCAGAATATCAGGTATCCCGTTAATAACACCTTCAAGAAGATTATTTTGGTGAATTAGTTTATCTTTATGTTCTTCCAAATTTTGATTGGCTGCTTGTAGTTTTTCATTGAAAGCCCTTAATTCTTCCTCCTTCTTCTGCAAATTCATTTCAGCCTGTTTTCGTTTAGTGATGTCCCTGGTACTGAACAACAGTTGCTTTGGGTTTCCGTTTTCGTTTTTAAGCAATTTACCTATAGTTTCAAACCATAAGTATGAATTGTCAGCACATCTATACCTGTATTCAACTTTACGGTTATCTTGTGATTTAAGAAATTCGCTGAATTTTTTTTCAACATCCGGATAATCTTCCGGATGAACATAATCCATAACATTATCACCAATCAAAGAATCAGCATCATACCCTAATATTTCGTGGGATTTACCGGCAAAAATATAGTTGCCTTCAAGGTCGGTCAGTGAAACCAGGTCAAACATGTTATCGGTAATATTCCCCAGGAATTCTGATTTTTCTTTTAGCTGCTTTTCATACTGCCTGCGTTCAAGCGCATTGACAATTATCTGTGAAAAGGCCTGGAGCATTTTCGTATGTCTTTGGGTCCAATCACCCGTTTTGCTAACATCATCAAACCCGGTAAAGCCTCTGAGTTGATTCCCGGTATATAATGGAAGTACCAAAAGCGATTTAATTCCCTTGGATTCAAGTAATTCCTTTTCGACTTTTGCCTCCTCAAACATGTTGGGGACATTCTTGATATGGATATTCTCGCCTTTACGCAGTTGTTTCATCCACCATGGAAAACTCGCGACAGGAAGATTCTTAAGGTTATCAATTTCAGGTTTTATCCCCCTGACGCACCATTCATGGGTATTATCCATTATTTTCCCATCTTCGCTAAGGAGGAAAAGATAAGCCCTGCCCGCACCACTCAATTGGCCCATATCGGCAAGCGAGTCATGAATAGCCTGATCAACATCAACAGCACGTAGAAAGCGATTGGAAATGCTTATAAATGTTTCCCCGATTTCCTGCGCTCGTTGCTCTTTTTTCTTTAAAGTTCCAAAATCCTTCTGCAATTGTTCATTTTGCTGTTCCAGTTCTCTTATTCGCTCTTCTAACGCGGAAATACAATCTTGATTCATAGGCGTTTATATCTGGTTTATTGCTTGAAAATATTAAACAAAGTTATTGATTATTATACGTAATATTTAAAATGTAGTTAATGCATTATTAATTGTTAATCAACAAATGGGTTTTAGTAATCAAAAAAGAAGTTCTTTATAATTTCATTTAAGTATTGTTCTATTCTTGAATTGTAGTCAGTGCCTCTAAGAAAACGTTTTTTAATCTTTAATACGTGAATTATTGAAAAATAATTAAGAATATAATTTTTGCATCTAATACAAATAATGCTGTTAAATTCTAATGAAACCCTCATCCACTGCATGTAGACAAAAGGATATGAGTAGAACGCAGATAACACGGATTGAGCGGATAAACGCGGATTTATTTATCAAAATTAATAATTGCCTTAAGATTCGTTTTGTAAATCATTTAAAATAAGCATAATAACTGCAATTTATTCAATTGAGGTAATAACTTTAAAAAAACGATATTCAAATGAAAATACTTCTAAAATAAGAGACGTTAACAATACTCTAAAAAAAATGCGGACAAGATAAGATGGAGCCATTAAACCATACTTTTCCTCTCCGCATTAACTTTTGCAGACTTTTAGAACAGATTTTGTTTTCGGTCTTCGAACTCTTCTTTGTCTATTTCACCCCTGGCATATCGTTCTTTTAAAATATCCAGGGCTGATTTTTCTCCGGGTGAATTAACGATATTGCCTTGAGTAGTCATTCTGATGACCAGCCAGATGATCACACCGATTACGATAAGGCCAATAATCCACATTTTATGCTCCTTTCATTTTACTGGTTCACCATACTCCCTTGTTGCATGCCACCTTTCATCATGCCACCCTGTTGCATCATTTCTTGCATCATGTTTTGCAAATTGTCTTTCTGTTCATCGCTGAGTATTGATTTCATATTATTTAGATAGATGCCATCTTTGAACTTCCTTAGCAGACCCACTGGTGGTTGTAATGCTGAAAACAAAATTTGTTGTGGAATATTCCTCGATCTTGTACTCAGTCGTTGTGCCTCCTGCTGTAAGAATTAACTCTTCATCTGTATTTTCCCATTCAAAGTCACTTCCAATAAAATTTCCACCAATGTCTGAACCTGTGCCATCTTCATAGAACTCAATTTCACCTTGATCAAGACTTTCACTTTCTCCTGTCAGCTCACCATCTTCGTAATCCAATTGCTCATACTTGTCAATATTCCAGGTTCCGACAATCCAATTTTCAATTTCCTCTTCATCATCACAACTTGAAAAAACGATTGTACCTGCGAGTAAGACCGCCGTTATTACTATTACTAAATTTCTCATAATTATTCCATTTTTTAATGTATTTGCTCGTAATTAATTTGCTTGTGTCCATATTTAAAGTTAATGCATGTGCTCGCCTTCCTGCATCATATGGTCCCATTGCCTGCTCATAGAAGAATCTCTGTTAATTACATTTCCCATGCTTTGCATCATGTGCTGGTCCATTCCCTCATTGTGATTCATGATATAGTCCAGGTTTTCATCCATAAACATGTGATTCATAAACTGTTGGTTTTCCATCATCCAGTGCATGGATTCTGTCTCATCCATCATCCGGTCCATGAATTCATTGAAGAGCTGTTCATTTTCCATGATTTGGCTGAACGCTACTTCTTTTTGTTGTTGGTTTTCTGTAAGATCGATTTTTGAGCTGCTGTTGTCTGAGCAACTTGTAATCCCTATTGCAATCAGTAACATGGCAATAATAATACCGGTGAATGTTTTTATTGTCTGCATAATTCAAATATTTTTTGGTTATTAATTCGATATTGTAATCAGTTTAACAATGTCAGACCAAAGCTGTTGGACGCTGATCTGTTCCGGCTTGTATCCGGCTTTTAACAAATTTTCATAAGTCCGCCTGTTGATATTGGCCCCGTATATATATAATGGTATTGGATTGAGTATATCCATCATTTTTCCGACTGCTTTATGATTGCTCCTGACGTGTTCCAGCATCAGTATCTTTCCATTCGGCTTGCAAACGCGTTTCATTTCTTTCAGGCCTTGTACGGGATCCGGTACAGAACAATACACACAGGAAGTGACCACCGTATCAAATGAATTGTCTTCAAATTCCATATTTTCGACGTTCATAACCCTTAGCTGCACGTTGTGCTTGTCTTTTGCTTTTTTACCGGCGATTTCAATCATTTTTTCACTGAAATCTATCCCTGTAAGCTCCAGATCTTCCGGATAATAAGGAATGTTCTTTCCGGTACCTATTCCCACTTCCAGTATTTTGCCCCGGGCTTCTTTCAGTAATTCCGCTCTCCACTTTGAAAACCCCTTCTCCATAGGTGATTCAAGGATATCGTAGACCCGTGCAATCCTGTTATACCGTTTTTGTATTTTATTTTTCATGGTTTATCTATATCAAGATCCACCGTAAACTGGCTGGCCTCTTTTAGACAATTATCCTGTTCTTATTGTTCACATTCCAATGTTTTTACTAATTTAAAAGCATCCTGAAAATCTTTTAGTGTTTCATTAAGCTGAACTTTTTTTTATCTCCTTTAAGAATTGTTTTGTTCTTAATACAGCTTTGGCTCCTTCACCGGATGCAATAACAATCCTTTTTCCAAAAGCATTTGTCACATCGCCACAAGCGAAAACCCCTTCTGTACTTGTACTGCAATCAGCATCAATAATAATCTCACCATTTTTGTTTAAATCAACCAGATCTCTGCAAAATTCTGTGTTGGGCAAGAATCCTACCTGAATAAAAATGCCTTCACAAGGTATGTTTTCAGAAGGATGGTTGATATCTTTCTCCGGCCTGATGGCAGCTCCTTCAACTTTATCCTTTCCCAATATCTCAACTACATCATGTTCCTCAAATATGCGGACATCTTCGTACTTCATGATTTTTTCGATATCTGTTTTATCGGCAATCATCTTCCCTTTGGTAACAATGCTAACTTTACAATTGCTGTTCAATAAGTCATTTGCGGTTTGAATTGCTGAGTTACCACCTCCTATTACCACAACTTCTTTGCCTTCAAGCAGACTAATATCCTGCACGGATTTATAGAAAATTCCTTTTCGCTGAAGGCGGTTCTCCCCTTTAATACCCAGTTTTCTTTTCTTCATACCTGTTGCAATTATTACTGCTTTTGAAAGGAAAGTTTCATTTGATTTTGTAGTTATTTTAAAACCATCCTTTTGCTTTTCTATGTGAATAACATCATCCAACTTATGAGCCAGATAATGATTTTCGAGAAATTGTTCTTTAAATTTATCTACCAGCATTTTGCCCGATATAAAATCAAAACCCATATAATTTTTAATTTTTGTGCTGTCAATTGCCTGGCCCCCGATATCATTTGCAATAACAAAGGTATCGATTCTGGATATAGAGGCATACACAGCAGCTGTTAATCCGCCCGGGCCTCCACCGATTATTATGAGATCGAAAGTATGGTTTCCGAAAAAATTGCCGGGTTTGTTTATAAATTTTTGTAAACAACCATCTGAACAAAAGAAAAAAGTCTTACCATTATATTCAGAATAGAATTTTGTATTCTCTACATTCATGTTGCATACCGGGCAATTTTCATTACCAATAATTGTTTCACCCTTTTGATGTTTTTTAGAGTTATAGTTTTTCACTCCATGCTTCTCATTGTTATCATTTTGAGAATTTCCATGATCATGATTTTCATGTTCTTTCATAATCCATATATTTAAATCCTACCTTTTTAGTTTGATTCAATGTTATTTATAATGGCTAACACTTGTACTCTGTAATTGTTCACTTTCAGTGTTGTAATTATTTATAACAGAGCACAAAATACCATTAGGTTTTTTGTTCAGGCTACCCTATTTTCTTCTCCTTTAAAAATGGTTGTGTTCTTAACACAGCTTTCTTTTTTTCATACCTGTTGCAATAATTACTGCTTTTGATAGGAAGGTTTCATTTGATTTTGAAGTTATTTTAAAACCATCCTTTTGCTTTTCTATGTGAATAACATCATCTAACTTACAATGTTTCTTTTATTTTACCGCATTTCGGCATTTTCGAACCCATGTAGGGATTATTTAAATCCTGGCTGTTAGTAATCCAGTAGGCACCCTGGTTATTAAATGCCATCGAGCAGTAGGCTGCGTATAAATTCCCTTCCTGCAATCCGAAGCTTTTTATGGTACAATAAACGATTTCGGAGATGTGTGCGAAGTAGGAGCGTTTGTTTTCAAGGCCTTCAATATGACGCATC
>JAWLEB010000076.1:0-6567 GCA_041686375.1 Bacteroidales bacterium
CCGGAAGATACAGAAAAGGCCTCGCTGTTTGATCCCTCCATTGATCAGTGGTCTTTTCATATAGGTATGGAGACACCAAAAATTATTCAAGATATTCCGCTCACTTTTAATACTGAGATCGGTTTCGATCATGGGGCACTAATTGGCAATCAAATCGGATTACTAATAGGTGTTAAGTGGACTCCCTAATTGAGATGGGTACCTTTTGATTATCTATTTTTTCAAACAATGTCTGTAAGCTTTAAGTAATTTCTTCTCTTGATACTTCCATTCAAACTCTTCTTCCATTCTTTTCCTTCCTATTGCACCCATTTTCTCCCTTAATTCCTCATCTTCAAGAAGTACTTCAATTTTATTGGCTAAATCTTCAATGTTGTTTGGTTCTGCATATAATGATGCCTCTCCTGCAGATCTCTTTCCCTCTAATAAATCATACTGTACAATAGGCCGTTCAAGTGCCATATATTCCAAAATCTTATTCATTGTGGATTTATCATTCAGTGGATTTAATGGATCAGGATTGGCACAAACATCACATGATGATAGCCTTTCAATCAATTCTTCATCAGATACCCTACCGGTAAATTCAACATTTCCTTCAATTTCAAGATTTTCAGATAATTCTTTTAAGCTTTCAAGCATCGGGCCGCCGCCTACAAAACAAAATTGAATATCCGTTCTCCCTTTTTCTTTTATCAAATAATGAGCGGCTTTTACAAGATGATCTACGCCATCAAACTCACCCATGACTCCCAGATATCCTACCAGGTATTTCTTATTATTTCTGTACGATCTGTTTTCTTCAACCTTATTAAAGAAACGAAGATCCGGGCCTGATCGCACAACAATTACATCATCCGGATTTTTCTTCCCACGGGTTTCTGCAATCTCTTTGTAGGATTCATTTGTACTGATTACAGTATCAGCAAGTTTGAAAGTTAGTTTTTCTGCAACTTTTAATGCTGAATGGAAAAATCCTTTTTTATTGAATTTTGATTCATACAGCTCAGGATTCAAATCATGCTGATCAAAAATAAATTTTGTCCCGTGAAATAGTTTGAACCAGGAAGCAACAATGAAAATTAAATCTGGTGGATTACAGGCGTGAATGACATCAAATCCGTGTTTTTTCCTAATCAATCTGGCTAACCGGAATTCGTGCCACAGTGCGTGGGAATATTCTCTTAAATATCCTTTGGCGCTGCTAACTTCGGGTGGGAGGTTATGTCTGTATATATGAATACCATTTAGTTCTTCATAATCATCTTCATAACCTTTTCCTTTCGGGCAAATGATGGCTACATCGTATCCATTTTTTTTGAGTGTATTGGATTCCATCCATACTCTTCTGTCAAATGGTAATGGTAAATTTTCTACAATAATCAGAACTTTACCAGGCAATTCCTTCATAGTTTTTAACAGACTTTAAATTTTTAACAATTCCGGTTAGATCCAATACAGGAATAGATTGATTGGCTTTCTCCAGTACTTTCCTAAACTCTCCAGCTCCATGTGAAACAATTAAAACATCTACATCTTCAATAATTTTATTTTCGTCAACAAGTAATTTGGACAGATGTGGAATTTTTGAGTCTATAAACTCTTTATTACTACCAATTAATCTACTTTCATTAATTGCCGGATCATAAATTTTCAATTCAAATCCTTTTCCAATTAATTGTTCGGCCAGTTCAACAGATGGACTTTCTCGCAGATCATCTGTCCCTGGTTTAAAAGCAAGACCAAGCAAAGCTATTTTTTTGTAATCGTTTTGTCTGATTAAATTAAGAGCTAATTGTATCTGGGCTGAATTACTCTTAGATAGTGAATCAAGTAACGGAACTCCGACATTGTTGATTTTTCCATAGTACTCTAAAGCCCTTACATCTTTGGGCAAACAAGACCCGCCATAAGCAAAACCCGGGCGCATATAGGCTGTGGAAATGTTTAATTTCCGATCTTCTACAAGTATTTCCATCACCTTTCTGCCATCAACACCGGCATGTTTTGCAACACGTCCAATTTCATTTGCAAAGGCAATTTTGGTTGCATGCCAGGCATTAGCAGCGTATTTAATCATTTCAGCAACGCCAGGTTCTACTACTACAAATGGTGCGTCTACTGATGCATACATATCTTTCAGAGTCAATTCCACCAAATCAGATTTTGTGCCAATAATAGTAAAAGCGGGCTCATCAAAATCTTTAACAGCTGATCCTTCCCGGAGAAATTCAGGGTTAAAACCTATTTCAATATTTACATCACCAGAATGTTTCTTCAATATTTCAGCACATTCTTCCGTAGTGCCAGGAAGCACGGTACTTCGAATAACTACGATGTGATCTTCCCCTTTTTTAGCTGCAGCTTTTCCAATGATTTCACATACCCTGTAAACATATTGTAAATCAAGAGCGCCATCAGATCTGCTGGGTGTACCAACACTTATTATTGATATTTCAGAATTATTAACAGCTTGTTCAGCATCAGTTGTAGCGGTAATTCGCCCTTTTTCCACACCGGCTTCAAGCAATTCAGTCAAACCCGCTTCTACTATGGGTGATTCACCTCTTGCAATTGCTTTAACTTTATTTTCATTGATATCAACGCCTATCACATTTATTCCGTCTCTCGAAAGGCAAGCCGTCGTAACTGCACCTACATATCCTAATCCAAAAATACTAACGTTCATATTAAGTCTTAATCGTTTTTATGATAGTTTTAATTTTAACAGGCAATTCAATGTTTTGCTTGGTCACAATAATAGTTGGTGACTCTACTTTCTTGTTAAATGACGGAGAATACCAGCCTGCATTTTGTTCTCCAACCTCTACTCGGGACATCCAATCTTTTGGGAGCTCGATCTGCAATTTCTTTTCTTTATTTTGAATTAAGTAACCACTTGGTATTTCTTTCAATTCACAATCAGGGTGTAAATGAAATCTCTGTTCTGCAGAAGAAACTTGATTACCTGTTAGTTTATCTGTGATACTTAAACCTGATTCATTTAATTCAAACTTACGGTGATGAATAACATCTAATCTTTTTTTATATCCATCATGACGGGCTTCTAAAATATTGTTTTTTGAATCCCATTTCTCGACAAATGTCTCAGCCTTATCTGTCCATAAAAATGCACCCGCCTGTTCTGACTGATCTAATCCCTCAACAGTTATTGTATTATGTGCAGAGGTTCCGCGAAAATATTTTCGCCATTTATAGTCGGTATGATAAACATATGTACCCGGATCAATAAAAAAAGGAACCCCACCATAAGACATTGTAAAAGATAAAGCATCTGCGTGCCCATGCGCAGCAATGGATAGAAAACCAAGTGGACCGGCATCCGCAATTACAAATATTTCTTCATTTGTATCTCTTTTCTGCGACAAAACATAAATTCCAGCATTTTCATAACCAATTGAACTTTTAAGATCGCTTGCATTGTCAGGATCTAGTGATAACATTGACCGATTAAACAAAAGGAAAGGTAGCGTAGATTCATTTTTGGAACTTGTCGCAGTGCCCAATAAAGAATCACCTAGTTGTAGTAGCCAATCATCCCTTCTTCCTTCAAGAGTTTGTATTTGAATTGCCATCCCCTCATCTCCATCACCATAACTCGGTAGTTTTCTACCCTTATCGGTTAAATTGGGAATTACCTCAAGCATCTTTTTTAGGTAATGAAGTGTTTTATCTGACAATTGATCACCGGCGATGCTTACTTCAAAAAGTGCAAGCAGATAAAATTCAAGTACAAAGATATGATAGGAAAACGCCAATTCTTTGTTAATACCACTATCAAAAGTCTGTTTTACAATCTCTCTTTCAAGAATTCTTTTAGCCAGGTTCTGCCATTGTTCTGATTTATCAAACCAGGGCCAGGCTGTTGATGCAATATAGAGGCCTGCCATCTCGCCGATTAAATGATTGTTGGCAGATGAACCTCTGGAAAAGGTCTCCTCAATATAAAGCTGATGCTGGTACACTAAATCCCAAAATTCCGATTCCTTATGAAACAAGCTTTGATAATGATCAGATGATCGTAACAGTCGTTCACACCAAACCCATGAAATAAGCCTGATTCCCTGCTCCAGGGGATGAGTCCAGTTCACTCCTATTAAATACGGGTTCTGTTCAATCCAACCTTCGATTTGTTTAACCACTTCTTCGGCGTATTTCTCATCTCCAGTGAGATGATACGCAACCGCAAGTACCGTAAGATGATGGTGCCGGTTCTTTTCCCAGGTATTTTTAATGTTACCAACCAACTCTTCATCCCTGTGATTAATAGAAAAACCAAATTTCAGCGGTGCCCTTATTTCGGAAACTGGGTCCCTGTGCCAGTTAATATCAGGTTCCGATAAACCTTTCAATCCAAAAAATAGCCAATTGTGGTTTAAATATTGATCCGCTTCTTTTATAAGTTCTTTTTTCTCAGTATCTGAAGCTTCTCTTGAAGTTACAGGCCATTCTTTCCGGTCATCTGGTTCAACAATCCACTTTGCAGGTATGTTTAAAGAGCCGTTCTCAAGCTTTTTTTTCCACCTTCTTTTTTTTAAATGAAAACGAAATCTTATAATTATTTCGCTAATTGTCATCGCTTTTAGACGATTCAAATACCAATTAAATGATGGCATTAAATAAATATCAGGTTAATTATTTTTAAGATTCTGACTGCAATATTTTATTTATTCCAGCTATAAAGTTATTTGCCATATTCTCGATTGTATATGCCTGTATACTTGGCCAGACCTTTTTCTTTTTATCTATATAAAATGTCTTGTTATTCACTAATTTTTCAATTTGGAATGCAAAGTTAACTGGAGTGGAGTTTTCCGGTAAAATAAGTGAATTATTGTGGTTTAGATATTCTATTTCTGGTTTATGGTATTTAGATTCTCTAATCACTGGAATTAAATCATAGCACATAGCATGAAGTGGTCCTAATCCTACATAACCAGGGAATACATACATAGAATGATCCATGAATGTTTTAGCAAGTGTAACTTTATCTGTTATCTCTCCTAATAAATTTATATCCAAATTCTTTGACTTCTCTTTAATCATATTTTGATATTTAATATCTCCATCACCCACAATTGTAAATTTATAGTCTTTATTTATGTCATTTAAACTTTCAAATATTTTTAGCAGAAACTGAATTTTTTTTGATTCTGTGAGTCTGCCTACAAATAATATATTCCGGATTTTCTCATTAGATAGCTTATTTATTTCATTGTAAATGGCTCTCTCTTTATCAAGATCTATGGTATTGTATACAGTAAATATTTTATCTGAAGAGACTCCTTTATTAATTAAATACTCTTTAACAGCAGGCATATATGCAAAATAGCCCTCTGCCTTTTTCACTTGCCCCAACTTATATTTCTCAATAGCCTTCTTTAAAAACCCTGTGTTTTCATTTATTGTTACATCCTTTCCGTGCCCCCAATAAGCAATCTTTGTGTTAGAAGATTTTAGAATATGTGATAAAGGATAAGATAAGTTGTTTACGGCATCCTCAACTATAAGAAGATCATATTTATTTATTTCTGAAAGAAATGCCTGATACTTAACATTTTGACCAAATAATCTTAACGAGTACTCTTTACTTTTTTTGATTTTAAAGTTAATAACCTCTTCATGGTCATCTTTAGATTTGATATCTACAACTTCAAAATCCCACCATGCAGGCTTATTATTTTTTAATGAGTTATAGAATGGTATACGATAATGAGGAATAGTTGATTGATGGGCAAACAGTACTTTTATCATTTCAAGAGATTCTCAACTTAATCTGTTTGACTATTTGAGAAATTCGGTCTGCCATAGAATTATTCTTTTTAGCTCGGTTACCCACAAATAGCATTGCTAATGCATCATGCACCATGCCATATTTTCTATAAAAAAGACTTAAAGGTTTTTCCTTTTTTGCATAGGCAATATCATAATTAAGCTTACCCATCCCTTGAAAGGCTGTTTCTTCTACTTTTCGAACAAAATTTGGTGAAGCAAGGCTTCTCCACTTTTGTTTATTGTCCTTTTTTAAGGGTTTACCATAATTGATCTTGCCGTCTACAATATTCTCCGTATGTTTATGATGGTTTAGCATTTTTTTATCCCATTTAATCCCAATAAACTCACATATTTTCTTAGTAGTGTCTTCTGTTTCTTCCAATAAATCTTCAAATTTTATCAATAGAACTCGATCATCTTTTTGAGCCAGATCATATACACCACTCATCCGCCTACCCCACTTATCCGCAACCAAATATGGATTCTTACCCCACTTTTTCTTCCAGGATAATACTACATCTCTGACATCTCGGGTTACAACTATTAGTTTACTTTCTGGAAAAAGCTTAAACAGTAATTCAACATTTTCTGAATTTTGAGGGGTTTTATTCCCCCATACTTCTCGCTTTTTTTCTGAAAATAATTCGTAGAAAAAATGATATTTGGAGATACTACGATCATTCAAATTAGAAACACTCTTTTGCACGTTTGCCATATTCATAAGATTATTCCAGATATCATGAACAGAGAGCCACTCTAAAAGTTTTTCTG
>JAWLEB010000077.1:0-6470 GCA_041686375.1 Bacteroidales bacterium
AATTATATTCTGGCGAATTCAATTGTGCACAATCTATAATTGGCGCCTTTGAAGATAAACTATCTAATAAAAAGAATATCTTAATAAATGCTGCAGCAGGTTTCGGGGGTGGTATGGGCAGGATGCAAAAAACATGCGGGGCAGTTACAGGAGCAATCATGATATTGAGTACACTAAATAAAACAGAGATTTCAAATTCAAAAGAACAATTAATTCAAAATATCCAGGAATTTACAAGGGCTTTCGATAAAAAATTTGGTGCTTTGGACTGTGCCAGTCTCATTTCTTATGATCTAAACACGGCTAAAGGGAGAGCAAAAGCCAAAGAGGATAATATATTTGAATTAAAATGTGCAAATATTGTTGCTACTACCGTTGAAATAATAACGGAAATTATTGAAAGAAAGTAAAAGGAAACAAAATGAGTTTTAAAGGATGGCCAGAAATAACAATGAACAGCAATGATGGGAAATCAGTAAAAGCCAAAACCCCGTTGATTATCTCAGCAAGTAGGGCAACTGACATTCCAGCCTTTTATTCGGAATGGCTTTTAAACCAATTAAAAGAAGGCTATACAACATGGAAAAACCCATTTAACGGAAAACTTTCGTATATTTCTTTCAGAAATACCCGGGTCATCGTTTTTTGGTCAAAAAATCCAAAACCAATCCTACCTTATTTAGATACGCTTGACGAAATGAATCTCAGGTATTACTTCCATTTTACATTAAACGATTACGCAAAAGAAGGGCTGGAACCCAATGTACCACCATTATCAGAGCGCATCGAAACATTCATAAAACTATCCGAAAAAATTGGGAAAGAAAAAGTTATCTGGAGATTTGACCCACTGGTGAAAACCGATGAAACTGGCACTCCTGAATTATTAGAGAAAATTCGAACTATCGGTAGTCAGATCAGCCCCTACACCTGTAAGCTGGTTTTCAGTTTTATACAAATCTCACCTTACAAAAAGGTACAACGAAAATTAATGAAAGAAACATCAAATTTTTCTCAAAAAGACGTAAAAAATTACGAATTCACAGATGAACAAAAGCATTGCTTTGCAAACCAGCTATATAATATAGCAAAAAACTGGAACATTGAATTGGCAAGTTGTGCAGAGCCCACAGATCTTTCATCATATAATATCAAACATAATAAATGTATAGATGATAAACTAATACGCAAACTATTCATGCATGATACGTTTCTGATGAATTTTCTCAATACCGGTAAAATTAAGAAACAACATAATATTTTTCACAACAATATACCTGTAAATCCACATCTAAAAGATAAAGGACAACGAAAAGATTGTGGTTGTATATACAGCAAAGACATTGGCAAATACAATACTTGTCCACATCTTTGTGCATATTGTTATGCAAACAGCGACAGTAAATCAATCTTAGACAATTATGGCCAGTGAACGAAAAACGAATCAACAGGATAATACCATCCAAGAAATAAACCAATACTTGGTTAACTAACTTTTGTGTATCATCATTTACTCTTAAGGTTTTTTAACATCTAAATTTTGTGTAACAAAATTCTATGCAATATGTTTGTATAACAATCTTAAACCAAAAATTAAATTAACTATGAAACATCTAAAAAATTTATTCAGTTTGGTTGTTGCAACAACACTAATACTGTCAGCAATTGGTCTTGAAGCACAAGTTTCTGAAGGAGACCAGCAACAAGACGTCAGTGATGAAGAGCTGGAGACTTTTGTACAAGTGCTAAATGAAACACAAGAGTACGAAAGGAATGCCCAGGAAGAAATTACACAAGCTATTGAAGAAAACCCTGACATTGACTTGCAGCGATACCAGGAAATTATGCAAGCGCAACAACAAGGACAAGAAGCAGACATGACTGAAAAGGAACAAGAAGCCTTTTCTGAGATACAGGAATTTGCACAAAGCAAGCAGGTAGAGCTTGATAAAAAAAGAGGAGAAATCCTGCAAGATTATGGGATGGATGAACAGCGATATACTGAAATTAACCAAGCAGTCCAAACCGATCAGGAATTAATGCAAAAGGTTCAGCAAATGATGAGAGAGAAGCAAGAACCCCGACGGTAAAATACCATTGCATATTGAGCGAATTCTTAATTTACATTTTCTATCTCCACGTCCCCAAGATGAATCAAAAAAATAATCCAGGCTTTAAAGAAGGGTTTGGATTATTTTTTTGATGGTTTGAGAAATTCTTAATATTCAATAAAATAACAGCTATAAAACTAAAAACAGATTAAACTCGGTCAGATTTATTTCAATAATTGCCCAGATATTTTATTCAAATATTTTCAAAACACTGAAAAACGGTTAACTTTGCCCTGGCATAAAAAAAATGACTAACTCCAAATCAGCTAAACTCGTACTTCGAGATGGTACATTTTTCCACGGGAAATCATTTGGATACGAAAAAGCAGTATCAGGAGAAATCGTATTTAACACTGCAATGACAGGTTATCCAGAAAGTTTGACAGATCCCTCTTATTATGCACAAATTCTTGTAGCTACCTACCCTTTAATAGGAAATTATGGGGTTCCAAGGGAGGATAGCAGTATGTATTTACCTGATAACTTTGAATCCAGCAAAGTACAAATAAGAGGTCTTGTAATATCTGACTATTCCAATAATTATAGTCACTGGAATGCAGAAAAAAGTCTCTCCGCGTGGCTAAAGGAATATAAAGTACCTGCTCTATATGATATAGATACCCGGGCACTTACTAAACACATCAGAGAGAAGGGAACCATGTCCGGTAAAATTGTCATAAATGAGGACAATATTGACTTCTATAATCCAAGCCAAGACAATCTTGTAGAACAAGTAAGCGTCTTTTCACCAATCAGCTATGGCAAAGGAAAATACAAAGTCATACTATTGGATATGGGCCTCAAAAACAATATCATAAGGTGTTTACTGCAAAAGGACATCACCATTATGCGCGTACCATGGGATTATAATTTTTTAAAAGAAGAATATGATGGTCTGTTCATCACAAATGGGCCGGGAGATCCCAAAAGAACAGAAAAAACAATACAAAATATTGCTTTAGCATTGAAAAAAAATAAGCCAGTAATGGGCATATGCCTTGGCGCGCAGCTAATGGCACTTGCTGCTGGTGGCAACACTTACAAGATGAAATATGGACACCGTAGCCACAATCAACCCGTAGTTCTTAATGGAACCAACAGATGTTATATTACATCCCAAAATCATGGATATGCCATTGACAAAAATACACTAGGAACGGATTGGCAGCAGTACTTTACAAATCTTAATGACAACACATGTGAAGGTATCAAACATAAAAAATATCCATATTTTGCTACTCAATTTCACCCTGAAGCATCGGGTGGCCCTGTGGATACTGAATTTCTCTTTGATGACTTTGCCAAATGGCTAAAATACTATAATAATTAATCCCAAAAAAATTACAACAATGGATGCTAAACAAGATATATCCAAAGTCCTTGTTCTGGGATCAGCTGCATTAAAAATTGGAGAAGCTGGAGAATTCGACTACTCAGGATCTCAAGCATTGAAAGCACTTAGAGAAAAAAATATACGCACTGTACTGATCAATCCCAACATTGCAACTGTGCAAACCTCAGAGGATGTGGCCGATGAAATATACTTTCTGCCGGTTACCCCGGAATTCGTAACTCAAGTTATTCAGAAAGAACGTCCCGATGGAATATTACTCGCTTTTGGAGGCCAAACGGCCCTGAACTGTGGTGTGGAGTTACATCAATCTAAAATTTTAAAGAAATATAATGTTAAGGTCTTGGGGACACCGATACAAGGAATTATTGACACTGAAGACAGGGAAATATTTAATCAAAAACTTCAAAAAATAAATGTTAAATCAGCAAAAAGTATTGCTGCCAACAACTTAAACGAAGCAAAGAAAGCTGCTTTTGAGCTGGGCTATCCTGTAATTCTCAGATCTGCTTATTCTTTAGGAGGACAGGGTAGCGGTTTCTGTTCCAGTGATGCAGATCTGGAAAAAACAGCCTCTGTTGCTTTCGCCTATTCAGATCAGGTTCTGGTGGAAGAATCTCTTAAAGGTTGGAAAGAAATAGAATATGAAGTAGTTAGAGATCTTTATGATAATTGTATCACTGTCTGCAATATGGAAAATTTTGATCCCATTGGGATACATACAGGTGAAAGCATTGTTGTAGCCCCTTCCCAGACATTGAGTAACAAAGAATATCATATGCTGAGGGAGCTATCAACACGAATTATAAGATATTTAGGTGTTGTCGGAGAATGCAATGTTCAATTTGCACTTGATCCAGAATCAGAAGATTACCGGGTAATAGAGGTGAATGCCAGATTATCACGTTCGAGTGCTCTGGCCTCAAAAGCTACAGGTTATCCACTTGCGTTTGTAGCAGCAAAACTGGCACTGGGGTATGGCTTACAAGAATTGAAAAATTCTGTCACGCAGACAACACCTGCATTTTTTGAACCAGCCCTTGACTATGTTGTGTGCAAAATCCCCCGGTGGGACATGAATAAATTTATTGGGGTTTCCAATCAGATTGGCAGTAGTATGAAAAGTGTTGGTGAGGTCATGTCCATTGGACGGAGTTTTGAAGAAGCTATTCAAAAAGGTTTAAGAATGATTGGACAAGGTATGCACGGATTTGTTGGTAACAAGGATTTTGAGACAGCAATACTTGATCAAGAGCTCACTGTACCCACGGATATGCGAATCTTCTATATTACAAAGGCATTTTATGAAGGATATTCCATAGAAAAACTTTATAACCTGACAAAAATCGATGAATGGTTTTTGCAGCGATTAAAGAATATCTTTGATGTGCATATTCAACTAAAAAAATATAATTCAGTAGAAGACATTTCAGACGAACTACTTCTGGAAGCTAAAAAGAAAGGGTTTTCTGACTTTCAACTAGCGCGTTTCATTTTGAAAAGCAGCGATAATCAAATTAGTCAGGACATGCTAAAAATAAGAGCCCACAGAAAAAAAAGAAACATTTTACCCTCGGTAAAACAAATAGACACATTAGCTGCAGAATATCCAGCTTTCACCAATTATTTATACCTGACTTATGGTGGGGAAGAACATGATATTCATTTTTATGACGATAAGAATTCTGTAATTGTATTGGGTTCAGGGGCATACCGTATAGGAAGTAGTGTTGAATTTGACTGGTGTTGTGTAAATGCACTTAATACAGTAAATAAAAAAGGCTACAGGTCTGTAATGATCAACTATAATCCAGAAACAGTAAGTACAGATTATGATGTTTCTGACAGATTATACTTTGAAGATCTGACTTTTGAAAGAGTTTTGGATATTATTGAGTTAGAAAAGCCATATGGCGTCATTGTTTCCACAGGAGGACAGACACCAAATAATTTAGCTACCCGCTTACAATCAGCAGATGTGAATATTTTGGGAACTTCTCCTACTTCAATTGACAGAGCTGAAAACAGACATACCTTTTCTGCTATGCTCGACAGCCTGGGGATAGATCAACCCCGGTGGAAGGAAGTGGCAAATACGGAAAACATTCACAATTTTGTTGAAGAGGTAGGCTACCCTGTTCTGATAAGACCTTCATATGTACTTTCAGGGGCTGCAATGAATGTAGTTTCCAATCAAGAAGAATTAAAAGAGTTTTTAAATCTTGCCATAAAAGTATCCAAACAATACCCTGTGGTAATCACAGAATTTATAGAGAACGGTAAAGAAATTGAGATGGATGCCGTTGCCAAACATGGGGAGATTATTGTATATGCCATTTCTGAACATATTGAATTTGCTGGAGTACACAGTGGAGATGCCACCATCGTATTTCCTGCTCAAAAAATATATGTCGAGACTGTCCGAATGATTAAAAAGATAGCAAGAGAAATCGCTTACGAATTAAATATAACGGGTCCTTTCAATATACAATTTATTGCGAAAGACAACGATGTGAAGGTTATAGAATGCAATCTTCGCGCTGCAAGAAGTTTTCCGTTTGTGTCAAAAGTATTGAAAACAAATTTTATTGAAATTGCTACGAACCTTATGTTAGGCGAACAAGTTGAAAAACCATTAAAATCATTGTTTGATCTGGAATATATAGGGGTCAAAGCTCCCCAGTTTTCTTTTTCGCGACTTCATAAAGCAGATCCCATATTAGGAGTTGAAATGGCCTCAACAGGTGAAGTAGGCTGTATTGGTCAGACTTATTATGAGGCTGTTCTCAAAGCTATGCTTTCTGTAGGTTATAGAAGACCCAAGAAAAATATTTTACTTTCTTCCGGACCAGCACGTTCTAAATTGGAAATGTTGAAAAGTGCCCAAATGTTAACTTCCAGAGGGTATAAGCTTTATGCGACAAGAGGTACACACAATTTTCTAAAACAACACGGAGTTAAATCAATAGTGCTACATTGGCCAGATGAAAATGTACAACCTAATACAA
>JAWLEB010000078.1:0-6366 GCA_041686375.1 Bacteroidales bacterium
GTTTTCCATATATTTTTTAGCATAAACCAATGCTTCACCAATGGCATTTACCTGACTTGAGTCTGCAATTTGTTCCACTGCGCTGATATCAATTACTTCTCTGCCAAACTGGATGGTTTTTATACCTCCGGTTTTTATTCGTTTCCTTTTTTTTCCTTTTGAAGGATCTATACTTTCTTTTTTGGGTATTCTTTTTTTCATTTTTCCAAATGATTCACCTCCTTCAGCGTTTCTTTTTCCTTCATATGTTTTTATGATTTTGGCAACTTTTTTTGTTAAATCCTCAGGGATATAATTGTTCATGCCAATAACGCTGTCAGCTACCTCGAAATAATCTCCTGAACCTCCCATAACGAGAATTGTTGATATATCATAGTTGTTTTTTAACAACTTCACTTTGTCAATAAATGGTGTAATGGGTTCCTGCTCTTTCTTGATAAGCTTTTGCATCCTGTTATCTCTGATCATAAAATTGGTGGCAGAGGTATCTTCATCAATCAGCAGCGCCTGTGCACCTGCTTCTATGGCTTCAATTATGTTGGCAGCCTGTGAGGTGCTCCCACTGGCATCTTCTGTTGAAAACTCTTTTGTGCTTTTTCCCAGGGGAAGGTTGTTTATAAATGGCGATATATCCACTTTTCTTATGCTTCTGCGATCTTCTGACCGTATTTTTACTGCCATTGGATTGGTAACTACATATTCTCTGCCGTCTTCGGGGATATGGTTATATATTCCATGCTCAATAGCGTTCAATAACGTTGACTTTCCATGAAATCCTCCTCCAACAATCAGGTTAATGCCTTTCTGAATCCCCATACCTTGGATCAGTCCTTTATTAGGCAACTTAAATTCCACAGTCATTGCATCCGGGCTTCTGAATGGTATTGCCTCTTCTTCTTTCATAGGTCGTGCATCAATACCACTACGCCTTGGCAAAATGGAATCATTGGCTATAAAGGCAAGGAGATTTTTTTCTTCTAAAGCTCCTCTCAGATAGTCGGCGTCTTCATTCGTTATATAGTGTCTTTTCAGTTTATTTTCAGGCAAATTTTCGTAATGCAAAGAATCGTTAACGATTGAAGGAATTTCCCTGAAAAAAATATCTTTGGCTTCCTCTCCGGCTATTTTTCTTCCTAAGGCTGGTAATCCAACATTGAAGCGTACTTCAATATTTTCTTTATTGATAAAAGCAGAAGTGCGTTCAAGGATTTCCTGTCCGGGTTTATCTATATCTATCGTTCCGCTTTTGCCAGAGCCTCTGTTCCCTTTTGTATGGGTTTTTATTGCTTTTGCGAAGAGCCGGGTAATAAAATCTCGTGTTCCTACCTCTCTGCTTTTATTGGAATAGGTTTCTTTCGGGAACTTTGATAGTGTTTGAGGGATTATTACTCGCAGATTGCTCGGTGTGGCAAACGGATCGCCCTGTACATGGTCAATGATTAGTTTATAACCTTCTTTTTCAAAATGATATACACCTTCTATATCTTTATAGGCTTTATATCCTTTTTTATCAATTCGATTCAGGATATGTGAAAGTTCTTGTGCTGTTTTCATAATATCGGTATTTATTTTTCTACTTCGCTTTGAAATGATTACAAAAATAAAGAATTTGTTATTTTTGTTTAAAAAGCAATATTTTTATTATGCTGAATGGTTCACGAGTTTTAGTTATTGGTGGGGCTGGTTTCATTGGCAGCTATGTTGTGAAAGAATTGCTCCGGGAAGATGTGGAGGAAGTTATCATTTACGATAATTTTTCACGGGGGAAGAGGGAAAATATCTCAGGGTTCCTGAAAAATTCAAGATGCAGGATATACGATAAAGGAGGTGATATTCGGGATATTGATGTTTTGAATGAGGCAATGAAAGGGGTTGACTATGTTTTCCATCTGGCAGCGATGTGGTTGTTGCATTGTAAAGATTTCCCCAGGACAGCATTTCATGTAAATATTGAAGGAACTTATAATGTGCTTGAAGCTTGCAGAAATAATAACATTAAGAAGTTAATATATTCTTCTTCTGCCTCCGTTTATGGAGATGCCGTTGAAAAGCCAATGACTGAGGAACATCCTTTTAATAATAAGAATTTCTACGGAGCTACCAAAATATCCGGGGAGGCTATGTGTACTGCTTTTAATGATCGTTACGGACTTAAGGTTATCGGCCTTCGTTATATGAATGTTTACGGTCCCGGACAAGACCAATATGCAGCTTATAGTGGAGTTATTCCTGTTATGCTTAATAAAATCAGTGAAGGCGAAGCACCTGTTATAAATGGAGATGGTTCACAGGCTTATGATTTTATTTATGTGAAGGATGTTGCGCGGGCTAATGTTATAGCGCTTAAGGCGGATGTTAACTTTGGCTATTACAATGTGGGGACAGAGGTGCAGACTGCTATCAGGGAACTGTGTGATATCATTTTAAAGCTCAAAAAATCTAATTTAGAAGTTCAATACATTCCATATTCGAAAGATGATGAACGGCAGTTTGTACAAAGCCGGATAGGTTCTAAGCAAAAAGCATTGCAAGAGCTAGGGTTTGATTATAAATACGACCTTGAAAGCGGCTTGTCCGAGCTTATTAAATGGAGAGAAAAAAATAGTTTTACTTAATACTTTTTTATGAAAATTCCATTGACAAAACCCTTCATCAATGATGAAATAAGGAAGTTAGTGCAGGATGTTTTAAATTCCGGTTATCTTACAGAAGGACCTGTTACAAAGAAGCTGGAGAACGCTTTTAGCGAATATATAGGATGCCGGCATGCTATAGCTGTTACTTCATGTACTACCGGGTTGGAAATTGCCTTACGTTGCCTGGGCATTGGCCTCGGCGATGAAGTAATCGTGCCTAATTATACTTACCCCGGTACAGCTACTGTTGCTCCTAATATTGGTGCTACTTCAGTAATAGTGGATATTGACAAAGATACTATGTTGATTGACTATGATGCAATTGAAGAGGCAATTACCCCGCGTACCAAAGCAATTATTCCTGTATCTGAATTTGGGAATCCCCTGGATTATGAAAGATTGAATGAGATAAAAGAAAAATATGGGTTCTATATAATCGAAGATGCAGCTTGTTCTATAGGAGCTGAATTTAAAGGCGTAAGAACTGGAAATCTGGCTGATATTTCTGTTTTTAGCCTGCATCCCAGAAAGTTTATTACTACGGGAGAGGGTGGAATAATAACTACCAATAGCAATGATTGGGCTGAATGGATGAAATCTTATAAGCAATTTGGTATAGGTAAATCAAAATCAAGAGAAGATATTCATTTTGAAATGCTTGGAATAAACAGCAAGATGAGTGATGTGCTCGCTGCCATAGGATACGGGCAGATGCTTCATATTAAAGAATTACTTGCCAACAGACTTAAAGCAGTTTCCAATTACCTTGATTTATTGAGCGGTGTGAAAGGTATTGCTATTCCACAAACTACAATAAATGGAGAACATTCCTATCAGTCTTTCACTATATTTGTTGAGAACAGGGATTATATCCTGAAAAAAATGAGGTCAGAAGGGATTGAATTACAGATTGGGACTTATGCGCTGCATGGACATAAGGCTTTTAAGGATTCATCATTGTGTAAGATTCAGGAAAATTATCCGGGAAGTAAGTATGCATTACAAAACTGCCTTACGTTGCCTTTGTTTAACGATATAACCATCGAACAACAACAAGTTGTGGTTGATAAGCTGATTAGACTGATAAATCAATAGAAGGATTTAATTATGTGCGGCATTGCTGGAGTTTTTAATTTAGATGGGAAGTATTTTCCCGAGGATAGGCTAAAAAAAATGAGTAAGGCAATAGCGCATAGAGGTCCTGACAGCGAAGGACATTACATTAAAGAAAATATTGCCTTTGCGCACCGCAGATTATCAATAATTGACACTTCAGATAAAGCATCTCAGCCGATGCACTCTAAAGATAATTTATGGGTGATTGTATATAATGGCTGTATTTATAACTATCCGGAAATTAAACAAGAACTAAAAGCAAAAGGGCACAGATTTATTTCTCACAGTGATACTGAAGTGATTGCGGAAGGTCTGTCGGCTTATGGAGTGGAAATTTTTAAGCGTCTGAATGGAATGTTTGCTGTGGCAGCATGGAATACTGAAGAACAGGCACTCTATCTGAGCAGGGACCGCTTTGGCGTAAAACCTTTGTATTATTGGTTTAATGGGAAATCATTGGCTTTTGCTTCAGAAATCAAGGCTATTTTGAAGCACCCAGATTACAAAAAGGAAATCAATTTTTCAGCCTTAAATGAATATTTTACATTTCAGAACCTTTTTTCTTTCCAAACTCTTTTTAAAGGAGTGACCTTACTTCCACCGGCTAATACAGTAAAAATTGATAAACATTCCAGGTTTGTTAAGCATAATTCATGGTGGGATTACGACTTTACTCATCCCGATGAACAGATGGATTTTGAAGAAGCCAGGAAAGAGACTATCCGTCTTTTTAAGCAAGCTGTGCAACGCCAGTTGATTTCAGATGTCCCGGTTGGTTCCTTTCTTTCCGGTGGGATGGACTCCGGTTCCATTACAGCCGTGGCTTCAAAGCATATAAATCCTTTGTCTACTTTTACCTGTGGGTTTGATATGTCTAAAGTGACCGGTGTAGAGGCTAATTTTGATGAACGCAGAGATGCAGAGTTACTTGCCAACTATTTTAAAACAGAGCACTACGAACAGATTGTTTTTGCCGGTGATTTAAGGACTTCTTTGCCACGGGTTGTATATCACCTGGAAGATTTAAAACTTGGCATGTCTTACCCCAACTATTATATTTCAAAGCTGGCATCAAAATTTGTTAAGGTAGGATTACAGGGAACCGGAGGCGATGAGCTGTTTGGTGGTTATCCCTGGCGGTATTACAGGATTATGGGCTCTGTCAACCAGAAAGAGTTTCTCAAAAGATATTATGATTACTGGCAGCGACTTGTTCCGGATACTGATAAAAGAAGTTTTTTTACCGGTAATGTAACTCAGAATATCGACTTGTCAGAACCGCAGAGAATTTTCGAGCGCGTTTTTCTTTTCAATGATAAATTGCAATATGACTCCCCTGAGCAACATATTCAGAACAGCCTTTATTTCGAGATTAAGACATTTTTATCAGGGTTGTTGCTCGTTGGGGACAAGCTATCAATGGCAAACGGAATTGAAGAGAGATATCCTTTTCTGGATAATGACCTGGTAAATTTTGTTCAGAAGGTCCCGGTACGCTATAAACTTGGCAATCTACAGCAGGAGATAAAACGTCTTGACGAGAACCAGCCACAAAAACAACGATATATTGAGTCAAGCGAGGGAAAATTATTGCTGAGAAAAGCCATGGAAGAATTTATTCCCAAAGAAATTTTAGAAAGGAAAAAACAGGGATTTTCCGCTCCCGATGAAAGCTGGTACAGAGGTGAAAATGCAGATTATGTAAGGGATTTGCTGTTGCATGAGAAAAATTTATCTGCTGAGTTTATCAACCCCCGATATGTTTCAGAGATAGTTGATGAACATCTTAATCAGAGAAAAAATCACCGCCTGCTTATCTGGAGCCTGATGAATTTTGAATGGTGGCTAAGGATATTTATGGATGGGGAGGAATAGCTTTTTGATGGTTTCATGTTTCACGTTCAGTCACACAGTTGTCAATCATTGTCATTCGGTAGTCACACAGTAGTCCTACAATAGCTGGTTGAGTGCCGTTAGGCACGGAATTATGGCAGAAATAAATATTACAAGATACATAAGAGAACCGTAGGTTCGGTATTATTTGTAGAAGCACCAGAACGTTGCCAAAATAAAAAAGAATGCCAGATATTAGACATGAAGCTTTAGCTCTGCCTCAGCCTAATTTAACCATTTAACAACGTATACCTTCATAAATGAAGTGAATAATAGGACAATAGAACCATAGAGCAATTTTAACCAGTTTATGTATATGGGTGTCCCTCTAAAAGCGGGCTTTTTTCTATTATGTAAATACATTGGGGTTTAGCAGAGAGGAGTGATGAAATTAAGATGTTTGATTTTCATTTTTTTCCTGTTAGCATCATTCCTGCCCTTATAAGCATTTGTCCTTTTTTTTCATTACCAAAAAAAAGGACGAAAAAAACGCTAGGCAAAAATCAGCCTACCACCCCGCAAATCCAGCCCATCCCGCGCGATTTTGCCTGGCCTTCGCGCGATTAAGCCGGAGGTACTTCCCAATAGCTTCAGCTATTTCCCTTTCCGCCTAATAAAATTTTGTTATAAATCAAGGAAGCAGGGAGGGTTTTTGGATAAAATACTGTTTGAGTTCCGATTTTTATTCCAAAATCGGAACGAGTTTTATTTTATCCGTGGG
>JAWLEB010000079.1:0-6362 GCA_041686375.1 Bacteroidales bacterium
TCATTGAGAAATGTAATGACACGGGGTGTAGCGCAGTCCGGTTAGCGCACCTGCTTTGGGAGCAGGGGGTCGCAAGTTCGAATCTTGCCACCCCGACAAAAAGTAACCTCTTCAAAAACAGGAAGCGGTTTTTTATCCATTCTCCGGCTAGCCCATCCCCTTATCTGGGGGAAACGGTCATAGGAAAGGCGCATCCGTAACCTCTGAAATTTTGTTGCGCATAGCTATCATATCAATGGGTTTGGTAATACAATGATCAGCTCCAGCTGAAAAGACCTGTTTTTCCGTTTCGTCCGTTATTAAGGCTGTCTGTATGATAACAGGTATATTCGGGCAAAATTTTTTGATCTTTTTTGTTGCTTCTAACCCGTTAACATCCTTCAAATTAATCTCCATAAGAATAAGCCTTGTATCATTTTTATAGGGCATGGTAATTGATTCATATCCAGACCCAGTGGAAAGAATCTGATAATTCCGGGTTGCCTGAAACATCATATGGATAACTTCTTCCAGCAGAAGGATGCTGGAAGAATTTCCATGCCGGTCACAAACCGGGGTTACTTATATGATGTGACCGTTTTCAAAAAAGGTAATGGTTTCTTTGTGCATTTGATAGGTTTTATTGTACTTCACCAAAGGAAAGGTCTTGGGTGGAGAACTTCTACTATGTATGATTGCAAAACACTTTCTTTCATTAATTTTTTTGTGTAAAAAATTCACAATTTACACACTTCAGAAAGACATTCCATCAAAATTAACATGAATGCTCGTATTGATTGTTAGGGAAATTACAGGTTATGTCATTTTGAAATTCTTTTACAAATTAATTACATCCTAAATTGAGCGATTCATAAATTCACTGTCCCATTAATTTTTACTTGGCTAAAAAAATGGAGTAATTTTTATGGGCAGGAGTCTTTTTTTACTTTTTCCTTGTGTTTTTCTGGTCGATTTTTCACTATTTTCCAGGTTTTAATATCATTTTTCCTCGCAGCAGGCATACCTTTCCCATTAATACTTTGTATTACAAGTAATTGATATGTATTTTTTCTGTATCATGCTAATTGTATCTTTGGTGGCGACTGGCATCTTTTCCATAAAAGCTCAATGTTTATCGTCTGGTAAATGCTTTTTGTGACATTCAATACAATATTCCTGGCCCTGGAGGTTATCTTGACAGCAAAATCAATAAGCTTCCTTCGGAATGTATTGGGGTAAACCGTAACCGGTATGACCTGTGCTGTAACATCCTGCTTGTAGGCCTCAAAAAGAAAATGAGTGAACACCAGCATAAAGTAATATGCCCTGTTCATTCCAAAGGATTTGAAAGGTAGTTGCTCTTTGGTGGCAAGCTCTTTGATGCTGCGGTGTATCAATTCGTCAGCCCCCCGCTGATGGGATTTTCTAACGATGGTTTCAGCTTCAAACCACTCATTTCCGCCGGCTGTGCGAAGCTTCTGGTCTGCCTCTGGGCAGTTCCCAATATTGGTATAGATAATGCTGTCAGGCTTACCAAATCCCATTACATATTGCCCGGCTTCATCCCGGTGCAATCGGGTGAAAAAACAACGACGAAACTTTGACCAGGATTTTAGTTTGCTGGCATACTCCACGTATTGCCATACAGCCTTATCCTTTGATATTGTATTAAAAGCATCAGTGGGTAGATCCCGCACATATTCTGTCACATCACTATACAATTTGCCGGTTGTAATATAATGAATACCAAGCTCATGCTCAAACACCTCGAAGGCTTTCTGGTCGAAAAAACCGCTATCACTGCAAAGCACGATCGGGACATCCGAGGCATATCTCTTGCGTATGAGCTTAACAACTGCAGCAATCCTGTCAACATAATCGGTCCCATGATTTGAATGAGCACTGCCTTTTCTGAAGAGTACGTCTATAAGGAAAGGCCCCCAGCTTACATGAAGGGGTTGAAAACCTTTTTTGCGCTTATAGGTAATTTCATTGCCTTCACGCTTACTGGCACTGTTATTATCCAATACCATCGTATCTGCTCCCAATACAATAACCTTTGGTTGGGTAATGGATAGCCTCCAAAAAAACAACTCGTGGAGTATTTTATTGAATATGAGGCTCGTAATGCAGGTAAGTTTGGCAAAGTATCGCTTGATCTGGTGGGAAGAGGCCAACTGATCCTTTCTGCATTCCAAAACAGCAGCATACCCATCATCCTCTTTGATTCTGTCAAAACCACTAATGGCCATATGAGTGCCATCCATAAAAAACGCAAGGACCTGTTTAACAAAAGGTTGCAGCTGCAGGCCCTTAGTGCCTGTTAAAATCCTGGAAAACATAATGCCTGATACAAGGCTGAAAAAGCCGGTTTTTTCGACGTAACGCAGAAATAAAGAGAGGCCCCCACGGGCAGAAATTTTATCGTTTGTTATGCCAATTTTTGTTATATTAGTACCCATAAAAGATAGTTTTGTGCACCTGAATGGTGAAGTGTTGTTTTTTGTTTTTGTTACCACTAAATTACACATTTCCAGGAAGGTAAACAAGCTATCTTTTATTTTTTATTAATAAAATCGCTCAATTTAGGTATTAATAAGAAAAGAAAAACTTGGAAGGCTCAGGATCTGGTGGATCATTATAAGATCCCAGTATTGGGTCTTCCTTGTTAACAAGGGGGTCATACCAATCTGCCTTTTCTGTGGCCCATTTCAACCAATTATCCATCTCACTGGATTCTTTCTCCAGATTTACACTGCCACTCTTAACGGCATTGAGATAATCTCTGAGAATTTTTGACTGTTTCCAACGTTCAGCGGTATTAAGAAGCTCCTTGAACTTTTCCATCTCTTTTTCCCTTCTTTCCCTTTTCTCTCTGGCAATTCTTTCTTTTTCCTCCCGTATTCTCTGTTGTTCTTGGTGATATAGTCTCTCTTGTTTTCTCTGCTGTGCCTCCAACTCCAAAGAGGCCATTATTTGTGGAAGCCTACCTTCTATTGGGGATTTGCCATCCTTCCATTCCTTTGACGAAATGATTTTCCTCCTGAAAGCGAGTACTCCACTTGGAGCATATTTTCTATACCGATCATCTTCAGAGGGGATGATCTTATGTTTCTCCTGAATGCCAATTTTAAACTCCTCTTCCCCTATAATCAATAAGGTCTGATTATAATGAATCTTAATTTCGTGTTTTCTTGCTCTGGCCAGTTTTATAAAGGTATCCATGATTCTCAGAGCTCTTCCCACATTTTGAGGAGTAACAGAAATGCTTAATTCACCATATTTTGTGGAGACCATACCAGGATATCGCCTACTAGAGGGTTTATCTTTCAATAAAGACTTCCTGGCAGCCTGGATCAATTGGTCTGGGTTTGTTAATCTATCAGGCACTTTAGTCGGCACATCAGGATTGTTTTCAATTTCTCTCTTCAGCCTTACAAAAGAAGATTCTTCAGCACTCACATAGTTACCCCTTTTGTCACGATAACAGAGTATTGTTTCTGTCTCTCCTTCATAGAGTTTGGGCAATGGCTCCTTTTTAACAGAATAGCCATGCTTTTTCTTCTGCCAGTAACCAGCAGGAGGCAAAGGAATGTTCATCTTTTTACATCTCTTGCGCAGGCTATTGTCAGATAATTTGTACTTCTTGGCAAGGCTTAGCAGGGATTCTGACCATACAAGGTCATATAATTCTTTTCTGCTTACTCTTATTTTTTCCATGATAGGACTCTTTTAATTAAGGTAATTAATCATAAAAACTTTATAATAATATGAGGTAAGTTCTTTGAAGAAATATTTTTTGTTATCTTTATATAACTAATGTATAAACAATTGGCTCTTATTATCCAACATGCTTCCCAAGGTTATTGGGTATTTAGTAAGATATTAACAACATACTGAAAAATTAATTTACAAAATATGGCTCCAACAATTATAATATTAAGTTTATTCTTTATTACAGTTTTCATTGTCATTTCTATTCAAAAATCTTTAAAAAAAGATAATTACAATAATCTAATCAAAAAGAACGATTTTAAAGGTTTCCTAAAGTTAACGAAACTTTATCTGCGTGAAAAGAAATGGGATAAAGCTATTGATACAATAAATAGATGGCTTAAACAAGACCCATACCATTTGAGAGGCTTATCTACCAAAGCTTTTGTTTATTATTTCATGGGTAATTTCAACGAAGCTTCTGAAATTATTGAGAAAGGCTTGAAGATTGATCCTAATTATTCAGAATTTTTATATTTAGCGAGTGAGTTGGAGCGTGAAAAGGGTAATAAGGAATCAGGAAAGGAATTGAAGGAGAAAGCTTACGAAAAGAATAAAAATTTGAAAATTATTGATACATGGTACGCGGGTTATGGTAGTAAGATTGATAGATATGTCTCACTATACAAGTAATGAATGTAATATATACTTCAAAACGCGATAATATGAAGAGCTTTGTTAGAGCAATCCTTTTGTTAAGATCGACTAACTCTTTATTTATAATTATTCATGTCTCTGCAATTGGTTGTGATGTTTGAAATAAAGCTGTCCACAGAGCATGGGGATTTTAAAATCATATCTCATGAAGATATCATCAAAAAGTAAAAAATATTTCATTAAATGTGGACTGTTAAAGTTCGTCGGGTTCGCATTTTTCATGTTGTTATTGCCAGATGGCCTAACCTATGGACAAACAGTAGCTCGTGAAGAATGTACCATAGGAGTGGCCTCAGGAAGTGCCACTGCTGACGGGCGACCATTGCTTTGGAAGACAAGGGATTATAGCTCAGCCCCCGATAATAAAGTCCGTTACAATACCTCTCATAAATATAAATTTCTTAGTGTAACCAATGCTGACAGTGATCTTGCGTGGATGGGGACGAATGAACAGGGTTTTGCTATTGTGAACTCATTATCCAGAGATTTAAACTCGGGTTTATCCGGACCAGGTAATGGAACACTTATGAGGGACGCGCTTGGAGCGTGTAAGTCTGTCGTTGATTTCCAGGATTATCTGGACTCTACTAATGTTAGCGGTCGCAGAACGCAAGCCAACTTTGGGGTTATTGATTCAAGTGGAGCTGCAGCCATTTTTGAAACAGGAGGAAATTTTTATTATAAATTTGATGCAAAAACAGCTGAGCATGGATATGTCATAAGGACGAATTTCTCGGAGAGTGGGGGTGGTTCTGGGGGGATAGAGAGATATAAGAGGTCGGTTGTCCTTATTGATGATTTTCATCGGGGTGATACCCTTCATTATAAAAGCCTTCTCAGGCATCAGATGCGTGATTTTTCCGATGAGAATAGCCATGCTGTATCTGTACCTTATCCGGATAGTTGGCCAGGGGGGGCACCTTACGGATATATTAACTGCGAAAAGAGCATTTGTCGATCCTCTAGTGTATCAGCTGCAGTTATACATGGTATTTTGCCAGGGGAACATCCCGGTTTGACAACCATGTGGGTTATGCTTGGACAACCTGCCACAACCATCTCGCTTCCTTATTGGCCTGTTGGCGAAACCCCTGTGGAAGCAGGAGGGTACGCAACATCTCAATTGTGCGATGAAGCAAGATCTATTAAGAGGTTGGTTTTTGATTATTCAGGTAGCAATCATTTTATAGACTCCTATAAACTTCGCGACAGCGATGGTAATGGATTATGGTCGTGTCTGTTTCCCCTGGAAGATTCTGTGTTTTCCAGGACAAAGCGGTATATGGATAGTCTTCGCTTGCTTTCCTCTTTGCCCGTGCATTCAATTTTGGATACAGAAGGAGTAAATGCTGCTGAAGCGCTTTCTCACTTACAGGAGTGCAGGAGATCCATTGCTGTGGATGTGAATGCTGTTGACTCCAAAGAGTTAATAAGCTTTTATCCCAATCCCGCAGACAACAAAATTTATATTGATGGCTGTGAGGAGAGCGATATAGAGGTTCAAATATATGATATGAATGGACGGCTTCTTTTGCACAAGATACTTGGAGAAAGGAGAGAGGTTGCTGTAGAATTTCTGGCCAGTGGGATGTATATTATTCAGATAACAGCTAACCAGAAAATCCATCAGCTGAAACTGATGAAAGAGTAATACTTTATATCCTAGTTATGTTGATCGGATAACCCTTTCTCTGGTGATTTTTTTTATTGAGTGGATGTTTTCAGCCATCCAATTTTTTTTCAAAACATTTGGACAATAACAAAACAATGCTTTTATTTGCAGAGCCATTTGAGGTAATAGGATTTATCGGGGTGTAGCGCAGTCCGGTTAGCGCATCTGCTTTGGGAGCAGAGGGTCGCAAGTTCGAATCTTGCCACCCCGACAATTTACAGCCAAAACCCCTGTTAACGCAGGGGTTTTATTTTTGCTTATCATCTTACTTATCACCAGA
>JAWLEB010000080.1:0-6079 GCA_041686375.1 Bacteroidales bacterium
TATAATTACCCCAAATTTTAGGACAGCAAATTAAGTTTGAAATTATAAATTTTTTAAAATTGCTGTCTTATGAGTAAAAGAAGAAAGTTTACATCAAAGTTTAAAAGTAAAGTAGCTATAGAGGCGCTACAAGAGCGGTTTTCAGTACAAGAAATTGCTCAAAAGTATCAGATACATCCTAACCAGGTTCAAAAATGGAAGCGGGAGTTTCTGAATAATGCAGAGCAAGTTTTTGAAAAAGATAGCACTAAAAAGAAAACTGCTGCCGAAAAAGAGCAACAGGAACTCTACAAAAAAATCGGACAACTCCAGGTTGAGGTTGATTTTTTAAAGAACGCCTTGTCGTAAAAAAAGACTTAGCTGAGCGAAGAAAGCTGGCGGATGCAAATCACGAACAGTTAAGCCTGACAAGGCAATGCCAGCTACTGGGAATTCACCGCAGTGGATTGTATTACAAGCCCAAATCAGAAACTCCGTTAAACTTGGAACTTATGGAACTAATTGACAAAAAATACACAGAAAAGCCATATATGGGAGTACCTCGAATGACTCAATGGCTGAGAAAAGACAAAAAATATAACGTTAATAAAAAGCGCATAGAACGTCTTTATAAGCTGATGGATATTCAAGCCATAGGACCTAAGCCCAATACCTCAAAGCCTTCACGTGAGAATAAGGTATATCCTTATTTATTGAGGGGATTAAATATTACCCACTCCAATCAGGTTTGGGCAACGGATATTACTTATATTCCCATGAAAACGGGTTATATGTATGTTATGGCTATCATTGATCTCTATAGTCGTTTTGTTGTTGGTTGGTCAGTCTCGAATTCTATGGATGCAGAGTGGTGCACCAGAGTTTTGGATGAAGCTATAGAAATGTATGGAACGCCCGAAATACTCAATACCGATCAAGGAAGTCAGTTTACCAGTGATCTTTTTACTGAATTTGTAGAAAACAAAGAAATAAAGCTGTCAATGGATGGAAAAGGAAGAGCTATTGATAATATTTTCATTGAAAGGCTTTGGAGATCGATGAAATATGAGTATATTTATCTTAACCCAGCTGATGATGGTATTGAGTTATATCGTGGATTATTTGAGTGGTTTACCGAATATAACACAGAAAGACGTCATCAGTCATTAGATTGGGTAGTGCCAGAATCTTTATTTTTTTCTTCAAATCCATCCCGTGAATGGGTGGGGGAAGGCTTTGAAGAAAAAAATAAACTTACTAATGCTAATACTCTGTCCTAAAGAAAGGGGGAATTTATGTTTAATAACTATTGTAGCTTGGTTTTTACTACATGACTTCAAGAAATGGTTTGGGATTACAGGCATATTATTACTATTATTAACTCTAATTGGTGGTTTCGTATTTTTTATGCAAGATATCATCGATAGGAGGATATTATTCCACGGTGAAACATTACCAATTATATTAATATTTGCATTTGGAATTGTAGCGTATGTTGATATCATCGAAAAAAAGATAAGTGTAATAGGGAAGATTATAAGATTTTTAATTGTGGTACTACCTTTTGTAGTTCTTACCTATGATATCTATATTGGAGTTATCGAAGGTGATATAATCCCAATCATTATTTCATTCCAAATTATATCTACTTTATTTTATTTAATTTACCCTTATATAAAAAGGAGATTAATAGAGAAAAAACATTTTGAACAAGGTATAAGTACTTATGATAAAGATCAAAAATAATTATGCTTCTATCCATAGCAAATTATCAAATAATTCATTTCTTGGGGTTTTGTTAAGTCTTTTTTATCTTTTTGCAAAATCTCATCTAAAGTGTCAATCCTATTATGAAATTTACAATATAGGCTTTTGAAAGTTGGTCTAAAATTTTGCTCATTTTGTTGTGTATTAATGTAATCTTCCAAACAACAATTATTTTCGCTTGGGATATCATTTTTTATCAAATCAATAGCACTGTCGGTCCAATCAACCACCAATGGATAAAAAGAAGTATAAGTCTTCAATTTATCACTTGTATTTTCACATAGAGACAATCCTAATTGTCGAAGTTCCCAATACTCCTCTAAGAACCTTTTTTCCCAATCTTCATTAATATTACTCATCCTTTATTATTTATGATTCATAGCGAAGTTATGAAAAAATCAAACATCCATTTTATTAGTTTTTCAACATAGCTTTTTATTTTCATTAGATGACAGTTCATCTTTAATATTTATTTTATTAGTACCTATCATAGCTGTCCTAAATATTTTCAAATTTAAATTTTTGAAACGTTTTTCCTGAGCTACAAGTTTATATTATTAAATCAAGGTTTATTGATCTTCCCAATGAACCTACCAGATAATTCAATTATTATCCTCAATGGGTTTCAATTTAAAAAAACAGATGTATAATTGGACAAAATCGATCTGAAAGAAAAGTGAAAATTATCGTGTCAAATATCGTTTCAAAAAAATAAAAAACCCCGCAGAATCTAATCTGAGAGGTCTTTCTTTGTGCCCAGGGCGGGACTCGAACCCGCACCCCATTGCTGGGACATGACCCTGAATCATGCGCGTCTACCAATTTCGCCACCTGGGCAGTATTTTTCAGGAATGCAAATTTAATAAAAATCAAATCAATTTTCTATGTATTTTTATCAAGAATATAGCAATGAGAAGTCAGAATATGTCAGCATCGTGAATTTTGCAGCGCCAACCCACCACCCAACCCGTTTACGGGTATTTCCAAGCTCTCTCATAAAATATTATTTAAGTGGGGATTATATTTGTGTTTATTTTTTGTATATTAAAACTTTATAAAGATATAATTGTTTAATAAAGTAGTGCCTGTATCTTTTCTTTCCGTTAAATATTTTAGGCTTCATTTTTCGAGAATAATTTCAGTAAATTCAAAATCAATATATTATGTCAAAACAAAATCATTTTAAAGATTTCAGCAAGTTGAGCAGAGAAGAAAAAATAAGCATGCTTAGCATTATTTCAGCTGATCAGGATGCATTTAAAAATGAACTGCAAAGCTATCGTTTTTCAAAGGAGAATTTACAGAATAAATTCGAACGAATCAGTGAGAACACAATTTCAAATTTTCATTTACCATATAGTATTGCACCTAATTTTCTTATTGACGGGAATGTTTATCATGTTCCGATGGTGACCGAAGAAAAACTGGTTGTTGAAGCAGCTTCAAAGGCTGCAGATTTCTGGTACCACCATGGAGGCTTTAAGACTGAAGAAATTGCCACTGCTAAACGGGGCTATATTCATGTTATATGGAAAGGGACTACGGAAGAACTGGAATCGTTTTTCAGCCAGTTTGAAGACAATCTTAAAGAGAAGATTGCCGATATAACGAATAAACTGGATGCGCATAGTATTGGCCTTAATGAATCCTGGCTATCGGATATGAAAAGTGAGATGGAAAACTACTACATGCTTGGGTTTTCTCTTGAAACAGGAAACTCTATGGAAGCTAATCTTATAAACTCCCTGTTGGAACATCTGGCAAAGGAATTTAAAGCTTTTGTTGAAAAACATGATCCGGGCAAGTTAGAGATTATTCTGGCCGTTTTATCGAACTATACACCGGGTTCATATGTCAAAATGAAAGTTGAATCTCCGGTTAAAGAATTGGCGGAATTTGATGGATCTATAGAGGGCCGGGAATTTGCCGAAAAATTCAAAAATGCAGTGGAAATTGGCAAACACAGTGTTTCAAGAGCTGTTACCAATAACAAAGGCATCATGAATGGTATTGATGCAGTTCTTATGGCCACAGGAAACGATTTTCGTGCAGCAGAGGCAGGGGCTCATGCATATTCTGTTACAAAAGGCAGACATGTTTCGCTAACTGATTGCCAAATATCCAATGGTACCTTTACTTTTGGGATCAAAATTCCTCTTGCTCTTGGAACAACGGGAGAAATTACAAATCTTCATCCTCTTGTATCAAAATCTTTAGATATTTTGGGGCAGCCGGATGTAAAAGAGCTGATGAAAGTAGCTGCAGCAGCAGGTCTGGCTAGTAATTTTAGTGCAATCGCTTCTCTTATAACACGGCATAAATAACTATCAAGGAACGATTAAGAGTCTGTAAGATTAACTTTTTAAAAAATCTGAATATGAATAACACTATTAATGTGTCAATACAATTAAATTAAATATTAAAGGAGTATAACATGGAGAAGAAAAGACAAATTTATGAGAAAAAGTCAGAGGTGATGTTGAAAAGACTGTTGTCAAAATTTTATTCCCTGGAAGCAGATTACCTGGTGAAAAAAATGAATGCACAAAAAAAATTGAATAAGATAAGTGATAACATACCAAGTGGGGAGGAACAAATAAAAAAGCTTCGTGATAAGCAGAAGAAACTAACAAATCTTTATCAGGGCATGATGGCTTCATCTCAGGAAGCATGGAAAGAAACGATATCATCTGTTGAACAATCTGCTGAGAAAATGAATGAAGAAAAACAGAATATTAGCGAAAGAACACAGGAATGGCTGAATAACTTAGGTGAATGGATCACTGATCTGGAAAAAAGAACAGAACATACTTCAGGCCAGGTTCGAGAGCAACTTCGCACCCAGGTAGATCAACTTAAAGACCACCAGGCGAATCTTCAGGGAAAACTAAAGGAATTACGGGAAACTACTGGAGAAAACTGGGAAAAAATCACCACTTCCATCGATGACGAGGTGAATACTATGACTGCTTCAATCGATAAAGTGTATCAGCACCTTTTTGCTTCGGAAAACAGGGAAAAAGATACAGAAAAATCTTAATCAGGAAATTATCGGAGTAACGTCAATTGTCTAAAGAAGAATTTCAGATTTTCTGATCTTACTATTATATGAATTACTTATGATATTATCCAAATAATCAACAATGTCGCAAAGCTCTTACATTTTGTAATCTCTGACGCAATATTTGTTTAACTGTTTAACTGTCAGGCAGTTATCTTATTGCGTCAGAGATATATTTACTCCCGACATAAAATATGCGACATTATATTTTATTGCACACCATGAGTAGTGAATGTATACTGTGGGAAAGTCTCGGCGTGTCTTTGAAATACACCTAAAAGCCGCCAGGCGGTTTCAAACCGCCAGACAGCTAGGCTACGATGACGAAAGAGGCTAAGCAGCTCTGTTTTTAAACCGGGAAAAACAGTTGTTTTTTTCTGTTCATTTTGTTCAAAAAAAAACGTTCACTGTTTAAAAACATATATTCATAAATTTAACAAAATTATTTTTGTCGAAGTATTTTTAATTGATAGTTTATTTTTACAAAAAGCACCTATTTGCAATGCCGTTTACAGAAAGCATGTGGCGGTTTTACAAATTTTCCATGCTTTACTGTGAATATAAAAACGCATAACATTTTCAAACACTTAAATATCCAGGTTTTATGAAAAATCTTTTACCATTAGTTTTTAAAATTTCCTGACGACTGCCTTTCTTTGCACAAAGGCCTTATAGCGGGCCTTATTTTAAATTCATCAGAAAGGCGGGTGTGCTTTTTATTCTTTTATTTGGCATTTCGCAATTTGGCTATGCTCAGGATTATATTGATGTTAACGTAAACCAGCCCGATCCTTTAGAAGTTGATGCGGGAGCAGATGAGACAATCGAAGAAGGCGAGAGTATTGAGTTAGGAGCTTCGCCTACTGCTAAAGGAGGAAACGGCGGGTATCTTTACGACTGGTCGCCAACTACAGCTCTCGATGATTCTGAGGCTTCAAATCCCACGGCAAGTCCGTCGGAAACTACTACATATACCCTGTCGGTAACCGACGAACATGAATGCTCAGCTTCTGATGAGGTTGAAATAACCGTAGAATCAGCTACTGCTATCAACGGGGGTGATGAAAATTCAGCCTTTTTTAATATTTATCCCAACCCGGCTAAAAATTCTGTTTTTGTCAGTCTTGAGAATTATAATTCTAACGATGTTACTATAACTATTATGAATGCTTCAGGAAAAGTTATTCATCAAAAGGAGCATGAAACAGCCAACAAAATAAAAATTCCTTTTGATTTTAGCCAGGTAAATCCCGGCATCTATTTCATCCGGGT
>JAWLEB010000081.1:0-5995 GCA_041686375.1 Bacteroidales bacterium
AAAATATATCTGGGACACCAACACGGTAATCTATTACCTTCAGCAACAATTCCCGTCTTCGGCCGAAAAGTTTATGGACAACCTGGTTAACGAAGCCCGGCCGGTAATTTCAGCCATTACCGAAATTGAACTGCTTTGCTGGAAGTCCGCAACTGAAAAGGACCTGGAAGTGTTGCACAATTTTATTGACGATGCCTTGGTAATTGAGCTGGAACAGCCCATAAAATATAAGACTGCTGACATACGAAAAAAGCATAAAATAAAACTCCCCGATGCTATTATTGCCGCTACCGCATTGGTTTATGAACTTTCCTTAGTTTCCCGTAATGTTTCTGATTTTAAAAATATTGATGGATTGCAATTGATTAATCCCTGGGATACTTAAAACCACTTCCGGGTTCTCAAAGAATTCCCTGTCACTTTTCTTTTAATTTTTTTTGTGAACGCATCTGTAAGCGATTAAACCTCCACAGGCTAAAACACTACCGATGAAAGGGCGACCACTTCATAAAAATCAGAAGCTGCAGAAGAATTGTACTAAAAAATCAATCTTTTCTTAAAATCCGGTGGGGCCCGGGTAATTGCACATGTTCAGGTTGTTAACAATACCGCATACCTTCTGGCAACCTACGATAAATCAGAACAGAAGGATATTTCTGACAAAGAAATTAAATACCTGCTTTCCTTTGTGCAAGAATGACGTACTTGAAAAACCTGAAAAGTTAAATTAATTCAATCCTTTAACTTTTCCTGAAAGCATCGCAACAAGACTCACAAAAACAAAAGAAGCAGCTACGTACAACCATAACAATAGTGCATTCCTTGTTTTTTTGTTTTTAGATTCATTTTTAAATTCCTTAGCTATTTGCTTGTATTTCCCGTTATGAACCAACCAAAAATAATTTATTGTCAAAATTACAAACCCAAATATGATTATTTCCTTCTTTGGTGTTTTCTCAATAAAAATACCCAACCCTAGCATATCTATTATACCTGCAATAATTCCAATATTCAGATACATCATGAAAGAAACTCCAAAAAGTGCGTTAAACTGAGGTAAATCACTCTCGCCCCATGTCTTTAAATTCCATAAGTACAACCTGTAATATAAATACCTGTAAAGCTTCATCATGGATATGGTATTCTTATTGGAGGTGCTACATATGTATTGTCTGGAACAGCGTATGTTGGCAATATATATGGAGTTATGTATGGTCTTTCGAATGCCCCAAATGCATCAAGTAAAAAGTATCCACCACCTATTATCAAGCCAGGAACATTACCAAAAGTAGCAATAGCAGCCATGCCGATATCTAAACCGGACTTTACTGCTCCTGCATAATCCCCGTTCTGAATTGATGAAAAACCTTGATATCCAGAAACTAAAACCCCTGCATAAAAAAACCCTCGACTTGCTAGTTTAAATGCTCCAGCTCTACTCATAACAGAAGATCGAGGCCCCGCCCATTGATTTCCTTGCCAACTTGTAGAATACCATTTGCCATTTAATCCACGCCACATTCCATTATATACATTTGAATATTGCCCTAAACTTGTAGCAAAACTAGCAGCATTTAACCCTGTACTAACCATGTAGAGAGAATTATTCCTCCCTCCGCTGCCGCCATGGCCTTCAACTGATGGATTTATTGGATTTAAATTTATTCCAGGAGCGGAATAGTCTATTTCTGAACCATACACTTGATCCAATGTTTCATTTGACCATGGACCAACAGAATAATTATAGTCGGATTCATTGGGTACCCATTCCCAATCTACAATATCAGCTGAAAAGTTTATTCGAAAGTTTCCGGGCGCCCATCTAAATTTCGGATCTCCATGTTGTAATCCCGAAGGGTAAAATCCACCCAATCTCCCAGAAGTACTCACACTATATTTATAGACAGGCTGCCAGGACCCCCCACTACCTCCACGTCCATCTGAGGCCATGTGTTTACGCAATGCTCTTCCACCATAATAAGTTTCTCCATCACCTGCAGCGTTAAAGAAAAACATTATACTGTTGTACAGGCTGGAAGACATACTTAATGTATACCCACTGGGATCGGTATATTTCAGGGGGTTGTTCAGGCAGTAACTGTATAGATTATAGTTCAATGGATTTGTAGGACTTTGAATGACCGGATCCGGACTTATGAATAGGCCAATGATTGGATCATAAACCCTTCCATTCATATTTATCAAGCAAGCTTCATCATTGTGCTCATGACCTGTATAACCTCTGGAAGTATAGCTTACACTTAAAGTCGTATCATAGCTCCAGTTAGCGGCATTTCTTCTTCGTCCCCATGCATCATAACTTAAGTACTCTCTGGCATTACCTTCCTCTCCGGCGATGGTCATCAAGGAGCCTAAATGATCTTTAATGACATAGTATGTTGAGTCTGTTGTTGATGTAGCCCGGTTAAATCCAAATATTCCTCCATTAACTGTGAACCAGGTATCTTGCTCATAGCTATTATCGGGATATTCTGTCAGCTCATAGCTGCCAAAATAATACCGCGTATATTGCAATGTGTCGTTTTTAATTACTTGCATACGTACACGTTCTGCGGTTGGTCCATAGTCAAAGTTAATTAGCCCTTATGTTTGTAATGAGCATTGCATAGATTTCTACCCACTAATTAACTTAGTAGGCAAAAAATGAAATCATGCAAAAACAAAATTACGAATTAGATTTTACCGGCAAAGATATTTTTTCTGGTATAGATGCACATTTAAAAAGCTGGAAGATAACAATTATGGTTGATGGAATATCATATAAGACATTTTCACAAGATCCTGAAGCGAGGTTATTGGAAAATTACCTAAAAATTAATTTTCCAGGAGGCAATTACTATTCAGCATATGAGGCAGGGTTTTGTGGATTTGCCCCGCACAGGGACCTAATCGACCACAACATCAACAATATTGTTATTAATCCGGCAGATGTGCCTACTACTGACAAGGAAAAAAAGCAGAAAGATGATGCAAGGGATAGTAGAAAAATTGCACGTTCTTTGCATAACAATGAACTCGAGGCAATTTATGTTCCAAGTATGGATATTGAAGGATTACGAACTTTAATCAGATACAGAAAAACCTTAGTTAAGGAAATTAACAGGTACAAAAATAGAACCAAGTCTTTACTGTATTACTATGGTATAAAACTACCCATTGAGCTGGAGAGTGGTTCCAAACATTGGTCTAAGCGATATTCTATCTGGTTAAGAGACTTAAAGCTAGAAACTGAAGATGCCAGGATTACCCTTGACAGCATTATCGAAACTGTAGATCACTTACGTGGAAAATTATTAGAAATAAACAAGAGATTACGTACTCTTGAAAAACAGGGTGAGTATGCGGATAAGATCTCATTATTGAAAACAGTTCCTGGTATTGGTCTGATAATGAGTATGACAATAATTACTGAATTAGAAAACATTGACAGGTTTGGGCCTATAGATAAATTGAACTCTTATGTTGGGTTGGTGCCAAGAACAAATTCAAGTGGCGAGAATGAAAAAGTGGGTAACATTACTTCACGTAGCAATCATCAGCTTAGAAGTATGTTGATCGAGAGTGCCTGGATTGCTATAAGGCAAGATCCTGCCTTAATGATGAGATATAGTGAATTGCGTCAGAGAATGGAACCTAACAAAGCAATTATCAAAATAGCCAAGAAATTACTCAGTAGAATAAAACACGTATTAAAAAATAATGAGCCTTATGAAAAAGGTGTTATTAAGTAAAATCGATCTCAAAACTAACAATCATCAGGAAATGGGACTATGATCAGGCACTTGCAGCTTTACAGAAAAGACTGCGTTATTTAGTCAGTAGCCCACCCTATAAAATATTGAACAAGGAAATGCAACTGGAATATCCAGATTGCTGATAGAAGATTGTTTTTGTAGAGATTGTTTTTACTATCAACCAAGAGCGACCGACGGTGAGTATTTAAACCGATGGTTAAGGAAAAACCGAGCGGGTATCGAACCCGCTCGGTTTTAACCAAGAGCTCCCTCTGGCTCATAATTGCCCGATAGCTATTATATAAACAATTGATATTGAATATAATAAATAAAAATATAATATTTAATTATAAAAAAAGTGGTTAGAAATTTGGATTACAACATAGAAGTGCCTGCAAGAAAACTTGCAATTAATTGTAAAACAACGAATTAATGTTAATAACTTGTTTGAATATAGCCGGGTTTTCTCTTGTTAATATTGCTGAAAATACAGATATTCAGGGTATTAAACAAACGAGATTCGGATATTTTGGTTACACCATCAAACAAGATTCAAAAATGAGACAGAGATTCGAACAACAAATGACCTTGGGAACTATTCCAATCGGAGAGACAAAGATCACGACGAAAAAGCGGAGTGGTAAATTGCCTGATTTGTGCGCAGCACTAAAAGAGATTTTCATCACCCCTGAATGGAATGAAAGATTGTTTGAGATTCTTGAATCCAGGGTTATCTCGGGCAAGAAGAGAACAGGTCGACGAGGTATGGATCTGTGGCAGATCTTCGTATTGGCCCAGGTACGTATGCTCCTGAATACCAGTTATGAAGATCTTCATCATATTGCAAATAATGATCACCTGATACGTCAGATCATGGGCGTAGAGAAGGGATTTGGGTATGAGCGGTATGAGTTCAGGTACCAGAACATCGTCGACAATGTATCGCTATTGGATGATGATACCGTTCGGGAGTTGAACCATGTGATACTGGAGTTCGGTCATGAGGTGTTTAAAAAAAAAGAGGAGGCAGCCTTGCGCTTAAAGACCGATAGTTTTGTGGTTGAGAGCAATGTTCATTTCCCAACGGATTACAATCTGTTATGGGATAGCGCCCGTAAAAGTCTTGACATGATAGGTAAGTTCTTGCAGAAGTACCCTTCGATATCTGGATGGAGGAAGAAACATGATTGGTACCGTCAACTGAAAAACGGAATGAGGGCCGTAGGTAAAGCTTCTTCATCGGGAGGCAAGGGCAAGGAAGAAAGGATAAAGCAAGCGGTGAGATATTATTTGACAAAAGCACGTGTTCTTCAGGAAAAGCTTGCAAGGTCAAAAGAGGATTTTCCCACAGGAGATATTGTAGATGTAGCACTTCATCTTGAACTGGATCGTTACATGGGTTTTTTGAACAAGTTCATTGACCTGCTTGATCGCAGGGTTCTGCGAGGGGAACAGATTCCTCATAATGAAAAGGTATTCTCCATTTTCGAGGAATATACCGAGTGGATCACCAAGGGAAAATTAAGTCCTAATGTGGAGTTGGGAAAAAAGCTATCCATTACTACAGATCAATACAACCTGATTGTAGATTACAGGATTATGGAGAACCAGTCCGATTCTGAGATGGTAAAGCCCATCGCACAAGCGCTGGCTGGCAAGCATAGTATCAGAAGTTGGAGTTTTGACAAGGGATACTGGCACAAGGACAACAAGGCCTTTTTGGAAACATGCGTTGAGAAAGTTGTCATGCCTAAAAAGGGTAAGTGCAATAAAAAAGAGCAAGCCGAGGAGAGTCATCGGAGTTTTAAACTGTTGAGAAACAGACATAGTGCAGTAGAATCAAATATCAATGAGTTGGAACATCGGGGCCTGGACCGATGCCCGGATCGGGGGTATGATCATTTTAAAAGGTATGTTGGTCTGGCAGTGGCAGCATATAACCTGCGGCGGATCGGACAGGAGTTAATTGCCATCCGGAGAAATAAACAACAAGCTGAAATAGAGTATAGTACAGCGGCATAGGTGCCGCAATTGACATACATTTTTAATAATTCATATGGGAAAGATATGTCCAAAAGTCAGAAAATAGATAGCTATTTTTGATCTCAGATGAGAAAAACGTAAAAATCAAAACATAAATCTAATTTTTAGATTACAAATGAACCTGGAAGACTGGGTTGACAGGAAAAAAATTAAAAATAATTTGAAAAACAGAGAGTTTTCTTTCTGGCACTAATTAA
>JAWLEB010000082.1:0-5058 GCA_041686375.1 Bacteroidales bacterium
ATCATTAATCTGGAAATTACCGCGTTGAATAATTAAATTTTCACTAACTGTAACGCTATCCACGAACGTTAAGGTATCATCGGAAGCGGATAAATTGACGACCATCTCTTTAATATCTAAAGCCTCAGAAACGGTATAATCAGCGCCCATATATTCCAGTATACCATTATTTGAGAAATCAGTTGCATCGCCTTCAGGGAATTCCCCTGCAGCAAGCTTTATTTTGCCGGAACCCGAAATTCTTCCAAAATTATGGTTTTTAGTTGTGTCTAAATTCAATCTTGCCCCTTCCCTGATTTCTATTGCTCCAACCTGTCTATTGTCCTCATTCATATCTATTTGCCATCCATTTAATATAACTACAGTGTCGGCTGCACCGGGGGTCAGTCGATTGGGGTTATCCCGATTGGTTGCCCCCGGATCTAATGTCCAATTTACCCATTCATCCCATTCGCCTTGATAATATGTATACCAGGTTTTACCCCCGCCAACGGGGCTGTTTGACTTATCGGTTGTTCCCAGCGTATAATATCCATCTGTAAGATTATCGTCAGGTAGTTGAAAGTAAATACGGGTGCCATTTTCAATATCCTTTTTGGTTACTCCTACTGTATCATATTCGGCAGTAGCAACATCCCATTTAAGCAACACATAGTTGGAGGAATCTCCCGGCACACTGCCGTCTACTCCTTCACTTAAATCAAAGCTCATCTGTAAATTATCAATCCCATCGTCTTTGGTCACATCCACATACCAGTCTCTTCTCCATCTGGCTTCTACGCCGTCAATCATATCAGTTGTATCCACCCGGTTGTGGGTATTGTCGTGCCCGATAAAGACAAATTCGCCTGCATCTATGGTATTATCTGGATCGCTTATTCTTACTCCGGCTGAGCTTGACCCAAGATGAGCGGTACCATTAGCATTTCCAATTCCTACAACATCGAAATCATAATTATCATTGTCATCGGTATCGCCTTCATACTTATCATAATCAGCGGGCAAATCCAGATCATATTTTGCGGCAAGGTAATTGTCTACGATTAATCGTTCAGTTGTATCTAAAGCGCGGTCAAATACGATAACTTCAGCAATCTGTCCCTGCCAGCCATCAGTTGAGGTTCCGTCTTTTGTGCCTAAAAATAAGTCATCTGTATCTATACCGTCCAGGCTGTTATTGTTTGCCCGTTTGCTATCCATTGCTCCGTCGATATAAATATATTGATCTGATGATGTTTTCATTCCTGTGACAATATGAAATGTATCATCAGTAATTGGAATATCTCCAGTTGTTTCAGAATCAGCATACTGAAAAGATGCGTTAGAGGAAGAAAGATCGAAACCAACTCTATTGCCTTGTTCTGTTTGCCAATTAAACCACGTCTGGCCACCTTCAGACTGCTTTACAAAAATAAGCGTAATTGCGTCGTCACCGGTTGCGAGAAAATTACTGATATCAAAATCCTGTATTTCCAAACCTGCGGCATCATCATTGCTAAAATCCACCACCGGTAATCCACTAATGATGCTTTGTTCATATCGGGGCCGCGTAGAAGTGCTGTCGAAATGAAAATCATAACCACTAACGTCATACCATCTATTAACTCTACCACCGTCACTATAATTAATGTTCCGGTCAGATTGCAACCAGAGTTTTAGATCTTCATTACCATTGTCTTTTGAAATTCCACCAGGCCCAGTTTGTCCCATTCCCTGAAAGGCATATATGAAGAACATTAAGAATAAAAAAACGGAATAAAAAAACTTTTTTTGTGTGCACATGCGTAAAGATCTTTCCATATTTATTTTAAACTTTTACATGTAGTATTTCAATGTAGTTTCAAAAATAATCAACTATTTGATAAAAAGGTGATTTGAATGGGAGAAATTTGGTATTTATTTGATAAACTGCCTATATTGATCATACAAAATATGATATTGCTTGATGAAAAAACCTGTGACCCAAAAAATGATACCGTTGGACAAAATTCAACTTAAATCGTCTCATCATACGTTGAATAGAACGCAGATAACACGGATGCAGCGGATGTACACGGATGTATTCTGCTCAATTTCAACAATTGAACAATAAAACAATTGAAATGACAAAACTTAAGGAGTGTGTGTTTTTTCACTCGTCACTATTTCCTTCACATCACTGAGCTTGAAGTCATATCTTTTTCTGAGACGTCCTAATTTTTCTGTTTCGCTGACAGAATCGGGAATATCCAATTCCTCTTTCAGCTTACTCACGGGATAATCATACCGTTCTGCTACTTCATCAAGTGTCATCCTTCCCGTGATATCTATTTCCTGTAGCACCTTCTCCTCTTGATCTTTCTGTTCCTCTTTCTTTTTATACTCAATCTCCGGCTCGCGGGATTCAGGGTAAGACCTGGGCTTTTTCAACTCAACCTGTATGCTGTCATTGATATCCACCGAGAGTTTTTCGTCTGAAAGCCTTCCTGCACCTTTTGACACAGGTTCTTTAACCGGTTTGACAAACAGAGGGAGTATAATCAGTAAAACGAACAGAACAACAGAAAATATCGCTACAAGACCTCTCACTGTTTTAGAAGGCAAACACTGCCTAAACATACACTTTATCATGTTCCAGTGAAAAACGATATGAAGAACAAAAGCAATAAAAAACAAAATTCCTGTTATCAAATGAATAGTGCCCCATTCATGGCGGTTTAATCCCCAGAATGTGAGCTCCACATTATCACCAAAAAGAAGCCAGGCTTCCTGTCCGGGTATAAGGACATATTTGATAAGTAAACCTATTCCTGCCAACCCTCCCAACAGGATCAATAAGGCGATGTCGATATAAAAATTTATTTTTGTGCGGTTATATTTCCAGCTCATAACTATATTTTTTAAATTATCTATATTTGTTGTCTATCAGTGAATTTTCTTAAATAGAATTTATGCCCGCCAAATTCCGTTTCCAGTAGTTCTCCATCTTTTATCAATTGTTTTATCACCGACCAATCCTGGTAGTCTTTATCAAGAAACTCCTGGATACTATCATCGCGCATAGGATGAACGGCCGTGATGCTCAGGATATCCTTCTTTGTATCTCCGCTATGTGCGAATGCATTGCCTTCATGCCCCAGCAATAATTCCACCTGCTCAATTTTTTCAGCAAAAATTTGATACGCTTTGTTGACCTGAATTTCATCAGCAGGTTTTACATTTTTTCTTGCCGGCGGACGGGTTGGAATGGAAATATAAGCCACCGCAGGATTTAAATGCGCTATAAAATCAGCAGTTTTTTTAAGGCTTTCCTCATTATCATTTATTCCATCTATCATCATGGTTTCCGTAATAAACTTTCCTTTGTACTGCTTAGCAAACTGTTGAAGTCCGTTTTTTATTCTGTCCAGGTCTAAATTTTTATGTGGTCTGTCAACTTTTTTCCATATTCCATGTAAGACAGAATCAACCTTAACGGATACTAAATCCATTTTCATCAATTCATTGCGCACATCTTCCCTGTCCATTAAAGAAGAATTTGTTATGATAGCCTGTTTGATATCAAAGTGCTTCAGCATTTCAACTTCACGGCCAAGGTTCACATCAAGCGTAGCTTCTCCGTCTGGGACAAAAGTAAGATAGTCTATCTTTTCATTATTCTTCCCTGCCTCTTCCACTTTCTTCTCTACCTCACGGAATATTTGTTCAGGCGCATAATATGCTTTACGCTGATAATCCATTTCAATCGCCCTGCCTATTTGGCAATAAACACAGGAATAAGAACAAATTTTGGGTGGAATATTATTAATGCCCAGGCTTCTTCCAAGTCTCCTGGAAGGAATCGGTCCAAAAATTAAATTGTGTTCCTGCATAATATTAACTTTTCAAAACGGAAACCCTGACAGATCTGAAAGACACTATCAGTTTCTCCTTAATTACTTTTTGTATAATAGCCTTTCACGCTTTCGTTCTTTCTCTCTCAATCGTTCTATCGCTCTTTCATTCTATCATTCTATCGCTCTTTCTCCTTTCACTACCACAAAGCTTCCTTCTCCATGGCCAGGCTTAAAATTTTGGACTCTATCTATATCCTTAAGTTTACCAAAAAGTGTTTGTACAAATTCGACCTTTGAAAAACCAAGATTTGACAAAAGGGATTCAACTTCCCTTGCCGAAAAGAAAGTAGCTTCTTTATAAAATGTACTGAACTGTTTATTTTGCTGGTAAACCTGACCGATTTTACTTTCCTTATCAACAAAACCAATCACCACCCGGCCGCCTTTCCTGAGTATACGCCATGTTTCTTTCAGCGATTGTTCAATATTATCAACAAAACAGATTGTAGTGACAAACAACACATAATCCACCGACCCATTTTCAAGCGGAACATTTTCCGCAACGCCTTGTTTTACGTTTAGTCCCCGTTGTTTTGCAATTTCCCTCATCTGCGCTGATGGCTCGATGCCATTGGTAATACCTAAGGGTTGAGCAAATAGCCCACTCCCTACTCCTACTTCAACGCCCCTGCCTTTTTCAGGAATAAAGTGTCGAATGGCTTTTAGTTCCGATTCATAGGCATATTTATTCAAGTCAAACCACTTTTCATAATCATTGTAATGCTCATCGAATGCGTTAGTTTTTGCCATAGCTGTTTTTATTATGAACATATGTTTATAATACAAAGATATTGTTTTTTCAAGATTGGTGTACATACAAATCGATATTTTTTCTAAAGTTCTAAAAGTCTTATATAACAATAAAATACTTAACCATTAAGTTATCTAAATATTCATGAAGAAAAAAGCAGCAAATGATAAAAAAAAATTCAAGATTTTTCCAAATTCCTTTGCACAAATAAAAATAGATACTATATTTGCAATCGCAATTTTGAAAAAGCACATTGAAATAAAGACAAAACAACCGGTCCGGTAGTTCAGTTTGGTTAGAATGCCGGCCTGTCACGCCGGAGGTCGCGAGTTCGAGTCTCGTCCGGACCGCATTAATTACCCAAAAGCTCCTGAAATTCAGGAGCTTTTTTTATTGCTGTGTTGCCTCTGATGCGCTTGCTGTAGCTGCATG
>JAWLEB010000083.1:0-4982 GCA_041686375.1 Bacteroidales bacterium
AGACATGGTATTTCTATTGCAACTGATAAGTGAAGATATTGTCAAGAAATGTATATGTGTTGATGAACGCTGGATTTGTTTCGAGAAATACCATGTCTGGGTGTTGCCCGCCCCAAGATCCGCAATTTCATTTAAAGACCTGACATCATAGCCGGCGTTTTTCCGGACTCCTGTCAGCGTCTGCGGACATGCTATCATACATCCCCGCTGATGGTTGTACAGTGTGCGGATTACCCACAACTGGCGCTGATTTGTGAGGCAGCGGGAATACTTTCCCATCCAACAATTCATGCAATTGGAGTCGTAAAAATGTCCGGGTAAAGTTTATCGGCAGAATCAGAATGCCCGAGTAATACGCAAATAAGAATTTTGAAATATTCCGAAGGGGTTTCTACTTTTCTGATTATGTAATGAACATCAAAGACCTGGCGGCTCGTTTTTTATTATTAAATGCTCTGGCCAAATGTCAATAGGTTATTGGGTCAAGCACTGATAATTCCTTTTGTCCCCAAGGTTTGATTTCTAATTGCCCATTCGGATGAATGCTTGTACTTTTATCCAATAATAATTTATGAAACTCGTCAATATTGTCGGTTCGTATATAAACTTGTCCGTAATTCTCTTTTGGGTCAAGTTCTTTAAATTCAAATAAATGAATTTGAATTTGGTCTTTTTCCATCATCAAGTAGCCATCAAAGTCAGCACACCCAAATTCTCCAAATCCTAATTGGTTTGAGTAAAATTCACGCGTCACTTTTTTGTCACGCATAGGTAATTTCGGATTGATGTCTGTGAACATAAATTTGGGGCTTTAAAGTTTAAAATCGACTATCTTTTGTTGTCCAATTCAGTTGAGGATTTATCTCAACCTTGATTTCGTTCAGTTTTTCAAATGACCGCCAACGTTAAGCATATGGCTTGGTGGCGGTTTTCGAAGTGCTTTCTTGCCTGCCCGCACCCAACTTATTTAAATGTACAAAATTTTCCTTTACTGCTTCACCCGCCATAAGCTATACGTAGTGTTGGCGGTAGTTTTTTCTATTCCTGATTTTGAATTGGTGTGCAGATTTCAACTATAAATCCATTCAAATCTCTTAAATATCCAACTTGTTGTCCCCAAGGTTTTGTTACCGTCTCTTCTAAAAGTTCTGCTCCGTTGTTAAGTGCATTTTCCATTACTTTTTCAACCTCTGATGTGGTAAAAGCTAATTCAATTCCAAAAGGTTTTTCACTCAGTCTACTTTCTACGAAACCTTTTTTAAAGTTTGATTTACCGAGTTCAAGGTTTGCAAATGCGATTGTGGTATTGCCTGATATTATTTCTCCGTAGTCATTTTCAGGCGTTAGGAATTTTTGCTCAAATCCAAATGACTTTTTATAGAATTTCATTGTTCTTGGTACGTCTTTGACGTAGAGGATTGTGTATGCGTACTGAATGTCCATTATTTTCGTTTTTAGTTCGTAATTATCAACGATACTTTTTTCTGGATTATTAACCTCGTTTTTACAAGAGATAACCATTATTAAACTGATTGATAAAAGCCAAATTTTCATATCGTTGTTTTGATACAAAGTTACTCGGTTACAAAAGTCTTACTTTGTAAAAAAACGACATTATCTAAAAAAGCTTGGATTTTCACCTGAGATACGTTTGAATTCATAAGTCATATGGGAATGGTCAAAAAAACCCATATCAAATGCTATTTCCAAAAGACTTGTTTTGGTAAAAGTTGCTATCGATTTCTTTGTATTGTTGAAACGTACAATGTTTGAAAATTCCTTTATTGTCAAACCTATATAACTTTTGAAACGCCTTTCCAATTGCCTCAGACTAATATGATGCGATTTTGCTAAATCTCCGACATTTACAGCTCCTTGAAACGACCTTATTTTTTGAGCGACCGACAAAACCATTTGGTCTTGTCTTTGGGAATTTTGTTTAAATGATGTTTCTATGAAATTTTCGAGATAGTTTATTTTATCAGTTATTGTTTCTAATTCGTTTAGTTCATTTAAACTAATAAGGTTTTTTGTTGGAAATATATGTAGCAATTCAACCCGTAAGTTTTTGGTTTCATTAAGCGGTATTTTAGCAAAAGAACCAAACTTTTCGGTTTTGAATCGAATTCCGATTAAATTCGATTCGGGCTGTAATTCCAAAAGTTGATAGTTTGCCATAATTCCCGATAGAAATCCTTTGTTTTGGTTAAGGTCAAAAATCAAATCCGCACAAGTATCAGGAAGTACCTTGAAATTCTCACTCGCTTTATTTTTCGAGAAGGTCCAAAAAGAGTCGATTATATTATTAATTCCTTCTGATGCTTTTATTTCTCGGTACATTGTTATTTTGAATTACCGCCAACGGTTTGCATATGGCTTGTGGCGGCTTCGAAGCACTTTCCTGTCCACCGAAACCAAAGTTGGCTACGGAGCGAAAACCTTTCTGGTAGCCGTTCAGCCGCCATAAGCTATATGCTGTGTTGTAGCTCGTTTGTTACGATTAGCACGTTTAATACTATTTTAACAAAGAAATAAACTTTCATTTAATCTTCGCGCTGCATCCCGATCATGCGAGGGTAGAAAGATTAATCTTTGCTGTTGTGCATAAGAGGTTATGTTTTCGTACGTTCTTCTGGTTTTCTTGTAATCCACGTTAATACCCGGTATATCCCCTTGTATGAGTTGCTCCTGGTTATATGAAACATCACCAGCAAAGAGTATATCAAAATCATCGGTCTTGAAAAGTACTGAAGCATGATGTTTGGTATGACCACCAGTAGGTACTAATAATACATCTTCACTATCAGTAATCGGATAAGCCCTATCAAACACCATGACCATGTCATTCTTATATTGAACTAGTTTTGGATTAAACCAACTTGGTACTAATTCTGGGAAATGACCTGATGGGCTTTTGAATTCCTCTTCGTTGACGATTATTTCTACGTTGCGAAAATGTTTGATGCCATCAGTATGATCGAGATGTAAATGGGTGAGAACCACATTTTTAATGCTATCATTATCTATTCCCAACTGGCGAAGCTGGAGTCCGATTTCATTTTCCTTGCTTATGTTAAACTTTAAGTTTCTCTTGTTATATGCAGCAATCAATTTTCCAGCAGGGTTAAAGTATTCATGATTAAGTACTTCTGCATTTTCTCCGGTGTCAATTACTATTACACCTTCAGGGTGTTCAATTGCCCAAGCCCAGATAGGCATAAATTGTGTAAAATGCTTGTCAAATGATATTTTTAGCGGGGTGAGAAAGTGAGCAGTCCTGTTAGTTAAGTGTGACCTCTTCACTGCTACCCTACCCGTCTGAATAGCATGAATTTTCACATCTTGCCCTTTACATTTCACAATGGTTGTTTGATTTTCTGATCCTGATTGAATGTCCTCTCTGCGTGCCATAATTTTTTTTCAAAGATATGGCTACCTGGGAGTGTAAACTTGTACGAATTTGCTATTCTTAGAGATAAGCGATGGAGGAACTCCGATCATATTAGAGAAGGTACGAGTCATATGAGCTTGATCTGAAAATCCAGCTTTGTGGGAAGCAGTAGTTAGTGAATCACCTTCCAACATCAACTCAATTACAGTTTGCAGCCTTAGCCACAGTATGTAATTACGAATTGGCAGTCCCATTTCCTTTTTGAAAAGATGGAGCAATCGACTTTCACTCAGGTGAGCCACTTCCATAAGTCTTTCTGAGGTAATATTTTGATCAATGTTTTTGGAAATGAAATCCAAGACATTATGTATTCGTTTGTCTTTCTGGGCTATTTGGTCAGTTTGCCGAAAATTGAAAATGTTTTCAATCATCGTTCTTATAGCTGGCCAGTCTTCATTTACTAAGTGGTGTGAAAATCTATTTATATCAATAGTCACTAAGTCTTTTGAAGGATAGTCAATACATAATTGATATTTCAGTTGATTCGACAAAATCCATTCACCCAAACTTGATTCCGGATCAATCTGTATACTAATTATCGGAACATTACTAGCGTCACATTCATGGGGACAATTAGGGGCGATAAGAAGGCCTTTTTTTGAGACCCAGTTCCCTAAGTTATCTTTCGAACGAAATGTGTCTCGAATAGCAAAGACCAATTGGATTACCGGATGACTATGCTCATTGACAGTCCGAGGATGGCTGCCATAAAAGATTTTGAAGTCCTTCCATATAATCAAATAATTCATATTAATGAGCTACAACATCGGCATATCACCAACGCTATTCAGGTTATTCTTGCTTCGTACGCAAGTTTTATTCATGTTTTTCTTAAAATACTGAGGATAACATGAAGAAATTAGGCCTAATTTCAAAGTATGAACATCATCTTACACTGAAGAATTTTAGCATGAATACTCTTTAAAACAGCGCTTAAATAAGATTAAGGAAGTGCCTTCTAAAGAATTGGAATTGTTCTTTCATCATTGTAAAAAGAAGTTGGAATACAGTTACTCCATGATGAAGTAATTGCTGGCTTCCATAAAGTTATTATAATGAAGAGGTTTTAAATGAGAGAGTTGATTTATTTCAACATCAAAATGAAAAAGCCCAGCAGATTTCCAGTAGCACTTTCGGTTCAAGAAGTTGAGAGTTTTTTAAATTCATTTTACTATTCCGGTAGTGTTGATCAGGAAGAAGGAATCCGGCCTTGATGGGTGGAGGATTAGCATGGTTTGTATTACAGCACGGGAGAAATCGCTATGAGCGCTCACAACGTGAGCATTCTCATAGTGTACCCGTGCGGGCAAACCGTGCCCGGAAGCCATCACAGCCGAGAGTTTTTGCTTACTTTTGGCGGTCTAAAAGTAAGAGGCTTAAAAGGTATTTATTGCCAACTGTCACTTGAAGTATGAAAAATGTAGTTCATTTATCAGTTTTCAGTGTCGAACTCAGGAGATAGCTCGGTTATTTATTCTTTGATTTGACCCTGTCCGGTGACTACATACTTGTAGGTGGTCAGCTCTTCGAG
>JAWLEB010000084.1:0-4544 GCA_041686375.1 Bacteroidales bacterium
AGCCAATCTGATACAGCTCTTACATGAAGAGCAAAAGCGACGGGTCCTCGGCCAGGGTTATCTTCAGGTAGATGAAACACCGATCCAGGTGCTGGATCCGAAGAAGAAAGGAAAGACCCACCGGGGTTATTACTGGGTGTACTACTCACCCATCCAACGCATGGTACTGTTCGATTACCAGGAAGGCCGTGGCCGGGAAGCTCCCAAAAAACTATTATCAGATTTTAAGGGTTACCTCCAGACCGATGGATACAAGGTTTTATGTTCGATCGAACATAAAACCTTTTATGTACAAAAAACCGTTATGTGAAATTCCTGGATACAACGGAAAGCAATTCTTTATTGATGATACCAATTGATTCCTTTTTTTAACATAAAAAAATAGCATAACAATTTCCATATTTTTATGATAGTATAAATTTTAATCTAAAAATTATGGAAAATGAATTGGATTTTTATGATGAACTTGTATCGTCAGCGACCACCTATTTGAAACATTTAGACAGAAAAAAACGTGTTATTGAAATGAATCAATCCACCTGGATGCATTTCAGAGCATACTTATTAAAAGAACATGTAACCTGTCTGAATAAGCAAATCTGTGATAACTACCTTGATTATTTGTTTGCCAAAAATGGTGGTAGACCTAAAAACAATTACCAGAAGCATAAAGCACATCAGGTATATTCATTATTAACACTCCGGGATGAACAGCGAATGTCATATAACAGAGAATCCAAGCCTGATATTGAAGTACCAGCTAATGTAGCAGAATACTTAATGGGCTTTATTAGAGAAGCTGAGGTTTTAGGTAATTCTCAACAGACGTTACGTTTTAAAAAACACGCTGTAATTAAGTTAGGGGTCTTTCTTAACTCAATTAATGCCAGATTAGAAAGCATAACACCAATAGTACTAATCAATTTCATAAATTCTCTTCCTCCAGATACGCAGGTGAAAAACAGTATGACTTTCAGATATATGAAGCAATTTATGAAGTGGCTGCATGAAAATGGTATTCTAAAAGAAGACGTGAGTAAATTCTTAAAGCACTCATTCAAAAGTCAGTCAAAGGGAAGACTTGATTACTATTCCCGTGAGGAAATTGAAAAAATATTATCATCCATTGATCGTGAAACAGATATTGGAAAAAGAAACTATGCCATTTTATTAATAATCGCAAGACTTGGATTAAGAGCAGGGGATGTAAGCACCTTGAGGTTCGGGAATATATCATGGGAAACAAATAGTATTTCACTGATACAACAGAAGACAAAACAGAAGTTAACTCTTCCAATATCACTCAACATCGGACAAGCTATAATTGATTATATGACGTTAGCAAGGCCCCAATCAGATAGTCCTTATATATTTATAAGGGCATCCGGTCCGTATTCCGGTTTGAGTGCAGATGCGATTTATGATATAGTAAGATCAACCGTATCAAAATCCGGAATAGATATCAAAGGGAGAAGTGCAGGCCCTCACATAATAAGGAGGTCATTAGCCTCAAATATGATCAATACACGTGAATCTTCTCTGATTGTAAAGGAGACGCTAGGCCATTCCTCGATTGAATCAACCAACGTCTACATGCGAATAAGCGTAGATCGGCTAATTGAATGTCCTCTGCCAGTGCCTTGTTTTAACTTTAATTGATATTAAGCTATGAGACAGAATTTCTACAGCATATATGCAGGTGATCTTGAGCTGTACATTAAAACGAAACAGCAGTTCGGATATAAAATGGATGCCGCCAAAACAGATCTCTTAAGCTTTGATTCTTTTGCCTTTGATTACCTTTCGACGGATTCAGATCCTAAAATCATGCCTCATGACATGATTGCTTCCTGGTGCAGGCAAAGATACAATGAGAAAACAAGTAATACCATTAAGCGAATATCCGTATTACGTGAATTCTTAAGGTTTTACGTTGCCTTAGGTCATGAGGCCTTTATTCCGAGATTGCCCAAATTTAAATCAAATTTTAGCCCTTATATATTTACAAAAGATGAAATTAAAAGAGTACTGACAGAAAGTGATAAATTTTTGGTGGATATGAAAAGAAAATACTCATGTGTGCCAATGATCATAAGACTGTTGTATGGCACTGGAATGAGAATTGGTGAAGCTATGAATATCCATGAATCTGATATGGATCTAGAAAACAATCTTCTTTTGTTACACAATACAAAGAATGGGAAAGACCGTATAGTACCTATTAACCAGTCGATAAAGAGTTGTTTGTTATGGCACATTGAAAATTCCCCCCACATAAAAAATGGAATACTTTTCAATGTTGGGATTACGTATGTTCAGTCTGTCATCAAACAACTGTTTGTGGACTGTAATATTCATAAAGATGGTAAATACCCACGAGTTCATGACTTGCGTCATGTGTTTTGTATTCACTCTTTTGTTGAAATGCTCAGGCGCGGGCTGGATGTTTACGAAGCCTTCCCTATTTTGTCCTCATACATAGGTCACGTGTACCTCGAAAGTACAGAATCTTATGTAAGATTGACTTCAGCCATGTATCCCGAATTAATGAAAAAGAGCAACAAAATTTGCAGTTCAATATTCCCGGAAATTGTCTAACACTAAAGATAAAGAAATGAAACATACCGATTTTGCAAAATCATTATCCGACTTTCTATCGACTTACCTCGTAAATGAATGCGGTTATTCTATAAATACAGTTAAAGCTTACGCTACCACATTTTCGCTCTTCGTAGTTTTCTTCTCGGAAATAAAGAGAAAGAAAATCAATAAAATAGTATTAGATGATATAACTAAACCAGTTATACTTTATTTTTTGGAGTGGCTTGAAAAAGTCAAAGGAAATAATGTGTCGACCAGGAATGCGCGCTTGGCGGCATTGAAATCTTTTTTTCAATACCTTGAATACCGTAATATCAAGGATATTGCCAAATGGCAGGAACTCATAAATATTAAAGCCAAGCGTGATAATCAAAAAAGCATTAGTTTCCTTTCAGAAGAAGAAATGATGATACTATTGGCGGAACCGGGTGTTAGTTGTAAAAAGACAATCCGGGATACAACATTGTTATCATTGATGTACGATACTGGATGCAGAGTTCAGGAATTATGTGACTTTACACCTTCAAGCATAAAGTTTGAGGACACATCGACAATAAATATTATTGGGAAAGGAGGAAAGTCCAGATGTGTTCCTTTAAGCGTTAAATGTGTCAATCTGCTAAAATACTATATGGAAAGGGTAAACCTTTTCGCTCCATATGCCAACAAATACCCTCTTTTTAGTGGCCCTAATAATCGAAAATTAGTTCGTAATACAATTAATGCTCTGATTAATAAATACGTTTTATCTGCAAAGAAGAATCATGATACACTCTTTTTAAATCCTGTAACTCCGCATAGTTTTAGACATGCTCGGGCAATGCATCTTTTAGATGCGGGTGTTGACCTTATTTGGATCAAAGACTTCCTGGGCCATAGGTCTATACAAACCACTGAAATCTATGCTAAACTAAGTGAAAAGAAAAAAAGAGAGGCTTTGGAAAGAGTCAGTGGAGATATTTATCCGGAAAAGATGGCTCCCTGGCAAACTGACAGTGATTTACTGAATATGCTTAATAGTTACAAAAAATAGACATGTAATGCGAAAAAATTATGTTCAGAAAAACATCAGGGTTCCCCTTTAAAATGGAAGCGAAAGTTGTTTTTTTCACATAACGGTTTTTTGTACATAAAAGGTTTACGATTGGTTCGGTCAACAAAAAGATATTACACTTTTAAGTTGCATGGCGCATGCCCGGCGCATGATTGAGAAATCATTGGATGATGATCAAAAACGGGCTGAATATGCCATGACCGAAATCCAGAAACTCTATCATATTGAACGTCGGGCACGCGAGCAGGGGCTGTCTGCAGAGCAGCGCCATAAACTCCGGTTAGATGAATCCTTACCCATCATGAATGAACTGGGAAAGTGGATGGTCGCCCAAGTCAGAACCACCCTACCGAAAAGTCCATTCGGGAAAGCATTGATCTATTCTGTTAGCAGATGGGACAATCTGATGAACTATCTCAAGGACGGATACCTGGAAATTGATAATAATCTGATCGAAAATTCAATCAGGCCTACGGCTCTCGGGAGGCGCAACTACTTGTTTGCCGGATCCCATGCCGGAGCACAAAGTGCTGCTATGTTCTATTCCTTCTTTGCTACCTGCAAACATAACAATGTGGATCCCTTTACATGGTTGAAAAAAGTTCTGGAAATCATCCCCGATTATCCGGCCAACAAAATCTCAGATCTCCTTCCCCAAAACCTGGACCTCTCATAAAGCCCAGAAAGTACCTCATAAGTGTACTTGCTAGGACGGATACCGTTATGTAAATCAGAAATAGTTTATTACTTGGAAACTCGCTAACAATTGTCATATATTCATATCTTGTTGTTTTAACACCAGCTATTAACATTACCAGCAAACAGGAAAAAATGATCCCCCCTCTTTGAGTTATTTATTATTTCAGTAACACAGCGCACTGGTTTTTTC
>JAWLEB010000085.1:0-4354 GCA_041686375.1 Bacteroidales bacterium
ATGCGGGTTTTAGAGGTTTTCGAGCGTTTTTGGCTCGTAAAAAAAGTTGGTGTAAACTGATAGAAAATTGCCTCGTAATCCCGTACGACACCATACCATAAACCATTACAGGGCATTGAAATGAACGACATGAATAGATTAACTAAATATTTCAATAATGGCTGAATGTATAGAATGTGGTAGTTATACAAAATTTGATGGTGGTTTATGTAAAAAATGCTACTACAAACAAAAAGAAGGCAGTTCTATAGAGAATGAAACTGCTAAGACTAATGAGTTTGATGATAACTTAATGGAGTCTGGTCTTAGTGAAAAGGATAAGGCTTATCGCTACGGAATGATAAAGGGAAGGATTGCTGAAACTTTGATTCAAGAATTGTTTTTAAGTTTAGGTTATAACGTTTTTCATTATGGCATGGAGAACACAATTCCTAGCATAATGGAACTTTTAAAAGGCGTGAGGTCTGACGTTTCTCTTCAAATCAGAAGGATGCCAGATTTTGTCATCCAAAACCCTAAAACAAAGGATGTTTTTTTCGCAGAAATAAAGTTTAGAGCAAGTGGTAAATTTTCATATTCAGATTTACCAAAAAATTAGTTTCATTTGTTTATGGAGACACTCATTTCAAAGCGAACCTTAAAACAATATTTCATGAGAATTCAGCTAAAACGACAAAAGGACAAAATGAATGGCTTCATCCTGATTTAGTCGGAATTTACTTCCCTTTCCGCAATTATAAAAATGAAACTTTAGAGACACAGCATCATTTGTCAATTTCATCAATTAAACTATTTTCGTTTGAGATGAAAATCACCTTGAATTTTGGAAATCTTAGACAATCTTTCTTTCAAGCAGTTTCAAACTCAAGTTGGGCAAACGAAGGTTATCTTGTAGCATTGAATATTGACGATGAACCTACATTTAGAGACGAATTGTGCCGACTGAATAATGCTTTCGGAATTGGAATAATTAAATTAAATGCTGAGAATGTTTTTGAGAGCGAGATTTTGTTTCCCTCAAGAATTAACACAGAAATTGATTGGGATACAGTAAATAGGTTATCGACAGAGAATAAGGATTTTAATGATTTTTTGAAATTAATAACAGAAGATTGTAAATTAGGGAAAGTAAAAAGCCAATATGACAAAGTAATGACAATAGACGAATTGACAAAACATATAAAAGATAAAGGAATCAACGCCCTGTAACACGCGGTCATAGCCAATAAGGGTTTCAGTGGTTTGCGAAGGTTTCTGCCACGCATTAACTTTTGTAACGGTGGATAGGAACGAAGCCCGCACTCCCCAACGTTTCATACCGCCGACCGTTGTGCATCATGCTAAAAAGAACCCACGAATATGACAAATTATAAAATACATAGATTCCCTGATTCTCGGATTACTACCATTGATGTTTCTGATATTGGAAAACAGAAACATCATATTACCAGCTTAGTTGAAGTTGACGTGACATTGAGTAGAAAGAAAATTAGAGAATATAATAAAACACATTCTAATAAGATTTCTTTTAATGCCTGGCTAATAAATGTGATTAGTTCATCTATAAAGAAATATGAAACATCAGGCTCATACTTGATTGGAAAAAATAAACTGATAATTTTTGATGATGTAAATGTATCTATTGTCGTAGAAAAAGATATTAAGGGTACAAAGGTGCCTATTCCATTGATTATAGAAAAAGCCAATCAAGCAAGTATTGAATCTATAACAATGCAAATTACTGAGGCAAAAAATAAGGAATTTACTGAAAAAGAGATTGTACTTCAGAAAAAAACTGAAAAATATGAACGGATTTACTATTTGCTTCCAAGATTTCTTAGAAGATATGTTTGGAAATTTATATTAAAACACCCTAAAGTTGCTTATAAGAAAATGGGGAATGTAGCATTTACTTCAATTGGAATGATGGGAAAGGTAAATGGTTGGTTTATTCCTATTTCAGTACACCCTATTTGTTTTGGTATAAGTTCGATAATGAAAAAGCCGTTAGTTATTGATGATAGAATCGAGATAAGAGAAATATTAAATATGTCAATTCTTATAGACCATGATGTGATAGATGGAGCACCGATGGCACGTTTGATAAGCGATTTAACGAAAAATATTGAAAATGGATTGAATATATAAAAGCACGAACGCACAACAAAGTGTAAATGCCATAAGGGTTTCAGAGGTATGCGAAGGTCAGTAGTCCGCTTTAACTTTTTGTGTAACTTGATAGGAAATCACCCACAATCCCGTACGGCACTTACACTCAACCGTTGTGGTTCATTTAACCTCTTTGAAAACTCATTTTTTTTATCTGAAATTTTGTAATTTTATCGAAAATTAAAAAATATGACTACACAGCAATTAAAATCAGAAATCCAGAAACTTTTGGACAATGTTCCGGAAAATGTCTTGCAAGAACTTCTTGAATATTTAAGAGAAGCCCAAAAATACACGAAAGACCAAGCGGAATTATCAAATCATCTGCGGAAAATTATTCACGATGACAAAGAACTACTTGAGAAACTTGCGAAATGATTGATATTGATGATGTAATAAAGATACACAAAATACTCATAGACCATTTCGGCGGAAGTCATGGGTTAAGAGACGAAAATTCTTTAAATTCTGCTATAAGTAGACCATTTGCGACCTTTGACCAGAAAGAACTATATCCCGAAACGATTGATAAGGCAGCAGCTATTTTGGAAAGCATTATAACAAATCATCCATTTGTAGACGGTAACAAAAGAACAGGATATGTTCTTGCAAGACTTTTTATTTTAAGGTCGGGGTTTGACATTGAAGCAACACAGGATGAAAAGTATGAGATGGTAATTTCAGTTTCTAATGGAACATGTAAATATGAACAAATAAAAGACTGGTTTTCAAACGAGGAAATTAAAAAATATAAAAAGTATAAAGACTTTCTTAGCTATGGTTTTTATATAGCGAAGAAAATTTAGAGTATAAAAATGGCAGCACACAACATCGTATATAAAACATTTGGCAGTCAGTATGTTATCTAGCATTTCAGCCCGTATCAAAAGTGCTTGTAACTTGACAGGAAAGCGCTTCGAAAAGCCCCACGTTTCTTAGCTGCAAACCGTTGCACACAAGCATAGAAAACAGTCGCATATGACATTAACGGAAGAACAAATAAAAGAAATAGCCGAAAATATTGATATGGGAATGCGTTGTTTTTACCATCTGAAAACGGGTGAAATTGAAGCAACTCCGGATTTTTTTGAAGGTGACTGGATTGGACAAGACACCGAGCCATGGCAAGAGACGCTGGACAAATTAGATGAAAATTGGGGCGACTACTTCGAATTTGAAAAATTGACATCGCATGAGAGTTTTGAGATTATGGCCGATTTCGCAGAGACCGTTGATAATAATAAATTACAGGACAGACTTTTTAAAGCATTAAATAAATCAAAACCATTCAGGAATTTTATATGGGAAATTGATAACTCAGGTGAATACAGACAAAAATGGTTCGATTATAAGAACCAGAGAGTGATTGAATTTGTAAAGACCCAAATTGAACAGCATAATCGGGATTATACGGATGAATAACAAAGAATTAGAAAAGAAAACCACAGCGATAATAAATTCATTGATATACGAAAAAGGCTATATTTGTTCGGTTGACGTTCTTTTGAGACTGGAATACTTAACACAGAAGGATTACGAAGATTGGCGGTTCGGACGAGTGCCGTATTTAGAGAAAGTTTGCAAAGTGAACCTGAAAAAACTCTCATTGACAAACAGAATAATCAGAAAATTCGCAGAGCAGCGACAGTTGAAGAATTCATGGACTGGATACAATCAATGGGGGACAAAAAATATAAGGATATTGGTGTTCAGTAAATCAGGTGACCCGAATATAGAAAAACTTTACGCAACGCATTTTATTGATAACAAGAGAATTAACGAACTGAAAGAATTGAAAAATAATTAATGCCAGTGTGCAACATGCTATACCTGGCAATTGCGGGTGCAGTGCAGGTTTCGGGGTTTCTGCTTCGCGTTATCTTTCGTTTCGGGGGATAGTTTAGCAGCCCGTAATCCGCAACATGCAGGTATAGCAGGAACGTTGCAGGCAATCTGTAGAAGAGAACATCGTTTCAGTTTCAGCCATTTTTTGTAAATTAGTGACAAAATAAAAAAGATGATTAACAATCAGAAAATATTAATTGATTTAAAGCAGCATTTGAAGCACCACTACGGCGATTCGATCAAAGATGTTGTTCTGTTTGGTTCCCAGGCACGGGGTGATTCGAGTGAATATTCTGATTATGATATTCTGATTGTCTTAGATAAGGATTACACTGGAAAA
>JAWLEB010000086.1:0-4169 GCA_041686375.1 Bacteroidales bacterium
CCGGGCGGAGCATTGGAGGTTCCAAAGGGTGACGAAGTCGTACCTGTTATAAATAAATTAACAAAAAAATTCGACAATATAATTCAAACACAAGATTGGCATCCAATAGGCCACTATTCTTTTGCCTCATCTTATGAGGGTAAAAAACCATTTGAAACCATTGAGCTTGACTATGGAGAACAGGTTCTGTGGCCCGACCATTGTGTGCAGAATAAAAAAGGTTCTGAATTCCATCCTGATTTAAATACACAACCTACACAAATGATCGTAAGGAAAGGTTTTAGAACGCATATAGATTCTTATTCAGCCTTTTACGAGAACGATCACAAAACAAAAACCGGTCTAGCAGGTTATCTGAGAGACAGAAATATTGACACATTATATGTCAGCGGCCTGGCTACGGACTTCTGTGTAAAATGGTCTGTTGTTGATGGTTGCAAAGAAGGTTTTAAGGTATATGTTATTGAAGATGCTATAAGAGGAATTGATATTGATGGTTCAGTTGAAAAAGCGCTGAAAGAAATGAAAGAAGCTGGTGCTGAATTTATTAAATCATCAGACATTATATAGGCAATTTCAGGAGTAGAAGTAAATATTAAAACGCTCATTCTTTATAATTAACACCTTAAAATATCAGATGCATTTTTTTTATTTCATTGATAGTTAGCTGTATCGTATTCTGCATTCTTCATTCTACCCGCCTGCCGGCCGGCAGGTATTCTTTGTAGCTATTTGCCACTGCTCCTGAAAATGCCTAAATAGATTAACTCCTACTTCTGAATCTGCCTTTTTAAGATTAACTTCACCTTTTTAATCTGCCTATATAAATATCTTACTGACTAACCATAATCAGTTGAAAAGGGATATCTATCATTTCTGAAAAATCCTCTCCTACTTCCATCATATCTTCATCCCCCTCATCAAAATACCAGTATATTTTCACATTTATCCCCTTTTTTGAATAATTCCCTATAAGAACAACTATATCAGATATAAACTTAGCAGATGATGAATTAAAATATTCAAGTTTAAAAACAAATTTTACCGGATTATCCTGATAATATTCAAAATTCCCTTTTTCCAAAATATTTTCAAAATATTTTTTTAATTTCTCAATAATGGGAAAATAGAAATCCCTAACGTCTTCAGGCCTTGAATTTCCTTCAAGTTCAAATTTCTGATTATTTGGATCAAATAATACTCTTGGGGATTTTTCTGTAGCTTCTATTTTTAATTCTTCCATAATCTATTGTTGCTTTTAAAGTATGTTAACTTTTAAAGTAAAATATGAGAAATTTTTATTTACAGGCTGAAAGTCATAATACAATTTCCGGGGAGTTGTCTTAGCGACAACAATCAAGCCCAGTCCTGCTCCACCTTTATCTGTTAACCCTGCACTTTTCATAATTGTCTCTTTATAAAGATTATTCACCCCTGTGGCTCCCAGTTCATTCAATTCATCCAGTTTCTTCTTTAACTTTTTCATTTCCTGATTACTCACCAGGTTGCCTGATTCAATAGTAAAGCCTTCCTGAGTTTTCTCAACACTAAAATAAGGTGGATGTTCTACTGAAATTTTCGCCTGATTGTTATTTAATTCCGAATGCCGGTAAATATTATCCAAACATTCCACTGCCGATGAATAAATCCGTTTCCTCGTCAGAACCGCAAGATCAAGAATTTTTAATTTGGTCTTTAATTCGTGTAGAATATTATCAACTATATTTCTATCTATCAGTCCTTTATAGTTGATAATATTTTCTGAGTATTCCATATTAGACAAGCCTGCTAATGTATAATTTAAAATTCTCATTCAAATATAGTAAAATCATTTTATATTTTCAGAGTACGGAAAAATTTTTCTATCCTGAATTATTCATGCGTCAAATTTGTGAATAATTCAAGTAAAATGAAATTGTTAGTAACTTAACATAAATTTAACACAAATGATGTATTTAAAAATCTTAAGATAGCTATTTTTACTCCGCAAAAAAAATAGACTCATGGAAAATATCTACTTAATTATAGTTGTAGTTTTATTTGCATTAGCCATATCCGACTTAATTGTCGGAGTTAGTAACGACGCAGTAAACTTTCTGAATTCTTCGATCGGTTCCAAAGCTGCACCAAGGTATATTATAATGATCATCGCCAGTATTGGTATCATTATAGGTACCACATTTTCCAGTGGTATGATGGAGGTCGCACGAAAAGGAATATTTCACCCGGATCAATTTTACTTCTCGGAAATTATGATGATCTTTTTAGCGGTGATGTTAACCGATATATTACTCCTGGACCTTTTTAGCACGTTTGGATTACCCACCTCAACAACAGTTTCCATTGTTTTTGAACTTTTAGGTGCCGCTGTTGCCGTTTCATTAATTAAATTAGGATCAGATGCAGAAACAGCAAGTACACTTGCAGGGTATATTAATTCCACCAAAGCACTGGGAATTATCTCGGGTATTTTATTGTCTGTGATAATTGCTTTTATTATAGGGGCTATAGTGCAATTTTTCGTAAGGATTATCTTTACTTACGATTATAAAAAATACATCAAATATTTTGGTGCAGTTTGGGGTGGAATAGCAATTACGGCTATCACCTATTTCATAGTTGTAAAAGGGGCTAAAGGTTCTTCATTAATTGATGCAGAAGGAGTAACATGGATACAAGAAAATACAAGCCTTATATTACTGGTAAGCTTTGTGGGATGGTCATTTATTCTGCAGGCAATTTACGCAATTGCAAAGGTTAACATATTTCGCGGCATTGTTTTAGTCGGAACATTTGCTCTTGCAATGGCTTTTGCCGGTAATGACCTTGTCAACTTTATCGGGGTTCCTGTAGCAGGATTTAAAGCCTTTCAGGACTTTAACGCTGCCGGTGGTACCGTCAACCCAGATAGTTTTCTAATGGATGGACTTACAGGAGCTGTTAAAACAAACACTTATCTATTGCTTATTGCAGGTGCAGTAATGACCATAACATTATGGCTTTCAAGAAAAGCCAGGACTGTAACTGAAACCGAAATAAATCTAAGTCGCCAGGGTGAAGGCCATGAACGTTTTGGTTCATCTAATTTTTCACGGCTTGTTGTAAGAAAAAGTATGGAATTGCATGATACCATAAGGGCTGTTTTACCCAAAAAAGCCTATAAAGCAATACATAAGCGTTTCGCAGATGTAGATGACAGCATAACTGCACAGAAACACAAAGGGAAGAAAGCCGAAAAAGCACATTTTGACCTTGTCCGGGCTTCTGTAAATCTCACAGTTGCCAGTATTATCATTTCCTTTGCAACTTCACTTAAACTCCCATTATCAACTACATACGTAACTTTCATGGTGGCAATGGGAACATCTTTATCCGATAAAGCATGGGGCAGAGAAAGCGCTGTATACAGAATCACCGGAGTATTTACCGTCATCGGCGGATGGTTCTTCACAGCCCTGATAGCTTTTACAGTTGCCTTTATCGTTGCAAATATAATCACCCACGGCGGAATTATTGCCATTGGAGGAATGATTGTGCTTGCAATATTTTTCCTTATCAGAACACACGCTTTCCATAAAAAAAAGGAGCAAGAGAAGAAAGAGCTGGAAGAAGTTACTAAAGCAGAAATAGAGAACGGCAATGTGATGGAAAAATGCACAAACGAAATCAATCACATGCTGGATACTGTTATTAATATCTTTAGCCAAACCATTACCTACTTATCCAGGGAAGACAGGAAAAACCTGAAAGAAATAAATAGAAAGGTGGAAGAACTTGATGCAGATGCCAAGAGTATCAAGAAAAATGTTCATCTCACACTCGAACAATTGGAAGAAGATGATATAGAAACCGGGCATTACTATGTACAAGTGACTGATTATTTAAGGGAAATGGCTCACTCCTTATCCTTTATTGCCAAACCCAGTTATGATCATATAGCCAATCAGCATAAAAGCCTGAACAAAGAACAGATTGATGAATTAATGGAGTTAAACCAGGAAATCACATTACTCTTTACGAATATAATGGAGGTTATAAAAACAAATAACTTTGATGAAACTCCAAAGATTCTCGAACAACAACAAAAGGCTCTTGACCACATTGCTGATTGCAGAAAATCACAAATTAAACGAATCAAGAAAAAGAAAACAGGAACCAAAAACAGTATT
>JAWLEB010000087.1:0-4126 GCA_041686375.1 Bacteroidales bacterium
GCTGACAAGAACGATGATGACGGTTCAGATACACATTCATGGGCCCGTTATCAACTGCAGACAGGAGTAATGTTTAACTCGTTAAATGGCTTTAATTCAACACATACATGGGTGTCACCTTCAGTGCTGCTTCCAATAAATTCGAAGCTTGCTATTAATGTCGGCGGCACATATATCAACAGTTTTAATCCCGGTTATCTTGATGAGTCCGGGGAGACAGGGGCAGTATCAGATTTTATTATGAATGTTTCGGGCATTTATTCAGTAAATGAGAAGATGACGGTTTACGGTCAGTATTCAAAGTCGCTGATGGATGAAGGCCTTTTTGGTCGTGATGGATTCGAATCCATGACACTGGGAATGGACTATACACCCCTGCCCGGCGTTCGTATAGGCGCCAGCATAACCACCACCAACGGGATAAATCCCTATATGATGCAACAGGGACATATGCCTTACCATATGAACCGCGGATATATGCCCGGGTATTACAGACCATACTATTAGTTTTAAGTATCTCAGAGTTATATCCGGAAGAAAAACTCCATACCTTGCCAACTATCTATATATCATTTCGTTGTTTGACAACAGAAGAAACCCAAACTCATAGGTAATTTAAAAACCCAGGGCGCCTGATTCGATGTTGACCCCTATCCCGGGCATATTGAATTTTTGTTCTGATTTTATCGAAATATGTTGTATAACATATCTGATTGATTGACTCTGATTATGTCTTGTCTGAAATTACATATTGATAATTGTTTGTTGTAAAGAAAAGAATTGAATCTGAGACTGATGTCTTCATTTGTTTTGACAAAATTATGCTACAGGATCAGGGTGTTGTTGAGTTCAAAAGAGCGCAATCAATTAATTAATTCTGATACAAAAGAATGGAATTGTACTTACGATTAATTTGGAGAGTTTTATATCGAAGTTAGGGGGCATGGAAAACCAGAACCATCTGCCCTTGGAAAGCTTCCTATGGGCTAACCAACCGAAGCCGGGTATGTGAAAGCGAAAAACGGCACGAAACAGGAGAGTAGCCGAGTAAACGCACGAACATCGAAAAAGTAGGGCACTAAATAATTTTGAAATCATGAAATTATTATTCTTTTGTAAAAACAAAGCACATCTTATCATTAGCCTGCCACTGCTCATTGCACTGACATTAATTACAGTTTTGACCTCCTGTCAAAAAGAGGATCTTCAAGACGGTTCTATTCCTTATGAAATTGATGAATATCGAACTTTTTATGAGGAGCAAATGCATAATAACGGAACTAAAGGTCATCCCAGAATCCCTCGTCGAAGTCCTAACTGGGGAAAAGCGACCATTCAGAATTGGGACCGCGGTTATGCTGCTGTAACCCCGCTGGATTATGAAAAAGATTACTTCATCCGTAGCTCCACCAGCCCCTACAACATGAATGTACAAAAATCATCCTTCCTTATGGTTAATAAGGGAAGAGACGGCTCCATGCAGGGGGAAATTGTCTATATCATCCCTGATGGGCTGTCTGGCCGATCCGATAAGGGAGGACAATCTCGCTTTTCGGGTACCATAGTGACGGAGAACCTGCACGGTGAATTCCTTGCAGCCTATGTCTGTCAACCCGACGGCAGAGTGCTGCACTATGGTGCTCCTGACGCAGCGGCCTTGTCCAAAAAGGCAAATTCTAAAGGCATTGATTGTTTTACCTATGACTTTTGGCAGATAACAAGTATCGATGGAGGCGAAACGTGGAGTGAGCCCGAACTGCTCTACTCCTATACGGAATGCTATTATGTTCCTGATTACTATTATGCAACCGCAGATGAATACTATGATCTTGGAGGAGGCGGAGGCGGAGGTAGCACGACACAGTCAGCCCGCCCTCTAACCAATGATGAATCTGCTATATTGGAATCTGTTCGGATACAGATATCTGAAGACTGTGCCACCAACAACGTTGTAAATACAGTGTGGGCTAGCCTCAGTTTTAATGTAGATGGTTCAATTTCCGATGAAGCTCAGTACAGCGTTAGTAACAATACAATTACATTTCGCAATAGTTCCAGTATCGACGCAAACAACATTGTTGAGGAACTCTTTCATGCCTACCAGAACACCATTTACCCCGGAGGTGCAGGTCAATACAGTAAATTCAAGCCCGGCTGGACCAATCTCGAGTTCGAGGCAAAGCTGTTCAAGGATATCTATTTGTATACAGAGCTATTTGCAAATGGCAATGAGAGTAGTCTCGACGGCGAGAGTGTAAGCATCGGTTTTCCCAATGAGCAAATGGATGAATACAATGCTTGGGTTATTCAAATAGCAAATGAGGGATTCACCCCGACCGTAATGGAGCAGTACAGCACCATGCTCGGGTACTTCAATCAGTACAACAATTTATACGGTGGTTACCTGCTATCTGACCTTGATACCCCACTGGCCATAATCCAGTCCAGGTCCGGTTGTAACTAAAAAGAAAATAAAATGAAAACAACAAGTCTAATACCAAAATTATCAGGATTGCTGGTAAGGTTCACCATTGTTACTGCAATAAGCTTTTTCTCGCTATCCTGCACAGGTCAAAGCGAATGGGACTCATCCGAGGTAAAAGGGAGAACTTCGGTTTTTAAATGCAAAAAAGTGGGTGAAAGGTTACACATTACGAATAGTAACTATGTTGACCCCATGAAAACCAGAACTGAGTACAACAGGGATAAGTTAGACTTTTCCTACATCAGCCTAGTCTCGCACGACCCCTTCCTTGAAGCTTTTAAAGAGGCTTTTACGGAGAGCAGGATAAAACAACTTGCCGCAGTCAATGATTTTGTTTCCATGATCATTGGTGTTGACGAGAAGGGACAAATCTTAGGTATTTACTTCAGCTTAGATAAGGGGACAACCATTCTTCCTGAAGAGCTGGAAGTGCTTGAGCGGGAGCTGTTATCCAGGGTAAAGTTCGTAATTATTGGAAAGAAAGTTGAAGATTTAATTTTTCATAGAGTTTACTTGAGGGTGTATTTCTCAGAGGTTCAGGATGGTGAAATCCGTATGGTTCGTCATTCAGTAAACCTTAAAAACAGATATTAGATTTAAGGTTTGAAAAAGTATTGCTTGGGCACGAATGGGAGAAAAACAATACCGTACAAAAAAGAAATATCCTCAATACCTCGGATCGGGCTTGACTTCCAGTTTTGCCATTTTTTCCACTTCCAGCTGATGAAAGCCGAAATCTTCGCTTACCTTTCCCAGCATAAGGTATGTACCGCTGCCCCTGAAGTTTATTTTATATCAAGGGAGCAATCCCGTCGTTGGAACAAAACTCTTTTACCCTTAAACCCTAGTATTGTTGCGGTCTGATGATCAGTTCAAACGAATATGCTCACATAAAGCTGATAAAAAATCAGGAATACACTCGACCAGACATGGGCTTGTGAGTTTTCCGCCTAAGAAGTATCCGGAAAAACTCGTAGAATAATAAACTATAATGAAGAAACGTACTATCACCGAGGATTTGGTGTTCCACTCTGATAGAGGTATCCAGTATACCAGCAGTGAGTTTGCTAAGCTCATAAAGAATAATGAATTGATTAGACAGAGTATGAGCAGAAAAGGAAATTGCTGGGATAATGAAGTAGCTGAAAGCTTCTTCAAGACAATAAAAGTGGAGTGGATTTACAACCAGAAATTCACAAATCAGGAAGAAGCTCAGCTTTCAATCTTTGAGTGGATTGAAAGCTGGTACAACCGGAAAAGAAGACATTCAGCTTTCGGTTATAAAACGATAGATGAGGTTAATGAAATAATTATTAATTTTAACAATGCAGCGTAGCTTAACTAAGCGTCTCATTTATTGGGGTAGGTCCATGCTCGGGTACTTCAATCAGTACAACTCAGGATATGGAGGTTACCTGTTACCTGACCTTGATACCCCACTGGCCATAATCCAGTCCAGGTCCGGTTGTAATTAAAAAGAAGTTAATATGAAAACAACAAGTTTAATACAGAATTTTGCAGGCTTGCTGACCAAGCTCACCATTGTTACTGCAATAAGCTTTATTTCAATATCCTGCACATCTCAGACCGTATGGGAGGCATCGGAGGTAAAGGCAGGGGAATCAATTTTTATTTGTGAAA
>JAWLEB010000088.1:0-4095 GCA_041686375.1 Bacteroidales bacterium
ACGGGCTGAAAGCTAGCAGAATTGGTGGGATCTAAAGAGAAGCAATCGCCCCGCATCCCATTTGACAAAACCTTGCGAGCCTGCCGGGCCTTAACGGTCTGGCAAATAAGCGGCGTGGCTAAGTATTTGAATGTAAGTAACTAAACGCAAACGCGTCCGCTTGATTTGCTTGTTATTGAACAATCTGGCCTGATTTTAACACCAATTTATTTTGATTGCATTCTCAAATTCTTGATAGCTTTTTCCAAGTCTTGAACTATTTCGTCGCTTCCCCATTCTTGCCAAAAATTTACAGTAGCACTTGATGGTTTAATTTCTGGCTCGGCGATATTAATTCGGGTTGGTAACAAAGAAGCGTCTCCAACAACTAATGCTTCGCCAATGTCAAGAATTGGCATTACATCAGTTAAACCAGATAGGTTATCAGGTAAAAGCCTTTTAATTACAGACTGGTCTTCTACATTTGTTAATCTTAAAGAGATAAAGTTATTGCATTGACTCATTACTGTCTTGTTAACTTCTGAAGGCCTTTGGCTGATTACAATTAGTCCAACACCATACTTTCTACCTTCTTTTGCAATTCTTTCAAATGTGTTTAAACCAATTTGAGAGATTGAATCGGTGACATTTTTTTCAGGTATATATAAATGAGCTTCATCGCAGAATAAAGAAATTGGATGACGGTTTTCACTTTTAGTCCATTGTTGAACGGAAAAAATAATTCTGGCAACTAAGCTAATGATGAGTGGTAGTATATCAGAAGGCACTTCTGAAAAGTCAATAACTTTCACACCAGTTTTTTGATCACCCTTCATTAAAGAATTACAAAATTCTTCCAACCATTTCATCCGAAGCTCATCATCATTCACATCAAATAGAAAACCTAGCCTTTTATCTTGTTGTTTGGCTTGTAATCTTTGAATAAAACGAGTCAATTTACCATGATAAGGCCCATTCTTTTTCCCACGGGCTCCATCTACTCTCTCAGTATCTTTATTTTCTAATTCTTCAATAACTTTATCTAATTCATAAGGAACTGGGCTATCAATAGTAAATGAACCCAAGATTTCATTTTCTGAATTCTTTTCAAGAAAATTTCTCTTATACTCAGTTACAGCTCTTGAAAAAAGCATTGCTTGATTTGGCGCATTATTATCACTGCGATCTAAAAGCATGGCTAACATTTCTTCATAAGTTAGTAACCAGTAAGGCAACATCAAGATATTGTTAGAAAGCTTCTGTTCCTCCTCTAAATCAGATGGATTAGCTATTCTAAAATGAGAAATACCATTTTTCTTAAAATCTTCAGTACTATACTCACCATGAATATCAAATAAGATACAATTAGGATTATCTAAATCAGCTATTTGCTCAACTAAACGTGCAACACACCATGATTTTCCTGACCCCGTACTTCCAACAACCACAGCATGTCGCTGAAATAATTTATCACCATCCAGATAAGCATCTGCATTTTCATCAATAGAATATGAACCAATATTAAGTGGCTTTTCTGCCTCTGTTGCTGTTTTTGAGATAGTTGACATAAAGGAAGTAATATCACTGCCACGCATTGGGTAACACTCAGCATCAATTTCAGGTACAGAATCTATTGTTCTTTTAAATACATCAGTTTGGGTACCAATAGCATCAAAAAGAGTACCGATCAACGTAACTTTTATTAAGTTTTCGGAATTTAAAAGTGAAATATCTGTTTCCTCGATCTCATCATCGAGGGAAGTGTCGAGGTCAATAGCTTTCCTTGTTATTTTATTTATTAATCCAATTTGTAGCTGGCCTGCTTTAGAGCTTTGAATTGCAATTAATTGATTTACTTGAAGTCTCCGCAACTCATCAAGATCATTGACTTTTGCAAATACAGTTCCTGTATCTACACTAAAAACATTCGCTATTGAGTTACTGGATGTAAAATTTAAAGCAGCCATAATTATTTTGGATTTAGAATTTTTAGAAAACCGTTCAATGACCAAAAATCACCTTCAATAACAACTCCATCATTAAATTCAGGGGTATAAACAAGGGAATTATCGTTCGTACTTTCTTCGATCAGTAAATATTTTGCAACTTCACCGCCAATGATCAGCTCTTTAGCTTTAGAACTAATTCGTTTTGTAATAAGCACAATTGGAATGTTGTCTTTCTGAGCTTTTTTGAGAAGGTATGTTTGTACATGTTCGTCGTTAAAACCATAACCAATGCAGAAAAATGAAAGCGCATTATTAAAATCTTTATCTATACTAGTCATTATAGAGCGAAATGGCTCATTGTACGTTTTTCTATATTTTTCAATACCAGGTGTCACAATACAAGGAACATATCCATGAGGTATAGATGATGAATGGGGAAATGACAGCGTTTCTCCGGTAGAGTCAATAAACCAATCCAATGAACCATGAATTTTCCAGATTTTAATAACACTTCTATAATCTCTAAGCTCTTGAAATTTTGCATCAACAAGTTCTGAGATATGATGACCAATATGATTGAATGTGAATCCAGTGTAACACAATGAATTAGTGTAACTTACAGCATACTCTGCTATTCTATCATAATTAGTTGTAACTATGCTAGTTCTTTTTTTAGCGGTTTTTTCAAAGTACTTGAGTAAATCTATCAGTTTAAGTTGTTTGGGGTTGTTGTGAATGCTTTCAAATGCTTTTTTGTCTGCCTCACATATAAATTCCCATGTAGTTTTTATGATATCTTTTGAAATTCTTTCATTCAGAGTAGTATTATGAAGTGCTTTCTCTAAATCTTTCGTCTCTTCAAGTTCATCTAAAAATGACTGCCATTTCTCAACATCATCTGAGTCTTTATATGATAACCTTTGTTCTAGTTCATCAGCTAATTGACCCATAGTAGGTATTCCAAATGGTACTGAAGAGCCACTTCCCAAAACTATCAATGGGACTTCAGAAATGTATTGTTGGGCAATTTTAAAAAAGTTATCTATTTCCATTTATAAACCTGAATTTGGAGCAGAATAAATTTGAAATTAGTTGCATGATTGAGAATAGCGTATTTGTTCAATAACGGTTTGGCAATTCTGCTGCGAGGCTATCATCCAAAAAGCCGGGCAATCAACGCAAACCCGTCAGCAGAAATTGCTGGTTATGCTATTTGTTAAAATGTTGCTTAATTGTGTCCAAGCCAATGTTCTCATATCCGGTTACTTCATAATGAGTGATAAAATAATGGAAATTGACGATGCCATTTTCAACCGGATACGGGAATGAAAGGTCTTCCTGACCATCAATTATGTAGACAACAAACATAAATTTCCCTAAATCTTCCTCTGATCTATCATGAATATCCATATTTAATTCATATTCATTTCCCGATATCTGTTCGACTTTTTTCGGAAAATAATATTCTTCATGTTCAATATATTCATATACCAAGACAGCATCAGCCGTTTCAAGCCATTCAAATACATTTTTGGTATATCGATAGCTGAAATTATCTGAATTGAGTACTTTTTTAACAACTTCCAACCATAAGTCATCCTCGGATTTTATCATCTCATACCCCATGCGATGATCTTTCTCATCTAAGAATAAAAGATATGAGTGCCCTATTTGAAAAACAGGATATAACAGACAATCGTCATCTATAAAAGTTCTGGAACCTCCCAATTCCCAAAAATATCTACTTCTATGTTTATCAAAATCATCATATTGGAAACTCGATGCATCCGATTCAATAATCGGATACGTCAACGTAAAAGAGTTTATGTATTTATCTCCCCTTAAGGTTTCGACTGTACTAAAATGATATTCTATTTTTGAATTATTGAGGGTATCTATTCTAGAGACGTTTGCTAATACAATATCTTCAGTTCGTTCTATCAATTCATAATAACGAACTTGGTATTCAAAAGGCATATCACTACATGAAAGAGCACTCTCAGTAGTAATACAAATTATGACAAATATAAATAGAAGAATTCTTTTCATGATTCATTTTAAAGTAGCATAACGGTGCGGCGCTTAACCGGCTTGGCCATTGCGAGCAACTAAAGTGATAAAATGTTTGTAATGCTGCAACTCTGAAATTCTTTAAAAGTGGCAATAA
>JAWLEB010000089.1:0-4095 GCA_041686375.1 Bacteroidales bacterium
AAATAATATGGAAATTATAGACACACATTCGCATTTGTATCTTGAAGATTTCGCCGCAGATTTTCATGATGTAATTAGCCGACTCAAAGAAAACCATGTCAAAAAGGTATTTCTCCCAAATATTGACTCGGGCTCAATTGATGCCATGTTTAAGCTCGAGGCGGATTACCCTGACTTATTCTATCCTATGATGGGACTGCACCCTACATCAGTCCAAAACAATTATGAAGATGAACTAAAAAATGTAGAAAATTGGCTGGAAAAAAAAGAATTTATCGCAATAGGGGAAATCGGCATTGATCTTTATTGGGATGATACTTATTACCAACAACAAGTAGATGTTTTCAGAAAGCAAATACAATGGGCAAAAAAACTCAAACTGCCGATTGTAATTCATGCAAGAAATTCATTTGATGAAATATTTAAAGTAGTAGACGATGAAGCAGGCGAAAACCTGATGGGTGTCTTTCACAGTTTTTCAGGCACACTTAAACAAGCTGAACATATCATTGATTTAGGATTTAAAATTGGAATAAACGGGATTGTAACATTTAAAAATTCTAAATTAGATGATGTTGTAAAACAAATTGATATTAATCATTTGGTGTTAGAAACAGATTCACCATTTTTATCCCCTGAACCCAAACGAGGAAAGCGAAACGAGAGTTCGCATGTATTGTATATTGCAGAAAAAATCGCACAGATAAAAGGGCTGAGTTTGGAAGAAGTAGCAAAAATCACTACACAAAACGCAAAGAAAATATTTAATATTCATTCCTGATGAGTGAAGAAGCAAATATACTGATTATCTATACCGGAGGAACCATAGGGATGGTAAAAAATCCCGAAACCGGCAGTTTATCTCCGTTTGATTTCTCTCACATCGTAGATCAGGTGCCTGAACTAAAAAGTTTCGGATACAATATTGACACGGTTACTTTTTCGCCTCTTATTGACTCATCAGATGTCACTCCGGAATTTTGGGTTAAATTAGCACACACCATAAACGATAACTATTCAAATTACGATGGTTTCCTGGTATTACACGGAACAGACACTATGGCATATACCGCTTCAGCATTAAGTTTTTTGTTAGGAAACCTTCAAAAACCTGTGATTTTTACCGGTTCACAACTACCAATTGGTACATTAAGAACAGATGGAAAAGAAAATTTAATAACAGCAATAGAAATAGCAGCAACAAAAAAAGAAGAACAGCCCTTAGTACCTGAAGTAGCAATTTATTTTGAGAATAAACTATATAGAGGAAACAGGACAACAAAGGTAAGCTCAGAACACTTTAATGCTTTTGCTTCGCCCAACTACCCGGATTTGGCAGAAATAGGAATAAATATCAGATACAATAATTCAGCAATATTTTATCCAACAAAAAAGAAAGAGTTAGAAGTCTATGATCAAATTGATTCAAGAATTGGTATTATCCGATTATTTCCGGGATTAGATAAAGATATCGTAGAATTTATGACCAAATCAAAGAAGATAAAAGGTATAATCCTGGAAACTTATGGTGCAGGAAATGCTCCAGGGACAGAATGGCTTATTCGGGCATTAGAAAATGCTGTAAAACATAATAAGATAGTGCTTAATATAACACAATGCATGGCAGGTCAGGTGGATATGTCAAAATATGACAATGGAAAAAGACTTCTAAATGCAGGAGTGATTAATGGGTATGACATGACTACAGAGGCTGCATTAACAAAATCAATGTTTTTATTAGGGCAATTTTCTGACTATAAGCAAATAAAAGAAACATTAAACAAACCAATGAGAGGAGAAATTACTAATTAATATTTGTTGAATCATATTTTTTTGTAATTTGTGCCGCAAAATTATGGTGAAAAAGATATCGGGAGAAATGGCCGAGCGGCTGAAGGCGCACGCCTGGAAAGCGTGTTGACGCCACAAGCGTCACGAGGGTTCGAATCCCTCTTTCTCCGCCGTTTTTTTTCTAACAAAGATTTATTATTTTTATAAACATTAATCAAACAAAAAACAGTAGACAAACCATGAAAAGATTATTCACAACAATCGCAGTAATCGGACTTTTGATCTTTGGATCTACAGCTTTTACAATGGCTCAAGAAGATGAACAAGCCGACAAAGCAGAAATGCAAGACACAACTGAAGCGGGAGCAGATACTACAGCAGCCGACACAACAGAGGCTGATACTACAGCTGCCGCTCAAGGAGATGAAACAACACAAGAAAGGGAAACCATACATAAACAAATCAAACAAAAGTTTATTGAAGGTGGCCCTGCTTTTATGGGAGTTGTATTATTAGCATTAATTTTCGGTTTAGCTATTTCTATTGAAAGAATCATCTACCTAAACCTATCTACAACAAACACAGAAAAGCTTCTTAAAAATGTAGAAGATGCACTGGAAGAAGGTGGCCTCGAATCTGCCAAAGAAGTTTGCCGAAACACCAGAGGCCCTGTGGCATCAATTTTCTATCAAGGATTAGACAGAGCAGATGAAGGAATTGATGTAGCAGAAAAGTCAGTGATTTCATACGGAAGTGTTCAGGCCGGCTTATTAGAACAAGGCTTAACATGGGTTTCATTATTCATTGCCATTGCACCAATGCTTGGTTTTATGGGTACTGTTATCGGTATGATCGCTGCATTTGACAACATTGAGGCTGCAGGAAACATTTCTCCATCATTAGTTGCAGGTGGTATTAAAGTTGCCTTGATTACAACAGTTTCAGGTCTTATTGTAGGTGTAATACTTCAGTTATTCTATAATTATATTGTTTCAAAAATTGACGGCATTGTAAATAGCATGGAAGATGCATCAATTTCGTTAATTGACCTGATTTATAAGTACAATAAGAAAAAACAATAAAATTAACAGGACATTATGAATAATAAATTGATAAGAATATTAGGAATTGTTCTACTCGCAATCTCCGCAGTGTTTGGCATAATATTCTATGCCGGACCGGAGACTGCCAGTGGTGCACCTACTTTCACAAACACGATTCTCCTGTGGGCCGGCATTTTAGCAGGTATTGCGGCTGTATTGGCATTGATTTTTCCATTAATTGAGATGGTAATGCATCCCAAAAAGGCCAGGGGAAGTTTAATAGGAATATTAGTACTGGTGGTTTTAGGATTGATAAGTTATGCTCTTGCTTCTACTGAGCCATTAAATTTTGCCAAACCTAATCCACAAAATGTACCCCAAATTTTACAACTGTCAGGCATGGGTATTATAACCATGTATATTCTGGTTGGTTTGGGTATACTATCGATCATCTTCACTGAGATTGCAAAGGTGTTTAAGTAAAAAATATTTTACATGTGACATTCGTTATAAAAAGCGAATGTCGCATGTAAAAAGACTAAAAAATTGAATATATGGCTAAAAAAGTTCCAGATTTTAATGCAGCACCAATGGCGGACATTGCGTTTTTGCTACTTATATTCTTTTTGGTTGCCACAACAATGGACATTGACACGGGTTTAACCCGGAAATTGCCACCATTACCTGAAGATCAGGAGCAACAGGAAGATGATAAGCAAATTAAAGAACGTAACGTCTTTGAAGTGCTGATTAATTCAAATGATCAGCTGCTTGTAGATGGTGAACCAATGAGAATAAATAACCTTCGGGAATCTGCCAAGGAGTTTATCGTAAACCCAGAAAATAAAGATAATTTACCTGAATTAACAGAGAAAGAGATTTCAGAATTGGGAGTAGTAACGGTTCCGAAAAATCACATTATATCTTTACAAAACGACCGGGGAACCTCTTATGAAATCTATCTGCATGTTCAGAACGAATTAGTGGCAGCATATAATGAAGTTAGGAATGAAATTGCTTCCAGAAAGTTCGGAAAAAAGTATAAAGATCTGGACAGCGAGAAAAGAAAAGCTATCAAAGAGGCATACCCTCAGGTTATATCAGAAGCAGAACCTAAAAATGTCGGAGGGAATTAATTATGGGTAAATTCAGAAAAGATGATAAGAAAACGGTACCGGGTTTATCAACAGCTTCATTACCGGATATTATTTTCATGTTGCTGTTCTTCTTTATGGTAACTACGGTTATTCGTGAAACAACA
>JAWLEB010000090.1:0-4051 GCA_041686375.1 Bacteroidales bacterium
AGATCAATCATTCATTGTATATGACTTTAGTAAAATAAGAAATGCATTAGAAAATTTGTAATAGCATAAATCATAACCATTCGGAGATGAGAATAATTCATGATTTATCCGGATTAAGTAAAATTTTTAATAAAAAAAACTTTTATGATATCAAAGAATTTACATTACGTTAAATCAATCCTAATCCTGTTTTTCGTTCTATCTGTTTTAAATACATGCAAGAAAGAAAATAAAGAGGAAAGAAAAATCATTGAAAATCTCCATGGAAAAACTTTCCCGTTCCCTGAAGAAGTAATAGTATTCAATAATCCTCTCCTGGACACCATCTCAATAAGTCATTTTGATGCTGACATAAAAATAGTATCTACAATTGATGGACGATGTGGAGCTTGCGTTGAACATCTTTCAGAACTGATGGAAGTAAAGAAAAAAATTGAACAAAACAGTAAATATGACATAGACTTTCTATTCTTTGTTTTCACAAAAGACTTTGCTACATTCAAAAAAGAATTTTATCCTTTACTGGAAAATGAGGAGCCTGTAATAATTCAAAAGGATTTATCCTTCCTGGAAGAAAATCCTTTGCCAGGTTTTGGGGTATACCAAACTGTCTTAACCATTAACAACGAAGTAAGATTAGTTGGTGATCCGGCGTTTAACAAGGAACTGGAAAAATTGTATATTGATGAAATCAATAGTTATAAAAAATAAACAACTCAATTAAAATGATCACTCCTTTTTTTGCAACTTATCCTAAAAAAGTTATTTTCGCATTACGATCAACATTACAACCACAAAAAATAACATTTATACTCCAAGACACAAGAAAAATGCAACATTTCAAACCTCTGAAAACTCTAATACTTTTTACAGGAATAATTCTGTTAACATTTTCCTGCCAGGATGACAAAAGAGACCGTGAGGAACAAGCAAGGCAGGAGCACATTAAAGATAAGAACCCTGTGGACACCATCGTTTTGAAAAAAAGGACTTTCCACAGGGAATTATTAAGCAATGGAACCCTCGAGGCTCTGCAAAAATCCGGACTCCGCTTTAAAGTACCCGGTGTTTTAAAGGAAATAAAAGTCAGCAACGGGGAAAAGGTGAAAAAAGGACAGTTGATTGCCAGGCTTGATGATTATAGTATAAAAAACGAGCTCCAAAAAGCTGAAACACAGATTGAGAAGGCACGGGTAAATTTCCAGGATATACTTATCGGCCAGGGATATGACCCGGAGGACACTGCATCAGTACCGAAAGACTTCCTCCGCATTGCAAAGGTAAAGTCAGGGCTGGCAGATGCTCAGACAGACCTGAGAAAGGCACAATACAGGCTGAAATCGTCTTCATTACATGCGCCTTTTTCAGGCATAATAGCGAATATTGAAAAAAAAGCATTTGAAAATATTGATTCGGGTGAGGAATTTTGCACTCTCATAAACAATGAATGGTATCATGTGAAATTTTCAATCCTTGAATCAGAACTGGACGAAATTGAAACAGGAAAAAAAATCATCATCAGACCGTTAGCAGGCGGAGAATTCGAAGGAACCATAGACCAAATCAATCCTGTAGTTGATGAAGACGGACTGGTAACCATCAGGGGAAAAATAAAAAACACGAATGGAACGCTAATGGAGGGTATGAATACAAAGGTGCTGGCAAGAACAGAATTACAAAACAGGTTGGTCATACCCAAATCAGCCATGGTACTGAGACAAAACAAGGAAGTGGTATTCACAGTCCGGAACGACAGCACAGCCATATGGAACTACGTAGAAACAGGAGAAGAAAACAGCCGGTATTACACCATCGAAGACGGACTAAAACCCGGAGATATAGTAATTACATCCGGCAACATGAATCTGGCACATGAATCGACGGTTGAGATGCAATAAAAGATGTTTGATGGTTTGGATGTTTGAAAGTTTGATGGTTAGAAAAATTCTAAAGTCTGATATAATATAAATTCATTCAATATTATTTAAACATATGGCAACAATAAACAGATTTGAAGATCTAGAAATTTGGCAATTGGCACGGGATATTTGTAACAATTTTTTTTTAATTACAGATCGAATTCCATTCAATAAAGATTTCTCATTAAAAAACCAAATACGTAGGTCAAGTGGATCTATAATGGATAATATTTCAGAAGGCTTTGAGAGAGAAGGCAGAAAAGAATTTATTCAACACTTGTCAATATCGAAAGGTTCAGCAGGAGAGTGTAGGTCACAACTATATAGAGCATTTGACAGGAAATACACTACAAAAGACGAATTTGATGAAATTCACAACATGCTTATTCTAGAAAATCATAAAATCAAATATTTTATAAATTATTTGAAAAAATCGACCTATAATGATGTAAAATACAAATCTTAAAAATCCTTTTTTGATCAAAGCATTTTCCTAAACAATCAAACAATCAAACATTCAAACATTGCATGATAAACTTCCTAGTCCACAGACCAATCGCCGTAACCATGACCTTCATCGCTTTGATGATACTCGGCCTGGCAGCTATGACAAGATTGCCGGTTTCTTTAATGCCGGACATCGACATCCCTGAGATTACCGTACAGATTGAAGGAAAAAACACTCCTGTACGGCAATTGGAAAATGGTGTAGTCCGTCCTATTCGGCGCCAGTTGCTACAGGTACCTAACCTTGATGAAATAACCAGCGATACACGGGATGAAAATGCTGTCATTCGCATGAAATTTGAATATGGAACCGATATCGACCTGGCCTTTATTGATGTCAATGAAAAAATTGACCGTTCCATGAACTTCCTCCCAAAAGATTTCCAGCGTCCACGTGTGATAAAAGCCAGCGCTTCTGACATTCCTGTCTTTTACCTGAATGTTATGGCAGAAGAAAGTTTTCTCCCCGGACAATTGGAAGATAATGAAGTATCCGGCAGGTTCACCGAGTTAAGCCGTTTTACCGGGGAAGTAATTAAAAAAAGACTTGAGCAGCTCCCGGAAGTTGCTATGGCTGATATAAGCGGAACTGTAGAATCACAAATATCCATTGTACCCGACGAACAAAAGCTATCCGCATTGAACTTACATCATTCCGATATTGAACAAGCCATCCGCAACAACAACCTTGAACTGGGCAATATCACAGTAAAAGACGGAATTTACCAATACAACCTTCGATTTGAAAATACGCTTAACAATAAACACAACATAGAAAATATCCTGCTGGAAACCGGGGAAAAAACAATCAAACTGAAAGAACTGGCTGAGATAGAAGTAAAACCACGAAAACGAAACGGGTTAATTACATCAGGACACAGAGACGCTATCTCATTGGCTATCATAAAAAAATCCGATGCTCGGATGCAGGATATGAAAGCCTCTCTCAACAACTTGCTGAAACACCTCCGCTCGGATTACCGGGACATTGATTTTGAAGTAACCAGAGATCAGACAAGGCTTTTGGACTATTCCATTCATAACCTCAACAACACACTCATTCTTGGTGCCATTCTAGCCTTCGTAGTAATGTTCCTTTTCCTCCGCGATATCCGCTCTCCCCTTTTGATTGGCATTAGCATCCCTACCTCATTAATCATTAGCATTCTTTTCTTTTTCATTTTTGATATCTCCATCAATATAATTTCCTTGTCGGGCTTAGTGCTTGGCATTGGTATGATGATTGACAACTCGATAATCGTCATCGACAACATTACACAGTTTATTAACCGTGGAAATTCACTGATTCAGGCATGTGTAAAGGGTACGAACGAAGTCATCAGGCCGCTGCTCAGCTCTGTGCTAACCACCTGTGCGGTTTTCATTCCGCTTATATTTATCAGTGGTCTGGCAGGTGCTTTGTTCTATGACCAGGCAATAGCTGTTGCTATAGGACTGTTCTCATCGTTTCTTGTTTCCATTACCCTTATTCCCGTCTATTACAAGCTGTTTTATAAAAAAAGCAGCACAGATAAGTCGCAAGCCCTTCAGAAACTGAAATTGTGGGACTATTATGCATCTTATGAAAAAGGTCTCAAGTACGTATTAAGAAATCAAAAGACAAT
>JAWLEB010000091.1:0-3842 GCA_041686375.1 Bacteroidales bacterium
ATGACCGCTGATTATTTTAATTGTTTAGTAGTTGAGCTGTTTAGTTGTTTAGAAGATGATGGAAGCTATTATTTAGAAACAATTACTGCTGCTATTTCGCCCTGCCTAGTGCCACTGCCACTGCAACTCTTTTCACTTCGCACCGTCGCCCCTTCGCTCTTTCGCTTCGTCGTTCCTTCTCGCCTTCACAGTGCTCATCTTCTCATCGCTCAGTCGCGACGTCAAGCCAGTATTATATCTATTTTGGTTTTTATCAGTGATTATCCCTGCCTGCCGGCAGGCAGGCGTGTTCTATATTTAACGGAACAGCGTTCTATTTCTTTTATTGTTGCTTTGCTGGCCAAAAAATAGATTTAACCAACTTCATATTCTATTTTTGCTGGTGAATCAAATCTTTTGGAAGCATTTAATATTTCTATGCCTACAATTTCTCCATTTTCAGAGTAGTCAAGTATTACTCCAGGTTTATCCTCATCTTACACTGATATTTATTTACTGAATGTTAATAGAGTTCGCCTTTTCAGTAATGAGTGCTTTCACTTTTGACAGGGTCAAATCCTTTTCCTGAACCATATTAGGCCAGTCACTTGCATCAATATCTTCGAAATACATCAGGCTTTTAAACGCATGGAATACATTACGTTTGGAATATTTAGCTGCATAAAAGTCCAATATCTCTGAAATGGAATATATTTTTAAAAGAAAATACATATCGATAAAATCTTTTGCTCTAGTTCCGTCGCCAGCGATTGCATTGAGTTTCATGGCTGCAATATCTTCTACAGGATACATGCTAATCCCTTCCTTCTCCAATATTTTACCAGCCAATGGGTATTTATGGGCTATAAAGTCAACCATTACCCCATGTATCATTCCTTTTAAGGTGTTTGGAGCCGAATAATATAGATGAAATGAGTAAGTTTGCTCAAGATATTCAAGTAATTCCTGGATATTAAAATTGTATTGAGAAAAAAAATCGATGTCAACAGAAGTTCGATGTCCGATTTGAAGTGCAAGTGCTGTACCTCCGGCGAGACGAAAATCCTTGCACATCTTTGTTTGTTGCAGGGATCTTAATAGTTCCAGTGTACCTTCTTCGATTGTTTCTTTGAATAACATGCAAATTTTGTTTTGGGGATGCCAAAATACCGGCTAGCCCAATTGAGTGTTTTTTTATCGAGATTACCCGCCTTAACGATTTCTTCTTTGATCGTATCTAAACCATAATATCTTATGATTTGTTTAACATCATAAAAATCGCCTAATGTAAACACGCGTTCAATAATCAATCTTTTATTTTGGGTAAAATCGATTGTCTCCGGGTCGAGATCCCATAATAAACTGTTTGATATATCAGGTTTGATCATGGTTTATCTTTGATATTGATATATTTTAAACGAAAAATCTGTTGCATTTGTTCTGTTAAGATGCCAGTTAAAACTTTTCCTTTTATTTTAAAATCAAGAAAATATTGAATTAAGATTGGGCGCGTTGTCTGTGTTCGATCAACGTTCTATCATTTGTGAAGTGAAATCTATTTATTCTAATACCCTGATTTTGCTTTCATCATTATATAAATATTCAATTATACTTTCTACCATATACCTGGTATTTCGAACAGTTGGTTTTCCATGGCATATTTCCGGATTGACGGTGATTCTTTTTAATCAATCAGTATCCATAGCTTATTGTTTTACTATTGTTTAGTTATTAAATGTATTTTGCGGGTAGGTCTTGCTGTTTGTCTAAGAAAACAGCTCTTTGATAATTTCTTCTTTATTCGATTCCATATGATTTGCCACCGATTGAATAATATTTGAAAGCGTCCCTATTCGTAAGTTGTTGTGGTTGGGAATTGTAATATGATGTTCTCCGTTTCGCCGGGTTGTCAATCTAATGTGACTCCCTTTTTGTCTTGTAATGCTATAATCATATTTTTCCAGCTTTTTGCACAAATCTTTGGCAGATACATCCCTTGGAATTCTCATAAGTATAACTTTAAGAAGTTAGTGGTAATGTTTCTTCTCTGATGTAGTGTAAGCGAATTACTTTTGGTTTTTCGTTTTCTTCATAATGACAGTCCACTGCTTCCTTTATCATAGCTTTAAGACCTTTGATGGAATTGTCTTCGGTAAAAATATCTGCACCAAGTGCCCTGGCAGTATACCCCCCCTCAGGTGCTTCTTCAATGATAAATATAATCTCGTTCATGATCAGATGTTTTTTTTATTATGATATTTTATGAATTCATTCTTTCATTTTATTAAACGAGTTGATGGTTTAAATTGTTTCGTGCGGTTGATGGAACGCGGATTTTTTTGGAACGCGTATGACACGGATCGAGCGAATGACCGCGGATTATTTTAATTGTTTAGTAGTTTAGCTGTTTAGTTGTTTAGAAGAAACAGGATGCTGGAATTCAGAAACGGTTACTGCTGCTATTTCCTTCTGCCTACTGCTGCCTTCTGCCTTCTGCTGCCACTGCAACTAATGTCACTTCACATACCTATCGATATGCTCCAAAAAATCCCGGTAGGTATCTTCAATACCCTCTTTCAGGTCGATTTTGTGCTGCCATCCGAGGTTGTTTATTTTGCTGACGTCCATTAATTTTCTCGGTGTGCCGTCGGGTTTTTCTGTGTTGAATGTTAGTTTCCCATGATAACCGGTTACTTCCATAATTGTTTCTGCCAATTCTTTTATGGTAATGTCTTTGCCGGTTCCGATGTTTATAAATTGTTTGGCATCGTATTTTTGCATCAGGAAATAACAAGCTTCAGCCATATCATCCACATGAAGGAATTCCCTCATGGGTTTTCCGCTTCCCCATATTTCCACCGAAGGTTTGTTTTGTACTTTTGCTTCATGGAATTTTCGTATTAGCGCCGGCAGCACGTGTGAATTTTGCAGGTCATAGTTATCGTTTGGCCCGTAGAGGTTTGTCGGCATTGCCGAAATAAAGTTGCAGCCGTACTGGTCCATGTAATTTTCACAAAGTTTGATGCCGGCAATTTTGGCAATGGCGTAGGGTTCATTCGTAGGTTCCAGGTACCCGGAAAGCAGGTAATCTTCTTTCATGGGCTGAGGAGCATGTTTGGGATAAATGCAGGAGGATCCCAGGAACAGCAGTTTTGTGACATCGTTTTTGTATGCCTGGTGAATGATATTGCTTTCAATCATCAGGTTGTCGTAGATAAACTCAGCCCTGTATGTGTTATTTGCAAGAATACCCCCGACTTTTGCCGCTGCCAGAAATACGTAGTCCGGTTTTTCCTTCTCAAAAAATTTGGTCACCGCTTGTTGATCCCGCAGGTCCAGTTCAGAAGAACGGCGGGTGATTATATTGTTGTGTCCTTTCTCCAGCAGTTTTCTGTGAATGGCAGATCCTACCATTCCATTATGCCCGGCAATGTATATTTTATCTGTTTTCTTCATAATTTTTGGCAACTTTTTCTTTTTTTGCGAGTGCAAGATCGGATTGGGCCATTTCTTCTATCAGTTCATTGATAGAGTAGCGTGGTTCCCAGTTCAATACTTTTTTGGCTTTTGCCGGGTTACCAATGAGCTGGTCTACTTCCGTGGGCCTGTAATAGTCGGGATCAACCTCAATGATTGTATCACCCCTTTTAATATGATCCGTATTTATGTCTAAACTATTTAGCTTTTGTGTATCAATAGAATCAATGATGCCTTTTTCATTTTCGTTCTCTCCGGTGAATTTGATACCAATACCCAGGGTACGGAATGTCATGTGTATGAATTCGCGGATGGAATAGTTTTCGCCTGTGGCAATTACAAAATCATCCGGAGCATCAAGCTGAAGCATTTTCCACATGGCTTCC
>JAWLEB010000092.1:0-3636 GCA_041686375.1 Bacteroidales bacterium
GTATCAACAAAAATGAACTTTTTATTTTTTGTTGGAATCTGGTTTGGATCACCATCCCATTCCAAATAACGTTTATCAAAAAAATTAGCCTTATGGATGAAAGGTGTTTTAAATTTTAAACCCGGTTCTGTTATTGGGTCTCCAATTGGCTTCCCAAATTGAGTAATCACAACTTGTTCGCTTTCTTTTATAATATATGCACTCTGTGCTAACACAATTATGCCTAATATTATGACTATAACTGCTATCAGTATTTTATTTTTCTTCTTCATGATTTTCTCTTTTGTTTGGTTTTAGTCCTTGAGTTGCTTTTGGATCAATGGAATCATATTATTGCCTTCCCCTGAGGTAATGATTTTATCTCCGAGTCTCGGAACTACATCCTGCATAGTTTCGAGGTATATCCGCTTCTTCGTAACCTCCGGCGCTTTAATGTATTCTTTATAAAGTGCATTGAATCTTGCAGCTTCACCTTGGGCGTTGTTAACTCTTTTGGTTGCGTAACCTTCTGCTTTTTCAATAGTTTCTTCCGCTTGCCCCCGCGCTCTGGGGATAACTTTGTTGTATTCAGACTTGGCTTGGTTTATCAGGGTTTCTTTTTCCTGTTGAGCTTGGTTTACAGCGTTGAAAGCTTCTTTTACAGGTTCCGGGGGATTTACATCCTGTAAAACTACCTGGGCGATTATAACTCCTAGTGAGTATTCCCTGCTTAACTCCTGGATTTTTGCTTTAACTTTACTTGCAACTTCGGCTCTTCCCACAGTTAAAACTTCGTTTACAGTTCTGTCTCCTACAATCTGCCGTGTTATCGATTCTGAAATATCGCGGAGTGTTTTATCTGCGTTTCTTACCTTAAAAAGATAGTTGTAAGGCCTGTCCACACGATATTGAACAACCCACTCTACATTCGCAAGGTTTAAGTCACCTGTCAGCATTAACGATTCGTCCTCTGTCTCTGAAGAACGGACATAATCGGTTTTGACATTTGCCTCTCTTGTTCTGAAGCCGAACTCTTGCTTTTTTTGGCGCTCTACAGGCACTTTATATACATTTTCCAAAAATGGAATTTTTGCTTTTAAGCCTGAGTTTACTGTACGTTGATGCTTCCCGAAACGGGTGATAACACCAACTTCTTCTGCTCCGATCTGGAAAAATGAACTGAAGCCAATAATAATGATTGCCAGAATCAAAATTATGGACTTGTAATGTTTTTTCACATATTGCTCCAGATCTGGAGATGTTGAATCATTTGTAACCATAAATTATTTGTTTTTATTTCTACGAATTTACGTTAATTATTTCAGCCTATCAAAGGAAAAGCTTTTTCTTTTCATTGTGCAACCAAAGCTAGAACAACTAAGTGGAATTGTTTTGAAGATAAAGCTCCATCGTCACCCATAAATAGAATAGGTTTCTATTTTGATTTGGAATAGTTGGAATAAGCATTATCTCTTATCTAAAATGATCAATACGGCAGATTTTCCTGCTTTAACAATTTAAAAAAGAGGTGTTTAATTTTAGTTGTTTATGTGAAAAGTGGGTTTTGTATCAGATTTTCTCCGGAGTTTTTACTGTCAAGTCTGTTCTTTCATTACCTGTATTAATTGTTCCTGCTGGTTCAAACAGGAGTAGTTCTGCTTCCTGGTGAGCAACAGTTCTGTGTTTTGTGCCTTTTGGAATAATAATGAATTCACCTTCACCCATTTCTACAGTTTTATCAGGAAGTTCTACCTGCAGGATACCTTTCCAGACAATGAACATTTCATCTTCATTGTCATGTTTGTGCCAGACAAACTTACCTTTTACCTTAACGATTTTAAGGTGTTGATTGTTAAGTTCACCAACAATTCTTGGATTCCAATAATCTTTTATTTTTTGAAATTTGTTGTAAAGATTGATCTTTTCCATTGTAAGTTATATTTTTGCGTTACTTGCTGTGTTTATTGTTTTATTGCTGCATATCAACCCTACAACAATATTTTAACCCGAATAATTCATAAACTATTTCTGTTTGCAATAGAAATTCTTTTTTACAATATAAGAATTTTGGACTGATTTATCCACATTATTTTCGGGTAATATGAACTTCTATGTTATTTATACACATGCAAGGGGTCCAGTACATTTTTGAATATATAATGTACATTCTCTAGTTTTATTTCAGGATGCGGGAGAATACTAATCACCGGCCTGTCAGCATCATTAATAATTTCCTGAGCAGTAGAGCCGATAAAGAATTTATGAATTTCTTTCTCCTGTTGAGTCATTACCATAATAAGATCGACATCGATTTCCTTGGCATATTTGATAATTAAATCGTGAACCGGCTGTTTTTTATTTACTATAAGCTTAGTATCACAAGAAACTTCATATTTTTTCAGAATATTTTCTATACGTGACAAGCATTTTTGTGCTTTAATCCTCTTACTTAACCATCTTGACTGAAGAACAGATAATATACTCAGATGTGCATTAAAATAACGAGCTATTTCGATAGCCTTTGCTAATTTTTCTTCTATTGGATTCGTCAGATCAAGAGGCAAAAGAATATGCTCTTTTGTGGTAATTTCTTGTATTCCTTTGATCGTAATTACGGGTGCCTGGGCTTCACTTACAATATGGTGCGTGTTGGTTCCGGTAATATTTTTCTTAAAATCCGATTCATCCGACCTCCCCATAATAATAAAGTCGGGTTTTATTTCCTGGGCCGTTTCAATGATTTTCTTATAAACTTTGCCTTCTTTAACCATTGGAGTGGCTTGAATCGATTTATTTTTTAATTCTTTATCTTCATCGATTACTTTTTGTAAGCTGCTTATTGCTTCCTTTCTGATTTCCTCTTTCTGGTCTTTTTTTATTTTAGTTTTTGTGAAGAAGCCCGGTTCCTCAATGACGTAAAGCAAAGTTAAGCTACAATCTGTTGCCTTTGCTATAACTTTAGCATATCCAAAAGCTGCCAGTGACTGCGGGCTGTGGTCAAGAGGAACTAATATGGTTGATTGAGTATCCATTGTTTTTTTGTTTTAGTTTATAGTTTTACAAATTTACAAAATGAAACCCTCATCCACAAATTGTAGAGAAAGAGCAATGAATAATTATTTTTAAAAGAGTGCTTATGCTGTTAAGAGCTAAGCTGAAGATTCTTCTATTAAAATATCGCTTCTGACGGAGCTTCCGGATCGCTATTTGTCAGATTCTTTCTGTATAATCATGAGTCCGTCTCTTATCGGAAAAATAACCTGAAACAATTCCGGGTCACTTTCAACTTGCTGGTTAAATGTTTGTATTCCCTGCGTATGTTTATCTGCACTTTGTTTTTCTTCCAATACTTTACCATCCCATAGAACATTATCAGCTATAATAAATCCGCCGTTATTTATATATTCTTTACAAAATTGCAGATACTCCGGATATTCGCGTTTATCTCCATCGATAAAAACACAATCAAATTTCTCGTTAATTTCAGGAATGATGTCTTGTGCTTTGCCTAAGTGAAGGTGTATTTTTTCCTGAACTCCGGCTTTTTCAAAATAATACCGGATAAAATCTTCAAGCTCATCATTGATTTCAATAGTGTGTAAAACACCGTTTTTTGGCAACCCCCTTGCAATACAGATAGAAGCGTATCCGGTATAT
>JAWLEB010000093.1:0-3574 GCA_041686375.1 Bacteroidales bacterium
AAGATGGTAAATATTACAATGCAGATGGTGACCTTTATAGCGGAACCACAAAAGAATATTATGAGTCCGGAGAATTAAAGGCAGAAATTAAAGTCGAAGACGGCGTTTTGGACGGGAAATCAATATTATATTTCAAAGATGGAAATAAAAAGGAAATTCGTTCATACAAAAATGGTAAAATGCATGGAACATGGATAACATGGAATGCAGAAAAAACAAAAATTGCACTTGCCAATTATAAAAAGGGGAAAAAACATGGTGTTTGGAAAATCTGGGATAAAAACGGGACATTGCGGTTCAAAATGGAATACGAAAAAGGGAGGAAAGCAGGAAATTGGCGTAATTATGATGAAAATGGAGAGGTCATAGCTACCAGAAAATATGGAGACAAGAAAGACTAAAGATTTATCATCCTGACCCGGATTGTTTACTTATCCCTGGAATTAAAAATGCCTGCAGAAGAGTTATGCAGGCATTTTTGCTGTTAGAAATCAAAGGAACTATTCGATTTTTAAAATTCTGTAAGGATTGGGGCAAAGTTTAAAGTATTTTTCTTTTTCTGAAGGCGGCGCCACTCCATAAAAATCTCCCTGTTTGTCAAGCATATCTGTAATTAGCTGAAAATGTAAATGCGGAGGCCATTGCCCATTTTCTTCTACGGTACCAATATTGGCGAAATGCTCTTCTTTGGCAATGCTTTTGCCTGCCTCCATATTATCCAGAGAGTCTTTACTTAAATGACCATAAAGGGTATAAAATGTTACTTCCTCCAGGTTATGTTCCAGAATAATGGTTCCGCCGTAATCTCCATAAGTCTCATTATATGCAAAACTATGAACTTTAGCATCGAGCGGTGCATATACCTTCGTCCCTGCCTGCACCCAAATATCCAAACCAAGGTGAATGCTACGAGGCTCCCCTTCACCATCAAAAAGGGAACTTCGCCGGTATATAGACCGGTCTTCACCATAGCCTCCAACACCAACTTTCTTAAAATCATCCAGTAATGATTCAATGTATTTGGTAAATCCCTGTATATCGTCAATATCAATCTTTTTAAGCTCTTCATTGTTATCGGAAAAATCCATAGCTACTATATCATCAGGTTGAACTCCCGGCTTGACTACAGGAGCAATAGTCTCCCTGTTATTTCTTAACACATCGGCAATTATTTCATGTTTTTCCATAACCCAAATATTTTAATTTGTAGCTAATTTAATGAATTATAATTGATTTTGTTTTACTGATTTTTATTAAGCTTAAAAGTCGTATGAGTTATAATCTGTTGTTTTAAATAAATCTAAATAAATTTTGCAAATGAGAATATTCTCATTATATTTGTTAATAATAATTCGAACATAAATAAATAAGGAGGTGAATTATGGCACTAAAAATTACTGATGATTGCACTGCTTGTGGAGTGTGTGTTGATGAATGTCCGAATAGCGCAATTTCCGAAGGCGATGATATTTTTGAAATCAATCCTGATTTATGTACTGAATGTGTTGGATTTTATGATTCTCCACAATGTCAGGAGGTATGCCCGGTAGATGCTATTGTTGCAGATCCTGCGCATCAGGAGAGTCACGAGGAGTTGCTTGAAAAGAAAAAGAAGATACACGGCGAATGATTTATTTTTAGATTGCGCTGCATTTTTTAATGGTTTTGTTTATCCAGGCATAAGCTGTTTTGGTTTAGTATAATTTCAGGAACCTACCATAAAAGAATCACAACGTAAAAGTAACAGTCGATTATGGTGGTTCCTGCTTTTTATAGATTATACAAAATTGTGAATTTATACACTATTAATCTGTAGAATTAAAGGAGAAAGTCATGAGATTAACAATTATATACGACAATACCGTTTTTAAACCCGGACTTGATTACGACTGGGGTTTTTCTGCTTATGTAGAAACCGGTGAAAGAAATATTCTTTTTGATACTGGCACAAAAGGAAATATGTTGCTTGAAAACATGCAAAAACTCAATATAGAACCTTCCATGGTTGATGATGTTTTTATTTCTCACAATCATTTTGACCATACAGGTGGTTTGTCAGCATTTCTCCACGAAAATGATAACGTGAATATTTATCTGCCTCCGTCTTTAAGAGGCGTACATGGAGCAAAACAAATCGTTCATATTGATCAGCCAGGAAAAATCCATGAAAATGTATATTCTACCGGTGAACTTGACCATATTGAGCAGTCCATGGCAGTCTCCACGCCGAAAGGAATTGTACTGGTGGTTGGTTGTTCACATCCAAAAATGAAGCACATACTGGATACTGCTTTACAATTTGGTTCAATTTATGGGATTATCGGTGGATTACATGGCTTTAACGAATATGAATTGTTTGAGAATCTTGAGTTGATCTGTCCGACACATTGTACTCAGCATATCCGGGAGATTAAACATCTTTATCCTGATAAATATGTTGAAGGAGGAGTGGGGAGGGTTATAGAGATTTAACTTTTTTGGTCAGTATTCAGGAAGATTATGCACGTTAGAATCTGCTATACAAATAGTTTTATAGCCCAAAATTATTGTTATTTATATAAAAGCAGTCTAACCTAAATAGTTCAGGCTAAATCATTTAAAAACGATAAACTTATGTGAAATTTATATACCTTCTCCCATGTTAGGGAACAAGATATATAATTTAAAGGTATTAAAATTGTATTCTAATGAAGTCTACTGAAATTATTTTGCCTGTATTTCAGCATGCTATAGTCATTACAGTTTTTGTTTTTGTGATGATGTTGCTGATCGACTATATCAATGTCATCACTAACGGTAAAATGTCGCATGCACTTAAAGGAGGAGTGAGTCGCCAATACCTGATTTCTTCAGTTTTGGGATCAACTCCAGGTTGTCTTGGAGCTTTTTTGAATGTCTCATTTTATATTCACGGTTTATTGAGTTTTGGTGCAATAGTAGGTAGCATGATTGCAACAAGTGGTGATGAAGCATTTGTCATGTTGTCTTTGTTTCCAAAAGAAGCACTGATGTTGTTTGGTTTGTTATTCATCTTTGGAATTGTGTTGGGTTGGCTGACGGATAAAATAGCACCGCTTTTAAAAATTGTCCCATGTAAAGAATGTAAACTGCAGGAAGTTCACGAAGTAGAGTCCTGCAATTGCTTTGATAAACAACATCTGGCAAGGTATTATCTTCGAATTTCCAGAGAAAGGATGATTCTACTTTTTGCTTTAGTAATCATCCTTCTTTTGATGTCTTTAGAAGTTTTTGGGCCATCTGAATGGAATTGGAAACGAATTACGCTAGTCATATTGACTTCGATCACTATTGTTATTGTAGGAAGCGTACCCGATCATTTCATCAGAGATCATATCTGGAATCATATTGTAAAAAAACATCTATTGCGTGTTTTTATATGGACATTTTCTGCCTTGCTTATTGTTGAAATTGCTCTTGAATTCTGGAATGTTGAGGAATTCATTAAATCAAACATGGTTTGGGTTTTGGTTGTTGCGGTTTTATTGGGGGTCATACCTGAATCAGGCCCTCATATGGTAATTGTTATGATGTTTGCGGAAGGAGTTATTCCCTT
>JAWLEB010000094.1:0-3479 GCA_041686375.1 Bacteroidales bacterium
GTTGGGGTTTTGTGGTTTGCGGACACTCTGATTTCCAAATTAGATTTTGTCTTAATGGATACAAAAGTGCTTCGAAGACCCAACCGTTTCATATTGTCGACCGATGGCTCACAATACGCTTCGCTTGACGGTAGCTCCGTGCTTCGCACTCCTGCTCCCTATTGCGAGCCATCGGGCCCGGGAATAACCGGGCTTGATGAAATAAGGTGGTTTTGAATTATATTTTATAACTTCAAGCGACGTACAGTAGCCATCACGAGGATTGATGCAATAAAGCCCGATTAGTATGCAGTTCACCCCTTTACTGTGTTGCTTCGCAACCCATCGGGCTTCACTGCAACAATCCCGGGCCCGTTGTGCGGCATGCTATGGCAAATGATAGAATTTATATGTTTCTTAAAAAATTAAAATAAAAAATAGGAAAAGTGATGTATTTTGCTTATTTTCAAGTTGTTAATCATAAAAATATATGCAAAAAAACATCACCTTCCAGATGAAAAATACAAAAAAGAAGTTAAAAAACCAATCAAAAGTTGTTAAGTCCTCATTCACAGGAAGTAACATTACAAAATATTCCGGTCTCAATACCGTAGCAAAATATATGAACCGCAAAAATATAGTAAAATCCATCAGCTCATCGTTTCCAACCGAGTGGCACAATGCCACCAAGTTTGGTGTCAACCAGATATTGATGGCAATCACACTGGCCTCGATCAGCGGGATAAGCCGGATAACCAGGATTGCTGCTTTTAGTGGTGACGGATTGGTGAAGGCATTGTTGAGACTGGACAAAGCAATAAACGAGAATGCCATATCCTCCACATTGAAGAGCCTGGGGCAAAACGGTGCACGTAAGCTGCAAATGTTGTTGCTGTCAAGAAACGCCCGGTGGGTTCGTGAAAGCAAACTGGAAAGCATTACCCTGGATGCCGATTCCACCGTAAAATCTGTTTGTGGCCACCAGGAAGGAGCTGATAAGGGCTTTAATACGACAAAGAAAGGAGCCAAAAGCTATCACCCATTACTGGTTTTTGTAAGCGAGATGAAATTGCTTTACCACTCATGGTTCAGGACGGGATCAGCCTATACAGCCAATGGTGTTGTTGAATTCCTAAAGGAAGTACAATCCAGTCTGCCGCGAAATGTCAGGAAAGTATTTTTCAGGGCAGATAGCGGATTTTTCTCAGGAAAGTTATTCGACTTACTGGAATCCTTTTCCTGGGATTACTTGGTCAAGGTAAAATTAAAGAACCTGGAAAAGTTACTCGAATCACAAGTATGGATTGATGTACCTGATAATAAAGGCGTTGCAGTATGCTCGTTTAGCTATAAGGCAAATGGATGGAAAAAACCACGGGTATTGAAGGCTATGCGAACCGTAAAGGAATATGTTCGGGTTACCTATCTTGGACGGGAAGAAATATTACCGGTTTACCAGTATGTTTGTTACATAAGCAGTTATGATATGGATGCTATTCAGTTGCATGAGCTTTACAAACAGCGCTCTACCAGTGAATTTTGCGATGAGAGAGACCAATCAAAACTCGTTTTGAATTGGCGAGCGAAGAAGCAAAATCTGCATAGCAAGACATGGATTGAGCAGGTAAAAGGGCATACAATGGCAGGAAATACTCTAACTGATGACTTCTGGGCAAATGACATACTCTGGCAATTAAGTGTATTTGCATACAACATCTCGGTAATGATGCGCCAGAAGAAAAATAGATTTAAGCAACAGGAACACCGGACATTTATTGACTGGTTTATATCAGTGCCTGCCAAAATAATTAAAAGTGGGCATAGAATGGAAATAAAATTATATAGCCTGTCCCGCCTGAGCGGGAAGCATCATTTTTATAAAGCCGACTGGGAGGAGCTTGACAGGCTCATCGAAGCGGCATAAAAAAAAACACGGAAAGGAGTTAAATATGGGAACACTTACAAGAGTGTATGGGCGAGGCACGTTCTATTAGATTATAAAATGCACATTAAGAGGCGTTTATGCCTAAAAGACAAGGTGTGAAAAATATTTTTGACTGGAGTTAAACTAAATTGGCCACGAAAAAATAGCTTTTGTCTTATTGCCGGTGCTAAAAACGGCTCAAAAAAATCAATTTAGATTTTTAAGTAATAATATTATGTATTTCGATTCAATGAATTCATTTGACTCATGTTTTCATTTTTGCACTAATGTTTTTCTAACTGATATTTTTGCATTAACGCAATTATTAAATACATAAATCCAAGATTTTCCTCTTTTAATTCAAACACTCAATACCAACAAATCTCTATTTTTATTCTAATAAATCTTATTCATTTACTAATAAAAATTACTAGTGTCCGGTTAAGATTTGCCTAATGGCATTTAATATATTTATATACTGCATATTACAACGTTTTAAAAATTTTACGACTTGAATTTATAATTTCGCTCGTTCCATTATTTGAGCGAAAATGTATACAGGAAAAACAGTCTTTGCACAGTTGATGAAGTTTATGCCAGAATATGAGTTCCAGAAGTGTGTCGATCATTACCAGGGCGACTATCGAGTAAGAAAACTTACTTGCCGGGAGCATTTCCTGATAATGAGTTTTGCCCAACTCACCGGTAGGGAAAGCCTTCGTGATATTGAGAACTGTCTGACTGCTTTCTCTGGCAAGTTGTATCACTCCGGTTTCAGCAAGCCAGTTTCCAGATCTACTCTTGCTGATGCCAATGAGAAAAGGGACTGGCGTATTTATGCTGATTTCGCACAAATCCTGATCAAACAGGCAAGACCCCTTTACATTGATGATAACGACTTCAGGGTTGATCTTGATAATATGGTCTATGCATTTGACAGCACCACTATTGACTTGTGCCTTAGCCTTTATCCCTGGGCAAAATTCCACCATCAAAAGGGTGCAGTAAAGATGCATACCTTGTTGGATCTCCGAGGATCCATACCTGTGTTCATTGACATTACCGAAGGTTCTGTTCATGACGTCAACTTACTGGATGTTATGCCTATAGAGCCGGGATCTTATTATATCATGGATAAGGGATACATTGATTTTCATCGGCTGTATTCCCTTTTTCATCAGGCTCATGCATTCTTTGTAATGAGAGCAAAGGATAATCTCAAATATGAAGTGGTTTCCTCCACAGAAGTTGACAAAGATACAGGCTTGATAAGTGACCAGATTGTGAAATTGACCGGATATAAATCTTCGAGATCTTATCCCGATAAATTCCGGCTGATCATTTACGAAGACTATGCTACAAATACCGTCTATACCTTTATGACCAATGATTTTGAACTCCCCGCTCTGTCTATCGCAGAGCTTTACCGGGAACGTTGGAAAATCGAACTTTTCTTCAAATGGATCAAACAGCATTTGCATATTAAGGCATTCTATGGAACAAGTCAAAACGCCGTTTCATGCCAGATATGGATAGCAACTTGCACCTATTTGCTGATTGCTATCGCAAAGAAAAA
>JAWLEB010000095.1:0-3466 GCA_041686375.1 Bacteroidales bacterium
TTTCATCATGGGAATCTTGCCGGCTTCGATCTGGTCCCTGATGCCCATACCCCTGGCAAAAGCCCCGGTACCGGACCCTTTGGCGTTGCAGTAGATACATCCCTGATCCGACAGGGTGCCGTCCCGGTTGGGACAGGTGAGCCCTGCATCCACGGCAATCTTCTGAACCCGCTCGCCGAACATGGCCCTTAGATAGGTGTTATAGTCAGTGTACCGTTTTGATCGATTCATAAATAAGATTCTGTCACTTAAAATTTTTAACTACTAGAATAAATTATACTTGAGTATAGGTAAAATTGTTAACTATCCTTGACAAGGCTTTCTGGCAAAAAACCACATGTCATCTGGCGTATAATTAATCCCTTGGTTCTGTTTCAGAATAAGTCTAATTGGAATGATAATTTTGTTACTCGGTCATTTCTGTTTTTCTTGAAACTGTATTTATTCGATCGCTTATATGCCGATAAAAGCCTGCTTGTTTTCTCAAAATTTGGAGAAATTACAATACCTTTTTCAACTTCAGTTTCATACATTTTGTTAAAATCTTTTATTGTATAGCAACCACAAGACGTAATTTGTCCAAGTTCTGAAATATCCACGGAGCCGCATTTCGGACATTCGCACCAATTGTATTTTTTTGAAAGTAAGGGCGGTTTGTCCTGATTATCACAAGTAAATTTCCAACCATTCTCAAAATTTTCTCTGGGTGGATTGAGATTAAACAAGATCATGGTATCTCCCATATATTTAGACCAAGCTGCGGCTTTTATATTTTCAATATCATATGGCTTGCTTGGTTTTATCTCGATATATATGTCCAATTCCGGCAGCAGAAAATCAGGTCTATATTTTACCTCACGTCCTCCGGTTTCCACATCAAAGCAATGAGGTTCATACCTGTACTCTATTCCCATGCTGTCAAAAAAAACGGCCCAACGTGCTTCAAGAATTGATCTAAAAAGTATGTTTCCATATAGCGTTTTTTGAGACTTTATCTTGTAATTACGGTGCATAAAATAATTATATGGCAATAATGTGAAAACAAAAAGTCAAGTATATTGGCTGGTTCTTCTGGGGTTGATCAAAGTGTGCTCCAGCGCAACTTTGATCATTTAATACCAAATTTTGGATTGGTATCCTTCATCAAATATCCTCGAAAAAATATAGCAAGTGATAATAACGTGCAACTCCATCCACCCCCAACATTACATTTGTAATGACATTTTTATACTCCTTCATCCCACCAAACTCTTCTCTGTCTCACTCAACTACCCGAAATAATATTTTTTGTGGATTATAGTTCAAAAATCAAACAAACTTAGTCTAGCGTCGCTGCCTCGTTCGGTATTTGCTGCGATAAAAACCTTTTCTATCGTTTTAATACCAACTCCTTTAATTCTCGCAAGTTGGTTCAATTGCGTAATTTCATCAGAATTCATAGCATTAATGACTTTGCACAAATAATTTCGTTTTATACCAGTCAGTTCAGTAAGAACCTCCATTTCTTTTGCTAACAACCACTTTTTTGTTTTCTCGTAGAGGTCGTCTTTCGCGTTTGGATCATATTTATAAATTTCAACATCAATTATGGCGTTTTTAAGATATGATTCCATTATTTTCAAACTCTCATCGGCAGGAATTCCACCTTTATCGCTACCTATCAACGGAAATGCAATCGATCTGATACCTTTTTGACTATACGTGTCAATAAACTTCTTAAGACCAGCATGTAAATATTCTTTTTTTGAAGGGAACTTCCAATGTTTTTTAGTTGGAAAATTTAATATCCATTTATTATCAGTTTTGTAAATCCACAATTTTCCAATATCAATCAATTTTGAATCACACAGCTCAACATATCGTTGAAACATCTTTGGATAACGCAAACGACATTCGAGCGCGATACCTGCCCCCATGACTCCAACACAATTGATTGTGTTTACAATTGTATGGCACTCGGTTGTAAAAATATTCCCTGTAATAACCTTAATCGCCATAGGTACTCTCAGAAAACTAATTTAGATGAAAAAAATGACACATTTCGACCACAATCTCGCAGGTAATCTAGTGTGCTACCAGAAAAACAATAAATGTTTGCAATGAATCTTGGAGGTATTTTGGGATAAATTAATACTTCAGCACATCTTTTCCGTTTCGCATCAAAGTCATCGCATCTTGAGAATGCTTTTATAATATTCCACGGCAATAAATTAATATCATCCAATGAATTATAAAACAAAGTATTTCGGGCTGCTGCATTCCCATCCGAAAACAGAAATTTATGCTCGGCTAATACTGATGTCATAACTTCTATCAAGCATAAATCAGGTTTCTCATCACTTAAGACATAAAACATAGGATTTATTGGATTAATGTATAGGGAAGAATAATCATGTATTTTATGGCCATAGATGGGATCTTTCTTCTCGCGCCTTTTTTGAATATCTGGATTTGATATATCTATATCAATAAATTTTCTTGAACCATGGTGATTTAGTATTCCATGTTTTAAAATATTTGACACATTCTTCTTATGTGTCATATGCCAAAATACTCTAACATCATATTTTGCAAAAGCAGCAAGTATTTGCTGTTGGACTATTTCATGTTCGCGCCTTTTCTCATCTTGTTGTGCCTGTTCTCTATCTAATCGGACTCTTTTCCTTATTTCTGCTTGTTGCTTCTTTAATCGTGCTTCAGCTTCACGTCGCTCAATTTCAATTTGTTCAACCGTGCCGATTACATGTAATGGTATTCCAGTGAATCTGCAAGTAGGGAAGTCAACAGTACATGAGCCGTTATCCAATAATGCAACTAACTTTCCAACGCCAACATCTGGTCTCGTCCTGTGATGAACCTTTTCGCCAATTTTAAACATGCACTGTAAACCTCTTCAACTTAAAAACGTTAAGTTGACCTGCCAAAATAGAGCCGCAAAATAATCCGTTTACATAATAGAACGCTCGAACTTTTAAAAACTTCTTAGCTGACTTGCCTTATGTTTTTGTAAAAATCAAAACAATATCTCTGTCAAAGGCTATATTTCAGCATTCAAAAACAAGACTCTTGGAGATTTACTCTTAATATTGACGTGCCCTACAAAGACCATTTCAAAAAACCAAGCTATTCTCGGTTCTCACAAATCTCAACCATCTTACAATAAACCGAAAATATCCAAAAACTCAGCAATTCAGCAACTATCATACAGACCTGGAAAATTCAACGACAATTTATTGTATCTGAAAAGAATATGGGGACGCGTTTTTTCATAATTGTAAATCTTTGTCCCGGCAAAACCGCTCCAGGATATCGGCTCGCACAGCGGAGCCCCCGGAGTGCATATCGGCAAAAAAGCACTTGCATTCCCGGATCAGGGAGGGACTGGTCAAGATCATCGGGGAATAACCTTGACCTTCCCCATGGGCTCATCCAGATATGTGATTTTCTCTTTCATACTTCAGTTCAA
>JAWLEB010000096.1:0-3198 GCA_041686375.1 Bacteroidales bacterium
GACAATATGTCCGGAAGACGCCAATCGGGCAAGCAGTTTGCTGGCATGAGCCCTGTCAATATCCAGACAGGCTGCAGCATCAGAGGTTTGAAACACAGGGACATTCAATTCCCTTAGTTTCTTGTGGACATCAACGAGCTTCATGATCCGTCCTCACTTAATGCTTTTATGACACGAAGCCTGATATCGTCCCAGAGTTCTTCAGATTCGTACCGAGGCTGGTCTTCTAAGTCAAGGTATGATATGACCTGACTTTTAAAAACATCAAACTTTATAGATAAGATATTCTCTTTAGCTCTCTCTAAATGAGAACGTAATTCCTCAGGAATTTCTATCTTATCGACCTGAGATGCTAGAAGAATATAGAGGTCAAAAATATCCCTGGCTTGGACCATGCTTCGAAACACGATCGCTCTTATCTTCTGAAGGCATGTGACTTCTGCCGGATAATGATTTATCAAAATAGGAGAAAGCTCAAAAAATCGCACCAACTCAGAGGAAACAGATTCAAATTTAACAGTCTTCTCTAATCCCCTCCTTGAAAATTCAATTTTTGTGGGAAGGGGCGCTTCCAGACCTGAAACAGTGAGTCCCAGCTTCCACCTCTGAGTGGTTTCAGTCTGCTTGTGTTCGGTTATGTGTTCTATAATGATATTTTTGATCTGAAGGATATCTTTAAACGGTTTTGATTTCAAAATCTGATTAACCTTTTCACGAACAAGAGCTACGGATATCGACTGAACATCTAGATCTATATCTTCAGAATATCTTGGGCTTTTAAAAAAGAACCTCATATTGCACCCTCCTTTCAAAGCATAGAATCTTTTATCCAGCTTACGCCCCAGTTGGCTCATAAAAAGGAGGTGAAAGAGCTCCACATATTGTCGATGCGTGTATTTATTCATGTTTAAATTTCCTGAATATATAATACCTATTATTGACATATATGTCAACTATAAGTATTATTAAATTATAATCAGACAAATGAGTAGACCGAACCCAATTTATTAAATAAACTTCTTGACATTTACTCATTATTGAGTAATATCTTACTCAAGATTGAATAAATGTTAGATCTGCTCACAAAATCTACAATTAGAAAAAAAATCATCATCCTGTTTATCTATAATCAAGACAAAGAATATTATTTAAGTGAAATCGCAAAATTTATTAACACCTTTCCTGGCACAGCACAAAGAGAATTGAACCGACTCTTGAAAATAAATCTCATTACCATGAGAAAAAGAGGAGGCCTTAACGTCTATAGATTGAATAAAGAATTTGCACTTCTCAAGGAAGTTGAGTCAATAGTCAAGAAGACTATTGGCATTGAAGTTGAACTAAAAAGCCTGTTAAAAGGAATAAAAAACATTGTGTTTGCTTTTATTTTTGGTTCATACGCCAAGGGAGGACTTAAATCTGATTCAGATATAGACCTTTTCATTGTAGGCAAACCCAATGAAGATCATGTGTACGGAGCACTAAAAAAAATTGAAGATAAAATCAAAAGAGAAATCAACTATCATATATCGAGCAAAGAAGAGTTTATCAAAAATTTAGAGAATAAATATTTCTATAAAGACATTGTTGACAATTACATCCTGATAAAAGGAAGCATGGATGAATTTAGAAAACTCATTGACAATATTGATAATTAAGTTTACAATTTGGAAACATAATATTCGCATATCGTGAACATTTTGTTTATAAAAAATGAACATTAATATTCTGTTTTCAAGTAATGAGCGAGTTAGAATTCTAAATGAAATTATTTTTTCAGATTTTCCTTTATCAGTAAGCAAAACAGCTAAAAATCTTAAATTAAGCAAAGCCTTAGTCTCTAAATATTTTAATTTATTAGTCTCAGGAAAAGTATTAAAAAGACATAAAAATCAATTCATTGTTTTAGATAACTCGTTGGTGAGAAGTATTAAGATATTCTTAAACATCAATCAATTTAAGCCTTCATATTTTAAAAAGTTTGATTTTATAAAAGGCGTCGGCCTTTATGGAAGCTGTGTTAAAGGAACAAATCATGAAAATTCTGACATTGACCTGTGGATAAAAATAAAAAAAACTGATGAAATAGAATTAGCAAAATTCACAAATGAGTTAAAAAGAAAAGATAACAAGATAAAGCCTTTATTCTTAACTAAAGATAAAATAAATAGATTAAAAAAAGAAGATAAGATTTTCTACAATTCCCTTTTTTTCGGTTCAGTCATCCTGTATGGAGAAGACATTGAAGTTTGATTCCAAAGATTGTCTAAAACAGGCTTTATTAAGAAAAATTCCCAAATCAAAACACAAATCACAGAATAGCATAAATGCTGCTGATAAATGGTTAGAGGAAGCCAAGAAAAATTTTTCTGCGGGTTCTCTCAATTCTTGTCTTATAACTTGCTATTTATCTATGTTTCATGCAGCTAGATCTATTCTCTTTAAAGATGGTTACAGGGAAAAAAGTCATGCTTGCATAGCACGCTATTTGGAGGGCACCTATGTTAAGAAAGGTCAACTTGATAAAAAATTTATAGACCTACTCGATCATCATAGAGAGATCAGACATCAAAACCAATACGGATTTCAACTCTATGCATCAGAAGAAGACTGCAAAAATTCTTTGGACACAGCAGAAAAGTTTTTGAATGAAATGAGAAAATTAGTGAAATGAATAAACCGGACCCGATTCAGTCAATCATTCATTGGATTGCCTCCCTTAAACCGATGCTTTGGGGAATCCCAAAAGGCAGCTTGAATATTGCACTCCAAGTGTGATATTGATAAGATTTTTTATAAACTCCATGAAATATTATTTTTCAAAAACAAAACCCAAAAAATGCCCTCACTGCGGCTCAAAAAAAGTGGCTAAGATCCTTTATGGACTCCCGGCTTTTTCAAAGGAACTGGAAAAGGAGTTGAAAGAAGGAAAAACTGTTCTCGGAGGATGTGTTGTTACTGATTGTGATCCTACCTGGCAATGCACAGATTGTAAGACTCGCATATACCAGGAAAAACTCAAAGGGCAGATTGAAAAAACGAAAAAAGAGGATGAATAAAAATCAGGTAAATAGATAAACCGTCCCCAATTTATTCCCCCAAATTACAATATGTCCACTTTCACAATCTAGAACGCAATATTGTATCTCTCTACCTCTATCTGGGCATTGAAGATATTCACCACACCCGCTTAAAGAA
>JAWLEB010000097.1:0-3134 GCA_041686375.1 Bacteroidales bacterium
TAAAGTATCGGGTGTTTCCCTGCTCGAGAAATCATTAAAAGACTCCAAACCGCAGTACCGGGAATATATTAGAAAAACTAATTCTTTCTTTCCCTGGTTTCCGAAAAAATAAACCTGCAGCTAAAGTAAAACTTGTCTGTAACTTCATATATAGGCAGCTAAAGACAAAACTTTTCTGTAACTTTCCTCTATAAATCATTGCAGATTCATATTTGTCTATATGAAATCAATAAATTTTATGTAAGTTTACATACCGGCATCTCACAGCACAATTATTCTTGAATAAGTTAACCTTTATATATCAGCGCCATGCTACAAGCAAAACAAATTCAAGACTTATTGGGAGACGAGTCCAACCTGCTGGAATTCTCCGATCCTAAGATCAACAAAAGCCAGTTAACCCTTCCCGGCAGGGACTTTGTGGACAGGGTTTTTACATCATCAGACAGGAAAAACCCAGTACTCTGTAATTTAATGAGGGTCTATAATTCAGGACGCCTTTCCGGTACCGGCTACCTTTCTGTTTTGCCGGTTGACCAGGGTATCGAACATTCAGCCGGGGCTTCATTTGCAAAAAATCCTATGTACTTTGACCCTGAAAACATCGTCAGGCTGGCCATTGAGGCCGGTTGTAACGGTGTGGCATCTACTCTTGGTGTACTGGGAATGGTTTCCAGAAAATATGCCCACAAGATACCTTTCATAGTAAAAATTAACCATAATGAATTGTTAACATCCCCAAATACTTTTGACCAGATCATGTTTGCCTCCGTTGACCAGGCATTTGAAATGGGCGCATCTGCTGTGGGTGCAACCATATATTTCGGATCACCCGAGTCAAACAGGCAGATAATTGAAATCAGCGAAGCTTTTGAATATGCACATCAGAGGGGGCTCTTTACTATACTGTGGTGCTACCTGAGGAACAGTGACTTCAAGAAAGACAGTGACTACCACGTTTCAGCCGACCTCACAGGCCAGGCTAACCACCTGGGTGTGACCATAGAAGCAGATATTATCAAGCAAAAACTGCCTATGAACAACGGGGGCTATAAAGCCATGAACACCAATGGCAATAAGTATGGGAAATATGATGAACGCATATATACCGAATTAAGCTCTGATAACCCGATTGACCTGACACGTTACCAGCTTATGAACCAGTACGCTGGAAAAATTCCGTTAATTAATTCAGGCGGTGCATCCGGGAATAACGACCTTGCCGATGCAGTGAAGACAGCAGTAATCAACAAGCGAGCCGGAGGAAGCGGCTTAATACTTGGGAGAAAGGCATTTCAGAAGCCTTTTAAGGAAGGCATTGCCATTATTGAAGCAGTGCAGTCCGTTTATATGGACGAGAGTGTTACCATAGCCTAAAAACTGTATTTATCCTAGTCTAATTATTAACTTAAACCCCTTATAACTATGAAGAACAGAATCGTTTTTACAGGTATTCTAATTGGAGTTCTTTCAATATTCTCATGTGAAAGAAAAGGAGATCTACCTGAGGCTGATAATTATTTGCAGGATAAACTTCTATCTTAGAGTTGGAAGTATATTCTGGTGATTTTAAAGCTCTTGAACCTCAGGTAATTTTATATAACAAAGATTTCTTTAACACTTTCGACCAATTGAGAAAGCCCACTTCTGAGAAAGGCTTTGATCAAGTCTCAGTAAGATTAAATGAATATAGTGAAGAAGCAAAGGAAATAACAATCGGTCAAACAGAAAGATCTATATTGGCAAGTTATACTAACATGATCTCAGGTAGATCATATTCAGACATTTTGCTAATTTCAGACCTTTATATATGCGAAATTGAGACTTTTGAGATTAGCACACAAGAAAAACAGGTAACAATTGATATTATTAAGTTCAATAGAGATCTTGAAGTGTATATAAATTCCTGGCATGCTGACGCACAGTATCATAGCGAAGAAAGCAAAAAGGAGGATCCATATAATTGCCGATTCCATCCTTGTGTTGAGTGTTGTATAATTGACACTTTGGAAGAAGTTGAGAACAGCGATCTTTTAACACGAATTGATTTCGTAGTTAAAAGTGCAATTTATGTTCCCCTAATTGGAATTGAATGTGCAACATCATGTTATATTACTGGTCATGAAGTTGATCATACTACGATTCTGGTGTGACAGAGAAATTTGATTTATCAATAAATCTCTTGAATCATACTATTTTTTGGAATATTGGACTGTATTAGCTAGCCATGAAATACAATAATATAGACAAGTGGAAAGTAAAAACTGAAGCCAAGTTAATGTTGCAACATGGTTTAAGTAAACAAGAAACCTTTGACAATTTATTGGATAAATACAAGTATGCTAAGGAAATAGCTGCTGTTGTAAGATTTACACCATCTGAACCAGCAAAAATGAAATACAGAATCTGGAATTATTTTCTTATTGCTATACTTCTGGTTATAATGACACTTTTTATGCTTTCTTCACATTCAGTGGTAACTCTAATTTGGTATGGACTTCTAATTTATGTAGTTGCAGAAATGCTAGTTGAATATTATATATATGTAACAGTATTCTCCGTATTTGGACTTATATCGGGGGTGGCGATATTTATTACGTCGGAAACAATGACATTGCTAGATGCTATTGTGCTTGCAATTATAACTCTTCCATCTTCAATACTCCCAATATGGATTGCAAAGAAATTATGCCCTCCACCAATTGAAAGAAAAGAAAGCTACATAAACAAATCGGGGGAGCAAAGATTAAGAATTAAATATGAATTTTCGGATTAAGAAACAAGAAACCAGCTTTAATCTCGACTAGATGTACTGATACAAAAAGGAAATTTGCAAATTGGAGCGGCTACCTGCCGGCTGGTAAGGAGTAATATGGGGAGGGGAGAGGAGTTGTTTTTAAATAAACTAATTTCTATTTTCAGGAATCCGTCAAAATAGAATTAATATTAATGATGAAACTTATGCAGATAAATAAATGATGAATTTCACCAGTGATCTGAAATCAGAGATTTTGAATTACAGGAACAATTTATTACAACCAGGTTTTTTTAAATTTTGAAATATTATTTATGGATCATCAACTAGTTTTTGGAGTGCTGATACTTGCCATGCTTCTTTTTGCATGGGGCCGCAT
>JAWLEB010000098.1:0-3124 GCA_041686375.1 Bacteroidales bacterium
CAGCTATCAGATTCCCGTTGATAAGGGACATCTGGTTCAGGACAAACGGTTCTATGAAGCCCTGAGAGCGGATAAAAAGATGAATGCGCGCAAGTACAGTTCCGTAAAACGAAGCAAGGGGCGCGCCAGGTCGACGATCAGTCCGCTGAAACCGCGATATGAGATGGATGTTGAAGTCCGCTCCGTTCATATTTACGACGAGGCGGCCGGAGTAAGAACATGAGCGCCTTGGCCCTCGACCGAATCCGGTCCAACCTCTCCCGGCTGAAGCTGTCAAGGATCGATGAGATCCTGGAACAGACCATAAAGACCTCGGAGAAAGAAGGGAAAAGTTATCTCTCATTCTTTGATGAGCTCCTGGAGGAAGAAGTCATCCATAAGGAGCAGCGGCGGGTGGAAACAGCGCTTAAGATCTCCGGTTTGCCCTTTATTAAAAGCATCGACGAGTTTGATTTTTCTTTCCAGCCCAAACTCGACCGGCGGAGGGTCATGGCGCTTTTTGATCTGACGTTTATCCGGGAGAAAAGCAACCTGGTCCTACTCGGGCCGCCAGGTGTGGGAAAGTCGCACATTGCGGTATCGTTGGCACTCAAAGCATGCCAAGCGGGAATGAGTATTTATTTTACCAACATGGAGGATCTCATCCGGAAGCTTAAAAAAGACCGGGACGCGGGCCGGCCGGGCAGAGGCCGAAGTTATCATAAGTCGGCCCTGGTCATTGTTGATGAGGTCGGATACACCCCCATAGACAGAGATGAGGGCAACCTGTTTTTCCGGTTCATCTCCAACCGTTATGAAAAAGCCAGCACCATCATCACCTCGAACAAGGCGTTTTCCGACTGGACCGAGCTTTTCCATGACCCGGTCATCGTCACAGCGTTCCTCGACCGGCTGCTCCATCACAGTGTGGTTATCAATATCCAGGGCCCCAGTTACAGGCTTCGCGGCAAGGCAGGAGTGAAAGAGGCTCAACAATGAGTGGCTCACTTTTCACGACCATAAATGATTTATTGAAAAAAACATGGGTCGGTCACGAAATCAAGGTCATCCCGGCGAAGGGTCTGATATGAGAAAAGCTGAGATCGCTGCTCTCCGGGGCTCTGAGGACTTCGTTTCTGACCCGAAAAAGCGAATTATGGCTAAAGAGACCAACCAGGCCCTTTTGCCAATCGTAAAATGGAAAAACGAAGGTGAAGATGAGTCAATATTAATGGGAAAGTGGCTCACTTTTCACGACCGAAAATGGCTCATTTTTAAACGACCATTGACATTTGCCCGAAAGATTGTTTAATATTTTCTAAATCACTTGTACAATGAATTGGTTGATGTAAAGAAGAGAGGATGATATTGGATAAATAGTAATTATTATCAATTTTTATTATATCATCATATGCTTTATCCATCTTAAAAGATTTCAGATACTTTCCTTTTTTTGAAAAGACGGTTATTCGTTTTTGACGATTGTCGATTAAGTAAAAATTCCCATCTGATAAAATCTTCAACTTGTGAGCAGAGTTTGTTAATTCTCCTGGTCCTTGCCCGGAACCCCCAAAAGTAAAAAGAAATTTTCCTTCAGAAGAAAAAACTTGAATTCTGCAATTTCCCGAATCAAGTATATAAATATTCCCCAACTTATCAACACAAAAATAACGCGGACGATAGAAATCCTCATTTTCAACATCTCCTCCTAATGAAAACACAATATCTGATTGTATATTTTTTTCAATAAAACCTGATTGTTCAGATCCCAGGGGTAAATTTAAAACATTTACAAACAAAAAAAAACTAAAAAAGAATTTTAAAATTGATATATATTTTTGACTACACACATGAATCTCCTTAGAAATAGAAATTCCCCCCTGCATTTTGCAGGGGGGAAGTGACTAACTGATGTAATGTTACACTGTCCTTACGGATATACATAACATGGAGAGTGACCCGAACAATCAGTACCTTCGGCATCGCATAAAAAATAACCAGGTCCTTCATACCACTTGCATTCATATTCTTGTGTTGCGTTATTCCATGCACAATATTGACAGCTTCCTGACGCATTAGCAGTAGCCACGAATAAACCCATTGAATCAAGAAGAATCAAACTTCCCAGAACAAAGCAAATAAGAATAATTTTCAATCTGTTTTCCTTCATTAAATCCTCCTTTTTTTGTATTTTATTGGGGAGTTATTTATTGACATTCAATTTAAACACCTCCCCTCAAACAATTATCTCAAAGCCATTTCTAACCGATCTATAAAAAGTTGTTGTAAAGAATTAATCTGAAAAGCAGGTGGATCCATATGTAATATTGATCCATTTTTTGAAACCAATAATTTAATTGAAAAAGGAGAGATATATAAATCAGAAAATAGTCTATTTCGTTCATCTTGCAATACTGGGAATTGAATTGAATATTTTTGTTTAAGATTGGAAATTGCAGTTTTGCCAATTTGTTTAACAATACAAAAAAATCCAACTTTTTCTCTATATTTATTTTTTAAGCTATTAATAAAGAGAATCTCATCAACACATGGCTTACATTCAAAAGAATCAATTATCAATAAAACATTAATCTCTTTTTCGAATGGGGGAATGGTTACTAAATCCATTCTTTCGTTTTTTAAAACATATTTTGGTAATTTAGAAAATTTGATTTTATCAAATTTTTTTTGAATTTTATTTCTTTCTTCAAAAAGATAATTTTTACTGTTTATATTCGTCTCAAATCTTGCATATGAAATTAATATTAACGAAACAATAAATGATGTAAAAATTATCCATGTTAGATAATTATTATATTTTTTAAAAAAATTCTTCTTCACACTTTCAGAATTCGAAAAAATCATTAGCGCAAACATTAAAAAAAAATAATTTCTTAGAATTAATAAGTACGGATCACTCGTATTTAAAATCGAATCTTTCGGAAAACACCCACAATGACCTAAATTACCTTTTAAAACAATAAAAATAGAAGTAATAATAAAAATTGTTATTAAAGCTAATGTACTAAGGCCAACATATTTCTCAAATTTTCCCCATATCAGCAAAAATCCTAATATAATTTCTAATAAGGGAAAAACATATTGTAGAATATTGATAAACCCATATGAAAAAATTTCCAAACGT
>JAWLEB010000099.1:0-3067 GCA_041686375.1 Bacteroidales bacterium
ATCATTTATATTTGCTGCAAGCCAGGGGAAATTAAGTTTTTCAACCAGGCTTTTATATACACCGGGGCCGGTTTCAATATCATGATTGCCGACAGTAGCTGCATCATAGTCCATATAATTCATTGCTCTGGCTATTAAATGTTCTTTACCGGTGGCTACCTTACTGTAATAATATCCTGTGGGTTGCCCTTGCAGGATATCTCCATTATCCATAAGAATGATATGTTTTTCCGAATCCGCGCGTTGTTCATCAACCAAGGTTTTTACGTGAGCCATGCTCCCGGCTATTTGTTCATTTTCTACAAAATCATAGGGGAAAACAGTGGCATGGATATCAGCCGTTGTAATTATGCGCACATGAATATCCTGGTTTTCATTTTTTTCGCCTGAATAAGCATAACCCGGGCTAAAGATCAGGCTGATGCTTAACAATACGACTAAGATTTTAAAATATTTGTAAAGGTTCATGATAAGGGGATTATAGGTTTGATGAATCAATATATTTGTTTTTAGATACATTCTGAAGTTTTGTACAATAAAAATATAAAAAAGTTAAGTGGGCAAATAATAATTATAGGTAAAGTACGTGAAACAATAGCTTATCTCCGATAAAGCGGACTTCTGAAATAATAGTATGTTCTTTATTCTTATTTTCAACTAAGTATTTTTACGTGTTATCAACCAATTGTTTTTTTTAGCTAAGTATAAATACCTACCTGTGGTTTACTGAATAGATTTTTATATAAAACTCTTTTTTTCAAAGTCTTATTTCTTTCAAAGTTTTTTTTGGGTTTTATAAAAAAAGATAAAAAGGTATTAATATTCTTAACGATCAATATGATATATCTCTGAAAGTCTGGCTGTTGTTTTATTTTTAGTTTTTTTTAACCGGGTGATTTCACCTGAATTTGATTTTGGGTGGTAATACGCTATTTATATGAATGATTTCCCCATAAATTTGATAGAAATATTTGATTGGCATGAAGAAACTTTTGATTATAGACGATGAATCCTCTACCTCATTACTCTTAAGATGGCTTTTAAGAGATGAGCCTTATCAGACTTTTACTGCGAATAGTTTTAAAGAAGCAGTGAATTTGCTGAGAGAAAATGCATTTCACCTGATTTTGCTCGATCTTATCATGCCGGATGTGGATGGTTTTGAAATGTTGGATTATTTAAAAGCGGATAAAAGGCTGCAAAAGATTCCCGTAATTATTGTGTCAGTAAAAAGCGGCAGGGAAAGTATTGAAGCCGCTTTAAGAAAGGGAGCCAGGGATTATATAGTAAAACCTTATAACACGCGGGATCTGCGTAATAAAATAGAAATAATACTTGAAACATATTTATCAACTAAAACGGAAACAGATTGAAATTATGGAACAAAAATCAAAGGAAAAAGAAGCAAAATCATACCTGACATTCAAGTTGGGTGAAGAGCAATTTGGAGTGCACGTCAGCCAGGTACTTAATATCCTGGAAATGACATCTATCACCCGGGTTCCCAAATCCCCCGATTACATGAAAGGAGTAATTAATCTCAGAGGCAAAGTCTTACCTGTTATTGACGCCCGCTTAAAATTCGGAATGGAAGAGACGGAATACACAAACAATACATGCATTATTGTCATGGATCTGGAAATGGACGGGAAGCTCATAAATATTGGAACTATTGTAGACGGGGTTTTATCGGTGGTTGAAATAGATGAAAATGAAGTAGAACCACCACCAAGCATTGGAAGCAAATTCAAATCGGAATTCATTTATGGAATGGCTAAAGTAGAAGAAGAGTTTGTTATGCTTGTTGATATGCAGAAGGTAATAAGTGCTGATGAGATGACTGAAATTACGAATAAATCTAAAACAGAGACTGAAAAGGCAAAAGCTGCTGAAGATAATGCCTGAATTACTTTTAAAAAAATAATAACTAACAAAAACACTATACTTAAACTTAAATAGGAGGTAATATGAATTTTAAAAATTTAAAAACAGGAACTAAAATACTATCCGGTTTTTCATTGGTAGCCTTGATAGCTGCTATAATTGGAATTATCGGAGTTGTAAGCCTGAATAATGTTGGCAAATCTTTCCACGAAGTATCCGATGTAAGAATGCCCAGCGTTGAATATTTAGGCAAAATGGAGGCCAATTTAGAAAAAGTACAAAAGGGGTATATTGAATTGCTTGACAACAATTTAACCCGCTCAGAAAGGAGAGAAATCCTTGAGGAAATAGAGGATTACAGGTCTGAATATCAACATTATAATGATTTATTTGCTCCTCTTGATCAGACGGAAAAAGAAGCCGGGGTTTATGATGAGATGTTGAAGGAATTGGAGGAATGGAGAGAAATCAACACAGAGCAGGTCGAAAAGCGGCATGAAGATTTTATGGAAAGGGATATTATGGATCCCAAAAATATGGAAAGAAGTATTGAGCGATTTATGAAAGACCATTATGCACTGCAGGTGAAAGCAATGAATGCAATACAGGACATGGAGTCTTTCCGGGGCGGTGATGACCACACTGCTTGTAATTTCGGGCAATGGCTGAATGAATACAACACGAATAACGATGTAGTTAACAGGGTAACCGGTGAAATAGAAGAGTCACACAGGAATTTTCACGATGCTGTAAGCACGATAAACCAATACATTCAACAAGGTGATAGGGAAGCAGCTATGGATCATTACGTTAATAGTATGGTACCCGCTGAGAAAGAAGTCTTCAGTCATTTCGAATCTATTAATAAGGAAGCAGAAGCAGCAGTAGAGGATTTTGAACAAATGAGTGATGCACTTTCTAATGAATCCAAGGCAGCAGAGGAGAAAACAATGGCTCTTTTTAAAGAATTACAGGACATCAATACCCAAGTAGCAGAGGAAGAAACTGAAAAAGGCGATGAGGTTATAGCCAGCAGCAATGCAATGGTTTACGGAGGAATTATCATTGGCGTGGTTTTGGCTATGATACTGGGCATTGTTATTACAAGGTTAATTACTGCCGGAGTGAAGCAGGGAGTAGGAATTGCAGAAAAATTAGCAGAAGGCGACCTTACTGTTAATGT
>JAWLEB010000100.1:0-3030 GCA_041686375.1 Bacteroidales bacterium
AACAATAATTCCTCCAATTATATTTCTTCTAATTGCATAAATATCCAACGATAAATCCCCTTATTTTTTTATGAATAATTTGATAAATAAGATTAATATCAATGAAAACAAACCACTTAGTAATGCACGAGATAAAGTTTGGAAAAAACCTTCCAGTTTAAATACTTCTATATAAAACAAAAACAGATGGTGAGCTAGAACTGACAGCGCAGCATATTTAAAGAACCATCCTAAGCCAAAATCCTGAATAGAAGGATTACTATCAGGCTCATAGCCTCCTCTTGGTTCCATACTATTTAACAAACCAGGTCTTAAAAAGGCAAGAAAAACAGTAGCAGAAGCATGCATTCCTACTGTGTGTGTAAACAGATCAATGCTGAGCCCTAATAAAAAACCTAACACCAAAAGTGCCCATTTGGGTGTGTTAAAAGGGAGTGTTAAAATAAACAGAATATAAATATAAGGATTAATATAACCGCTCAATTGGATATTATTGAGAATTAATACCTGGAGTAAGACCAGAATTAAAAAGCTAAGAATATATCGGGGTAAAAGATTAATCATCGTATTTCACTTGATTTTCCAGTTCTTTTTGTTCCTGTTTTCTCAAATTACGAATTATATACACTTCAGAAATTTGTTTAAAATCCACAGACAATCGCACTTTGATCTCATAAAACCGCCCTCCCTTTTCTTCAAAGGCTTCAACATATCCAATAGGAATGCCCTCAGGGAAAATACTTGAATAACCACTCGTGACAATAGTATCATTCTTGGCTACATCTGCGTGAAGCGGAATCTCCCTCAAATAAGCAAATTTGTAATCCTGGCCATTCCAGCCCAAAGGTCCGAAAAACTCACTTTCTTTCATTTTGGAGCTGATTTTTATCTCTTTGTTTAACAGGGAGATAGCTGTCGAGAAATGATCAGATACTCCCCGGATTACTCCTATAATGCCATCACTGGTTATGACTCCCATTCCCGGCTTTACTTCATCCAACTCTCCGCGATTCAAGGTAATGTAGTTGTGTTGCTTATTAACGGAATTATTTATAATTTTAGCTGAAATGCTCTCGTATTGCTGATTGTAATTGCTATCAATTTTTGTTTTAAAAGAATCAATATCAACCTCTAAATTTTTTTGGATATAATTTCGGAGTTTCGCATTCTCTTCTTTAAGCCTTATATTTTTCTCTTTCAGTGTTAAGTACTCATTTAATTTTTCAACTTCCTGATAAAAAGAGCCGGAAACCGATCTTGTGAAATCCACAAATTTTGTTTGTTGATAATTGTTATTGTTGATGAGTAAAAAAATTGCAAACGCTTCAATAAAGATAAAAAAGATGAAAAAATGGTTCTTTATCAAAAAACGTATTAAATTTTGCATAAATATTTATAAGACTTATTACCTCATTAAGAATGAAAAGTTTTCTACATTTTTTAAGGCAATTCCTGTGCCTCTTGCAACAGCATGGAGTGGATCATCAGCAACATGAAATTTAATTCCGATTTTATCTGACAAGCGTTTGTCTAAACCCCTCATTAATGCACCTCCACCTGTCAGGTATATGCCCTCGTTTACGATATCACTGTAAAGTTCAGGCGGCGTTTGCTCTAAAACACTTAAAACAGCCGTTTCAACCTTATTAATGGATTTATCAAGGCAATGTGCTATTTCCTGATAAGAAATTGGAATTTCAACAGGCATCGCTGTCATAAGATTGGGGCCTCGCACAAGAAAATCCTCTGGAGGATTTTCCAGATCAGATAAAGCTGAACCGACATTTATCTTGATCCCTTCTGCTGTTCTCTCTCCAATTTTTATATTATGTTGATGCCGCATATAGGATTGTATATCAGCAGTGAAGCTGTCTCCTGCAATACGTATGGATTTATTGCAAACAATACCACCGAGAGCAATAACAGCAACCTCTGTAGTTCCTCCCCCTATATCCACAACCATACTTCCTGAAGGCTCTTCTACATCAATGCCCATTCCTATTGCTGCTGCCATAGGTTCATAAATCAGGTAAACATCTCTTCCTCCTGCATGTTCAGAACTATCACGGACAGCTCGTATTTCAACTTCGGTGCTTCCTGAGGGGATACACACAACCATTCTCAAAGTGGGTGCAAAAAACTGGGTCTTTCGATTTACCATCTTTATCATTCCCCGTATCATCTGCTCAGCAGCATTGAAATCAGCAATCACTCCGTCTTTAAGCGGGCGGACAGTTTTTATATTCATGTGTGTTTTGCCATGCATCTGACGAGCTTTCTCGCCGATTGCGACAAGTTTACCTGTATTTTGTTCGATAGCAACAATTGAAGGTTCATCAACTACTACTTTGTCATTATATATTATGATAGTATTGGCTGTGCCAAGATCGATAGCATATTCCTGCGTAAATAATGAAAAGATTCCCATTTTTTTATGTGTATTTTAAATTTCTAATTTCCTGTTAATGTTTAAAATGTCTTACACCAGTGAAGACCATTGATAATCCGGTTTTGTTACAATAATCGATGGATTCCTGATCACGTTTGGAGCCTCCTGGCTGAATGACTGAAACAATACCTGCTTTTTGAGCAATTTCCACTGAGTCTTTAAATGGAAAAAAGGCATCGGAAGCCATAACCGCACCATTAAGGTCAAAACCAAAATTTTTCGCTTTTTCAATTGCCTGTTTCAGTGCATCTACTCTTGATGTTTGTCCAACGCCGCTGGCACATAATTGTTTATCTTTGGCCAAAACAATAGCATTAGACTTCGTGTGCTTCACAATTTTATTTGCAAATAATAAATCTTCAATCTCTTTTTCTGATGGAGTTTTTTCCGTAACAGTATCCAAATCACTTTTGTATTCGGTGCGTATATCTTTATCCTGAACAATTACGCCATTTAGCAGAGACCGATACTGTTGTTTTGGAAAGCAAGCACTCTTCTGAACCAGAATGATGCGATTTTTCTTCTGTTTTAACACCCCTAAAGCTTCATCATCATAAGCAGGAGCTATTATAACTTCAAAA
>JAWLEB010000101.1:0-2985 GCA_041686375.1 Bacteroidales bacterium
AAACATGGCTGTATCTTTATCTTTTCCTATCGATACCCAGCCTTTATTTTCTCCTACATCATAGACTCCGTAGGGAATGGCCTTGCCTGAAGCCTGGGATTGATTCTTTTCGGTTAATTTCTTACGGCCACCTCCTTCCCTGTGTATTCTTTGTGTTACTTTGGCAGAAGTATCCTCTGTATTTACACTAAGGCAAACTGGATATGGATGATCCGGTAAGAAAATATGTGCCTTATTTTCCCGAAAAGAGATGAGACATCACCTTGCCTCAGCTTATGGGCCATTTGGGTGGGATAAGCCATTACCAGGATTATGAGGAAGAGGGCTCCATTAAGGAGCATAAGGATACCCGGGAGGCAGCATCTCTGAACTGGCCAATGCCCTTTTCAAAAAATTTTTTAGCTGAAAATGGCAATGGATCGATTGGTCTGGCAGAACAATTCATATCACTCTACCCTGAATCAGCCCTACCCTATGTGACAAAAGGCAATCTTTATATTTTGTTAGGTACCAGGAAGGGAATATCAGCAATTACAAGAATTTCGGGGTCCGCCAGTGAAAGCATTTTAAAGATTGCATCATACTTCGAAACAATTTGGAAATTATTCTGACGAGTCCACAATACCGTTTTTATTCTGTCAGGACTTTATGCAGTGAACGACCCACATTTTCAAGGGCTTTTTCAGCTTCGCCAAAGGAATCAAACTCTTCTACAGCCGTAGCAATAATGAAAGCCCGGTCTTTATCGTTATTATCGGGATAAATAATGCCAATATTGACGATTCGGCTGATTTGGGTTCCTGTTTTTTGTGCAAAACGGAAACCATTGGGAAGCCCGGATTTTATCCGGTCATCACCGGTTTTAATCTCTTCCATTGTTTTAAGCAGAAAGTTGGTGTGTTCGCTGTTAAGCAGCTCACCTTCATATAAACGTTCCAGCAATAATCCCATGGCTTCCAGTGTTGCCGTATTTAGTTCGCGTTTGTAATACCGGTCAAAAGCTTCTTCAATAGATTTGGCTTTCAGATCGTTTTTATCAACTTTCATTTTCTGGAGCAGTACCTTCAACCGTTCCGGCAGCGTTGATTCCTTATTGACTTCAAGGATATCTATATTGGAGAGCTCCTTCACATTTTCATGAAGTTCACTGTAAGCATCATACCTCACCTGCAATATGGTAGTAATATTATTGATGCCGCTTGAAATCATATTTTGCTGAATTTGTTTGTTAAACTTCTTTTCTCCAATTAACCGGATTAACATGTCGGATGCAGTATTGTCACTGTTTTTAATCATTTTCTCGAGCAAGGTTTTCACAGTGTATTTTGTACCTGGCTTTTGCCATAGCAAATCACCGCTTCCATCTACAAAGTCTGATTTACTCAAGGTAATTTCATCATCCAGCGACAGTTCACCGGCTTCTACTTTTTTTAAAATGGCTATTGCTATTGGAACTTTAACGGTTGAAGCCAAATACCATTTCCGATCTGCATTATAATTCAAGCTGGTGTTATCATGAAGAGCCTTTACGTATACACCAAGATTTCCATCTAATTTCTCCTCAATCTCTACAAGTTGGTCTCTGAGATCGGAGAATCGGTTGTCTTCGGACGCATATTGAATCAGGCTCGTCATTATCAGCAATATAGTTATCATGCTATTCATAATATTGTTTTAAAAACGTTTAACTTAAAATCATATCAAGTTATTGTTTACTTATGCCTCTTTTTTCGTTTGCTGGATTTATTATTCCCTCCGGTTTTTTTAATATGCTGGCCATAGGTAAGTGCCCGCCAGAGCCATTCCAGCGGACCGTAACGGTGGTATTTTAACCATAAATTGCTGATTAATACCTGGAAAATAAAAATGACGAATACTGCAACTGTCAGCAGGGTGGAACCAAAATATTTGCCAAGCCCAAGTCCTATTGAGTAAAACAATGCAATTCCCGCAAATGATTGTAAAATATAATTGGACAAAGCTGTTTTGCCCACAGAACTAAACATTCGGTTAAAAGTGCCGGTTAATTTTCCCAGGTAAAGCAAAGCAAACGTTGCTGCATAAGCTGAGGTAAGGCTAATGTAACCAACAGGTTCGAGAACTCCTTTGAGAAAAACAGCGAGAGGATCATCAGCCGTATTAACTTCTGATACATAGTATATGTTCAATGATAATCCCAGGAGCCATCCAACAATTGCAGTTTTTTTGAGAAAAGGCCGGTTTTCGTGTAATTTGTTAAATAGTATTTTTCTGCCCACCCAAAAACCCAGGACAAAAATGGCCAGCACCTTAATCAAACGTGCGTCAAAAGCAATAAAGTATCCTCTGAGAAGGGGGCCAATTGCATTAAATTTCAGTACGTCATTCCACGAACCGTCGCGGATAACCTGTGTAATATCAGGCATTTGGAAAGTTTCGGATTCGGTAGATGCTGTGGGGAGTTCAAATGTCGACCATTTGTCAGAAATCAACTGATAAAGAAAATTATAGTTGCCGCTGTAAACATGTAAATACCAATCGTGGAGACCTGTCAACAACAAAAATAACACAAACGACCAGAGTAATCCGCGATTAGACAAACCTTTAAAAAGAATCAGCAGGTAACCGCAAATAGCATAAATTACAAGTATATCACTAAACCAGATTCCCCAGAGATGAACAAGCCCTATCAACAACAGAAAAAAAAGCCTTCTGCTAAAAAACGCAATAAAAGAACGGTCAGACGATGAAGCCCTGACCAGTTGAATGGCAAAGCCAATTCCGAAAAGAAGGGAGAAAAGCGTATAAAATTTCCCGCTAAAAAATACAGAGTGAAGCCAGTTAAAATATGAGTCCCACTCTCTCAGCAGCAAATTATTGTTCATTTCGGCTGTAGCATAGGAATAACCGCTAAAAGTACGGATATTGATTATAAATATTCCAAAAATGGCAAAACCCCGTAATGCATCAAGCAGCTTAATGCGTTCTTTTTTGCTAACCGGTTTA
>JAWLEB010000102.1:0-2969 GCA_041686375.1 Bacteroidales bacterium
ATTTTTTTAAAGGTCAGCACCCGGTCTATCCCAATTTTACCGCATCGCCTTGCTGTATCCATAACTTCCCGGTGAATCACCGCTATCACGGGCAATTTTTCGTTTTGCTTCTGTTTTAACAGGAAAGTCTTTACTTCTTTAAGGTTTTTATAGATTTCAATGACAACGGTTGATTTCCCGTCATTTTCAAGGGCAATGCTCAAGGCATGCAAGGTACCCTTGAAGGTCGGCCGGTAATTCCGAACCGCGTAGGAGACTTCTCTTTTAAGCCGGTCCGTGCTATAATAGCAGTGATTCGGAAAGCTTTTTAGTTAATTAATAATCAGAAAAGTAAAAAATTTGCTTTTCGAGTTATTTTTTCTATTTTTGAAAAGAAAGTAGGTGGGGAGAACCCACCCACCCAAGGTTTATAAGTTATGCCTCATACCCCTTGGGTTTATGCAGCCCGAACTAATTGGCATATAGTATTTTATGATACTCTGTAAAAGATATAAGGTCGGGCTGCATTTCCTTATATCTTTCCCTTCAAAAATACATCAAATTTTTCAATATAACAAGTTAAAATACAATTATTTACCCTTTCATTTTGTTTGATTAAGTTATTCAATCTACTATCTTTAAAATTCGGCTGATTAATTGTTTATTTGTCGCCATATCAGGCTTTTTAGAAATTTCACAGGAAGCTTCCTTAAATTATACCAAGCTGCTTTAATGAAGGCTAAATTGCCTCTACAGGGGTAGGAGCAAAAACAAAAAACGTCAGTCAAAACATTATGTTAAACTGCAAAGGCGCCGCAGAGAGAATCAAAGGCGAATCAAGGCTACAAAAGAGATAGCTTATGAGATGTCCAAAATGATAGACCATCACTTCCCTGATTTTTACCAGCGGCTGCGGGAAGTAATAGATCCCAGACATTACGGTCAATACGGGATTGATGAGATCATATTCGGAGGCATCAGCATGTTCCTTTTTAAATGCGGCTCCCGCAATACCTATGATAACCTGATGGATGAAAAAAAATTCCATAAGAATTTCACCCGCCTCTTTGGACTTCGGCTGCCCAAAATGGATACGGTAGCGGAGGTATTGAAAACATTGGACGAGAAGGAGCTTGAATACCTGAAAGCAGATATGGTCAAAGTTCTTCTTTCCAAAAAAGTCTTTGACAAATGGCGATTTCAGGGGGCATTGATGGTAGCCATAGATGGAACTGGCATCACAACATTTGATCATCAACATTGTCAAAACTGTCTTGTTAAAACAAGCAAGAACGGCAAATCCGTTTGGTTTCATAATGTACTGGAGGCAAAACTTGTTACCCCCAATGGCTTTAGTATTTCCCTGGCCACTGAATGGATTGAAAATCCGGGTTTGGAGTACGATAAACAGGATTGTGAGCGAAAAGCCTTTACCCGATTGGCCCAAAAGCTTAAGGCCATGTTTCCCCGCCTTCGCATTTGCATTTGCGCCGACGGGCTTTATCCTAACAATACGTTTTTCACTCTTTGTCAAAGGTATGATTGGAATTATATAGTTACCCTAAAGGATGGCAACCTGAAAAAATTCTGGAGAATCATTCACTCAAAAGATAAAAAACATAGAATTATCCAATTCCAAAAGAGAGCCCATAAATATAACCAACATTTTCAATGGCTTAATCAGATTGATTTTAATGGATTTATTCATTGTTGGCTGCAATTAGAGGAAGAACCTGATGATTCATCCCTGGGAAACACATCCAAAAGAAAGTTTGCTTATATCACCAACTTTCCCTTGAATAATGAAAATGTCGAATCAATAAGCGATTACGGGCGACTCCGCTGGAACATTGAAAATGAAGGATTTGACCAGCAGAAAAACCATGGTTATAACATTTGCCACAAGTATTGCCGCAACTCCTACACAGGTATGAAAAACTTTTATCAATGTTGCCAGATCGCCCATATGATCAATCAACTTGTAGAGCTTACTAAGGATTTTCAAAAGAGACTTACTAAAAAAATGAGCCACAAATTTATATGGTTAGATCTGTGGGCTTTTATGATTTATGAGTATGTCAGCAGTTTAGAGGTAAAAGCCATGAATTCCCATAAATATCAGGTGCAATACATTGAATAAATGATACTTTGGAGATGTCCTGCTCCCTGAAATCAGGAAAAAATCCATTAAAGAAGAAAGGAGACAGCCTTAAGAATACCGACATAAGAATTTATTGATGTATAGAAGTGAATTTCTATGCAATGAGAATTTTTTTGCTTAATTTTAACCCTATATTAATAGGCTTTTTACTATTTAAGTTTTCCGAACTACTGTAATTATAGTACAATTTTTTGAGCAATGAGTGAACCCATCCTAAAAGCCTTGATGCAGTTATTTGCGATAATTGCTTATCCCACAACCAGTGCAGGAGAAAGGAGGAACATCGTTGAATATTTCCTGCGAAGGCAAATCAATCAAAAAGCAGTAGAACAATATCTTAAGATATTCGACCATTATTATTCCATTCATCATGAGAAACTAAAGGAAAAGAACAAACGGAAGATGCGTACTTCTTCCAGTTCAGTGAGGGTATTGCGTATCTGTACCGAGATCAATGAAGAGCTTACACAAAAGCAAAAGAATGTGGTGTTGGTCAGGTTGCTTGAATTTATCAAGTCGGGCGGGGAAGTCACCGAGCAACAGATGGCTTTTCTCACCATGGTTGCAGAAACCTTTCACCTCCCTGATGAAGAATATGCCCTGATCAAAAGCTTTGTTCTTAAACCCTTTGATGAACTACCTGCTTCGAGGGAGATACTGATTGTTGACAGCAATGAAACGGTGAATTATTCGGATATTCGCCACATGTATCTGCCCAAACTCGATGGCGAGTTAAGGGTTATAGAGCTGTCATCAGCGGCAATGTATTTCATCCGCTATATTGGTAACAGTGAGATGTATTTGAACGGACAGCTGCTCGAACAGGATA
>JAWLEB010000103.1:0-2943 GCA_041686375.1 Bacteroidales bacterium
TCGCCTGGTATTACTGCAATCTTATAGTTTTTGCTGGCCATAATGATGTTGTGTTTTAATTTACATTAAATTGAAAAATTGAAGAACAATAATATATACAACTACTCAAAATGTCAAATTTTCCTGATTGGCGATTTCCCTCTTTTTCTCTAATTTTATGATCTGTATGGAATATAATATTGTATACCCAGCCTTTAGCAAACATAAAAATAATTACCCATGAGTCAGAGAATCGCATCATTGCAAAAAGACATGTCCCATGCAGCCGAAAAGGCAGAAAGATGGATGTTGAAGCATCTGACAGAAGAAAACATATTGAACCGAAATCTATCTGATCCTGTCAGATATTATAAATGGCCCCTAGCTTTGGTTCAGCGGGGTAAAACCAAAGAAGCGGGAAACATCATTGAATGGATCAACCGGCAATGCCTGACTGAAAGTGGAGATTATATTTCAAACCGTTCCGGTTTCCATAAAGCATTTTATCACTACGCCAACCTTTGGATCACACTTGCGGCACACCGTCTTGGGAATGCGAAATTGGTTGAAAAGCTGCTGCAGTTCATTCTTCAATATCATAATAAAATAACCGGCGGACTGGCCACTTGTCCCGCCTCCGGGGAAAGTATAACTGAAGATCCTGTTTCCACGGCATTCCTTGGCTGGGCCGCCTGCGAAAAAGAGGACAAATCCCTGGCTGATTCCGTACTCCCTTATTTTGAAAGGTTATTGGAGAAAAACACAAATCAAAACCGATTCTGGCTAAGATTAAACTTTGAAGGAGATCTGATAACAACCATATCTGAAAGTAGTGATCCCGAAACCTATGTAATTCTTACCGCAGCTTTAGCTGCAAACAAATTTCTCTTAACCTGATGATAAGTACCATGCTCAGAGTTAAGTAGTTTAGTTTTATTTTTTTACTTTTTTGCATTACCCAAAAAAGTAACAAAAAACGCTAGACCTGAAAATCATTTGGGACAAATCTAATTTCTCGAATTCTTCCCCGTTCCTCCATGTGGCGCGAATAAAAATCTAAAGTTTTTAGAAAATTTCTTCGGCGCCACGACGGAACTTAGCGCTATCCCTCCCGCAATCCGTCAAAGCCGGACAAGTTTCTCGAAAAGATTTGTCAGCCAAATGATTTTTATGGTCGTCCCAAAGAAGGGACCGTCACAAAACCAACTCTAAATTTAAAAAACAATATATTTGTATAAAAAAGATATGGCAGATTTTTTAGAAACTTTCAACTCTCATATTCATGGTATCCTTCATGGTTTTGACAGGATAATAATCAAAGGCCATATTCCCCATTTTTATTATGGCAATAATTTTTATTATTTTCTTAACCAGGAAGGTATAAAGCTAAAAGACTTTAAGGATTATGTGATCAAGGTTTCAACGGGCATTAAAGATGGATTGGAAACTTATATTAAGGAAAATGACTGTTATAAAGAATATATTCGAAAGCAAGGGATTTCAAAAGAAGAAATGGCCAAAAAGATATTGCAGGAAAAAGATATCAAAGAAGGATTAATATGTGCCCTTACAAGTGTAGAACCTTGCTATGCCTTGAGTATTGAATATAACAGACAGACCAAAAAGCTTGAAAAATCCACTCAATACAGAAAATGTCTTCATTATTACCTGTACTACATGGATAAAGATTTTGGCTTCATGCATATTAGACTTCAAACCTGGTTTCCTTTTCATATTCAGATATATATTAATGGAAGATCATACTTAATGCAACAATTAAAAAAAGAAAACATTAAATATAGCAGCTATGACAACAGTATTACCTGGGTAGAAGACCTTGAAAAGGCTCAAAAATTAAGTGACAAATTTCATGAGAAAAAATGGTATGGGGTTTTTGATCTAATGGCAAAAAGGGTAAATAATTTTACCCCAAGGATTGAGCAAATATTTGGAGGTCACGCTTATAAGTGGATAATCGAGGAAAGTGAATATGCAAGTGATGTGATGTTTAAAAGTCTGCAACATTTACAAAGATTCTACCCCTATTTTATTGAATACGCCTCACTTTGTCAGATGGGCCGTAATATATATACATTCTTTGGCAGAAAGGTACATGGTCACTGCAAGGGAGAAACTGTCTCCGACAGAAAGTATTTCTGGGACCAGGGATTTCGGGTAAAATTTTCACTTGATAAAAATTTCATCAAGATGTATGATAAAACAAGTGTGTTACGAATTGAAACGACTATTAACAATGCCAATGCATTTAAAATTCGTAATCCTGATCCAACGGGCACTAAAAAATGGGTGCCGATGAGAAAATCAATTTCAAATTTATACCGCTATGCAGAAATAGCCAAAGCATGTAACATCAGATATTTAAATAGTCTGAATTCAGTAAACAGGAATAATAACCTGGATAAAAGAATTGAAAAATTATGCAATAGAGTTGAAACAAAGATTTCAAAAAAAGCCAATTCAAAACCAAGGAGATATTCTGGTTTCAATGTTTTGTCTGATTATAGCGGTCACATATTTAATGCAATTTCACATGGATCATTCAAGTTAAGGGGATTTCAAAACAAAGAATTGCGGTTTTTGTTGATAAAATTAGGTGTTATTCCAAAGAATCAGGCCAGAAATGTTAAAAAAATAAGCGGACAAATAACAAGGTTAATTGCGAAATTAAGAGCTCATAAATTGGTCAGTAAACTGCCTAAAACGAATAGATATCGGATCACCCAAAAAGGAGAAGAGATCATTGCCAGAATATTACTTTTTAAAAAATTAGACCTGAGATTTTGTTAAAATAACAAAATTATTGGGAGTGATAGCATATGGGAGAGGAACAACAATGTTATTATTTCCTCGGAGCCACGTGTTATTTTTTTGCCCGTTACATGGAAACATTTGATGGTAGTCCTTTACCCCTTGCAAATCAATATGCTGATCTCCTTGAAAAAG
>JAWLEB010000104.1:0-2766 GCA_041686375.1 Bacteroidales bacterium
TAATCCTAATTTGGGTTTATTTAATTTTTTGATTGACTCATTTACTTTATCTCTGGTTTCAGATTGAAGGTAAGTTGGAATCAAGGTATTTAAATTTATCCCCAAGACCCTATGAATAATCACTAAATCTTTTAATGTAAATTGATTCATTTTCAATCTTTTCGATTCTTTCAGTGTCTTTTATGTCAAATATATCCTTCATTGCCGTATTTATTTTAAATCCAATTATTATCTCTCAGTCATTTGATGATTGATTTACAAAGACAATAAACAGTTCGGATATAATCAGAACATGCCATGATTGTGCTTGTTTTAGGCTCAGTTGGCGAGGATTTGCAATACGTGTTTTGTTTACAAGGCACAGATTGCAAATCTGCGCCAGCAAGTAAAAGAGAAAGTGTCGGTTGGTACATGAAACGTTGAGAATTTCGGATAGCGTTCATGTCTGCGAGTCCCGAAACTTCATAAAAACTGCGATGCGAGCTTCGAAGTTTCGGAGCGCAGTTGCTAACCGCACCAACCCCGCCCTGAAATATGTACTTTATTACTGCCTGATATTTTTTTCAACTCATAATTTGTGCTTCTTCCTCCGCTTGCTTCTTTTTGTAATATATCCTTCTTTATTAAATCCTGAATATCTCGAAGAGCAGTATCCTGTGAGCACTTGGTAATTTTTGCCCATTTCGATGTCGTCAACTTTCCATCAAATCCACCAAGCAGTCTGTTTATTATTTTTTGCTGTCTATCATTGAGAATTGTGGTAGAATGGTTTTTCCAAAATTCTGCTTTGTGAAGTATTTTCGATGAAATTTCTTCGGTGGAGTCAATAGCATTTATTAAGCATTGCAAAAACCACAAAATCCATTCTGTAATGTCTGAATTTCCTTTTTGTGTTTTTTCAAGTTTTTCATAATACTGTTTCCTTTCAATTCTAATTTGCGCAGACATACTATAAAAACGTCTAATGCTTTTATCCGAACGAGCCAATATCATATCTGTAATTGCCCTTGTAATTCGTCCGTTCCCATCATCGAAAGGATGAATTGTCACGAACCATAAATGAGCAATAGCTGCCTTAAGAACCAAATCTATTTCATGCTCGTTTTCAAACCAGTCTAAGAATCTGTTCATTTCTGGTTCGATCCTGTCTGAACCTGGAGCCTGATAGTGAACTTTCTCTTTTCCCATAGGCCCCGATACAACTTGCATTGGACCAGTCGAATCTTTTCTCCAGTCCGCAACTGTGATTTTATAAAGATTACTCCATCCTGATGGAAAAAGTGCTGCATGCCAACCAAACAATCTGTCTCTAGTCAAAGGCATATCATATCTTTGAGTAGCGTCAAGCATCATTTCAACTATCCCGTCAACGTGACGTTCCGATTCCACAGCTCCTGCAATATCAATTCCTAGTCGCCGGGCAATTGAAGAACGTACTTGTTCTATCTCCAAAAATTCGCCTTCGATTTCCGATGATTTAATAACATCTAAAGTCAGCGTGTTCAATACTGCTTCATTTTGCAAATCAAATCCAAGCGATTCCATTTTACCTAACAGTCTTCCTTGTTGATTCCTGGCTTCACCTAATTTTATCATCACTTTTTTATTGTCCCAAGTGAAGTCTGTCCAGTTTTCGTTTTCGTGTATATAAATTTTCATTCTCCGCAAATTATGCGACAAATATACTCCTTATTCTCCGCAAATGAAACTTTCTCCGCAAAATATGCTTAGAATATAGCAGTTAATCTCCGCAATGTCGGTTTTATACTTGGAGGTAACGGTCAGGTGCTAAATTTCGGGGCGGGTTGCGTGCGATTTCCTGTCCGAAGGACAAGGGAAATCAAGCGTGAACCCGCCGACCGAAAACCACCAGTCGCAGCCCTGAAATTTGCACAATGTTATGGGTTGGTTTTTATTCCTCAAAATATTCATATCGTAAAACATGACTGAGTGTTGAGCTATACGATAATAGTTCGTTCGTTTCTTTGATGATTAAATTATTATTTTCATCGTAGGTGTTAAATATCTCACGTACATGTGTTTTCATATCCTCTCCACCAAAAACATCTGATTGAATATTTATTCCATTTTCATACGAATGTTTTGTATACGAATAAGGTTGATTGTCTGCACTATAAAAAGTTTCTTTAACTAAGTTTCCTGAGTTATCATATTCATATTTGGTGTATCTTTCCAGTTCATCAGTACTTCCATATTTTTCAATTCTTGATAACTTGCTATTATCGTATTTGTATAGGGAATATTCATTCGAAACTTCTATTTTTTCAATTTTACCGTCATCCGAATAGGAATACACATAATTTTTCAAATTGATAAAACCAGTTGGTGAATTTGTATTAGCATGATAATTTTCAATTTTAACCAACTGTCCAATGGAATTGTAATTATACAAATCATATGAAAACAATCCTGTTATTTCGCCTTTTTCATACATTGGAGAGTTAATCCTACTTATTCTTCCTTTTTCGTCATATTCATATTCCTTATCAATACTAATTGCTTCTTTACTTTCAATTGTAGGATAAAGTAAAACCCTTTTCAGTTTTGCATTATTTGGAAATATTGGATTTTCGATAAAATCGTTTTCTTTCTGGCAACTCGAATTTAAAATTAGAATTGCGCTGAAAACAAAAGATATTAATTGTTTTGGTTTCATTGGATTATTTTTTTGTTTTCCATTAAGATGCTTTCTTGTACTGATTGGTTGCGTTTTCAAACTTATCCGCTACGGATTGGCGGTATACA
>JAWLEB010000105.1:0-2734 GCA_041686375.1 Bacteroidales bacterium
AAAATTTGATAATAAAGTAAAAATTGCTTGAAATTATATTTTCACACAGTCTCTTTATCGTGGTGCTATTCTTATGCTGCCAAACTAACCGCAGTTGCTGCACTCCATGAGTACAGCACCATGCTTTTCAGCATGGTGTCAGTTAAATAAGCCACATCACCATCCCCCACGCGCCTGGGTTATGCAATGTATAAAAATTAATAGAAAAAAGCCCGCTTTTAGAGGGACTGCATTATAATGCAAGTTAAAATAATTTTCGGAAAAAGTTTTAATAGTTTACAACCTTTTGTAAATTGACTTCGTCTAAATAATAGAAATATTTATTTGGGCTATGAAAAAAATTATAATACCCGGCTTGGTTATTGTTTTAATTGGTCTGCTTGGCTCCTGTGAGTTTGACGAATTAAAAGAGCCAACTAATGTTTCGTTAGATGTTGCCTTAGTTGGGGAGAAAACTATTGGAGAAGATCTTAAAAGCACTTCTAACAGTGGCAAGATGAATATAAACGGAGGCAACCTCATAATTACAGAAATTGAGATGGAGGGAAAACGTGCAGATGCCGAAGATTACTATTTTGACCATTCATTCGATGAAATGCTCGTTGGAGATTTAACACATGACAAACTAAATCAAAATGTTAACTTTAATATCCCCCAGGGTAATTATGATCGTTTAAAACTCAGACTACATGTAAATAAAACAGACACGAGCGAAGGACTTGTGCTGAAAGGTAAATATTCAGGCTTATCCGGCGGTGAAAAAGACGTTAAGCTTGGTTTCTATAATCATCCTGAAGCAATCGATATAAACGTTGAGCCTCAGCAGGGAAAAGACCAGGTAATGTTCAGGAAAAATGAAAATACAACCATTGAAATTCAATTGAATCTTCAGCAAATATTCAGATATTTTAACCCAGGGGTATTGAATAGCGCAGAAATAACAGACACTGACGAGGGAAAGAAAATAATAATTTCAGAACAACACAATACAAAAATATATTACAATCTTATTTCGAGGATAGAAAAATCTACACGGGCTGTCATTAAATAGAGGGAGGATTAATGGCTCAAAAAGATTTGTACAGTGACCTTGAGCTATGGGAAGGATGTAAAAAAAATCAAAGAAAATATCAAGAGTTACTGTATAGAAAATATGCAAAAAAGATGTATGCTTTATGCCTGAGCTATGCAAAAGAAAGAACAATGGCACAGGATATCCTGCAAGATGGATTCGTTAAGGTTTTTAGGCATATTAAAACCTACAAGGCTCAAGGATCTTTGGAGGGATGGATTAGAAAAATTATTACGAACACAGCCCTTGATCATCTCAGGCAAAAATCGAAACAGTTTGAATACATTGACCAGAACAAAGACATTGAAGAAGAAAAGTTTGAAAAAGATATATTAGAAAAAATAAATACGGACGGTATTTTAGCTAAAGTGGCTCAGTTACCAAATGGAGCAAGAGTAGTTTTCAACCTTTATGCCCTTGAAGGTTACACACACAGGGAAATAGCTAACAAGCTAGATATTACAGAAGGAACATCAAAATCTCAATACAAAAGGGCAAGAGCCATGCTTCAGGAGATGATTAAAGATTACTATTAAAAATGGAAGAAGATAGATTTAAATATTGGTATAAAAAGAAGATAGAAGAATCCGAAGAGCTTCCTCCTGAATCAGTATGGGAAAATATTCAGGACCAGCTGGATATTGATAATACATGGGAACATATTGCTGGTGAACTGCACAGAGAAGAAAAGGTCGTCTTTTTCCACCGGTTATCCTATAGTGTAGCCGCAGCTGCAGCTGTTTTAATACTGCTATTGTTTGTTTTTCCTCCCAGAATAAGTCAAAACACTCAAAAATCTTATACAGAGAAAATCGAAAATAAAAATACCATTCGTCAAATACAAAGAACATCACCTTTATATAGTTCCGTAGAAAAGACAATAGAAGACAATTTGACAAATACAGAAATTGCAAGGTTTGAAACAGGGGGATTAAAAAGACACATCAAACATACTCTACAAACCACAAACGAATCGCAAGAACAGGACTATCAGCTTGATATGCATAAACTAAAAAGTCTGGAGGCAAAACTCAGCGTTGAAGATAACAAATATGCAGTATTAGCACAGAGCAATGCTCCTTCATCTCCTTCTTCTGAGAAAGAAGAGGATGATACAAAAGAAAAACCAAAAATATACATTGGTACTTCAGGGCAATTCACAAATACCTGGCTCCTAAGCAACAAAACATTGAATAGTATCAAAAATTCTCCATACAGTGCTGCCGAGCCACAAAGAAATAACTCTTTCAGTCTTATTGGAGGAATTGAGCTTAATGACAGATTATCGTTCCAGGTTGAGGGGCTGTTGAATAATTCCAATGGCCAAAATTACAAAGAATACCTTAATGGAAAATTCATAACCAATCAAATAAATTTAAATTATTCATCCATTCAGTTGGCTGGTCGCTATAAATTCATCAAAGAAGGTAAAAATATCCCCGTTTCACACAACCTGGTTTTTGGAACCTACGGGAGCTATCTGCAAAACGCCAACCAACATATTAATGATGAGCAGCAAAATATCCGTGCTAGTTATAAAAACTATGACTTCGGGCTTCTTGTAGGATACGAAATCGATTCCAGAATCTCACAAAATCTCATTTTTTCATCTGGTGTACGCCTTGACCCCGGGCTTATAAATATTTATTCCGGCTCTGAAGA
>JAWLEB010000106.1:0-2677 GCA_041686375.1 Bacteroidales bacterium
GACGCTCCTGTTGACAATAAAGGAAAAGGCGAATACTTTTCACCAACAGACATGGTATCCAGCGCATTATGCAGTTGTATTTTCACTATTATGGGAATAAAAGCGAAGGAAAATGGATTTAATATCGACAACGCAACGGCAACTGCAAAAAAGGTTATGCGCAACGATCCGCGGAGAATTAAGGAAATTCAGATTGAATATGATTTTACAAATCACGATTTAAGTGATGAGCAAAAAAACATCCTGAGAAATTTGGTAAATGCCAGTCCTGTGCCGAGAAGCCTTCATCCGGATATTAAACAAAATATCACCTTAAAGTTTAAGGATGAATAGATTAAGCATATTCTGGAGCAGGAGTAATATTTAAAAGACTATCAGTTTAGAAATGAGCAAGTAGTAGCAGCATTAGTTGCAGTTGCAGTAGAAAGCAGTTGGCAGCGGGACATGCAGCATATAAGGATTAAAAGAAATTCCTTTGGGAGTTTCAGAACTAGCGGCCTATAATAGGCATTTACAGGAGTAGAAGTAAATATTAAAATAATGTGAACTCGAGCTAAGAATAAAACAATTTTTCTATACAAACATTAGAATAATATGCTGACATAAAGATTTTCTGCGTTTTGTTTGAGTATTTGTTTACCTTTAGTATGTTGCTTCATTGGCCGCATAATAAAATTTTGTTATAAATCTTGGAAGCCGGGTTAGCCAAAAGATAAAATACTGTTTGAAGCCGTCGGAGTTTACGGAGACGGCTGAGTTTATTTTATCTGGGGCGGGGATTCCTTAGATTTATAAAAATTTTATTCCGGCGGTGACTTTTTTGTTACTTTTTGTGTGGGAGACAAAAAGTAAGGAATAAGTCTTCTAAATTATACTGATCTATAGGTTAAGCTTATGTCGAACTGACGTTAAAATAACCAGATACAATTTTTTTATATTTCGTTGATAATTAGCTTTATTCTGTATCCCTAATTCTGACATTCTTATAGAATTCTGAAACTCCCTATAATAAAAATGTCCGGGAAAAATATCTCATTTTTATGATTCATTTTCCCGGACAATTTTTCTTAAAAAATTACTCAAGTTCTATTCAGGTACCTCTGCACTTTCGGTAGGCATCTTACGGTCTACCTTTTTTATAAGTCCCTGAAGCACTTTTCCCGGGCCAACTTCTGTGAATGATTTTGCTCCGTCCTGGATCATATTTTCGACTGACTGAGTCCATTTCACAGGTGAAGTAAGCTGTTTGATTAAATTCTCTTTTATTGTTTCGGGCTTATCAGAAGGAGTTGCAGTGGCATTCTGATATACCGGGCAAATTGGCTTGGAAAAAGTAGTTTCATTAATGGCTTTTTCAAGCTCCTGTTTTGCCGGCTCCATTAATGGTGAATGAAAAGCCCCTCCTACCTTAAGTTTTACTGCTCTTTTTGCTCCTTTTTCCTTCAAAATCTCAGTAGCTGTATCTATGCCACCCGTTGAGCCTGAGATTACAACCTGTCCCGGACTATTATAATTTGCCGGAACTACAACATCATCAATCTGATTACAAACTTCTTCAACGGTTTCATCTTTTAAGCCCATTATAGCAGCCATCGTTGAAGGCTCTGTCTCACAGGCTTTCTGCATAGCATCAGCACGTTTTGCTACCAATTTTAATGCATCTTCAAACGCCAAAGCTTCATTGGCAACCAATGCAGAAAATTCGCCAAGTGAATGGCCGGCCACCATGTCGGGTTTAAAATCAGGAATTGTTTTTGCCAAAATCACTGAGTGAAGAAAAATGGCTGGCTGTGTTACATTGGTTTGCTTTAAATCATCATCCGTCCCATTGAACATTACATCTGTGATGCTAAAACCTAAAATATCGTCTGCTTTTTCAAATAATTCTTTCCCTATTTTTGTCTTTTCATACAAGTCTTTTCCCATACCAACGTACTGGGCACCCTGACCGGGGAATACATAAGCTTTCATAGGCATAACTTTTTAGTTAATATTTAAATAAGCAGCGAAAATAAAGATTTTTTAATTCGTATTCAAATTGAAGTTAATGAAGTTCCGACCCTATCAAATGGGTGAATTCATCACGTGTTCTCGTGTCTTTCAGAAAGGTTCCGGTAAAAGCAGAAGTTGTTGTTACTGAATTCTGCTTCTGCACTCCTCTCATTTGCATGCACATATGATGCGCCTCAATTACAACAGCTACCCCCATAGGTTTTAATGTCTGCTGAATACAATCACGGACCTCCATAGTTAGTCGCTCTTGTACTTGTAGTCTGCGAGCATAGGTTTCAACAACATGGGCGATTTTGCTTAACCCCGTGATATAATTGTCTGGAATGTAAGCCACATGAGCTTTTCCATAAAACGGAATCATATGATGCTCGCACATAGAATATAATTCAATATCTTTCACAATTACCATTTCCTTGTAATCTTCCTGGAACATTGCCGATTGAATTATTTCACGCGGATCAATATTTTTTCCTTTATTTAAAAACTGCATTGCTTTTGCAACCCGCATTGGAGTGTCCTTCAGCCCCTCACGCTCAGGGTCTTCACCCAAAAGCTTCAATATTTCCTTATAATGCTCTGCCATTTTTTTGGTACGCTCATCGTCCCAAACATCAATCCTTGAATAACCGCTTTCTTTTACAGCGCCAAATCCATTATTTATTAT
>JAWLEB010000107.1:0-2656 GCA_041686375.1 Bacteroidales bacterium
AACAGCGGAAGTATTAAGAGCGGGATTGCCATCAATTCCGATACCGCATATTTTTGACCAGAAAATGAGGGCTTCAGCAATCCAAAAACTCGGATATGCCTATAAACCACTTAATATTAATCGGATGAATAGTAGTGTTTTATCAAATGCAATACTTTCAGTTAAAAACAATCAAGAAATGAAAAAGAAGTGTTTGGAAGCAGGTACTAATATATCAAATGAAAAAGGAACCGAAAAGACTGTGAAATTGATTAACAAATACATTGAGGAAACAAACAACTAGCCCCAATCGAGTAGACGGCCGGTGAGCCAATAAGCCCACCGGTGCGCCTCTCACACCACTGTACGTGCGGGTCTCGTATACAGTCCCGATTTATCCGGGATTAAATTGTGGGGAAATTTGTTTGTACAATTCCAACATGGAGGTGTAACCTCGTTTCGTCAACCTTTCAATTGTGATAGTAGTACCAGGAATCGGGCTTTGTGCAATAGGGCAGGCATTATCTTGAAATTATTGTTCCCCGCTATGATGTGCCTATTTCAGTAAGAGGTAAATATTATGTCCGTACCGGAAGTACGTTGCAAGAAATAACTGGATTGGCATTGAATGAATTCATTCTAAAAAGAACTGGAAAAACATGGGATGACAAGAATAAAGTGGAAATATTTTGACCATAAATTCGTATCTTTCGACATTAAATGATTGACTATGAAAACCAGGGAACTCATTAAAGAAATACAAAAACTTCCTGTCAGAAAGCGGATTTATGTCATTGAGCGTTCTATGCACTTGATGCGCAAGCAGGAAGAAGAAGTCCAGATGAAAAAGGCAGCGGACGAGTTGTATGAGGACTACCTCTCGGACAAAGAACTGACTGCATTTACAAACCTTGATTTTGAGAACTTCTATGAAACAAGGTGAAATCTGGCTGATAAATCTTGACCCATCTGTGGGAGCCGAGATTAAAAAAGACAAGACCAGCGATTATAGTGAACGACAACGCACTGGGAAAATTACCGCTGAAAATCATCGTGCCGATAACCGACTGGAAAGACAAATACGAACCAGCACCCTGGATGACAAAACTGGAGCCTGACAAAGAAAACGGAGTAACCAAGGTTTCTGGAATAGACAGTTTTCAAATCAGGTCGGTATCACAGGAAAGATTTGTAAAGCAAATAGGGTCTGTTTCCGAGACAATTATGGAAGAGATCCGGTTTGGACTTACGAAGGTATTATCGATCGACAGAGAATAACTACGCTGCACAACGCGAGGCTATATGCCATGCGGGCTAAAATGCAAGATGGGCGCAATTTACAGTTTAGTTACTTTGGTTAAGTTTGGGCAGGCAACTCCGCTTTATGCCCGCACGGCACATAGCCCGAGACCGTTACAGGGCATTTAGAAAACGATGTGTACATTAACTCTAAAATTAATAATAGACAATGAAGAAAATAGCAATAGTACAAGAACAAATTGAGTCCATTTTCAGGCAGCAAGTTAAAAGAGGTAAAAAGCTTAAGAATGGCTATCTATTGGTGAATTCTGAAAAATTAGGAATTGACATTAATATTGCTGAAGGAAAAACTGACGGAATTTCGGCAAATCCTAAACAAGCCAACCATCTCGCCTCTGTGGGCAAATTGTTTACGGCTACCCTTATAAGTATGCTTAACGATAAAGGTTTGCTGTCTTTTGAAGACAAAATTGCACAACACCTTGATGCAGAATTGATGCAGGATTTGCATGTCTATAAGGGCAAGGATTACTCCGACGATATTAGCATCAAACATTTACTAAAGCAAACCTCCGGGTTAAATGATGTTTTTTTCCCATTGCTCAAAAAAATGATAAACGACCCAAAGCTTGAAATGTCTGTGAAGGAAGCATTGGAATGGGGGAAAGCTAATCTTCAGCCCGTTGGTAAGCCTGGGCAAAAACATTTCTATACCGATACAAATTACTATTTGCTGGGTTTAATTATAGAAAAAATCAATAAAAAACCATTTCACGAAGTTGTTCATGAAATGATTTTTGAACCTTTGGAAATGAATGATTCTTTTATTAGTGGATTTTCTGAATCAAAAAACAAACCCCAATTTCCTCCGGCACACATAGTTCTTTCCAATATTGATTTTATTGAAGATAAAAGGATAGCAAAGATTGATTATGCTGGAGGAGGTGTAGTGGCACCTTTGAGCGAATTTATGGTTTTTATGAAAGCTTTGGTTAATGGTCAATTGGTAAAGGAAGCCACATTGCATCAAATGATTTATGATGATGTAAAAATGGGTTTCCCTGCCATAGGTTTTGATTATGGATATTCTGTCTGGAAGCCTAAATCCATTCCATTGTTAATGCCCGAGAAGTTATTTTGCTGGGGGTGTGTTGGTATAACCGGAGCTTTTATGTTTTACCATCCGGAAACCGAGACTTATGTAATAGGTACTTTTAATGATGAATCCTATAGCTCAAAAGCTTTAAGTTTTATGATAAAGAAAATAATTAAGCCTTTACTAAAGATTAAATAATAAAACACTAAAACATGAAACACCCATGTCGAAGATTTTGACACACAGGGGGATGATTATATAGAAGCTCGAAGCTCGAAGCTGGAAGCTGGAAGCAGAGAAGAAGATAGAAGTTGGAAGGTA
>JAWLEB010000108.1:0-2606 GCA_041686375.1 Bacteroidales bacterium
GCAAAATCACATATCTCTGCAACTATTCCTATTTTAGTTGGGAAATAAGCTCCCGCCAAGGCGGGTTTAGTTCAACAGGGAAAGAGATTAAGGCATTTATTGCTGAAGTTAAAGAATTAATCGAGTTAGTTTCTTTATTTGAGGACCATGAAATTTTAAAGGAATATTACAATACATTTTTAATAAAGAATTATAAAGTTTCTCACGATACAATTAATAAAATTGGTGAAAATTATGATTTCAGTTTTGGTTATCCAATATTTAAAACAATATATCACTTGATCGTCGAAAATTATTTGTACGATGAAAAGGAGACAACTATATTTTTGGGGCTGTGTAATATATTTTATTCCTCAAAGCCCTTAATGATAAAGGACTTTAAATCCAACATAAATTTAACTCATGAGCGCATTCGGCAAATCCGGAATAAAACACTAAAAAAATTTCCCAGAATTATAAATATGTTGTTTAATCTTGAATTAAGCTATGAAAATCTTAATACTTATCAAATATCTCAAGATGATGAATTTATAAATCTTTCCAATGATGAAATTATAAAAATAAATGAGAATGAAAATGTAAAGTTCAATCCTAAATTTATTGTTTATACTTTTTCAATTCTTTTAAAAGAGACACATGATTTAATAGGGGACACAGAAAATGGAATTTTGAATAAAAGATTTAGGAATAAACATAATTGGAATAATTTCTATTTAGTAAGAAAGGATTTAACTTGGATTTTTAATTTTGAGAAATTCATACAAGATGTTTATACTAGGCTTTCTTCAAAAATAGAGGATGATTACAAATTTCATTTTCAATCTTATTTATTAAGTTTCAAAAACGATAACTGCATTTTAAAATTCGACATCATAACAACAATTTGTGAAACCATACTTTTTTCTGAGTTTGAGTTAACTATTGATTTAGAAGAAAATATCGTTTTTAAAAGAAATACCAATAAACAAGTTTATGAATATGCGTACGAAGCATTAGAAGACTTAGGAGTTCCATCAAAGGTTTCTGACATTTACAAAAAAGTAATTGAATTATATCCTGGTTTAAATACTACTGAAAACAAAATCAGAGCTTCAATGAAACGGAACAATGGATTTGTCCCATTTGGAAGAACAAGTGTTTTTGGATTAAAAGTATGGGAAGATAAAAGGAATCACTACTGACCGGTTAAAATTTCAGTAAAAATGGGGTTACTTCCATAAGGTTTCACCCCAATGTTGTAAGTTTGTTTTGCTAAAAAAAAAACTGCAACATGGGCAAAGATATGACAAAGAATTTAGTCGGTCAGCCGATTTTCAAACAGGTTATGAAAATTCTTCCGAGAGAGCAATTTGATCTTTTAGTAGGGCAATGCGGCAGCGATCGTTATTACAAGTCATTTTTTTCATGGGAGCAATTGGTCGTGATGCTATTCGGGATATTCTCCCGCTGCGATTCAATGGGAGAGGTATGTGATGGAATGCGGGCTTTGGCAGGAAAGCTAAATTATCTTGGAATGGACAGTTCACCGTCCAAAAGCACAGCAGGGGACGCTTTGCGCGACCGCGACAACGAAGTTTTCAAGCTGTATTATTTCGCGTTGATTAAATATTTTGAGCCACTTTTGTCGGTCAGCCGAAAAGAGAAGATAAGTTTTGAGAAGTTTTATGCCTTCGATTCAACCACCATAACGCTGTTTTCGGACGTAATGAAAGGCGTTGGCCGTAATCCGAAAGGGGATGGAAAGAAAAAGGGAGGCTTGAAAGTTCACATGCTGACCGATGTACATGCAGACACGGCAGTATTTGCCAAAATCAGCGAGGCAAAAATGCACGACAAGAAGTTTTTACAGCATTTGAACCCGTCAAAAGGCAGCATGTTAGTCTTCGATAAAGCATATAACTATTACCGGCAGTTTGCAGAGTGGACAGAGGAAGGGGTCTATTTTGTCTGCCGGTTGAAAGATAATGCGAAGGCCGAAGTTCAGGAAGTATTATTTGAAAAACTGCTTGAAAAAGATGAATATGGTGTGTACCGGATTGAACACATTCACCTGAAATATAAAAAAGAGAAACAGGAAAAAACACTTTGCCTGCGATTGGTTTATTATCGGGACGAGCAGGGGCGTAAATACAAATTCATCACTAACAATTGGGATATAACGGGGGAAGAAGTTGCTTTGATTTACAAATATCGATGGACAATAGAAACGGCATTCAAAAAAATAAAACAGAATTTTCAGTTACATTTTTTCTATTCAGACACGGAGAATGGCATAAAAACGCAGATCTGGTGTACGCTCATAGCCCATTTGTTGCTCAATGTAATCAGGGTGTTATCGAAAAGCAAAAAAGCATTTTCGACTGTAGCGGCACTCATACGGATACACCTGATAAGCCATTTAGACCTGATGTGGGTAGTAACTGAGGGCAGGCGGGCATACACCAAGCGCAGAATTAGCCGCAACAAGAGCCCTGCAACCATACAAAGATCCCTCTTTTAATGGGAGGTAGGTTTTTAGAAAACTGAAAACGATATTGTAAATATCTGAATATGAATGATATAAAAATGAAATCGACAGAAATTTAGTTTTTGTCGGTTGATAGTGA
>JAWLEB010000109.1:0-2521 GCA_041686375.1 Bacteroidales bacterium
TAGTAATAGGATCTGAAAAAACAAGAAACCATATAAGTACATTCTGAGTCGCCCGGAAATGTTCATAGCAGTTTTATTACCTGTTAATACTACTTTTAAGAAAGATTAAATATAATACTATTGCCTTCAGGTTTAATCATTATGCAGGCATTATCCTTAACAAAATAACCTGAGGGAAGGGCTTAGTTGCTATCTGACATAAGTCTCTTTAATTATACTTTTGACTTCTTTAATTTCAGGTTTTGAGAGTCTTCCTATTGATTTGATAATTCTTTTTTTATCTATCGTTCTTATTTGATCAATTACAACCCAACCTGGTTTACGGTCATGTTTGATTTCAATTCTGGTGGGATAGTTTTTCGACCTGGTTGTCATGGGTGCAATAACTACTGTATTGAGATATTTATTCATCTCATCCGGAGAAATAACGATACATGGTCTTGTTTTCTTAATATCGTTTCCAATGGCGGGATCGACATTTACAAGAATAATTTGATATTGATTTATTTCCATTCCTCCAGGTCTTCGTCGTCAAACACATCGTTGAATAAGAGTCTGTCATCCCCATTCAAGGACATCTCTTTAAAAGCTTCATCCCAGTTTTTTCTGGGAATTGAAATTGGCTTAATGATAATTTGATCCTCATCAAGAATCAAATCCACTTTATCTCTGAGATTGTACTTTTCCAGAATTGTTTTGCTAAAGCGAATTCCTTTTGAGTTTCCTATTTTAATAATCGAGACCTCCATAATCTGAATACTTAATGTAATTACAATGTTAATACACTTTTCTTCGTTTTCAAAATATAAATTAATCTGGAATTATAGATGGCAAGATAGAATGTGGTTCTTGCCATAATAAATAAAAAAGCTGCCATAGAAGGCAGCAGAACTTTACCTGACGGTAAAGCGGAGCGTTGGTACAACAAATAAAGATGATTTATCTAGAAATTCAAAATGTTTTCTTATTCTGTTGTGATGGACTTTGGCAACCGGATCCATTCAAAGTTTGTGTTTTGTTTTCAGCATACTTCTTTTGTGCCGCTCATTTCAATCTAATCCCTTCATTATTTTCTCTGGCCTGGTAACCATACAAATACACTTCTGAATCAGGGGCGTTTTTATCAACCACCTTGATGATCTTTTGTAATATCTTTTCTTTTTTACCCATATAACAAAGTTAGCCCCAATTATAAATCAGGTCATGCCCTTAAAATAAAGTTGCATAATTCAGGCTATACCCTTATGTTTGTATAAATATTTTAAGGGAATAGCCTTATGAATACAAAAAAGTTAATAAGAGATCAACTAGACAAAAAAATTGATAAGTACAGTAACCTGGATGAAGTAGTAGTCCCGCCTGAAGGTTGGATTTATTCAATTCGCCAGGGAATTAATATGTCATTAAGACAGCTTGGGCAAAGAATGTCTATAACCCCTCAGAGTGTAAAAGAAATTGAAGAGAGAGAAAAGAATGGTTCAGTTTCAATTAATGTGCTTAAGCAAGTAGCAGCAGCGCTTGATATGAAATTTGTTTACGGGTTCATTCCTTCTGAAAAGTCACTTGAGGGAATGATTGAAAAAAGAGCAGAGGAATTAGCAAAAAGTATTGTGGAACGCACTTCCATTCAGATGGGATTGGAGGATCAGAAAAACTCTCCTGAACGGATTGCAAAAGCCATTAAAGAAAAAGCCATCGAATTAAAGAATGATATGCCTAAAATGCTATGGGATTAGATTTAGAATATATTAAAGGTCAGACACCTATAGAAGAAGAAGAAAAGGAAGATCTTAAGATTAAAACAATATCAACCCGAGCTGAACTTGATGAATTCGAACAGGCGAATATTGAAAAGGCTGTAGAATGGAGTTTAAAGATAAATCCCTCTATAGAAAAGATACTTACTGTTGAATTCATTAAAGAAGTGCACAAAAGAATGTTTGGGGAAGTATGGGGTTGGGCTGGCACTTTCCGCAAAACGAATAAAAACATTGGAGTTGACAAATACTATATTGAGCAAGAACTTAGAAAACTTATGGATGACTGTAAGTTATGGATTGATAAAAATGTCTATCCAGAAAATGAAATTGCAATTAGGTTCAAACACAGATTAGTAAAAATACACCCTTTCCCAAACGGTAATGGGCGTCACTCCAGACTATGTGCTGATATCCTGATTCATAAAGGTTTTAAAAAAGATGTCTTTTCCTGGGGAGCTAAAAACATAACAGAACAAGGAGAGACCCGGAATGAATATTTGAATGCTATATATGAGGCAGATAATGGAAATATAAAGCCTCTGCTAGACTTTGCAAGAACATAAAAAATAACTAGGGCTGACCGATATGAAATATAATTTATCTGAAGAACGAAGGATTTTGCACTGAGGGCAAAGGCTGCCGGGCTTGCCCGAGCAGACTGTAAAGCCCGTAACACATTCAAACCGGGTAAAAAATTTGATTATAAAGAACAGCAGATAAATTATACAACGAGTGAATTAAAAGGCAATTTTTATAGTCTT